>DASVUZ010000027.1:0-156591 GCA_036386795.1 Allosphingosinicella sp.
GCGGGCGATCGACTTACCGAGGCTGGTCTTGCCGACTCCCGGGGGCCCGACGAGGCAGAGGATTGGGCCCTTGAGCTTGTTGGTCCGCGCCTGGACCGCGAGGTACTCGACGATCCGGTCCTTGACCTTCTCGAGCGCGTAGTGGTCGGCGTCGAGGATCTCCTGCGCCTGGGCTATGTCCTTCTTGAGCTTGCTCTTCTTGCCCCACGGCAGCCCCAACAGCACGTCGAGGTAGTTGCGGATGACGGTCGCTTCCGCGCTCATCGGCTGCATGGTCTTGAGCTTCTTGAGCTCCGACGTCGCCTTGGCGCGAGCCTCCTTCGACAGCTTGAGCTTGTCGATCTTGTCCTGCAGCTCCTGAAGCTCGTTGGTCTCTTCGCCGTCACCGCCGCCGAGCTCGGACTGGATCGCCTTGAGCTGCTCGTTAAGGTAATACTCGCGCTGGGTCTTCTCCATCTGCCGCTTGACCCGGCTGCGGATTCGCTTCTCGACCTGAAGGACTCCGAGCTCGCCCTCCATGAAGGCGAACACCATCTCCAGCCGCCGGACCGGATTGAGCTCGGCGAGAAGCGCCTGCTTGTCGGAAACCTTGATGTTGATGTTGGCGGCAACGGAATCGGCGAGCTTCGAGGCCTCGGGGATCTGCGCCAGCTGGACCGCGGTCTCGGCGGGGAGCTTGCGGTTCAGCTTCGAATAATTCTCGAACTGCTCGATCACCGAGCGCATCAGGGCGCCGACCTCGGGCCCGTCCGGCTCCTCGATCTCGATCGGGTCGATCTCCGCGACCAGATGCTGGTCCTCCATCGCCATGCTGACGAGGTTGGCGCGCTGCTGGCCCTCGACCAGGACCCGGACGGTGCCGTCGGGAAGCTTCAGGAGCTGGAGCACGGTCGCGACCACGCCCATGTCGTAGAGCGCGTCGCGGTCGGGATCGTCCTCGGCCGGATCGAGCTGCGAGACGAGGAAGATCTGCTTGTCGGCCGCCATCGCGCTCTCGAGCGCCGCGACCGATTTGTCGCGGCCGACGAACAAAGGCACGATCATCTGCGGGAAGACGACGATGTCGCGAAGGGGAAGGACGGGATAGGACTGGGTCACTCGAAACTCCACCTGGGCCGTTGGGCCTTCTTTGCAGCCTATATGGGAACCGCGCTGCCGTCATCAATGCGATTGGCCGGCGGCGAAGCGCCCGCCCGCGGCCGGGGGGCGACCCGGGCCGCCGATTGGCCCTTTTCCGCACCCTTCTAATATGGCAGACCTGCCAATGGGTTAGGGGTTGGGCCAAGCCGGGAGGCGAGGCTGCGACAATTGAAACACAGGCGCCGGGCCCGCGGCATGAAGCGGTAACAGGGCCGGATTAGCGCTTGTCGGGAAGGCTGGTCAGGCACTTCGGGGAGTTCATCTTATGCGTCGGTATCTGTTCGCGTGCGTTCCGCTTCTGCTGCTCTCTGTGCAGCCGCCCGCTTATGCCAAGGAGCGCGGCGCCGATTCGGCGGGGCAGAAATGCACCCCCAAGAAGAAGAAGAGCGGCGGGATGTTCGGAGCGATCGCCGGCGGAATCGCCGGGACCGCGTTGGGCGGCTGGGGCGGTGCTCCGGGCGCTCTGATCGCGGCCGGCCTTCCGGTCGCCTCGCTTCTCACCGACGCGATCATTCGCAAGCTCGACTGCAAGGAGCAGGTCCAGGCCGCGACCGCGACCGACAATGCCGTCCGCGGCGGAGTCGGCACCACCTCGACCTGGGAGAGCGAGACTCGGCCCGGGGTCAAGGGCTCGTCCACGGTTCGCGACCAGCGCGCCTCGGCGGACGGCGGAAGCTGCATGCTGATCACCGACGTCGTCATCGTCGACGGCGAGGAGACGACGGTCGACAAGCGCATGTGCCGCAAGCCCGGCGGCGGCAATTACGTGCTGGCGGCCTGATCTTATGCGGGGGCGCGGATCGGCCTTGCTGGCTCTGGCGGCTTTGCTGCCTTCGTCCTTGGCGGAGGCGGCCGTCGACCCGGCCAATCCGACCTGCCCGAAGGAGCTCAATTTCTCCGCGCACAAGACGATGCAATTCGCCCTCCGCGAGGAGGGCGGCATTCGAATCCTCGTCGCCGAGGGCGCGATCGACGGCGGAGTCCCGGCCCGGCTCGCCGAAGCGCTCAAGAAATACGACCCGATCGACCAGATCTGGCTCCGCTCGCCCGGCGGCGACGCCCGCGCCGGAACCGAGGCCGGCAAGCTGATCCGCCAGTCCATGGCCTTCACCCGGATTCCCGACGGCTGGGCCTGCTTCAGCGCCTGCAACTTCGTGTTCATGGGCGGCCGCGGCCGGATGGTCGATCCCGGCGGCCAGTTCGTCGTTCATATGTTCACCCACACCAGCGACCGAGGCGCGATCGAGGCGGAGGTGCTTCGGGGCACGGAGAGCACGGTCGGCCTGATCGGCGAGATCGAGCAGGATTCCGCCCTCCTCGCCAGCGAGGACAACGACTTCCTGATCCGGATGGGAGTCTCGCGCAAGCTCCTCACCGACATCATGTACCGGCAGAAGGCCGTGAAGGAGCAGGGCGGCGACGGCTCGACCCGCCGCTGCCTCACCCAGGAAGAGGTCTTCCAGTACAAGGTGGCGAACGTCCGGCCGGAATAGCGAGCGGGGCCCGAAGGAGACCCGTTCGGGCTGAGCCTGTCGAAGCCCCTCCCCTTTTCCTTTCAGAACTGGAAGAAAAGCCCTTCGACAAGCTCAGGGCGAACGGCCAGCCGAAGCGGCCGGCTGTCCTTCAGCGTCAGGCCGCGCTCTCGCCCTGCTTCTCGGCATAGACGCGGATCGGGTCCTTGCGGCCCTCGACCACGTCCTTGTCGATCATCACCTCGTCGACGCCGTTCATCGAGGGCAGGTCGAACATCGTGTCGAGCAGGATGTTCTCGAGGATCGAGCGAAGGCCGCGGGCGCCGGTCTTGCGCTCGATCGCCTTCTTGGCGACCGCGATTAGCGCCTCCTCGGTGAAGCTCAGCTTCACGTCCTCCATGTCGAACAATTTGGCATATTGCTTGATGAGCGCGTTCTTCGGCTCCTTCAGGATCTTGACGAGCGCGACCTCGTCCAGATCCTCGAGCGTGGCGATCACCGGCAGCCGGCCGACGAATTCGGGGATGAGGCCGAACTTGAGGAGATCGTCCGGCTCGCCCTGGCGGAGGATCTCGCCGGTGCGGCGCTCCTCGGGAGCGGCGACATAGGCGCCGAAGCCGATCGACTTGCCCTGCAGGCGGTCGGCGATGATCTTCTCGAGCCCGGCGAAGGCGCCGCCGCAGATGAACAGGATGTTGGTCGTGTCGACCTGGAGGAATTCCTGCTGCGGATGCTTGCGCCCGCCCTGCGGCGGAACCGAGGCGGTAGTGCCCTCCATCAGCTTCAGGAGGGCCTGCTGGACTCCCTCGCCCGAGACGTCGCGGGTGATCGAGGGATTGTCCGACTTGCGGCTGATCTTGTCGATCTCGTCGATATAGACGATTCCGCGCTGCGCCCGCTCGACATTGTAGTCGCTGGCCTGGAGCAGCTTCAGGATGATGTTCTCGACGTCCTCGCCGACATAGCCGGCTTCGGTCAGGGTCGTCGCGTCGGCCATGGTGAACGGCACGTCGAGCAGCCGGGCCAGCGTCTGGGCGAGAAGAGTCTTGCCGCAGCCGGTGGGGCCCACGAGCAGGATGTTCGACTTGGAAAGCTCGACCTCGCCGCCCTTGGAGCCGTGAGCGAGCCGCTTGTAATGGTTGTGGACCGCGACCGACAGGACGCGCTTGGCGTGGCTCTGGCCGATCACGTAATCGTCGAGATGCTTGCAGATCTCGAGCGGCGTCGGAACTCCGTCGCGGGTCTTGACCAGCGACGACTTCGTCTCCTCGCGGATGATGTCGTTGCACAGCTCGACGCATTCGTCGCAGATGAACACGGTCGGCCCCGCGATCAGCTTCCTGACCTCGTGCTGCGACTTGCCGCAGAAGGAGCAGTAGAGGGTGCTCTTGGAGTCGCTGCCGCTAAGCTTCGTCATTCTCGTCCTCACGGGGCCGCCCGGCGGCGCCCGCCCTTTGCTGAAGGGCCAGTCTAGCCCGCACTATCGCACGACCACAATGGCTTATTGATTAACGCGGGAGACAGGCCGGAACGGTGGAAGTGCGCCGCTCCGCCGAAGGTTCCCCCGCGAGTGCTCGGTGGCAGGCATGTGGCCCTCGCCCCGCCCAGCGACAAGGGCCGGGTCCGCTTCGATATTTCCTACTCCTCGGCCGTCTCGAAATCGGCGAGGTCGCGGGTCGCGGTCAAATAGAGCCGGCCGAAGCCGCCCTCGCCCATCGAGCCCATCGACGCCCGCCGCCCGTCGCGGGGCCAGCGCTCGGCGGTGCACGGGATCCCCGCCTCGATCAGCGAGCCGGCGGCGACTCCCGTTCCCCGCTCCTCGCGAAGCACCCGGCCCTGGATGAGGCAAGTGCCGGTCGAGCCGCGCGGAACTCCGACATGGTCGATCGCCACCACCAGAACCCGCTCCGCCCGCCTCCGGGCCTCGGCCGGATCCTCGATCGCGAACCGGTGGGCCCAGCGGACCCCGACCCACCGGCGGGCCGGGGCCGCCGAAGCCGCCATCGCCCGTCCCAGGCACGCCTCGAGCGCGGCTCCGTCCCTCGGTCCCGGACTCGCCCGGAACTCTGCCCGGCCGATTCCGCCGGGGCCGTGACAGGCCACCGCCAGAGCGACGCCCGCCGGCTTCGGATGATAGGTGTTGAGGACGATCGTCCCCGCCGGGCCCTGCCGCCGGAGCCTCGAATCGAGGCAGTCGTCCCTTTGCCCGGGATTGTCGCGCCAGGCGGTGATGCAGCCGACGAACCACATTCCGCCTTCCGTCGATTCGCGAAGCGGCCGGGCGCCGGCCGGCCGCCGCTCGATCAGCCGCCCGACCCTCGCCCGTCCCGCCTGGTCGGCGAGGATGACGTAATCGAGAGGCGCCGGCGCAGCGCCCGGAGCGGGCGACTGGCCAGGCTGCAGGGCGAGAGCGGCGACAAGGAAAGCGGCGGTCGGAAGGGGCATGAGCGGAAAATCCTCACCGGAGCGGGCGAGCCGACCCTAAGGCCGCAACCTGTACGCCCGATGACCGGCCCCGACCGCGGCGCCGGCCCGCCCTTCGGCGCCCTAGAAGACGAGCGCGACGATGATGATGATGACGATGAGAGTGCCGAGGCCGATCGTGACGTTGCGGTTCATGGACTTACCTTCCAGGGATGGGACGCTTCGTAACAAAGCTCGGCTCACCCGGTTCCCCGCTTACCCCCGTCCACGCCGCCGGCCACGACTTCAGCACCCCTTCCGTCATGCCGGACTTGATCCGGCATCCACCTTCCACCGGCAGGGCGTCGGCAGAAAGTATGACCGAAATCTCCTCCGGACCGCAGGATCCACGCATTTCGTCCCGTGCTCCGTGCCGAATTCGGAGGATCAACACATCATCGCCCTCGACGCGATAGCGAAGCACGTAGGGCCGGACGACCGTCATCTCGCGCCGGCCATTGCCGGCATCGCGGCCCCGGTGCGGAAATTCAGCAAGACTGTTAGCGAGTTCGATCAGCCTTCGCCCCAGGCGTTGGGCCGCGGCGGGATCGCAAATGGAAACGTAGGTGACGATAGCTTCGAGATGCTCAACCGCTTCCTCGGTCCAGAGGATCTGCGCCAAATCAGTCGCCCGGCCGCGGCCTCGGCAGACGGCTGGGGCCACCCCACGATTGCAGCCACCGTCTCACGGCGCCATGGCTGATCACGCGGCCCTCGCGAATATCCGCTTCCGCGCGCGCTTCCGACCGCGCCTCTGCTTCCGGTGAGTCGAACAGGCTCCGATCGGATTTCATGTCGGCGTCATAGCAGGCGGCGCCAAGAGCGCCAAGCCGAGCATCGGTCGGTCCCAGGCAAGCTGTGTCCCGAACGTGATCCTGCGTCCATCTTCTGCCGCCCCCGGAATCACGCCGGGCATGGAGACGTTAAGCCGCCTCCGCCTGATGCGTCGAGTCGCCCTCGCCCGGCGCCGGCCTCTTCTCGAACACCTCATCGACCAGGCCGAACTCCTTCGCCTCGCTGGCGCTGAAGAACTTGTCGCGCTCCACCGCCGTCTCGATCGCCTCGATCGACTGGCCGGTATATTTGGCCATCAGCTCGTTCATCCGGTGGCGGATTCGAAGGATCTCCTTGGCCTGGATCTCGATGTCGGTGGCCTGGCCCTGGGCTCCGCCGCTGGGCTGGTGGACCATGATCCGGGCGTTGGTGAGGGCGACCCGCATGCCGGGCTCGCCGGCGCAGAGCAGGAAGGCGCCCATCGAGGCGGCCTGGCCGATGCACACCGTTCCGACCCGCGGGCGGATATATTGCATCGTGTCGTGCATCGCCATTCCGGCCGTCACCACCCCGCCCGGCGAGTTGATGTACATGAAGATGTCCTTCTTCGGATTCTCGCTCTCCAGATAGAGGAGCTGGGCGGTGACCAGCGTCGCCATATGGTCCTCGACCTGGCCGGTGACGAAGATGATCCGCTCGCGAAGAAGCCGCGAATAGATGTCGAAGCTGCGCTCGCCGCGGTTCGACTGCTCGATCACGATCGGAACGAGGCCGTTGACGATGTCCAGATGGTCCATGGTGGGAGGGATTCCTGTCGGTGTGGAAGCGATGAGCCGGTGTCCGCTCTACATGGGATGGAACGGCGACCGGCTCAAGCCCGGATCGGAAATCCCCGCCGCCGCCCGCCTTCCTTCCCCGGCTTGACAGGCCGGAGGCGGCGGAAGAGCCTTCGACTCCCCGGCGCCGGCGGCTCGTCCGAGCCCGGGGGCGGTCGGGGGAACAGTCGGGAGGACCAGGATGGCGGCGGACTATTTCGGGCTGGCGGTGGCATGGCTGATCGTGATCCTGTCGAACCTGGAGGACCTGCACTCCGGGGAACCGGGCAAAAGGTTCAAGGCCGCCGGAATCATTTTCCTGACGAGCCTGGCCACGGCCTATTCGGCGCTGATGATCTGGCACCTCTACGACCGAAAGCGGATCGAGCCCGCGCCGAGCGACCAGGTCGCCCGCTACCTCCAGGAGGCGTCGGGCGCGTCGGCCACCGGCCATCACGTGTTGGTCGTCGACGACGAGGCCCCCGCCATCCTTCGATTCGAGGCGGACGGCGACGGCGGGCTCGCCTACGGGGATCGCCACCGGATCTTCCTCGACGGCCGGCCGGTCGGCAAGGGAGGCGAAGGCGCTAACGAGGACTCCGAGGATTCCGGTCGCGGCGGCGATGTCGAAACCGTCCGGGGCCTCGAGGGCGTCGACGACCTCGAGGGCCTCGCCGTGTCCGCCGACGGCCGCTATGTCTACGCCACCACCAGCCACTCCCGGAACAAGAACGGCAAGCGCCGCGCCGCCCGCCAGTTCGCGCTTCGCGGCTGCCTCAGGGCGGGGCGCTTCATCGTCCTCGACCGGGTGTCGCTGACCGCGGCCCTGGAGCGGAAGATTTTCGACGGGGGGATCGCCGATCGATTCACGATCCTGAGCCGCGACAAAAGCGGGCTCGGCGAGAAGCCGCTCGAGATCGGAATGGAGATTGAAGGCCTCGCCGCCGATCCCCTCGGTAACCTCTATTTCGGGCTTAGGGCGCCGCTCAGCCGGGAGAAGAAGAACGCCCTCGTCGCCCGAATCGCTTCGAGAGACCTGTTCCCCGAGCCCCAGCCCGAATGCCGCGACCGGCCCGTTCGCGCGACCGCCGCCGCCGCCGGGCATGTCCATGTCGAGGAAGTGCCGATGCACAAGGACGGCAGGAATTACGGGATCGTCTCGATGGAATATGACCGGGAGCGCGGCGAGCTCGTCCTCCTCGGCAACGCCGAGGAGCCGTTCGCGGCGCTGCGCCCGATCGCCTGCCGGTGGAACCCGGCCCGCCGGGCCTCGAGCCGCCGCTGCCGGTTCCTGCCCGACACGCAGGAGCCTTACTGGGGCAAGCTCGAGGCCCTGGTGCTCGGCCCGCGCCCGGGAAGCGCGACCGTCTTCATCGACGGCGACAAGGGCCTGGGCGGCCGGGTGACCTTCGACCGCGACGATCTAGGCTTCTGAAGCCGGGGCCGGGCCGGCTCACCCGCCCCGGTCCGCCGCCGCTTATTCCGCCAGCCGCCAGCTGATCCTTCCGTCGAACCGGCCGGCGAGCGGCCGCCCGCTCCGGCTCCGGGCGGGATCGAACAGGGCGCGCGCCTTCATCAGCCGGCAGGTCGCCGAATCCAGCGCCGACGACCCGCTCGAGCCGGTGATGGCGCAGGCCGTCACCCGCCCATCCCTCCCCACCGCCAGCCGGAAGTCGGTGTCGCCGCTCTCCTCGTTGCGAAGCGCGGCGGCGGGATAATCGTCGGACGAGAGCAGATGGTGGAGCATGACCCTCGGCCAGGGCGGCCTCGGAACCGCGAGATAGGGCGGCGCCTCGGGCGGCGCGGCGGCCGCGGCGGCGGCGATCCCGATCAGGGCGCAAGCGAGCATGTCGAACCTTTCCCGAGGCCTTCGCCCAGGGGTCTAGCGCCCCTCGGGCCTGCGCGAAACCGTCCCTCCGGCGCTCCTCCCCTCTTGCGCCCCCCGGTCCCTTGAGGCACGCTCGAAGCGCTCAGCGGGAGGCGGGGATGCGGCATTACCGTGTGAACAAGCTGGCCGATGCCGGCGGCGAAGTGATCAAGCGCAAGGACATTCTCGCGGACGACGACCGCCAGGCGGTGGCCCGGGCGGCGAGCGATTCGGATTGCCCGATCTGCGACGTCTGGCGCGACGGCGAGAAGATCGGCTCGATCCGCTGATCCGGCCCGGCGCAACCTGAGCCGTCGCCGGCCGTTCACGCCTCCCGGCCCGGGCAGGAGTGGAAGTCGGCGATGACCAAGGACGCAAAGGACAATAAGCGGGGCTGCTTCGTCTTCGCGGCGATCGTCGCGGCGCTACTCGCCGCTCTGGCCTGGGGGATTGCGAGCACCGACGAGGATCCGCGCTCGAACGGGATCGTCACGCCCGGCGCCGCGCCTCAGGCGCCGCCGGCGGCCCCCGATCCTTCGGCCGATTCCGCGAAATAGCCTCGCCGGTTCGGCCCTCGTTCAGCTTGTCCGGAAGACTTTGCCGGCTTCGAACCGAGCGGAGCCTCGCCATGCGCCCTTCCTTCTTTTGCCTCCTCGCGCTCGCGCTCGGCGCGCCGGCCTCCGCCCAGATCGCCGGCAAGCGCGACTACGGCCCGGTGCCGTCCGCAAGCCCGTTCCTCCCCGACAGCCGGCTTCCCTCGCCCCCGCCCGGCAAGGCGCTGGGCGACGTCGACCGCCGGATCGACCGGGCCCGCGAGTCCGGCCGGATTTCCGCTCGCGAGGCTCGGCGGCTCGGCCGCGACGCCCGGGCGATCGGCCGGCTTGCGAGGCGCTACGGGCGCGACGGACTGTCGGCCCCGGAACAAGCCGAGATCGAGGCGAGGACCGCCTATCTTCGCGACTCGGTCGACCGGCCGCGCCGGGGCCGCTAGCCCGGCGGCCGCTCGTGCCGCGGCAGGCCGTCCTCGCCGATCTCGTAATAATCGCCCTTGTCGGCGGTGAAGATGTGCTTGGCCAGCCGGGTCCCGGTCGGGCCCTCGAACGCGCCCATCGCCACCGCCGTCCAGTCGAGCCCGTCCGGGTCCCAGAAGAGCGGCGATCCGCATGTCGAGCAGAATCCGCGCCGGACCTTGGCCGACGACCGGTACCAGGCGACATTCTCCTCCCCCTCGACCTTCAGCGCCGAGCGCGGAACGTCGGTCGAGGCGAAATAATGGCCGGACGATCGGCGGCACTGGCTGCAATGGTAGGCGTCGGGGCCGGGCAGCTCGCCTTCGACCTCGAATCGGACGGCGCCGCACAGGCAGGCTCCCCTGGGCACTTTTCCACGCTCCTTCACGTTGACCCGCCGCCCCATATTCGACCGCGGGCGCGATGGACAAGGAAGAGACGATGGCGACCAAGCTTCCGCACGAGGGCGTCTGGGTGAGGCTCGGCCGGTCGGAGATCGACGGCATCGGCGTGTTCGCGATCCGCCCGATCCCGAAGGGAACCAACATCTTCGCCAACGACCGGGTGCCTCTGGTCTGGGTCGAAAGCTCCGAGCTCGACCAGGCGGGGCTGAGCGAGGCCGAGCGCGCCCTCTACCACGATTTCGGAATCCGCCGCGGCGGCCGAATCGGCTGCCCGGCCAATTTCAACAACCTCACCCCCGGCTGGTACCTGAACGAGCCCGAGCCCGGCGGCCGGGCCAATGTCGAGACCGACTCGAACTACGCCTACACCGCCCGGCGCGACATCGCCGAGGGCGAAGAGCTGACCATCGACTATGAGACCTTCAGCGACCCTTCGGGCTGATCCGGAGGGCCATGAGCGGCCGCGGCCGCGAAGCCCTGGCCGCTCAGCGCAGCTGGCTGTCCTTGCTTCCGCGCCGGTTGATCCCGGCGCCCGAGCGCCGGGCCTCGGCATCGCGCTCCGACTGGCAGGCGATGCAGGTCCTCGCGCCCGGAAGCGCCTCGCGCCGCCGCTCCGGGATCAGCTCGCCGCAATCCTCGCAATATTCGGACCCCTCGCCCGCCGGAAGCCGGGCTCGCGCGCCAAGCACCGCGTCCTTGATCGTATCGTCGATCTGGTCCTGAACCGCGCCGTCGCGCGCCCATCCGCCGGCCATGGCGAAGCTCCAATTCCTGCCTCTAGGCTACTGTTTAAATAGGAAAGCGCGGACTCCGTTCCAACCGCCGCGGTCCCGCGCGCGTCAGCACAGGCTGCGCGACTGGCCCGACGCCGAGGCCGCCACTTTCGGGCTCCCCGCCGGCCGGATGTTGAGGAAATGCGGTCCGGGCGGGCCGAAGCGCATGTCGTTGTGGAGCAGCCCGGGCTGGCCCGCGATCGGAACGTCGGAATAGAGCCACGGGCTGTTGGGATGGCGCAAAGTGGCCCCTTCGCCGGCGCAGTTGAGCCGGAAGTCGAGCGCCTGTCCGGGGGCATAGAGGCTTCCCCGCTCGACCGCCCGGACCACCCCCTTCACCCGGCATTCGAGCCCGACCACGGCAACCTCGCCGACGTCGACGATCGCGACGTCGCTGACCTCCGCCAGGGCGTCGGCCGTGACCCTCGGCACCGAATAGCCGACATTGCACAGCGGCGCCGGCTCGCCCCCGGCGCCGGCGCCGGCGGGGAGAAGCGAAGCTGCGGCCGCCGCCGCGGCCAGTCTCGAAACCTTCATTCGGGGGCCTCCTGCCGACGTGGTCCTCGCTTGCTCCCTGGCACAGCGCTTCCCGCTTCGAAAGGCCGTCGTTCGGCCGCCCGGGACCTCGACCCGATCGGGCGCGCCGCCGGCCGATCGTTTCGCCGGCTCAGGCGCCGAGAGCGGCCAGCAGCACCCGAACGGCCATGAAGATCAGGATCAGCGACCCGATCGTCCAAAGCGCCGCCCGGGTCTCATGGTTGCGGGCCGTCGCATAAGCGGCGAAGTGGAGCAGCCGCGAGGCGACATAGCCGTAGAGGAGGGTGCGGGCGAGCCAAAGCTTCGGCCCGGTCAGGACGACGAGGAAGCCGGCGACCAGGAAGAAGGGCAAATTCTCGAGATTGTTGAGCTGGATCCGCCGGATCCGCTCGACCCGCTCGTTGGGCTCGAGCTGCGCCGGATCCGGAGCCGGGTTGAGCGCCGTCCGCCGAAGGTCCTCCGGCGCCCTGAAGCCCCCCTTCGCCCTCATCATCCGCCAGACCATCAGCCACGCGACCGCCGAAGCGTAAAGGATCATCACACTCGCCGCGACCGCATAGGTCGCGAACACCGGATCGCCCAGGCTCAGCGGCCCCATCCTCTCCCCCTTCGTCCGGAACGAAATTCGGTGACAGTGCACTAATTACGGCCGAGGCTAGCGGAAATTCTGTGACAGTGGAAATTCGGTGACAGTGCACTGATTCCGGTCGTCGCCGTCCCGCACGCCGCTCCTCCGGAAATAAGTGCACTGTCACCGAATTTTGTCACCGAATTTTCCCAGCCGTGACGGGGGTCACGGGTCGCGAGGCCGGAAGGGTCCAAGCCGGCCCTCCGCCAGCTCCGGCGGCGTCGACCATAAGGAACCCGCGCCATGGCCGTGAATCTCGAAGACCAGCTGAGAGACTGGCTTGGAACGCTTCGGATCGTCTCGAACGCGACGGGGCCGGTCCGGCCGGGCCAAAGGGTCGACCTGAGCATCCTGTCCTCCGCCCGGGAGATGAGCGGGGGCGAGGCCCTGCTTCTTCCCGCCGTCCAGAACGTCCTGGGCAGCGCCGGACGCGCTCTGTCGCAGGCTCCGGTGAGAGTGAAGGTCAAGTGGGAGGTCGAACGTGAGAAGGGCGAGGATCAGTTCGAGACGCTCGTGCCCGGAACGGATTTCCTCGCCAACGCTCATACTCTGGACGCCGAGGGCCTGCAGGGCGCCGCCATCTCCCTCACCTTCATGCCGGAATTCGTGCCGCTGACCGAAGACTCGCCGACGCCGACGCGGGTGACGATCACGCCCACCGTCACTCTCGAAGCGATCCTCATCGACGGCGCCGCCGCGACCCACGCGCGAGCGACTTTCCCGATGGCCGGGACCCCGCGGTCGAGAAACCCGCTCAGGCTCGATCTCGACCTTCTCCCCTTGCAGGTTCCGGTGTTCCTGGCGCTGTTCCGGTTCAACGACTATCGGCCGCTCGCCGACGATCTGAACCCGGGCTTTGCGCTGCTCATCACCGGGAAGGGCTCGCCGCTGAAGGGCTTCACGGAAGCGACCAACGAAATTCTCGTCCAGCTCGAGGAGTCGATCCGGCCGCTGCGGAGCATCGCGGGGGTCGCCGGCTTCCTGACCGGCCTCGCCACCCTTCGTCACGCGCTGGCCGCTCAGCCGACGGTCAGGGTCGCAAGCGGAGACGTCGAAAACCTCGCCGCCATCCACATGCGCAAGGACTCGTTTCTCGGCGTCGACGCCCTGGATCGCGACCTTCGCGCCCACGACGAAACCGGGTCCCTGATCCTGATCGGGCCTTCGGGAACGACCGCCGGATGCTTTTGCGACGAGGAATTCGAGCAAGGCGAAGGGGCGTTCGAGGTGAGGACGGGCGCCGAGGCGATCCGGCTCGTCCCATCGGTAGGCGCCCTCCGAATGGCGACGCCGACGCCCGGAGTGACGGTGCTGAAGGACGATACCGAGGATACGTTCGACGACAGCCTCAGCTCGATAACCATCGCCAATCCGGCGCTGGCCTGAACCGAGCAATGGGGCCGGATTTCTCGACGCCTGGGGAATTTCCCCAGTGCCTGGCACCGAGGAATTGCCCCGTGACCGGGCAGCCTCCCTCCGTCATCCCGGGCTCGACCCGGGATCCACCTGCCTTTCTCGCCGCCTCCAGCGCTGCAGGAAAGGTGGATCCCGGATCGAGTCCGGGATGACGGATCCCTCGGGAAATTCGGTGACAGTGCACTAATTACGGCTGCGGATCGGTCCTCGGCGTCCCAGCCTCCTGCACGCCGCTCCTCCGGAAATAAGTGCACTGTCACCGAATTTTGACCGGAAATAAGTGCACTGTCACCGAATTTTGACCCTATCCGGTTGCCGTCCGCCTCGTCGACTCCGGCGCGCGTAGCGGCCGGTCAGCGAGGCGCCGAAGCCGCTCGATCCGCCCTGGGTCCGGTCGATAACCGCCGTGGACTTCCATCGGGAAGGCCTGGTCGGGGCTGCCCTGCTCAATGCCCTCGCGGACGTTTTGATCTGGATCGTCGCAGCCGCGATACAGTTTGGCCGCGCCCTTGCCACGGCTCGGCGCGCCTGCCGCCCAGGCGGAGTTCCGGGCGGAGAAAGCCCGGCCCTGGTGGGTTGATCCCTCACCGCCCGCGGCATGGGCCGCGGGACGACGGCGCCCGCTCGGCCGGCGCCGCGAGACTCGTGAACCTTGGAGTAGATGCGATGAGAAATGCCGCTTTTGCGATTGCGCTCCTGTTGAGCGGCGCGGCCTTCGCGCAGACCGCGACCACCACCACCACCACCAAGGAGCCCGCCGCCGACGTCGACGTCGGGGTCCAGCCGGACGGCGACCTCGACGTCGATGTCGACGTCGGAACCAAGACCAAGACCACCACCCATCATTCCGACGGGACGGTGGTGAGGTCGACCACCGACCATGTCGGCGACGATTCCGGAACGATGACGACCGAAGTGACGACCGGAACGACCGGCACCACCGCGACCGGCACCACCCCGACCGGCACGACAGCGACCGGAACGATGACGGTGGCCTCGGCGATGCCCCCGGCCGGGGGCCAGGTCGTCCAGCCGAGCAACGCCGCCCCCGAGCGCGACGCCCGCGGGATCGCGGTCATCTCCGATCCGGCCGTGGTCCCCGCCGGCTTCAACGGAGCCGCCGGCGCCGGAGTCGGAGGACCGATGGTCGACCCGGCCACCGGCTCGACCGTGACCGGCGCCGAGAGCGCCCATCCGGCCTGCAGCAAGACGGTCACCGACAATTGCGTCCAGACCTACGAGCGCAGCCGCCGCCGCTAGGATCGAGCCCCGGAGGGGGCGGCTCGTCGCGGCCGTCCCCTCCCCCGCCCCCCTCACAAGGCCGTGATCCGGGGCTCCGCCCGCCGCTCGAACAAGTCGGTCATCGCCCAGACCACCGCGTCATGCCGAACTCGACCCGCCACCAGCCCGTCATGCCAACCTCGATCCGGCGCCGACCCGTCATGCCGGACTTGATCCGGCATCCACATTTCACTTCCGCTGCCGAGAAGAAAGGTGGACCCCGATCAAGTCCGGGGTGACAGGCAAGGGCCAGTCCGCCTCGTCATGCCGAACTCGGCCCGCCACCAGCTCGTCATGCCGGACTTGATCCGGCATCCACCTTTCGCTTTCGCCGCCGAGTAGAAAGGTGGACCCCGGATCAAGTCCGGGGTGACGGGAACGCGCCTCCCCGCCGCGTCACCGGACCTCGATCAGCACCAGCCCGTCATGCCGAACTCCGACCCGCCACCAGCCCGTCATGCCGGACTTGATCCGGCATCCACCTTCACTTCCGAAACCGCGAAGCAACGCGGGCCGCGGCTCCCCGACTGTGTTGCACGACTAATACTCTCATGCTATCCGCGGCCGATGGCAGAAGAGATCGAGATCGCGCCCGTCCGCGCCCGAACCCTGGCTCCGCCGGAGCCTTCGGAGCCGCCCTCGACGCTCGCGGTCGCACAGTCGGCGCCGGCCCCTTCGCCGGCCCTCTCGCCGGCCGACCTGCCGGCCCCCTCGCCCACCCCGTCGCCGGTCCTCGAGCGGATCCACGCCCTCGTCCGGCGCGGCTATTCGGCCGAGCTCGGAGCTCCGGGAAGCCCCGACCGGGTCGTGCTTCGCCATCTCGGCCTGGCGCCCGATCTCGTCCTTCACTCCAACGGCGATGTCGAGGGCCTCGATTCCCGCCGCCCGCGCTTCAAGCGCCACGTCGAGCCGCCGGCGCCGATCGGCGGAGCCACCGACTCCGACCATCTGCGCTTCATGCGCTTCCTCGATACGGTTCCGCCGGTCACCTTCTGGCACCGCAACCGGCCGTGGCGGAAGAAATATCTCTACCTTCCGCTCGTCCTCGCCGCCGTCTGGGGCCTGTGCGTCACACTGACGATCCTGCTCTTCGGGGGCTGATCCCCCGCTTCGCCGGCCGCCGGGCGCCGCCTCACCTCAGGTTCGGATTGAATTCCGGCCCTTCGCAGAAGGCTCGCTCTGCTCGTTATTGGCGATCGTATAGGTTCCGGTGTTCACCGCCTGGGTGCTGTTCGAATAGTCGAACACCCGCGACTTGCCGCCGCTGTTCGCCGCCTGCTGCTCGGCGGCCTTTCGAGGCAGGTATTTGCCGTTGATCGCGGTGGCGTCGGCGCCGGTGGCCGCGTCTGCGGCGCTCCGCCAGGTCACCAGGCAGACCTTGTCCTGGCCGGCCGCGTCGGAGGACTTGCCGGCGTTCGAACCTTGGGCGGCGAGCGGAGCCGTCGCCGCCAGGCCCGCCGCGATGATCGTCGCTGCAATCGGCTTGAGCATTGTAACTCTCCTTGTCCAACCCCGAGCTACAACGAAGCCGCGACGGCCGGCGTTCCCGCGCCCGGCCGCGCATCGCGGTGCCGGAAACTGCCTTCCTCGGACGCAACCCACGGATTTTCCTAACATTTGACCCTACATAAATTGGACTTCCCGCCTTTTGTGGCCAAGGGAGCCTATCGCTGCCACCCGACTCGGCCGCCGGCGACTGAGAGTGTTGTGCTCCCGCCGCTGCGGGAAACCACAATGTCCAATCCATCCGCACTGATGCCGATGCTCCGAAAGCTGGAATATTGGGGCGCCTTGAGCCCGAGGGACCAGGGCGCGCTCCTCGATCTCCCGCACACCCTCCGGACGATCGATGCGCGCCAGCACATCGTTCGCGAGGGTGACCGGACGACGCATTCGTGCATGCTTCGATCGGGCTTCGCCTTTCGCCAGAAGATCGTCGGCGACGGGGGCCGGCAACTCAACCGGACCTTGAAAGGGCTGGAGCGGGACGAGCTTATCACCCGGTCGAGCCGCTCGGTCATCATCGAAAACTGGAAGAGCCTCGCCGCGGCCGGGGACTTCCAGAGCGGCTACCTGCACCTCCGACTGGCCCAGCTCACCATCACCCGGTAAGCCCGGACCTGAGGCGTAAGCCGACGAACAAGGCCGGCACCGTGAGCGGCAGGCGCCGAATCCTGATCGGGAGCTGGACCGGCATTCCCCGGCAAGCAACAGGAAGGAACCGGATCGGACTTAAGTCGCTTCATTCGCCATGACCCAAGGCACTTACGAGCAAGGTTATCGCGCCGGCTGGGAAGGAATCGCCGGCGATGCGCCCCTGCCCGCCAATCCCACGCGTCCGACCGAGGCCAAAGCCGACGATTATGCGCTCGGCTTCAAATATGGACGCTCCGACGCTCTGGAGAGCTTCAAGCCGCGCCGCTGACCCGATTTACACGGGCAAGGCGCGATTTAAGCGACGAGCCGCCCCCTGGCTGAGGCCGGCAATTGTCCTATCTATGGCCAATTCGGTCCGGATGCCCCTAGGGCGTCGCGCCATGCCGCGCTTCTATTTCCACGTTTGCAACGGGAACGGCTTCACGGAAGACCAGGAGGGACGGGATTTTCCCGACCTGGAGGCCGCCCGGGCCGAGGCGGTCAGGACCGCACGCGAAATCATGGCGAGCGAGGTCAAGCGGGGAATGCTCGACCTGTCCTCCTTCATCGAGATCGAGGATTCGGAGCATCAGCTCAAATACACCCTCGGCTTCGAGGATGTCCTGGACTTGACCAAGCGGCACTGAAGGCCCGCGCGGGCGCCCCGGCGACGGGCGCCCCCGGTGTCGGTCGCCCGGCTCCGAGGGCCGACTCCCCGTGGAAGCGAGGCCGGGGCGGCGACGGGCCGCCGCCTGGATGGCGCGGCCTTGGAGCGACCTACTCCTCGACCACGGCGGAGGCGTTGCCGGTCATCTTCCAGTCGCAGCCGACCCGCTCATAGGTGGCGATCCAGCTGCTGCGGAAGGCCTTGGGCGCGGCGTCGGGCTTGGCCCGCTCGACGTAGCGCGCGCGGACCTTGACCGCCATCCACCCGCTCCGCCCGTCTGGCGCGACGCTCACGATCGGAAGCTCGGAGTCGCTCCACTCCAGATATTTCACCCGCTCGAAATAGCTCCTGAAGAAAGCCAGGGCCGCCGCCTTCGGGCTCACCGAAAGCTCGCCCCGGCTCGCCATCACCATCCGCTCCGCCATCGCCGGAGCCATCAGCTCCGCATTCCCCTCGAGATGCGCCCGCCGCGCCGCTTCATGGGTTGCCCGAAGCGCGTCGGCCGCCGCCTCCCCCGCCGGACACCCGCCCGCCGCCGCCGAAGCCGCCAGCCCCGCCACCACCACCGAACCAACCCCGACCGCCATCGACGAACTCCTTGAACCTCTCGAACAGAACGGAAGGTCGATGCCGGATCAAGTCCGGCATGACGGGAGCGACCCCGCCCGGGACGGCCGGCCGCGGCGCCCGCGGAATCGTCATCCCGGACTTGATCCGGGATCCACCTTAACCTTTCTCGAAGCCGGAACCGAAGGGGGATGCCGGATCAAGTCCGGCATGACGGGAAGGGGCCTGCGCAGCCCCCCGCCCCTTCCGCCCGCCCCAGTGGCCCCGCAGCCGCCTTGGTCCGCGCCTCGGCCTCGGCCCGGCCGGCCCCCTTCGGGACGGCCGGCCGCGCTCCAAGGCAATCGTCATCCCGGACTTGATCCGGGATCCACCTTGAGCCTTCCCGAAACCAGAACCGGAGGTGGATGCCGGATCAAGTCCGGCACGACGGGAGCGACCCCGCCCGGGACGGCCGGCCGCGGCGCCCGCGGAATCGTCATCCCGGACTTGATCCGGGATCCACCTTAACCTTTCTCGAAGCCGGAACCGAAGGGGGATGCCGGATCAAGACCGGCATGACGGACCGGCCCAGCGCCGGGATCGTGCCGGCTACGAGCCAGGCGCCCGGAACCGGGCTCAGGGCCGTCCCGCCGGGAGCCCGGCGGTGCGGCGCTCGAGCAGCTCGATCAGCCGCCGATAGCGCGCCCGCCCGACCGGGCTGGCATTCTCGTCGCAGCCGGTCCGGTAGATGCCATGCTCCTCCTCGTCATGGGCGCGCTCGATCTCGGCCAGCGGCGCCTCGCCATAAGCCGCGGCCAGCCGAGCCCTCGCCCGCCCCAGGCGGTCCCCGAGCTTGCGCCGCATCGTCTCGAAGCCGGGCCGCTGGGTCCCTCCGGGATAGACGGCCGGAACGCAGCTGAACGCGACCGCCCCCCAGGAATAAGCCGACTGGTACAGCTCGAGAAGCGGCATCGCCTCATGCTCCGCCCGCCGCTCCGCCGGCCCCGGCCGCTTGGCGAGGGCGCCGCCGTTCGCCAGGAGCAGGAGCAAGGCCAGGATCAGGCTCCGCATCGCCATGGCGCAAGGATCGCACGACTCGATGGAGTCGGCAACTTCGCGCGGGCCGGGGCGACGGGCCCGCATGCCGAAACTCCGACTCAACGAGGCCGAGCGCCCGGACTTGTTCGCGATTCGGGAGCGCCGTCCGGCCTTGCGGAGTCGTTGCGTCGTTGCGTCGTTGCGTTGAAACCGGAAGGCCAAGACGGAGGACATGCAAGGCGGACGAAAGGTGGATGCCGGATCAAGTCCGGCATGACGGCGCCGGCCGTCGGGGACCGCGCCGCTACTTCTCCCCCACCGCGGGAAGCGCCAGATACGCCAGGCGACGGACCTCGCGGCGGCCGCGAACGACCGTGTCGAGTATGAGGCCGACCCCGAAGCTCAGGAAGGCGACGATCATCAGGCCGGTGACCAGGATGGCGGTCGGGAAGCGGGGGACGAGACCGGTCCGGGCGAAGGTCAGGATCAGCGGGATCGCGAGCACGAGGGCGAGCGCGGCGAGGAAGGCGGCGAAGCCTCCGTAGAACAGGACCGGGCGCTCGATCCGGAACAGGTGGAGGATGGTCCGGGCGATCCTCCAGCCGTCGCGCCAGGTCGAGAGCTTGGAGACCGAGCCCTCGGGGCGTGCGCCGTAGGCGGTGACCACCTCGGCGACCGGCATCGCCAGCTCGAGCGCGTGGACGCTGATCTCGGTCTCGGTCTCGAAGCCTCGCGACAAGGCCGGGAACGACTTGACGAAGCGCCTCGAGAACACCCGGTAGCCCGAGAAGATGTCGGTGAAGCTTCGGCCGAACAGGCCGGCGAGGAGGCCGGTGAACAGCCGGTTGCCGAGCCTGTGGCCGCGCCGGTAAGCCTCCTCGACCTCGGACTTGCGGGCTCCGACGACCATGTCGAGCCGCTCGTCGACCAGCCTTCGGACCAGGCCGGGGGCGGCTGAGGCGTCGTAGGTCATGTCGCCGTCGGCCATGACGTAGACGTCGGCCTCGACGTCGGCGAACATCCGCCTCACGACATGGCCCTTGCCCTGCATCCGCTCGTCGCGGACGATCGCTCCGGCGCCCTCGGCGACCTCGCGGGTCCGGTCGGAGCTGTTATTGTCGTAGACGTAGATCGAGGCGCCCGGAAGCGCTCCGGCGAAGGCGGCGACGGTCTGGGCGATCGCCGCCTCCTCGTTGAAGCAGGGCAGGAGAACCGCCACCCGAAGCTCAGACTGGTCCACTTCTTCCCCCCGAGCTCGAGCGCCCCTGCCGCTTCTTAGGCGAGGAAACGGGGCTTAGGAATCCTTCTTCTTCGAGGCGGGCTTGCGGGCGGCGGGAGCCGCCTTCGCGGGGGCTGGAGCGGCCTCGGCCGGCTTGGCCTTGCCCTTGGCGGGCTTCGCGGCGGGCTCGGCGGGGGCGTCGGCCGCCTCGCCTTTGGAAGCCTTGGAAGCCTTGGAGCCCTTGGCGGCCTTGGCGGCGCCCTCCGCCGGAGCCTCGGCGGCCTCGCCCTTCGGGGCCTTGGCGCCCTTCGCGGCCTTGGAGCCCTTGGCGGCGGCCTTGGCGCCCTTCGGCGAATGGTCGTGGCCGTGGTCGCAATCGGGGCCGTGGACGTGGCCGGAGTCGGTGTCGGTCGATTCGATCTCGGCCTGGAGCGCCTCGCGGGTCACCGTCCGCTCGCTGATCTCCGCCTTGGAGAAGAGGAAGTCCACCACCTTGTCCTCGAACAAAGGCGCCCGCAACTGCGCCGCCGCCATCGGGTCGTTGCGGACGTAATCGACGAACTTCTGCCGGTCCTCGGGGCGATATTGCTGGGCGGCCTGCATCACCAGCTGGTTCATCTCGCTCTCGCTGATCTGGATGGCGTTGCGCTGGCCGATCTCGGAGAGCAGCAGCCCGAGCCGCACCCGCCGCTCGGCGATGGCGCGATACTCGGCGCGCTCGGATTCCATCTCGGCCCGGGCCGCTTCCGGATCCTCCTCGTGGCCCGCTTCATGCTCGAGCTGCTGCCAGATCTGCGCGAACTCGGCCTCGACCATCGAGGGCGGGACTTCGAAATCGTGGGTCTCGGCGAGCCTGTCGAGCAACCTGCGCTTCATGTGGGTGCGGGTGAGGCCTTCCAGCTCCTGCTCGACCTGGCCCTTCATCAGCTCCCTGAGCTGGCCGATCCCCTCGAGCCCCATCGACTGGGCGAAGGAATCGTCCGGCCGGGTCTCGAGCGGCTTGCGAACCTCGCCGACCGTCACTTCGAACACCGCCGCGCGCCCCTTCAGATAGGCGACCGGATAGTCTTCCGGGAAGGTGACCTCGACCTGGCGCTGGTCGTTCGCCTTGGCTCCCACCAGCTGGTCCTCGAAGCCCGGGATCAGCCGTCCCGAGCCGAGCTCGACCTGCATCGATTCGCCCTTGCCGCCCTCGAACGGGGTTCCGTCGACGCTGCCCTCATAATCGATGACGACGACGTCGCCCGGCTCGGCCAAGGCTCCGGCGGGCGCCGGCTCGAAGGTCTTCTGGCCCTGCGCCAGCCGGGCGATGGCGGCGTCGATCTCGGCGTCGGTCGGCTCGACCCGGAGCCGCTCGAGCTTGAGCTCGTCGATCCTGGGCGCAGGCACTTCGGGAAGAGTCTCGAGCTCGACCTTGACGATCGCGTCGCGGCCCGGCCCGCCATCCTCCAGCTCGACCTGGGGCTGCATCGCCGGGCGCAATTTCTGCTCGGCGATCAGCTGCTGGACTCCCTCCTGGACCGCGCTGTTGAGGGCGTCCTGCTCGATCGCGGCGCCGTGCATCTTCCTGACCAGGTTGGGCGGCACCTTCCCGGGCCGGAAGCCCGGCATCCGGATCTGGGGCGCGACCTTGCGCAATTCGCCGTCGACTCGGGCGTCGATGTCCTTCTTGGGGATGGTGATCCGGTAGGCCCGCTTGAGGCCCTGGTTCAACGTCTCGACAGTCTGCATGGCTTCGCTCTTACCTTCGCAAGCGGGAGTGCGGCCTCATTCGCAATCGGGCGGAGCGGACTGGTGCGGGCGAAGGGACTCGAACCCCCACATCTTGCGATACCAGGACCTAAACCTGGCGCGTCTACCAGTTCCGCCACGCCCGCTCAGGCCGCCGGTCGGCGGCGGATATAGCAGGGTGGGACAGGAGGGCAAGCGCAGCGTCGGCGAGTCGGTCCGCAAGGCGTGCGGAGTGGCGACCGGAACGCGTGCGCAACCGGAGCGTTGGCGGCAAGTGGTTCGGGGAGCGTCGGTTTTCCGGCCGCGCGCCCGCCCGCCTCGAGGAGCCAGTCTATGCTTCGCGGCCCGCTCGTCGCCCTCCTGTCAGGCTCCGTCGCCTTGTCCGCCTGCGTCCAGACCCGCCAGGTCGCCGACGTCGAGTTCGAGCCTCCGCAGGGCGATTACAGCCTGATCGTGATGCGTCCCGACGTCAGCGTCGGGCTGCTCACCGCCGGCGGCCTTGTCGAGCCGCGCGCCGACTGGACCGAGAAAGCTCGAGCCAACCTCCTGAAGGCGCTCGCCGACCAGCAGGCCGGGCGCGGCGGCCGAACCCGGATCCTCGAGACCCGCGGCGGAATCGCCGGAGTGAGCGCCGACACGGTCGCCGAGCTCGAGCGGCTTCACGCCGCCGTCGGAGCCTCGATCGCCCTTCACAAATATCTCGGAGCGACGCTTCCGACCAAGCGCCGGCAGGGGCTCGACTGGACTCTCGGCGAGGATGCGGTGGCGTTCGGCCGTGCGACCGGAATGGACTATGCCCTGTTCCTCCACGCCGAGGACAGCTTCGCCTCGTCGGGCCGGGTCGCGCTCCAGGTGCTCGGGATCGCGGGCTGCCTGATCGGCTTTTGCGCTCCGCAGGCCGGCGGAAGCCAGTCGGCTTATGCCTCGCTGGTCGATCTCAGGACCGGCGAGGTGGTCTGGTTCAACGTTCTTCAGACCTCGAGCCTCGCGCCGGGAGTCCAGTTCGGCGACATCCGCACCCCCGAGGGCGCCGCCCAGATGGTCGAGCGGCTGCTCGGCCGGATGAAGGCGGGGCGCCACGTCCGAGCCCGCCAGTGAGCTCCTGGCACGAAAGCCTGCCGCTCACGCGCCGGATGATGCTGGGCGGGCTGGGCTGCGCCTGCTGCGCCTCGGTCGCGGGAATCGCCGAGGCCCGGATCCGCCCCGCCGACATGAAACCCCTGGTCGGCCCGGGCTATCGCCCGACCGACAAGGACGAGCAGGGGATGTGGCAGCAATATCAAAGGGTCGAGGAGGAGATTGCAGGCTCCAACCTGGTCGTTCGCGACCCGGCGCTCGCCGCCTATCTCGGCGGAGTCGCCGAACGGGTCGGAGGCCCCGCCGCGAGGGACCTGCGGATCTACCTGGCCCATATCCCGGAATTCAACGCCTTCATGGCCCCGACCGGCTTCATGGTCGTCTTCTCCGGCCTGCTGCTGAGGATGCGCGACGAGGCGCAGCTGGCCGGGGTCGTCGCCCACGAGGCCGGCCATTTCCTGAGGCGCCACCAGATCCGGATGTGGCGCGACC
The DNA here is from genome assembly GCA_036386795.1 of Allosphingosinicella sp. Classification (GTDB taxonomy): domain Bacteria; phylum Pseudomonadota; class Alphaproteobacteria; order Sphingomonadales; family Sphingomonadaceae; genus Allosphingosinicella. Next base: position 23,487 of record DASVUZ010000027.1, read on the forward strand.
TCAAGCGCAAGACCGCGGCTCTGAACTTCCTCGGAATGGCCGCCGGCCTCGGCTATGGCGCGACCGGAATCTATGCCGGCGAGCTCGTCCGGCTCGTCCAGATGGGCGGGATCCTGTCGATCTTCGCCTACAGCCGCGAGCTCGAAGCCGAGGCCGATGCGATGGGCCTGAAGCAGATCGCCGCCACCGGCTACGACCCGGCGGCGATGCCGGAGACCTGGCAGCAGCTGATCGAGGAGATCGAGGCGAGCGCCCGAATGCGCCGCAAGCGTCCCAAGCGCGGCTATTCGCTGCTCGCCACCCATCCGGCGCCGGCGACTCGAATGGCCGACCTTCGCGCCTCGGCGAGGGAGGTTGCGACCCCGCAAGGCACGGAGCGCGGCCGCGACCGCTATCTGAAGGCGCTGGGCGGGCATCGCCGAACCTTCCTCGACGACCAGGTGAAGCTGAACGATCCCGGCGCCAGCCTCTACATCCTGAGGAACCTCGCCAGGGACGGCTGGAACGGCCTCCTGCGCTTCTACGAGGGCGAGGTCTGGCGGCTGCGGGGACAGCCGGGCGACGGCGCCCTGGCCGGCCGAAGCTATGCCTCCGCGATCGCCTATCCCGACGCCCCGGCCGAGGCGTGGCGCGCCCATGGCTACCAGCTCTTGAAGGAAGGCCGCCGCGAAGAGGGGCTGGCGGCGCTCAGGCGCTATCTCGCGCTCGCGCCTCGGGCGCCCGATGCGGCGATGGTCCGTCACTCGCTCGGCGATTAGGAGGAAGGCATGGCGACGCGCAGGATCCTCGCGGCTCTGACGGCCCTGGCCATGCTGGCGGGCTGCGCCGGCGGGCCCGGCGGCGGCTACGGCCTTCGCTATTACCGCCTGGTGGAGCCCGGCGCCGAGTCGGTGGCTCGCGATTCGATGGTCGTGACTCCGACGATCCGCTGGAACAAGGCGCCGCGAGGCTCCGACCAGATCGCCCGCGAGGAGAATTGGACCCTGAACGGACCGCTGCTCGACGGCCTCACCTTCATCGGCGGGCTCGAGCACGACAAGCGGATCGTCCAGCAGCGCCGCAAGGCCGACCGCAAGGTGCCCAATTTCCGCTCCGACATGAGCCCGCCGGAGATCGGCGGGATGATCGAGAGCTTCTACCGGGTCCGGGCCGGCGCCAGCGAGTTCAACGTCACCGGAATGCAGCCGCGCACCTTCGCCGGCAGCCCCGGCTTCCAGTTCGACTACGACTATCTCGGCGGCGACGAGGTGTGGCGGCGCGGCCGGGCGGTCGGCGCCATCGTCGACGGCAGGCTTTACCTCGCCCTCCTCGACGCCGCCCGCGCCCATTATTTCGGAGCCGCACTCCCCGAGTTCGAGCGCATCGTCGAGAGCGCCCGGATAAGGCGCTGAGCGTCCTCCCGACCGGAGGAGTCGGCTAGGCCCGAGCCTCCGCCGCGATCGAACCGGCGCGGGCGAACAGGCCCGGATCGACCTCGGCGCCCGAAGCCGCCGCATTCTCGGCCAGCTGCTCGGGCCTCGATGCGCCGACGATCGCCGAGGCGACGTTCGGCTCCCGCAGCACCCAGGCGAGCGCGAACTGGGCGAGGCTGAGGCCGGCCTCGGCGGCGATCGGCCGCAGGCGCTCGACCGCCTCGAGAGTCGAATCACTCAGCAGCCAGGAGATGAAGCCGCCCATCTCCTCGCTCGTCGCGCGGCTGTCGGCCGGCGGCGGCGCGCCCGGACGATACTTGCCGGTCAGCACCCCCTGGGCGAGCGGCGACCAGACGATCTGGGAAATGCCGTTCGACGCGCACAGCGGGAACAGCTCGGCTTCGGGCTCGCGCCAGAGCAGCGAATATTGCGGCTGGCTCGACACGAATTTCTCGACCCCCGAGAGCGCCAGCGCCTCGCGGACCCTGGCGACCGGCCATTCGGAGAATCCGATATGACGGACCTTGCCCGCCCGGACCGCGTCGGTAAGCGCGGCCATGGTCTCCTCGAGGGGAGTCGATTCGTCGTAGCGGTGGCATTGATAGAGGTCGACATGGTCGGTCCCGAGCCGGGCCAGCGAGGCGTCGAGCTGCTTCTCGACCTGGGCTCGAGACAGGCCGCGGTCCGTCTCGGTCATCGGGAAGAAGAGCTTGGTCGCGAGCACGTAGGACTCGCGCGGGCGGCCCTTCAGAACCTCGCCGAGGAACGATTCCGCCGCTCCGCGGCCGTAGATGTTGGCGGTGTCGATGAAATTGATCCCAAGATCGAACGCCTTGTCGACCACGGCGGCGGCGCGGTCGCGCTCCACTCCGACTCCGAAGGTCAGCCAGGAGCCAAGCGAGATTTCCGAGACTTCGAGATCGCTCGAGCCGAGCTTCCGGTAGCGCATCCTGCCCTTCCCTCGAGATGTTGCCTGCCTCCCCAAGCCCTCCCCGGGGCAAAGGTTCCGACGGCCGGCCTTCCCGCTGTCAGCGGCGGCTTGGAGGGATTGCGGCGGCTTCGTTCTCGAGCCGGATCCGAAGCTGGCCGTCGCGCCGGACGAGCAGGCCGGTATAGGAATATTCGAGCGGCGCCTGCTCGGCCTTCTTCTGCGGCCACCACAGGAAGCCTCCGACCACCAGCACCGAATCGGGGCCGAGCGGCTCGTAGGCGAGGTTGCGCCACTCGAAGCTCGCCGGCGGCGCCCAGCGGCGGCGGTAGCGAAGGGCAATCTTGTCCCAGGTCTCGAGCTCAGCCCGGCCGGGGCCGACATGCCAGGCGCCGGTTCGGTCGTAGCGCTCGGCGATCGCGGTGCGGTTGCCCTGCCACAGGTCGTCGCCGTAGCGCTTCATGAATTCGCGCGCCTCGGCGACGATCGGCGCCTCGGCGGCGGCGGCGGCGGGAGGCTGGGCCGCGGCAGCGGCCGGGACCAGCGCGAGAGCGAGGAGGGCGAAGTGGCGCATGGACGGGATATTGTCACCAGTCCGGCAGCGACGCAATCGCGGATCGCCGGCCCGGAATCCTGATCCGGAACCATAACCGCCCGCGAAACGCTCCTCAGGCATGCCCCGCTTCTTCTTCCACCTCAAGGACGGGGTCACGCTTCGCGACGAGGAAGGGATGAGCTTCGAGACCGTCGAGGAGGCCCGCCTGGAGGCGATACGCTCCGCCCGCAAGATCATCTCCGACGAGCCGCGCCGAGGTAAGCTGGCCTCCGTCGACCGGATCGAGATCGCCGACGAGGGCGGCAATGCGGTCACCGTGGTGACCTTCGCGGACGCGCTCCGAGTCTATCCGGGGACGGCGAAGTAGGGGGAGGTCGGACCCGTCGGGCACCTCCAATGAGGTGCCGGCGTTGACAGAAGCGCAGGCCGGGCGGAAAGCGCGCCGATGACTCTGATCCTCCATTACCACCCCTTTTCGTCCTTCTGCCAGAAGGTGCTGGTCGCCCTGTATGAGCGGGAGGTGCCGTTCGAGCGCAACGTCGTCGACCTCGGCGATCCGGCCCAGAAGGCCGCGCTCGAGCGGCTGTGGCCGATCGGCAAGTTCCCGGTGCTGAGGGACGAGGCGCGGGGAATGACCGTCCCGGAATCGAGCCTGATCGTCCAGTATCTCGACCGCGCCCATCCGGGGCCGCCGCCGCTGGTCCCGGCGGATCCGGATTCCGCGCTGAAGGTCCATCTGTGGGACCGCTTCTTCGATCATTATGTCGAGCTTCCGCTGCAAAAGGCGGTGGGCGACAATTTCCGTCCCGAGGCCGGGCGAGATCCTTATGGAGTCGAGGAATCGAAAGCCGCGCTTCGACGCTCCTGGGACCTGCTCGAATCGGAGCTCGCGGACGGCCGGCCCTGGGCTGCCGGCGGAACCTTCAGCCTTGCCGATTGCGGTGCGGGCCCGGCCCTCTTCTACGCCAATATCGTCGAGCCATTCGCCGGGCGGCCCCATATCGAGGCCTATTACGCTCGGCTTCTGGAGCGCCCCTCATTCGCCAGGGCGGTGGACGAGGCGCGGCCCTACCGCGCCTTCTTCCCGCTGCCCTGGCCGGAGAGCTATCGCTGAAGTCTCAGGCGGCGATGTCCCAATAATCGTCGCGCGCGGGCTGGCCGCGGTGGAACACGCCGGTGCCGGTGCGCGCGGTCTCGGCCAGAGCCAGAGCGGTGCCGCAAAAGCCGCATTCCGCCGACAGTCGACCGACGTACCAATGGCTCCGCCCGCAACCCGGGCAGCGGTTGACCTCGCCCGAATGATACAGGATCTGGAACCCGCGCAGGGCGGGGTCGTGGGGGAAGCTGCGGCCACCTTCGATCGTCGTCAACATGTCTCTATCCTCAACTCACCGCAGCGACGGCTGCGATGAACCGTTCTTTTCCATGGATGGATTGAACGCAAGATGAATGTTGCGCCGGTGACACAATCGAGACCATTTTGTTGTTCCGCTGCCACGGAGCGGTGACACGGCCCCCGTTTTCGCTCGTCGAAAGCGACATTTGAGTCACCCCGGGCTTGATCCGGGGTCGGCCTTCTCCAATGCACAGGGTAAGTGAGCGCGGTTACGGGCGTCTGGGCCCGGCGGGACGGAGTGCCAGCGAATGATCTATTTCGAGGACCTCGAGATCGGCAAGGAGACCGAGTTCGGAAGCTACCGGGTGACCCGCGAGGAGGTGCTCGACTTCGCCCGCAAATATGACCCCCAGCCTTTCCACCTCTCCGACGAGGAAGCCGCGAAGACCCATTTCGGGCGGCTTGCGGCGAGCGGCTGGCACACCTGCGCGATGACGATGGCGGTGATCGCCCGCTATGTCGTGAACGACGAGCAGGCCGGCCTGGGCTCGCCAGGAGTCGACGAGCTGCGCTGGCTTAAGCCGGTCTATCCGGACGACACTCTCACCGTCCGGAGCACCATCGTCGACAAGACGCCGTCGCGGTCGAAGCCGGACCTCGGCTCCTTCCGATCGGCGACGGTCGTCACCAACCAGGACGGAGTGCCCGTGCTGAGCTTCACCTCGATCGTCCTGATCCGCCGCCGGCCGGCCTGACCGGCCCGGCCAGGTCAGTCGCGCCGGTCGCGGCGATTCTCGCGCCGGAGCCCCCGCCAGTCCTGCCGGGTCTCGCGGCGCAACTCGCGACGGTCCTCCCTTCGGTCCTGGCGGAACTGCTCGCGGGTGACGTCGCCGCGCTGCAGGGCCTCGCGATCCTGCTGGCGCTCGTTGCGGAACTGAGTCCGGTCGCCCTGGCGATCCTGCCGGAAATCGCGGTAATTCTCGCGGATCTGGCTTCGGTCCTCCCGCCAGTCCTGGCGGTCGCTTCGGTCGCCCCGCCAGCGCGGGTCGGTTCCGCGCCGGCCGTCGCGGCCCCAGTCGCCGCGGCTGCCGCGATAGCCGTCCCAGCGCTCCCAGCGCCGGTCGTTCCAGTCGCGGTCGTTCCAGCGGCCGCGCCGGCCTTCCCAATAGCGGCGGTGATCGTCGTTCCAGCGGTGGCGCCGGCCCCAGCGGTCGAAGACGTAGATTCCAATGCCGGGATAATAATAGTCGCCGTACCAGCCGTACCAGGGGTCGTGATAGCCGCCATAGCCGCCATAGCCCCCGTAGCAGTCGTAATAATAAGGATCGCAATAGCCGCCGCCATAGCCGACGGAGACTCCTCCGTAGCCGTAGCCGTCGTAATGCGAGCAGGCCGAAAGGCCGAGGCCGGCCGCGAGCAGGATCGCGGTGGTGCGGAGGCGGACGAGGGACATGAGCGACTCTCCCGAAAAGACGCTTAGGCGGCAGGAAAATCCGCCCCCGGCGGTGAACCGCCGATGAACCGTTAACCTCCTGTAAAGCGTGAAGTTCCTGCCTTATCCCGAAGCGGGACGCTGGACGCCGTCTACGGGTTTCCGGCGATCCCAGCCTCGCGGCTCGCTTCGTCGCGCTTGGCCATGTTGTCCGGGTCGAGGACGCCGGTCTGCCGGACCCGCCGGCTGGCGCCGCCATGCCAGATGTTCTGGTAGGCCATGTAGGCGAGGATGGTGGCGAACAGCAGGAAGGCCAGGGTCGCGAGCCCGGCGGCCTTGCGGTTCTCGAGCTTGGGCTCGGCGGTCCAGGCCAGGAAGGCGCTGACGTCCTTCGCCATCTGCTCGCGGGTCGGGTTGGTGCCGTCGGCATAGCTGACCTGGCCGTCGGCGGTGAGCGGCGGCGGCATCGCGATGTTGAGGTTGGCGAACCAGGGATTGTAATGGAGCCCCTCCCCCGGCCGCGAATCCGCCGGAAGGTCGGCGGGCGGGTTGCGGTAGCCGGTGAGAAGCGAGGCGATATAGGGCGCGCCGCCGTGGCGCGCCTTGGTGATCAGCGACAGGTCCGGCGGAAGCGCGTTGCGGTTGGCCGCCCGGGCCGCGACCTCGTTCGGATAGGGGCTCGGGAAGCGGTCGGCCGGAAGCGCCTTGCGGGTGCTCGCCTCGCCGGTCTTGGAGTCGACCGCCGGGACCTCGATCTGCCACTGGTCGGCGATCGCCTTCACTTCCTCCTCGCCGTAGCCGAGATCGTGAAGGTCGCGGAAGGCGACGAAGCTCAGGCCGTGGCAGGAGGCGCAGACCTCCTTGAAGACCTGGAAGCCGCGCTGCAGCTGGGGCCGGTCATATTTGCCGAACGGGCCGTCGAACGAGAAGGCGATGTCGCGCGGCTCCTGGTGGAAGCGGTGCTCCACCGTCTCCTCGTGCGGCTCGCTGACATAGGCGGCGACGCCCCAGGCGAGGGACCAGGCGGCGACGAGGACGAAGCCGAGACCGATGAGGATGCCGAGCAGGCGGACCATATTGTCTCTTTCCCTTATTCGGCCGCGCCGGCCGGCCTGAGCCCGGCAAGGTCCGCCGGCGCCGATTCCGCCGCCTCGCCGTGAAGCACGCTTTCCGAGATCGAGTTGGGCAGCGGCTCGGTCCGCTCGGTCCAGCTCAGGATCGGCAGGATGATCAGGAAGTGGGCGAAATAATAGATGGTCGCGATCTGGCTCACCATCACCCACGGCTCCTCCGCCGGAAGCCCGCCGCACCAGCCGAGGACGACGATGTCGAGCATCAGGATCCAGAAGAACTGGCGGAAGCGCGGCCGGTAATTGCCCGAGCGGACCGGCGACGGATCGAGCCAGGGGAGGAAGAAGAGCAGGATGATCGCTCCGAACATCGCCAGCACGCCCCACAATTTGGCGGGCAGGATGAAGTCGACCGTGAAGGCGCGAAGGATCGCGTAGAACGGCCAGAAATACCATTCCGGAACGATGTGCGACGGAGTCGAGAGCGGGTTGGCCGGGATGTAATTGTCGGCATGGCCCAGATAATTGGGAGCGAAGAAGGTGACGATCGCAAGCAGGATCAGGAACACGCCGAGGCCGAAGCCGTCCTTGGCGGTGTAATAGGGATGGAAGGGCACGGTGTCCTGGGCCGTCTTCACCTCGACTCCGGTCGGGTTGCTCGATCCGGGAATGTGGAGCGCCCAGATGTGGAGGATGACCACTCCGGCGATCACGAACGGCAAGAGGTAGTGGAGCGAGAAGAAGCGGTTCAGGGTCGGCTGGTCGGGCGCGTAGCCGCCGAGCAGCCAGTTCTGGACCGGCTCGCCGATCAGCGGGATCGCCCCGAACAGGCCGGTGATCACCTTGGAGGCCCAGAAGCTCATCTGCCCCCAGGGCAGCACGTAGCCCATGAACGCCGTCGCCATCATCAGAAGCAGGATGACGAGCCCGAGCATCCACACCAGCTCGCGGGGCGCCTTGTAGGAGCCGTAATAAAGGCCGCGGAAGATGTGGATGTAGGTGACGATGAAGAAGAAGCTGGCGCCGTTGGCGTGGAGGTAGCGGAGCAGCCAGCCCTGGTTGACGTCGCGCATGATGTGCTCGACCGACTGGAAGGCCTGCTGGTCGTAGGGCACGTAATGCATCGCCAGGATGATCCCGGTGACGATCTGGATGGTCAGCGCGATTCCGGCCAGGACTCCGAAATTCCAGAAATAATTGAGGTTGCGCGGGACCGGATAGCCGCCGCCGACGGCGCCGTAGACCAGGCGCGGAAGCGGCAGCCGCTGGTCCAGCCAGCGCATGAAGCCGCTCTTGGGACGATATTCTTCAGCCCAGGGGAAGCTCATCTCATGGCACCTCGCCGATTGCGACCACGGTGTCGGACTTGAAGGCATAGTCCGGCACTTCGAGATTCTTGGGCGCCGGGCCTTTGCGGATTCGGGCGGCGGTGTCGTAATGCGAGCCGTGGCAGGGGCAGAAATAGCCTCCGAACTGGCCCTTGCTCTCCCCTTCCGCGGCGCCCAGCGGAACGCAGCCGAGATGGGTGCACACGCCCATGGTGATCAGCCATTGCGACTTGCCGGGCTTGGTCCGCTCCGCCAGCGACTGCGGGTCGCGAAGCTCGCCGACCGGGACCGCGTTGGCGGCCTGGATCTCCGCCGGAGTGAGGTGGCGGATGAACAGGGGCTGCTTGCGGAACACCGTCTTGATCGCCTGGCCCGGCTCGATCGCCGCGATGTCGACCTCGATCGAGGCGAGCGCGAGCACGTCCGCCGACGGGTTCATCTGGTTGACCAGCGGGTAGAGGGTGGCGAGCGCTCCGACTCCGGCCGCGCTGACCGCGGCGATGTTGATGAAGTCGCGCCGGCGCACTCCGTCGTCGGGGATTGCGGCCAGCGTCCCGTCGCTATGCTCAACCGTCGCCATAATATCCTTCAGCGCTTCGAACTTAGGACGCGCGGAAAGGAGTGCCCGCGCAGCGGCCGCGCCGAAGGGAACGAGCGTCCCCTGAGCGGCTTGGCGCGCCTGATAGACGGGTGGGCGCGGGTTTGCCAACCGTGATTTTGAACGAAGGCGGCCGCGGCGGCCGCCACTGTCGCGGCGGCGCGCTTTCTGGCATGGATCGGCGATGCGGCGTCCCTCGGGCCAGTCCGACTCGATCACGCTGCCCGGAGTCCGGGCGGCGCTCCGCGACGCCAAGGCCCTGATCTCGCGCTCGGTGGAGACTCTGAGCCCGGACGATCCCGGCCATTTCGGGCCGGGCAGCGTCAGCTGGCGGATCTTTTCCAACGCCAGCTACGGCATCTCCGGCATCGCCGCGGTCCTCGTCCAGGCGCTCCATCCCGTCGCCATGGCCGCGGTCGACCGCTACAGCGCGTTCCGGACCGACGCCTGGCGGCGGGCCCGTATGACCGCGGATTACGTCTTCGCCATCACGTTCAGCGGCCGGGCGACTGCGGATTCCGCGGCCGAGCGGGTGCGCGCGATCCATCGCTCGATCGGAGTCGACGATCCGGAGCTTCTGCTCTGGGTTCACGCCGTGCACACCGACTGCGCTCTTCGAGGCTATGAAGCCTTCGTCCGGCGGCTGAGCGAGGCCGACCGCGACCGGTTCGTGGCCGAGCAGGTCGTCGCGGCCGAGCTCGTCGGACTGGGTCGGGCGGACGTGCCTGGGACCTACTCGGAGCTTCGATCCTATCTCGACTCGGTCCCCGGCCTCGGAGTGACCGAGCCCGCCCGCGACTTCGCCCGCCTGCTTCTGGGCGCCCGGATGCCGCCGGCGATGCGGCCCTTCTGGGCGCTTCACGTCGTCGGCGCCGCTTCGCTTCTCCCCGCGGCGCCCCGTCGCGACTACGGACTGCCGGGCGCGCTTCCGACCGGCCGGCTCGCCCGGGCGCTGGTCGCCGCGGCGATCGGTGCGATCGACCGCGGCTATCGTCTGTTCCGGCCGGTGAGGGAGGCGCGCCGCCGCCTGCGCGACGTCGAGCGCGCCCGCCTCGGCTCCGCATTCAAGGGCGGTTGAGGCGGCGGACGCTCATCCGTTCGGGCCCGAAACGGAAACTGCCGATGCGCAATGAGGTAGCGACGACGGGACAGGCCGCCGGCTAGCGGCGCGACTCCGGCCGTGCGGCCCGAGTGGAGCGGAGGAAGGTGCGGCACTGCGGGGTGGATCGGCCGCTCCGGGCGCAGAACAGGCGCATCGTCTTCGAATTCTTCTTCGAATAGCGTTTCACCGGGAGGTCGGCGGCGGCCGTGCGGTGCCTCGCGGGCGGCCGGACGGCTTCGGCGGTTCGCCCCGGCGCCCGCTCGGCGACGGGCCGTTCCGCGGTCCGGCCCGCGGGGATCGGCTCGGCGGCGGCAGGCCCGGGCGGGGGCACCGGCGCAGGTTCCAGCGCCTCCGGCGCAACGTAGGGGGCGAGTTGGGGCGCCGCCTCGGTAGCGGTCCTCGTCGTCGCCTCGCCAGCGGACGGCGCCGAACGGGCGGCGGGCGGCGGCGGGTCCGAACGGTTCGTGCCGATCCACGCCGCCCCCGCGACCGCGCCCAGCAAAGCGAGAGCGGCGGCCGCGGGAAGCGCGAGTCGCCGGCGCCCGGCGACGGCGCCGGCCGGGGCCGCCCCGCCCTCCGCCGCCGCGACGGCGGCGGGGGCGGCGGCGGGCGGCGGCGCGGGCCGGCGCGGCTCGGAGCGGCGGGCGCCGAGGCCCTCCAGCTCCTCGAGGATCCGCTGCCAGCCGAGATGGAAGGGCTGGCCCCGCCAGCCGGACAGCAGAACCACCCGGCGCTCGTCGCCCGACTGGGGAGCGATCCCGTCGGTCGACACCTCGATCAGATTGGGCAGCCGGCGCAGGCTCGGAAGCCACCCGCCGAGGTCCGCCGAGGCGGCGAGCGACCGCGACCAGATCAGAAGCGCGAAGTCGCGGTCGGACGCCTTGCGCGCGATCGCCTCGCCGTCGGCCTCGGCGACCGGCTCGAGCACCGCCCCATATCCGGCCGAGCCCAGCGCCGCCTCGATCTGGTGCGCCGCGGTCTTTTTGTCGCTCGGGAAGATCAGCAGGATTTCGGCCATGCCCGCACTGAACGCTCGAAAGCGGAAAATTTCCCCGGCGAGCGGCGAGCGATTGCCTCGCCGCTCCGAGCGCCGCAAGGGCGGGGAATGCGCCTAGCTCTCTTCCAGCCCGACCAGGCGGGCAATGTCGGCGCGGTCATCCGGCTCGCCGCCTGCCTCGGGGTTCCGCTCGACATCGTCGAGCCGTGCGGATTCCCCTTCTCCGACCGGGCGCTGAAGCGCGCCGGGATGGATTATTCGGAGCTCGCGGCGGTGACCCGCCACAGCGGCTGGGAGGCGTTCGAGGCCCAGCTCCCGGGCCGGCTCGTCCTCTTCACCACCGCCGGCGCCCTTCCTCTCCCCGGCGCAGGATTCGAGCCCGCCGACACCCTCCTCTTCGGCTCGGAGAGCCGGGGCGCCCCGGAGGACGTCCACGCCCGCGCCGAGCTTCGGGTGCGAATTCCCCAGGCGCCCGGCACGCGCTCGCTCAACCTCGCCGTCGCCGCTGGGATCGGCCTGGCCGAGGCGCTTCGGCAGACCGGGTCGTGGCCCGCGTCGGGCGTGCCGGCCTAGTCCGCCGGCCGCGCGGCGGTCATCGCCCGGAAGCAGTCGTTCGCCGTCCGGTCGATCTCGGCGTCGGTCCACATCGGCCGCCGCAAATGGCAGAAGCCGCCATTCCGGTGGCTGTGGAACCAGGTCAGCCAGAAGATCGCCATCTGCTGCTCGCGCGACTGGACCATGAGGCTGAAAAGCTCCTTCGCTCCGGCCTCCGCCGGCTCTCCCGGGCGCTGGCGGCGAAGGCTTCCGTCGGGATAGCTCCAATAGGCGATCGATTCGCCGCCATGGGCCCGGCCGTGGCACTTCCGGTACATCGCCTCGGCTTCGCCCATCCGCTCGGCGAGGCTCTCCGGCGGACCGGAGCTGATTGTGAACGGCGGCTGCCACTGGCAGGGAGTCAATCCGGGCAGCGGCGGCGAGTGCGCGCCTTGGGCGCCGGGAGCCGCCAGCAGGAGGGTGATCGCGGCGATCATGGCCCGGGAATAGATGGACGTCGGGTCGGCGGCAACAAGGCCGAGTCCGGCGGCGGCGCCTCGGCCGGCCGGCTTTTTGCTCCGCGCCTAGTCCCGGCCGGCCTGAGCCGCGACGGTGCACCAGGCCCTCTGGTCGGAGCGAAGCCTGAGCTGCGCCTTCACTTCCCGGCAGGCCGGAATCGAATCGTAGCGGCCGAGCTCGGTCAGGGCTCCGCTGCGGGCGTCCCAGACGCTGAGGTCGGCTTCGCCCGGCCCGTCCTGGGGGATGGCGACGATCGGCGGGCTGACGACAGGCGGCCCGACGGCGACCATGACCGGGGGCGGAGCGACGTTGGTGACCATCATCCCCCCACCCCAGTTCTTCCCTTGCGCGAGCAGGCTTCCGGGCGCGACCCAAAACACTTCCTGGAAGATCCGCGACGGCACGGCGCTGCCGGTGCTGTCCATCGCCGGGGTGAACCGGGCCCTCGACCGCATCAGCCGGCAGGTGGCCGAATCGAGCGCGCTCGATCCGCTCGAGCGCCTGATCGTACAGGCGGTCACCCGCCCGTTGGCGCCTACGTCGAGGTTGAAGCTGACCGCCCCCTGCTCGCCCCGCCGAAGCGAAGCGGGATAATCCTCGAGGCCGATATAGGCTTGCGGAGGGGCCCGGGGAGTCGCCGGAGCGATGATCCTGGGACCCGGCGGCGCCGGAGGCTGGGCGTGGGCCTGACGGAAGCGCCGCGGCGGCGATGGCGAGAAACATCCTCATGATTTTTCCGACCTACTGGAATCCGGTGAAGAGGTCGCTAACGCCCGAAGCCTTGCAAGGCGAGCCTTCCGGAGGCATCGCTCGGCCATGATCGAGCTGGACGAAGAGCAGCGGCGCGCGCGCGCCTGGTTCGAGAGCCTGCGCGACCGGATCTGCGCCGAGTTCGAGTCGATCGAGCGCGAGGCTGGAAGCGATCGCGCCTTCGAATATACGCCGTGGGAGCGGACCGACCCCGACGGCTCGCCGGGCGGCGGCGGAGTCCGCGGGCTGATGAAGGGCAAGGTGTTCGAGAAGGTCGGAGTCAATGTCTCGACCGTCGCCGGCCGCTTCAGCGAGGATTTCGCGGCCACCATCCACGGCGCCGGCGAGGATCCGAGCTTCTTCGCCACCGGGATCAGCCTAGTCGCCCACATGACCAATCCGCATGTCCCCGCGGTCCACATGAACACCCGCTTCCTGGCGACAACGAAGCGCTGGTTCGGAGGCGGCGCCGACCTCAACCCCCCCATCCCCTACGAGGAGGACATCGCCGACTTCCACGCCCGGCTTCGAGCCGCCTGCGCCGCCCACGACCAGACCTTCTACGATCGCTTCAGCAAATGGGCGGACGAATATTTCTGGATTCCCCACCGCTCGGTCCATCGCGGCTCGGGCGGGATCTTCTACGACCATCTCGAAGGCCCGTTCGAGGCCAGCTTCGCCTTCACCCGCGACGTCGGCGACGCGCTTCTCGACGTCTTCCCCAAGCTGGTGCGCCGGCGCATGGCCACCCCCTTCACCGAGGCCGACCGGGCGAGGCAGCTCGAATGGCGCGGACGCTATGCCGAGTTCAACCTGCTCTACGACCGGGGCACCCTGTTCGGGCTAAGGACCGGCGGCAATGTCGACGCCATATTGATGAGCCTTCCGCCGATGGCGACCTGGGGATGAGCCGGAATTGAGCGCAACCAGGGACTGGGGCAGGCTTGGCTGCGCCGCGCTTCTGGCCGCCTCGATCGCCTTTCCGCTCGGAGTCCTGGTCGGCGCCGGCGGCGAGCCGTCCCGGGTCGGAGGCCGCGAAGCGCGCCGCCCCGAGCCGGCCTCGGCCCCGACCGCCCGAAACGCCTATTCGCCGCGGGTCGCGACCGACCCCTACGTGATCGAGCGGCAGCTCGAGGTGGTGAAGGCGCTCGAATCGAGCTGCCGGCAATCCGGGCGGCTTTGCGCCGAGGCCCGGCAGGCCCGGCTTCGGATCGAGGAGGCGGAGTCGGACCGGTAGCGGTGGGCGGAGCCTCGGCTCAGGCCTTCCGTCATGCCCGGGCGTAGACCTGCGACAAATCGTCGACCCAGGCCCCGCCCTTTATCGACATCCGCCCCTCGCCGAACAGCTCGTCCCCGTCCGCCCGGATCGTCATCGATTGCGCGAATTGCGGATTGTCGCGGCGCCAGGTCACCACGCCGTCGCCGGCGGCCACGTCGAATATGCGCGAGACTCCGCGCCGGTCGAAATAGGCCATGACGAACTTGCCGGCGACGTCGTCGCTGGCGATGAACGCCACCGAGTCCGGGATTTGCGGATGGTCGACATGGGTTCGAACGACCAGGAACGCGCCGTCCTCGTCCCAGGCGAACGAGCTTCGCCCATGAAGAGTCTCGCCCGGAATCTCGGGATGCTTCCCGGTCGTTCGCCATTGGCCGATCAGGAATTCGAACGGCTTCAGCGCCGGATTGGCGGGGATCGCCCCGCCGCCCTCTTGGGATGGCTCGCCCATGCCTGCCGAAGCGCGCTCGGGCGATTCCGGTTCCGCGACCGGAAAATGGCGACTTCCGGCCCCTGAGGGTCCGCCGCACCGCGCCGGATCATGTATAATGCCGCCTTGTCCCCGCAACCGGAGCCCAGGATGACCGTCACCATCACCGCCTTCGAAAGCTCGCCGGATCGCGGCCAGGGCCTCGCTCGCGACATGCGCGTGCGCTGGGCGCTCGAGGAAGCGGGCCAGCCGTACCGCGTCCGGCTTCTGTCCTTCGCCGCGATGAAGGCGCCCGAGCATCGCCGGCTTCATCCCTTCGGACAGATCCCGACCTTCGAGGAAGGGGATCTCGCCCTCTTCGAATCCGGGGCGATCGTCCTCCATATCGCCGAGCGCCATCCGGGCCTGCTTCCGGACGATCCGAACGCCCGCGCCCGGGCGATCGCCTGGATGTTCAGCGCTCTCAACACGCTTGAGCCGCCCATCGTCGACCTCGAGATCGCCAGATATCTGGAAGGCGACAAACCCTGGTACGAGGAGCGCCTGCCGATGCTCCACGACCGGGTCCGGGGCAGGCTCGACGAGCTTTCCGCCCGCCTGGGCGATTCCGACTGGCTCGACGGCGGCTTCAGCGCCGCGGACCTGCTGATGGTCACGGTCCTTCGCCGGCTCGAAAGCTCGGCCATCCTGAAGGATTATCCGGCCCTCTCCGCCTACGTCGCCCGCGGCGAAGCCCGGCCCGCCTACCAGCGCGCCTTCGCCGCCCAGCTCGCGGTGTTCAACGCCGCCGCGGCCGGCTGAAGACGTCGCTTCGATTCCCGCGGGACCGCGGCCGGCCCGCCGCCCTCCGGGAGCCAAGGCGACGGAGCCGCGTTATCCCGGCCTTCGGCGAAGGGCGTCGTTGGGACATTCGAACGGAGGAATGATATGCGCATGATGATATTGGCCGGCATGGCCCTCGCCCTCGCCGCCTGCGGCAGCGGCGCCAGCGACTCGGCGGACGATTCGAATTCGCTCGCCGCCGACAACATGATGATGGACGACAACATGATGCTCGATCCGAACGCCCCGCTCAACGGGTCGGCGGGCCTCGATTCCAATGCGTCGGTCGATTCCAACACCCAGAATTTGATAGAGAAGGACGCCGCGACCAACGATCCCGACACCAATCTCGCCAACGGGCTCTAGCCGGGAAGCGGGCGCCCGCCCGCAGCCGGCGGGCGCGCCTTCTCGGGCCCGGATTATGTCGTGAGCCTCACCCCGATCGCCGAGGGCTATGTCGGAGCGGTCGTCACCTATCTGGAGATGATCGAGCGGCCCCTGCCCCGGCCGCTGCCGGCCTCAGCTCTCGGGCTGGAGCGGTGGAGCGACCCCGATCCGGCCCGCTACCGGCTCCTCTTCGAGCGGATCGGAGCCCGCTGGCTCTGGTATTCGCGGCTGGCCATGGACGACGAGAGGCTTCGCCGGGAGATTGCGGAGGTTCACGCCGTCGTCGATCGCTCCGGAATCGAGGTCGGCCTGATCGAGCTCGATTTCAGGACCGGGGGCGAATGCCTGATCCGGTTCCTCGGCCTCGTCCCCGAGCTCGCCGGCAAGGGCCATGGCGAGTGGCTGTTCGGCCGCACCCTGGCCCTGGCCTGGCGGCCCGGCGTCCGGCGGGTCCATGTCAACACCTGCACGCTCGACCATCCGGCCGCTCTCAGGGCCTATCTCAAGGCTGGATTCACCGCCTACAGGCGAGCCTTCGAGAGCTTTCCCGATCCCCGCCTCAACGGCCTCCTGCCGGCCGGCTCGGCCCCGCAGCTTCCCTTAATCGGCGGCGGCGGCGGCTGACGGGGCGCCGGCGCTGATCTGCCGGTAGATGGCCGCGTTCAGAACCAGCATCAGCGCCATCAAGGCGGCGCTGCCCGCCGTCTTCACGATCAGAACCAGCATCCCGCCCAGGTCCTGCCCGGCGACGAGGACGAACAGGATCCCGAGCAGGCTGGTGGCGATTCCGATGACGATCGATGCGGCGATCGCGACGATCAGGATCAGCCCGAGGATCGCCCAGCCATTCCCCTTGGTCAGAGCGAAGCAGCGGGAGATCGAGTCGATCGGGTTCCGGCGGTTCTCGGCGACCACCACCGAATTGATCGGACCGAGCCGGCCGAGGAGGTAGAGCCCGGGAATGATCAGAAGAATGAAGCCGAAGCCGATCAGGATGCTCGAGAGCAAGGACGTCAGGAAATAGAAGGGAAGCAGCCCGAGCGCCGCCCCGATCGCTCCGCCGACGCTGATGTTGCGGGCGAAGATCAGAAGCAGGATGGCGATCGATCCGATCATCCCGACCAGGCTGTTGAGAAGCATCCAGTGCCAGTTGCTGTTGAGATATTCGACCCACAGCTCGCCGATGCGATTGAGGTCCTGGGTCTCGGGCTGGGGCACGAAATATGCGAGGAGCAGCCCCGGAAGGAAGATGAACACTCCCGCCACGGTCGCGATCAGGGACGCGTGCGCGCGAAGCAGGGCCATGACGTCGGCCCACACGGCGCTGTAGGAGAATTTCATGCTTCGGCCCCCTTGCTCTTCGAGGGCGCAGCATAGGGCGCGGAGCCGCCGGCCTCAAGCGAGGCTTGTGCGGCGGCCCCGGCTGCGCGAGAGGGCTCGGGTGGACTGCGGCGAGATCGAGTGGAGGGTGACGGACGGGCTCAGCCCCTATCCCGAGACTCTCGCCGAGATGGAGGCGCGAGCCGCGGCGATCCGCTCCGGCGAGGCGGCCGAGCTGGTCTGGCTGCTCGAGCATCCGCCCCTCTACACCGCCGGAACCAGCGCCGACCCCGCCGAGCTCTTCAATCCCCAGGGCTTCCCGGTGTTCGAAGCCGGCCGCGGCGGCCGCTACACCTATCACGGGCCCGGCCAGCGGGTCGGCTACGTCCTCGTCGACCTCGACAGGAGAGGCCGCGACATCCGCCACTACGTCCATTGCCTCGAAGGCTGGGTGATCGCGACCCTGGCCAGGCTCGGAGTCGCCGCCCGGCGGGCCGAGGGCCGGATCGGAATCTGGGCCGACCGCCCGGACGGCGCCGAGGCGAAGATCGGGGCGATCGGGGTCCGGGTCCGCCGCTGGGTCGCCTATCACGGCTTCTCGGTCAACCTGGCGCCCGAACTTTCCCACTTCTCAGGCATCGTCCCCTGCGGTATTGGCGACTTTCCAGTGACCAGCCTCGACGAGATGGGAGTGTCTTGCGGACGTGAACGTTTCGACCTGGCGCTGAACAGAGGGCTCTGCGATTTCCTGCGCTCCCTAGAGGGGGGACGCGAGAAGGCTTGAGGGCCGTATCCTTTCCGTTTATTGTGCAAAACTGATTTGGCAAAAAAGGGGCCATCCCGTCCAAATCGTCCAACCTAGGGAGTTTCTAAATGCGTGACCTTCTTTCGAAAGTGATGACCGGTTCGATGGTTGCCGGTGCGGCCCTGCTCGTCGCGGCTTGCGGCGGTGGCGAGGACGCTGCGGCCAACAACGCCGCCGTCAACTACACCGACGACGCCCTCATGGGTAACACCGGCGACGTCACTCCGGTCGACGCGCTGAACGGAACCGACGCCAATCTCGGCGCCACGACCGACCTCAACGTGACGACCAACAGCACGACCAACACCACCACGACCGACACGACGGTCAACACGACCGGAACCGGCAACACCACCGGCATGTAATCTCGGTCGAGATTTTTCGGGAAAGGGCCGTCCGGGCGACCGGGCGGCCCTTTTCTTGTCGGGGCGTCTTTTCTTATGGGCGTCAGGCGCTTAGGAATGACGAGCCGTGCCCCAGGCACGACGGGCACGGCGCGTGAAGCTTTATTGCGAGGCGACCCCTGCTAAGCATAGAGCCAGCGTGTCCAGCGCTCGAGGGGATCGAATGGCCTTCAGGATGAAGTACGGCTCGATGGCCGCAGCCGTCGCGGCGGCGGCGCTCGCGGCGCCTTCGGCGCGGGCTCAGCTCTACATCAGCCAGCCCGACCTGCGCGGATCGGCGATCGAGCCGAGCGACCCGCTGGTCGGACTTCCGCTCGCCGGAGCGACCGCCGCCGAGCAGCGCGCCAACCTGCTCTGGAATCTGCGCGCCGGGCTCAACGTCGCGGCGCTGCAATGCCAGTTCTCGGACTATCTGCGCGCCGTGCCCAATTATAACGGGCTGCTCGCGCACCATAATGTCGAGCTCGCGACCGCCTACACGGCGCTCAACAATTATTTCAAGCGGACGCTGGGCGCCAAGGGCCAGAAGGCGTTCGACGATTATTCGACCATCACCTACAACAACTGGTCCTCGGCCCAGGCCCAGCAGATCTTCTGCCAGACCGCGACCAACATCGCCAAGTCGGCTCTGGCCGCGCCCAAGGGGCAGCTCTACCCGATCGCCCAGGCGCGGATGCGCGAGCTGAGGAACGCGCTCGTTCCCGCCTACGATCCGAGGCCCGCCTATCGCCCCTATCTGATCCGCTTCAGGGACGCCCGGGTGCTCCCCCCGGAATGCTACACCAAGAAGGACGTGCTTCGGCGAGCCTGCGGCGGCACCGCGAAATAGATCCTCCGCCTCGCCGGACGGGGAGGATTCAGGGCAGTCCCAGCAGCTTGTGGGTCTGCAGCCCCAGCCGCCAGCGCGGATGGCTCATGACATAGTCGATCGCCGCCGCGGCCGAGGCCTCGCGCTCCGGCCCGTCGAGCGGCTGGATCAGGAAATGGCGGAAGTCCCATTCGAGCAGGACCTCCGGATCGATCCCCGGCTGCGGCCAGACCAGCTTGAGCTCGTCGCCCGAGCGCTGCACGATCTCGGTGCCGGCCTTCGGGCTGACGCAGATCCAGTCGAGCCCCGCCGGCGCCGGCAGAGTGCCGTTGGTCTCCACCGCGATCTCGAAGCCCTCGCCGTGGAGCGCATCGATCAGGTCGCTTCCGAGCTGGAGCATCGGCTCGCCGCCGGTGATCACCACCAGCGGCCGCTCGCCGCTCCGCCACAACTCCCTGGCGCGGGCCGCCAGCGTCGCCGCCTCGTAGCGGCCGCCATTCTCGCCGTCCGTTCCGACGAAATCGGTGTCGCAGAAGCGGCATTGCGCCGCGGCCCGGTCGCGCTCCCGGCCCGACCAGAGGTTGCAGCCGGCCAGGCGAAGGAAGACGGCGCGCCGTCCCGCCTGCATCCCCTCCCCCTGAAGAGTGAGGAAGATCTCCTTGACCGCATAGCTCATGGCCGCGCCGAATAGCGGGTCGGATCGGCGATCCCGGCTTCGGCGAAGCCTTTCGAGCGCAGCCTGCAGCTCTCGCAAAGCCCGCAATGCTCGAGCCCGGCGCTGGGATCGTAGCAGGACCAGGTCATCGCCGGGTCGAGGCCGAGCCGGGCGGCCTCTCCGACGATCTCGGCCTTCGACATCGCGATGAGCGGAGTTCGGACCTTGAACCCCTCCCCTTCGACCCCCGCCTTGGTTCCGAGATTGGCCATCGCCTCGAAGCTTTCGACGAAGGCCGGCCGGCAATCGGGATAGCCGGAATAATCGAGCGCATTGACTCCGATGAACAGGTCGCGGGCGCCCTCGGCCTCGGCCCAGGCCAGCGCCAGCGCCAGGAAGACGGTGTTGCGGGCCGGCACGTAGGTGACGGGAATCGCCTTGCCCGGCTCGGATTTGGGAACGGCGATGTCGGCGGTGAGCGCCGAGCCTCCGAAGCGGCTGAGGTCGAGCGGGAGCACGACGTGCCGCTCCGCGCCGAGGGCGACAGCGACCCTGGCGGCGGCCTCGAGCTCGATCCGGTGGCGCTGGCTGTAGTCGACGGTGAGCGCCAGCAGGCCGAAGCCGGCCTCGCGCGCGAGCGCTCCGGCGACCATCGAGTCGAGGCCGCCGGAGACCAGGACCACGGCCCTGGCGACGCCCGGCGCCTTGCCCGCACCCTCCTGGAAATCCTTGCCGGTCACGCCAATGCTCCGTTCGGGCCGAGCCCGTCTCCGTTCGGGCCGAGCCCGTCTCCGTTCGGGCTGAGCCTGTCGAAGCCCTCCCTCCCCTCACGGCTGCAGCGCGTAGGAGAAGGAAAGGGCTTCGACAAGCTCAGCCCGACGGATGGGATTCGGATTCGAAGCCGCGCGGCATCCCCCCGGGCGCAAGCGGCGCAAAAGAACGGGCCGCCCGGTGAAGAGCGGCCCAGTTTAGGCCGTAAGGCCTGCTAGGGAGGAAAGCGTGCCCTCAATCGGCACGTCCAAGACTTACATGGATCAGGGTAAACAGGGCCTTAACGGGCGGAGCCGTCAGCAGCTTCCAACTCGCCGGGCCTCGACCCGGTAGGCGAAGGGCCGGCCGTCGACGAGGCCCTGGGTGTCGATCCGAGCCAGGCGCGGAGTCTCGACCCGGATGCTGGTATGGCCGAAGCCGCGTCCCGGGCAGCTATATTGGACGGTGGCTTCGTCCGCCTCGCTGGCGAGGATCTCCTGGCCGCAGCGGATTCCGCGATGCTCGAGCTGGACGAAGTCGGCCGGATCGCCGAGGCAGATCGAGCGCGCCTCCCCTCCGGCGGGAGGGCCGACCTGCCATCGGCCCCGCTCGAGCTTCGCCAAAGCCTCGAGATTCGGCAGTGCCAAGCCGAAAAGGGGGGTGGCGGCGGCGAGGATTCCGGCCAGCCCAAGCGCCCCCCGGCGCGAAAGGACCTGCAAGCGCGACATATCGGAATCGCCCCTAGCAGCAACCGGCGCCGAAATCGACGGCCGTTTGCCGCCGCCCCGCTCAATCCTCGAAGTCGCTGAACGAGATCGGGAAGATCCGCGAGCAGAATTCGCAGTCGACGCTGATGAAGCCGTCCTCGTCGACCATCTCGGCCCGCTCGGCGGCGGCGAATCGGCCGATCACACCCTTGATATAGTCGAAGTTGCAGCGGCAGCCCTTGGCCAGCGGGATCGCCTCGAGCACCCGGACCTCCTCCTCGTGGAACAGCCGCCACAGCGCCTCGCCGAGCGGAAGCGCGGGATCGGTCAGCTCGTGGCCCTTGATCGTCTCGGCGAGCAGCCGGACATGCTCCCAGTCCGGATCGTCCTGCCGGGTGTGGAGCCGGTCGCGGCCTTCCTCGCCTTCCGGCAGGTGCTGGACGAGGATCCCGCCGGCGATGTGCCCGGTATCGTCGACCGCGAGGCGAACGACGCTCGGCAATTGCTCGGACTGGCTGAAATAATTCTGCGCCGCCTCGCCCAGCGAGCCGCCCTCGAGCGGAACGATGCCCTGGTAGCGCTCCTGCGCCAGCGGATGGTCGAAGGTGATCGCGAGATAGCCCTTGCCGAACAGGGCGCCGAGGTCGCGATGGGTCGGAAGGTCGCCGAGCCGGGCCGAGTCGAACCGCACATAGCCCCTGAGCTCGCCGGCCCGGTAGTCGACGACGAGAAGATCGACGATGCCGCTTTCGGTCTGAGCCTGGATGGTGAGCTGGCCCTCATCCTCCTTGAGAAGCGAGCCGAGCAGCGCCGCAAGCACCAGCGCCTCGGACAGGATCCGGGCGATCGGCGCCGGATAATCGTGGGCCGAAAGGATATGGTCGAGCACCGGCCCCAGCCGCACCAGCCGGCCGCGCGCGTTGCGCCCGGGAATGGTGAAGCCGAGCGCCTCGTCGAGATTCGCGGAGCGCGCCTTGGTGTCGAATTCGGGGGAGGTCATCGGGCGGATGTGGCTAGGGCCGGGCCAGGGTTCAAGCTTCCCGTCATCCCGGCGCAGGCCGGGACCTCGGGGAGACCCGCCGAGACTTCTTGTCTCGAGGTCCCGGCTTGCGCCGGGATGACGAAATCAGGCCGCCTTCGGAACCTCGTACCGCCGCGCCGCCTCGGAGAGGCGCTCGACGAACTCGGTGACGTGCGCCTCCTCGATGATCAGCGGCGGGAGCACGCGCATGACGTTGTCGCCCGCCGCCACGGTCAATAGCCCGTGCTCGCGAAGATGGCCGACGAAGGCCCGGCTGTCGGTCTTCATCTTCACTCCGAGCATCAGTCCGACGCCCCGGACGCTTTCGAACAGATGGTCGTGATTGGGGATCATCTGCTCGAGCGCTCCGCGCAGGCGCTCGCCCATCCGGGCGACCCGCTCGAGGAAGTCGGGCTCGGCGACGACGTCGAACACGGCCTGGCCGGCGGCCATGGCGAGCGGTCCGCCGCCATAGGTCGAGCCGTGGGTGCCGATCGCCATCCCGGCCGCCGCCTTTTCGGTGGCGAGGCAGGCGCCCATCGGGAAGCCCCCGCCTATGCCCTTGGCCGAGGCGAGGATGTCCGGCTCGATCCCATAATGCTCATAGGCGTAGAGCCGGCCGGTGCGCCCGACCCCGCACTGGACCTCGTCGAGGACGAGCATGAGGTCGCGCTCGTCGCAGATCCGCCTCAGGCCGCGCATGAATTCGGGGCTCGCCGGCCGGATCCCGCCTTCGCCCTGGATCGGCTCGACGAGGAAGCCGGCGGTGCGGTCGTCGACCGCCGCCTCGGCCGCTTCCAGGTCGTCGAACTCGACGACCGTGAAGCCCGGCAGAAGCGGAGCGAAGCCGTCGCGGAGCTTGGGCTGGTCGGTGGCGCTGATCGTCGCCATCGTCCGGCCGTGGAAGGCGTTGCTGAAGGTGATCAGGACGTTCTTCTCGGGCCGGCCGTGATGGTGATGGTAGCGACGCGCGGTCTTGATCGAGCATTCGACCGCCTCGGCGCCCGAATTGGTGAAGAAGACGGTGTCGGCGAAGGTGAGGTCGATGAGCCGCTGGGCGAAGGCCTCGCCCTGCGGCGATCCGTAGAGGTTGGAAACGTGGATCAGGGTCGCCGCCTGCTCCTGGATCGCCTTCGTCAGGTGGGGATGGCCGTGGCCGAGCAGGTTGACCGCGATCCCGCTTGCGAAATCGAGATATTTCTCGCCGCCCTCGCCGAAGAGATAGACCCCCTCCCCGCGCACCGGCCGCACCGGCGAGCGCGGATAGACGGGCATGAGCGGGGTTATGGCCATGACGGGCTCCGGGGCTGAAATGCAAGAAGGCGACCCTAAACGGATCGCCTTCCTGCCTCTAGAGAGGGAGCGGGCGCCGCGTCAATTCGCGGCGCCCGCTTCGGCTTGCTTTAGTAGCGGCGTCCGTCGCGGTCGTTGCGCTCGATCCGAAGGCGCTGCTCGAGCCGGTTGACCTGGACCCGCAGCGACGCGAACTCGCGGCCGCTGATTCCGTCGCGCCCGGCGCGCATCAGCCGGCGCTCGATCATATTGGCCTCGCGGCGAAGGCTGAAGGCCTCGCGCTGCGAGATGATCCGGCGCTGGACCGAGCGCTCGATCCGGGACTCGACCCGGTTGAGGTCGCGGACGAGCTCGTTGATCGCCTGGCGGGACGGGCCGCCGCGATTCCATTCGACGGTTCCGCGGTCGCGGTGATAGCCGCCATGATTCGCCGCGGCCGGAGCGACCGCAACGACGGTGGACAGCAACAGGGTGGGAATCAGGAACTTACGCATGATGGTCACTCCTCACTTGGTAGAGCGGGTCTACGACTCGGCCGATGTGAGGAGGCTGAACGGGGTCGACAGGCTCCGTTCAGCTTAAAGGCTACTTTCCTGAACGGATGTCGGCGTTGAGGGCCTTGCGCGCCTCCCAGCGGGCCTGGAGGGCGTCGATCCGGGCCCGGACCCGGATCCGCTGGCGATAGCCGACCTGCATCCCCATCCGCACCATCTGCCTCCGGATCCGCTCGATCCCGAAATGGAATTGCGCCGCCGTCGGCCGGTCGACCAGGCCCTTGGCGAGGGCGGCGTTGACGTCGATCTTGAGCTCGTTGAGCCGGTCGACGTCGCTCAGGCTCCGGTTGACCGGAGCCTCGACCCGGGTCCGGGCTTCGGCCGCCGGCGAGGCCGACAGGAAGGCCGCGAGCACAAGCGCGAAGGACATCCCTATTCTCCCGAATCTAGTTTTTGAGCTTCCAGCCCGTCCGGAGCATCGCATAGCACAAACCGCCCAGAGCGAGGTTGATGACGAGCAGCAGCCCCGCCCCGGTCAGGACCGGCGAATCCGAGGCTCCGAGGAAGCCGTAGCGGAAGCCCGAAATGACGTAGAAGAAGGGATTGGCGTGGCTCACCGCCCGGAACGCCGGAGCGAGGCTGTCGACCGAATAGAAGGTCCCCGACAGAAGCGACAGCGGAGCCACCACGAAATTGCTGACCGCCGCCGCATGGTCGAACTTCTCCGCCCAGATCGACGTGATCAGCCCCAGGAAGGCCAGCATCACGCTCCCCATCAGCCCGAACCAGGCGATCGCCCAGGGGTGGACGGGAAGGACGTGGACTCCGGGCCAGAATTGCATGGCGAGAAAGACGGCGAGCCCGACGAGCACGGCCCGGGTGACTGCCGCTCCGACCAGCGCCGCGATCAGCTCGGTCGTCGACAAGGGCGGCATCAGATAGTCGACGATATTGCCCTGGATCTTGCCGACCAGGAGCGAGAATGAGGAATTGGCGAAGGCGTTCTGGAGCATCCCCATCACGATCAGCCCGGGGCCGAGGAAGTCGGCGAAAGCGAAGGTCGCCCCGCCGAGCTCGACCATGCGGCCGCTTCGCCCGAGCGCCACGGTGAATATGACGAGGAAGAGGAGGGTCGTGACCGCCGGCGCCCACACGGTCTGAAGCTGCACCTTGAAGAAACGCCTCACCTCCTTCACATAGAGGGTCCTGAGGCCGCCCCAGTTCACGTTCCGGATCACCGGCACGCCCGGATCGGCCCGCATCCAATGAGAAGGCTGGTCGTTCACCGCGCTGTCGCTAGGCGCTGAAGCGGTGGGCCGCAAGCGTACAAGGAAGGCTTCGAGAGCAATGTCCTGGACCGATGAACGGATCGACCGGCTGAAGGAGCTCTGGACTCAGGGCATGACCGCGAGCCAGATCGCCGACGAGCTCGGCGCAGTCTCGCGCAACGCGGTGATCGGCAAGGCGCACCGGCTCGGCCTCCAGTCCCGCCCCTCGCCGGTCAAGCCCAACGATGAATCGGACGAGGCCGCTCCGGCGCCGGCTCCGGCCGCTCAGCCCGAGCCCCGCGCCGAGCCGAAGGCGGCCGAAGCCGAGCCCGAGGAGTCCGGCCCCGAGTCCGAAGCCGAGCCGGCCGCCGCGGCGCCCGCGCCATCGGCTCCGCAGCCCCAGATCCGCTCGATCGGCCCGGGCGGCTTCGTCCGCCAGTCCCCCGGCGAGCAGCAGTCGCCGATCCCTCCGGCGCCGCCGCGCCGGCTCGTCCCGGCCAAGCCGAGCCCGGAGATCGCCGACAAGACCAGCCTCCTCGATCTCAACGAGAAGATCTGCAAATGGCCGATCGGCCATCCCGGCGAGCCCGATTTCCATTTCTGCGGAAGCCCCGCCAATCCCGGCTTCCCTTATTGCGTCGAGCATTGCGGAATCGCCTACCAGGCCCAGATCCCGCGCCGCGACCGCCGCCCGCCCCCGCCGCTCCCGTTCGGCGGGCCTCGAATCCGCTAGGCCGCGGTCCCATCCGGCGATGGCGGGCGACCTCGGCTGGCACGAGGAGGAGAGCGCCGCCGGCGACGAGCTTCTTCCCGCCCACCTCGTCATGCCGGACTTGATCCGGCATCCACCTTCCCCTTTCCGCGGCAGGCGAGGCGAAAAAGGTGGACCCCGGATCAAGCCCGGGGTGACGATCCCGGCCCACCGGCACGAACGCTAGCCACGGACTTTCGTCATGCCGGACTTGATCCGGCATCCACCTTGTCTTTGCGCGGCCGGCGAGACCGAAGGAAGGTGGACCCCGGATCAAGCCCGGGGTGACGGCGGCGCGGGCCTCCCACCTCGTCATGCCGGACTTGATCCGGCATCCACCTCCCCTTTCCGCCGCAGGCGAGGCGCAAAAGGTGGACCCCGGATCAAGTCCGGGGTGACGATCCCGGCCCACCAGGACAAACGCTGGCCAGGCGCCGGAATCTTCGGCACGATTCCGGCCATGCGTGCCCTGATCCTCGCGGCGTCGATTCTGCTCTTCGCGGCCCTGCCCGCCTCCGCCCGGGCGCCGGACCGGCCCGCGCCCGCCGCCGCGCCCGCTCCCGAGCTTCTCGAGCTCGCCGCCCAGGTGCAAAAAACGGGCCCGAAGCTTGCCAGGCTGTGGCCCGGCTACTGGCCGCCCGGCCAGGCCTTCATCATCTACCGCCCGAAGCAGGGCGCCCTGCTGGTCGCCGCCGGCCCGCCGCCGCCGCCGCCCTTCCAGCCGCTTGCCGCCGCCGGACTGCCCGAGCCGCTTCGAGGCCGGGCCTGGTTCCGGCCCGGCGAGCTTCCCGCGATCAACCGCCCCTTCATCCTCGGCTATCCCGTCGGTGACGGCCGGACCGCGGTCCTGGTCCTCGCCGACGAAGGCTCGAAGGATCTCGCCACCCTGATCTTCCACGAGCAGTTCCACGCTCACCAGCGCAAGGCCTTCAGCCATCCTTCCGGCTCCCAGTTCGTCGCGCCCAAGGCGGTGCCGGACCGGGTCAGCTTCGCCGCGAGCGCCGAAACCGAGCGCCGGGTCCTCGCCGCAGCCCTGCTCGCGAGGCGCCGCGACGTGCGCGACCGGCTGCTCCACCGCTATCTGGCGCTCCGCCGCGAGCGCGAGAAGGGCCTCGACCCGGCGGTGCTCAAGGTCGAGCGGCAGTTCGAGAAGATCGAGGGAACGGCCAAGTATATCGACCGCGCCGCCGCCGCTTTCGGCCCGGAGCCCGACGGGAACCTGCGCGGCCGGCTCGCCGAGCTTCTTCACGAGGATCTCGGGGCGAGCGGCCAGCCCTTCCTCACCGCCTGGTTCCGGTCGCGCGGCTACGGCGTCGGCGCGGCCCTCACCTACCTCATTCGCAAGCTCGATCCGAAGGGCTGGCGAGCGAGCGTCGAAGGCCCCGCGTCGCTCGACGAGCGGCTCGCCGCGCTGACCCGCTTCGACTCCGTCGCCGACCCCGCCGCACTGGCGGAGGGCGCCCGCTCCGACTTCGGCTATCCCGCGACCCGGGCCGCGCTCGAGCCGAAGATCCGGGCCGCCGAGCTCAAGGAGATCAAGAGCGCCGAGGAATTCCTGGCGCTCGGCGTCCATCGGGTCGTGTTCGAGGTGAGGATTCCCGCCGGCAAGGGCGACAAGGGAGTCGAGACGGGCTTCGCCACCGGGCCCGGCGGCATGGCCCTCCTCGGGCAATCGCATCTCGCCCTTCCCGATCCGCGCATGGTCCAGATCGTCCTCCCCTTCGGATCGGTGACGGTGAGGGGCCGGCCGTTCATGAGCGAGGGCGGCGAGACCAGCCGGTACACGATCCTCCTCCCCGCCGCTCCGAGCGTGAACGGGCGCCAGGGCCTCGCCGCAGGCGAGCACCGCTTCGAGCGCCTCGAGCTGACCGCTCCGGGCCTCGCGATGACCGTTGAGCGGCCGGTGACCGTCGCCGTCGGGGCGCATGAGACCCGGGTCCGTCTTCACTAGGATCAAGAACCTGGATCAGCATGATTTTCCGGAACGCCGGCCTGGCTTGGCCCGTTTTGATACCCGTCCGTAACCACCTTCGAATCCGCAGCTAAATGTCTCACGAAGAACAGGAATATTTCGAGCGCCGGGCCGAGGCGGAGATCGCCCTCGCCCAGGCCGCGGCCCATGCCCGGGCCGTCCAGGCTCATTACGAGCTCGCCTCCGCCTATCTCGACCGGATCCACGGCGACTCGCCCAGGCCGTCCGGAGGCCTCTTCTCCTGACCGCCGAGCGGGGGTCGCCCAGGATCGTCATGGCCGCCTCGCCGAAGCTCCTCGCCGCCCTTCTCCTCCCGCTGGTCGCTCTGGCCTTCCGGCCGGACGGACCGGCCGCCCGGGCCCCGGCCGAGGCGGCGCCGTCCGCCGCCCTGCTCGGCAAGGCGGCGCGGCCGGTCACCGGCTCCAACGCCGATTATTCCGAGCTTCTCGCGGCGGCCGGCGGCGCCCGCCGGATCCTGCTCGGCGAATCCACCCACGGCACCCATGAATATTATCGCGAGCGGGCGCGGCTGACCGAGCGGCTGATCCTCGACCATGGCGCGAATGCGATCGCGATCGAGGGCGACTGGTCGGCGACCCAGCGGGTCAACCTCTACGTCCGCGGCCTCGGCTCCGACCGGAGCGCCGGGCAGGCGCTCGCCGGCTATTCGAGCTTCCCGGCCTGGATGTGGGCCAATACCGATTTCCGGGACTTCGTCGAGCGGCTCCGGGCGATCAACCTGGAGCGGCCGGCGGCGCAGCGCGTCGGCCTCTACGGAATGGACGTCTACGACCTGTTCGATTCCGCCGACTCGGTCCAATCCTACCTTCGGCGCGCGGCTCCCGAGGCGGCGGCGAGGGCGGCGCTCCACTATCGCTGCTTCGCCCGGCACCGCCGCGACCGCTGGGCCTATGGAGTCGCGACCCGCGATCCCAAGCGCTCGTGCCGGGCGCAGGCGCAGGCCGTGCTCGCCGAGGTCCGCCGGCTTCCAAGGCCGTCGGATCCGGTCGAGGCCGAGGCCCGGTTCGCGGCGCTTCGCTCCGCCGCCTCGGTCGCCGCGGCCGAGGAATATTTCCGCACCGCCTCGTCCGGGTCGCTCGCCTGGAACGTGCGCGACCGCCACATGGCCGACAATGTCGACGAGATCGCCGGGCATGTCGAGGCGGTCGCGGGCCGCCCGGCAAGGCTCGTCCTGTGGAGCCACAACACCCATTCGGGCGACGCCAGGGCGACCTTCGCCGCCGATCGCGGCGAGCTCAATCTCGGCCAGCTGATGCGCCAGCGCCACGGCGAGGCCGCTTTCCTGGTCGGCTTCTTCAGCCATTCGGGGACCGTCTTCGCCGCTCCGGAATGGGACGGGCGCGGCCGACGCTTCGACATGCGGCCGGCGCTCCCGGGCAGCTATTCGGCCCTGCTCCACTCCGCCGGCCTTCCGGCCTTCTCGCTGCTCCTCCGGGGCGATCCCGAGGTTTCGCGATTGCTCGCCGGCCCGATGCTGGAACGCGCCATCGGAGTCGTCTACCTTCCGGCCGGCGAGCGCCAGGCGCATTATTTCGACGCCCGGCTCGCCGGCCAGTTCGACGCCATCGTCTATTTCGACCGTTCGACGGCCCTGACCCCGCTCGGCCGGTGAATAGGGATCCGCCGCGATGACCAGGCTTCCGGTCCTGCTGCCGCTCGCTCCGCTCCTCCTCGCGGCGTCCCCGGCCCCGGACCGCTCCGCCGAGCGCGAGCTGATGGTCCTGACCGTCGCCAACATGGCGGAGACGGCCGGCCTCGCCGAAGCCCGGCGGCTCGACCGGGACGTGCTCCGGGCCTTGCTCGAAATTCCGCGCCACCATTTCGTTCCCGAGGGATCGAGCCGCTTCGCCTACGAGAACCGGCCGCTCGAGATCGGCCACGGCCAGACCATCTCCCAGCCCTATATCGTCGCACTGATGACCCACCTCCTCGAGCCCCGGCCGGGCGACTCCGTGCTCGAGGTCGGAACCGGCTCGGGCTACCAGGCCGCGATCCTGTCCCGGCTCGCCCGGCGGGTCCACTCGGTCGAGATCGTCGAGCCGCTCGCCGCCGAGGCCGCCGGCCGGCTCCGCAGGCTCGGCTTCGCCAATGTCGAGGTGCGCCTCGGCGACGGCTATGCCGGCTGGCCCGAGCGCGCCCCGTTCGACCGGATCCTCGTCACCGCCGGGGTCGACCATGTCCCCGGGCCGCTTCTCGACCAGCTGAAGCCGGGCGGGCGGATGGTGATCCCGCTCGGGCGCCGCCCGGACCGGCTCGAGCTCACCGTGATCGACAAGACGAAGCAGGGCCGGATCCGGAGCCGGTCCCTGCTCCCGGTCCGCTTCGTCCCGCTCACCCGCTCTCCCTAGAGCCGGGTGATCCGGGGCTCGGCCCGCTTCGGAGCGAGCATCAGCTCGGTCATCGCCCACACCATCGCGTCCGCCCGGTCGGGGGAGCGGCCGGGCCCGGCATAGGCGCCGCCCCGGATCATCGCGCACAATTCGTCCTCGAGCTCGGGGAAGACTCCCGCGAAGCGCGCCCGGCCGGTCTCGAACAGCATCGCCACCGGCTCGGCCCGGTCGCCCTTGCCGAAGCGGGCGTGGGCCGGCCGCACCGGCAGCGCCGGGTCGGCGGTCTTGAGGACGCTCGTCGCCATGTCGCCGCCCTGGTTCTTCTCGACGACGACGAGGTCCGCGCCCCACGCCTCCGCCGCGGCGACGACCTTGCTCGCCCAGCCCTCCGGCGAAAGGCCTCGCTCGCTCTGGTCGCCGAGCACCCGGGCGATCCCGTCCGGCCCGAGCGCGCAGGCGACGATCCCGCACGCATCGCCCTCGGCCGAGGCGGGCGGGTCGACCCCGATCACGATCCGGCTCCACGGCCCCGCCGCCGGCCCGCCTTCGCGGCATCGCTCGATCAGCGCGCGAGTCCACAGGGCGCCTTCGGCCTCGTCGAGGATCTCGCCGTCCAGCTCCTCGCGCCCCTTGCGGGTGCCTCGATATTCGGCCTCGAGCTGGGCCACCCGGCCTTCCGGAAGGTTGAGATTGTCCGCGGTCCGGCCGCGGGTCACCCGAGCCGTCGCGACCAGCCGCCTGAGCAGGGGGATCGACTTGGGAGTCGTCGTCACCAGCGCCCTCGGAGCGGCGCCGAGCCTGAGGCCGAGCTGGAGATTGTCCCAGGTCTCGTCGGGATGGCGCCATTTGGCGATCTCGTCGCACCAGGCGAAATGATGCTCGGGCCCGCGCAATTTCTCCGGGCAGGCCCCCGAATAGAGAAACGCCTGGGCCCCCGACTCGAAGGTCACCATCCTCGCCGTCTTGTTGAGCTTCACCGACTCGCCGGTCCGGGCCACCGCCGTCAGCCCGCTTCGCCCGGTCACCATCACCTTCATCGCATCCTCGAGCGTCGCTCCCACCAGGGCGATCCGAAGATTGCCGTCGAGCCGGGCGAGGGCGCTGATCCATTCCGCCCCGGCCCTCGTCTTGCCGAAGCCGCGCCCGGTGACCATCAGCCAGGTCGGCCATTCGCCCTCGGGCGGGATCTGGCCGTCATGCGCCCAGGCCGGCCAGAATTCCTTCAGGGTGCGCTTCTGCGGAAGCGTCAGCCGGCGGAGCACCCAGCGCCATTCCGCCGGGCTCTTCAGCGCAAGCCGCCGGATCGTGCGCAGCAGCGCCCGCTCGTCCCGAGTCATTCCTCCCTCCGCTCATCCCCGCCCCGGCGGGCCTGCCGGGGCGCCCCCGAAAGGCCCGTCCCGAGACCTCTCCGGTCAGCCGCCCGCCCGGCGCCCGGACGCCGGCGGCTTCGACTTTCGAATTCGCTTCGAAAGCACGTCGAGCTGGGCGATGATCGCCTCGTTCAGCTCCTTCTCGGTGGCCCGCTTGGGCTCGTAGCCGGCGCGGCCGGTCCGCTGCCCGAGCGGCCTTCGCCGAAGCCGGAGCAGCTGGAGCGCGAGGTCGTGGTCGACGCTCCCCGGCCCCGGAGCGTCGGCCGCGCCCGGGCCTGGAACATAATGCCCGCCGGCCGCGGCCGCGGCGACCTTGTCCGCCTCGAGATTGGTGTAGGCGGTCTCCAGCGCCTCGGCGCATTGCTGCGCCCAGACCGGGTCGCGCCGCCGGTGGTAATTGACCGTCTCGACCGAGACCCCCGCCGCCTGCGCCGCCCGGCAGACCGTCGCGCATCCCGCCAGGGTGTCGAGGTAGATCTGCCTTTTCTCGTCGGTGAATCCGTCCTTCCGGACCTTGCGTTGCTGCGTCCGGCGATTGTTGCCGCCCGTCACCCGAATATCCTCGCCCACGACTCGCTCCCCACTCCGAATAGACTCTATGTACTGTGTTTGTTCCAAGACGTCAAGGACTTTCCCTAGTCATATTGGATGTATTCCTTTCCACGCTCCGCCGCTTTTCCTATCGGCCGGCCGGGCCGCCCTCCCCCGCCCCGGCGCCGGAGCCACCGCGCCGGTCCCGTCCCGCTACGGGCTTCTTAACCTTTGCGCGCGCCAATGGGCCGGAAAGCCAATCACCGGGACAAGCCCAATGACCGATTCGACCTCGACCCTGCTGGCGATCCTGTTCGGGATCGGAGTCTTCGCGATCATCGTCGCGATCGGCTGGCGAAGCGTCCAGAACCGCCGGATCCTCCGCCTCCGCAACGCCGACGGCCAGGAGACGATCATCATCGCCGGCGAGGACGACGACATCAGCAGCGTCGCCACCACCACCACCGTCGCCGAGACCACCCGCGCGGCCCCCGAATTCGGCCGCAACGCCGCCAGGAGCGAGACGGCAGGCGTTGGGACTGGGAAAAGCTGAAGGCTCCGAAAATACGGTGACAGTGCACTAATTGCTGAACGCCCCTTAGCGGCTTCGCGGCTTTGCGTGAGACCCATCTCCAGCCTCCGTGCAGCCGCCGCCGCATGCAATGAACCGCCCGCCCGCCTACGCAAAAATCCGGCGCCGAACCTGTCGAAGATCCTGCGGACCATCCGCGCATATGGCCCCTTCGTGCCTTCGTGCCCTTTGTGCCCTTCGTGCGAACCCAACCCTGCTCCCTCCCCCCACACGCACCTGTGGATAGAACAACCCCCGGAACCTTGCCCGAAGGAATTACGGTGACGGTGCACTGATTGCTGCACGTCCCTTAGCGGCTTGGCGGCTCGGCGTGAGACAATTTCCGTCTGGGAAAAGAGTGACAGTATACATTTCCCAACCCCGATTGCCCCGCCCGCCTCCTCAAAATGTATACTGTCACTGATTTCCCGCTTGCGCCGGCTCCGCCACGCGCAGCGCGGGCGCCGCCATCACGGCCGAGGCCATCGCCACGAAGGTCCGGCGAGTGATCAAGGACGGACGGATTTTCCGAATCATTCCTCGGCAGTAACGCGAGGCAAACGTCCTGTCCCCTCATGGGGTTCGACCATCCCCAAGTCCATCTTCCGCCTCACAGAGAGCGGCTGGCCCGCACTGAACCGCGCCCACGGGAAAAAGGGTGACAGTATACAATTTCCCAAGCGCGATTGCCCGCCCGCCTACTCAAAATGTATACTGTCACTGATTTTCCCTCCATGCAGCCACGGCTGGATGAATCGAAGCGCACGCCACCTGCGCCCGAACCTCCCGCCGGTCCTGTCGAACATCCTGCAGACAAAACCACCCATTCTGGCCCTTCGTGCCTTCGTGCCTTCGTGCCCTGCGTTCGAACCCCTCCGCGGGGGAAAAAGACGGCTCCGCAACTAGAAGGGGTTCGACGCTGATCAACGGTCGATAGTGGTGCCTAGTACGGCGGAATCTTCACAGTTTGTCTGGACCGTCCAGGTTGATTTGGTGGCTGGCTGCGTTCAACCTTGACCCCACCATGTCGGTTTCCAAGCGCCATCATTATACGCCACGCTACTACCTAAAGCGCTTCGAGAATGCTGAGGGCGCATTGTGGCGTCTCGATCAGGATCGTGCTGCGGTCGCCTTGGGAAATAATGAGCGGTTTGGGTACAAGAACCATTGGAACACACTCCGTAATCCCCCCCCGGGCTACCCACCGGACTGGGCTGAACAACGAATTGCAGAGATCGATGGCCTCGCATCTGCCGAAATCAATCGAATATTAGCTGGCGATTTCTCGACGGATCTGGGTGCCCTAGCGTTTGCGATCGCGTTAATGACCCATAACAATCCACGTGTTATGCGCGACTTGGACGAGAATCACGCGGATAAGGTCGCGCACTGGTCGGCGGACTTTCGGCTGATCGTTAAACTGAAGACAGCAATGGATACTTGGCGCGACTACGTCCCAGTTCACTATGCAGTGCAGGTGATCGATTCCGAAGATTGCGACCTGCGCTTCCTGACCTCCAGCAACCCCTTGATCGATTTTTCTAATAAACCCACAAAACTGTTACCGCTGTCGAGCCGGCACTGCTTGTTCCTGTCGTGGGACTCGCGGCACCGCGCGTTTGCGCGGCGGTTCGTGCGTTGCGACCGGGAGACAGTGGCCGAAATCAATAAGTTAACTGTCCGCAACGCTTGGCAATATGTATATTCCTGTACTCCGGATTTTGACGGATATGAGAATGAAGTTAGCTGCACGATAAACTCGAAACATAGTAATATATCGCACGAGCACGATTGCCCTGCCATACTTGAAGACCTAGCACCTGTTTCGCTCGACACTGGGGACTGTGACATGACCAACTTGACCGAGGACGCGTTAGAGAGTCTCATGAATCAGATTCACGACCTACACGTCCGGCCCCTTGCGCAGGTGATAACGCAAACCCTAGCCCTTCTTGTCAAAAAAGACACCCTGACCAAGGATGAAGCACGATTTGCGATTGCAAACGCGATTGGGATCATCACGGCAACTACATGGAGCACTGACGCCAAGGAGGACGCTGCCAGGATGCTAGGGGACATGCTGTCCGTGATCGATTCTCTTTAACACCGCTAGCCGGTGCCTGACACCGCGGGATTAAGGTGACAGTGCACCGTTGCTGAACGCCCTTAGCGGCTTGGCGGCTTGGCGTGAGACAATTTCGGACCTCCGTGCGCGCCCGACCGCTTGAATTTGGTCGCACGCAAAGCCGCTAAGCCGCAAAGAGGCCGCGCCTCGCCCACCTGCGGCGTGGCTCCTCTCAACGCGGGCATCGGCGCCGACAATTTTATTGCGCTTCGCGCTTTGCGCGGTCCGCCGCCGACTTCATCGTCGCCATCGACGATCCGACGGACTCCTCGGCCAGCCGCTACCTGGCTGTCGAGCAGGATGCCCAACGCGGATTTCAGCGCTTCGCCGGGTCCGCTTCGGAGCGCCGCCGCTTTTCCTTGAGGACCTGGGCGGCGATCGGCCTGGTCAGGTCGACGCCCTCTTCGATCGTCAACCGGCCCTCGAGAGCGCCCGCTCCGCGCACGGCCCGGAAACGTGCGGACGCGGAATCGCGGACGACCTTTGCGTCGGATTCGCAATCGGGCTTCGCCATGGTCTCCATATAAGCCTCACCCGGGAGAGGTTCCAGCAACCTGCACGGCCGAAGCCGTACCTCATCCGTCGCTTAGCGCAAATTCCAGGAGCCCGCTATACGCTTTTGCCGAAGCCCGTTCCGGACCTGGCGGCTGGTCGAGGCAGGCGCCCGGCAGGGAGAGGGCTTCCAGCGTGCCGGAACCCCCTTAGCGGCTTCGCGGCTTTGCGTGAGACAATCTCTGACTCCGTACACCGCCGCCGCAAGCAAGGCACCGCCCGCCCGCCTGCACATAATCTGGCCGCCGATCCTGTCGAAGATCCTGCGGACAAAAGCGCGCATTTCGGCCCTTCGCGCCTTCGTGCCCTTCGTGCCCTTCGTGCGAACCCAACCCTGCCCCCTCCCCACACACGCACCTGTGGATAGAACAGGCCGGAACCTTGCCCGAAGGACTCGCGCCCGCCGCCTCCCCCCATACCTCCCCATGCCAGACCTGTTCGGGTCCCCGCTGTCGCGGAGAAGGTGGATCCCGGATCCAGTCCGGCATGACAAAGCTCAGCCGCCGCCCGCCGCGTCACCCCGGACTTGATCCGGGGTCCACCTTCCCCACGCCTCGAGCCTCCCCGACCCCGTCCGAAGCCGCCGCAGGATGTCCCGAACGGACCAAGCCTGGCCGGCCCCCCAGCCCCTTCGCGCCTCCGCGCCTCCGCGTGAACCCCACGCCCAACCTTATCCTGTCGCTGAACCTGTGGATAGAACAGGCCCGGAACCTTGCCCGAAGGACTCGCGCCCGCCTATACCTCCCCCATGTCAGACCTGTTCGCGTCGCCAGCCGCCCCTTCCGCCGATTACGACGCCCATTCGATCGAGGTGCTCGAGGGGCTCGAGCCGGTCCGGCGGCGGCCGGGAATGTATGTCGGCGGGGTCGACGAGCGGGCTCTGCACCATCTCGCCGCCGAGGTCATCGACAATGCGATGGACGAGGCCGTGGCCGGCTTCGCGACCCGGATCGAGGTCAGCCTCGAGGCGGTGGAGGGGACGGCCGGCCGGCTGACCGTCACCGACAACGGCCGCGGAATCCCGATCGACGAGCATCCGCGCTACCCGGGCAAGTCGGCGCTCGAGGTGATCCTGACCATGCTCCATTCGGGGGGGAAATTCTCCAACAAGGCCTATGCGACCTCGGGCGGGCTGCACGGGGTCGGGGTCAGCGTCGTCAACGCCTTGTCGAGCGAGACGGTGGTCGAGGTCGCCCGCAACAAGGAGCTCTGGCGCCAGGCCTTCGCCCGCGGCGAGCCGGTCACGGCGCTCGAGCGGATCGGCGAGACTCCCAACCGGCGCGGGACGAGGATCGCCTTCGTTCCCGACGTCGAGATTTTCGGGGCCGAGGCCCGGTTCAAGCCGGCCCGGCTCTACCGGCTGGCGCGCTCCAAGGCCTATCTGTTCGCCGGGGTCGAGATTCGCTGGCGCTGCGATCCCTCGCTGGCCGAGGGCGACACGCCCGCCGAGGCGGTGTTCCAGTTCCCCGGCGGGCTCGCCGACCATCTTCGCGAGCAGGTCGGAAGCCGCGGCTGCGCGACCGCCGAATTCTTCCGCGGGAGCCAGGACTTTCCGGGCGGCCAGG
The DNA here is from genome assembly GCA_036386795.1 of Allosphingosinicella sp. Lineage (GTDB taxonomy): Bacteria > Pseudomonadota > Alphaproteobacteria > Sphingomonadales > Sphingomonadaceae > Allosphingosinicella. Next base: position 60,280 of record DASVUZ010000027.1, read on the forward strand.
GCCGGGTCGAATGGGCCGCGGCCTGGCCGCTCTACAGCGAGGGCGGCTCCTCTTATTATTGCAACACCATCCCGACTCCGGACGGTGGAACCCACGAGCAGGGCATGAGGGCGGCCCTGACCCGGGGCGTTCGGGCCTTCGCCGAGCTGGTCGGCCAGCAGAAACGGGCGCGCGAGGTCCAGGCCGAGGACGTCGTCGGGGGCGCCGAGATCATGCTCTCGGTGTTCGTCCGCGAGCCCCAGTTCCAGAGCCAGACCAAGGACCGGCTGACCAGCCCCGACGCGGCCCGGCTGGTCGAGGCCGCGGTCCGCGACCATTTCGACCATTATCTCGCCGACGACATGGAGCGCGGCCGGGCGCTGCTCGCCTTCGTCCTCGACCGGATGGACGAGCGGCTGAAGCGGCGCGCCGAGCGCGAGATCAAGCGCAAGACCGCGACCTCGGGGCGCAAGGTCAGGCTTCCGGGCAAGCTCACCGACTGCTCCAACGACGATCCGTCGGGGACCGAATTGTTCATCGTCGAGGGCGACAGCGCGGGCGGCTCGGCCAAGCAGGCGCGCGACCGGAGGACCCAGGCGATCCTTCCCATCCGGGGCAAGATCCTGAACGTCGCCTCGGCCAGCGCCGACAAGATCCGGGGCAATCAGGAGATCGCCGATCTCGGCCTTGCCTTGGGCTGCGGCACCCGCGAGCGCTGCGACCCGGCCCAGCTTCGCTACGACCGGATCGTGATCATGACCGACGCCGACGTCGACGGAGCCCATATCGCGACCCTGCTGATGACCTATTTCTTCACGGAGATGGCCCCAATCGTCGAGCAGGGCTGCCTCTACCTTGCCCAGCCGCCGCTCTACCGCCTCTCCTCCGGCCCCACCGTGGCCTATGCTCGCGACGACGCCCATCGCGGCGAGCTCGAGGCGAGCCTGTTCAAGGGCAAGAAGGTCGAGGTCAGCCGCTTCAAGGGCCTCGGCGAGATGAACCCGTCGCAGCTTCGCGAGACCACCATGGACCCAAAGAGCCGCTCGCTGATCCGGGTCACGTTGCCCGAAGGCTATCAGCAGCAGCACAAGGTCCGCGACCTGGTCGAGCGGCTGATGGGGCGCAACCCGGAGCACCGCTTCAACTTCATCCAGAACCACGCCGCCGACATCGACGAGGAGGCGATCGACGCCTAGCTTCAACGGTAGAAAGGATTTCCCCTTGGCATCGCGGCTTTCGCTGGTCCTCGCGGCCGTCGCGGTCGCAGCCGCAACGCCCTCGCGTGCGGCCGAGCCGTCTCCCGCCGCGCAGGTGCCGGCCTTGTTCGGAGAGATTGTCGGCCTGCCCGGCGACGTCTCGCTGGTCGCGGCCCGCCTCGAGGAGGGCGGGCCGGCCAACTTCCTTACCCAGAAAGCGGAGCGGCCGCTGGCGATCGGCTCGGCATTCAAGCTGTTCATTCTTGCCGAGCTGGTGCGCCAGGTGAAAGCGGGCGAGCGGCGGTGGAGCGACGTCGTTCCGCTAGGGTCCCCGTCGCTGCGATCGGGCCTGCTCCAGGACTGGCCGCGGGGCTCGCCCATCACTTTGCACAGCCTTGCCGCGCTGATGATCTCGCGAAGCGACAACAGCGCGGCCGACACGTTGCTGAAAGTGCTCGGGCGCGAGAAGGTCGAAGCCCACCTCCCGGCGCTCGGAATCGCCGCGCCGGCGCTCAACCGTCCGTTCCTCTCGACGCGCGAGGCGTTCGTCCTCAAGCTCGGCGATCCCGCCTTGCTCCGGCGCTGGACCGCCGCCGACGCCGCCGGGCGGCGCTCCATGCTTGACGGCGAGCTGGCTCGAGTCGAGGCGGACAAGGTCGACAAGGCCCGCTTCACGGGGAAGCCGCTCGCGATTCGCGAGGCGGAATGGTTCGCCTCGCCCGCCGATCTCGCCCGGACTCTCGACTGGCTGCGGCGCAGCGGCGATCCGACGGCACTGGACCTGCTCGCCATCAACCCCGGCCTGAGCCCGGCGCTGGCCCGGGATTTCGCCTATTTCGGGTTCAAGGGCGGCTCCGAGCCCGGCGTGCTCAGCACGAGCTTCCTGCTCAAGACTCGCGAGGGCCGCTGGCTCGCGGTGTCGGCGATCTGGAACAACGCCACCGAACCGCTCGAGGAGGAGAAGTTCGTCGCGCTGATGGGCAGGCTGGTCGGCCTGATGCGCTGATTCAGCGGCCGCTCGCCTCGCGGGACTGCTGCAAGGCCTCCAGCTCCCTCGCCTGCTTGTCGCGCGACTTGCGAAGCGCCTCGACCGCGGCCGATTCCTTCGTGCAGTAAGCGCGGCCGGCCTCGTCAAGCTTGTCCGCGGCCTCCAGGCAGCGTCCGACCGCGACGCTGCGCGGCATCAGGTCCAGCGGCTCGATCGAGGAATCGCGGCGAGCGATGACCGGCCTGATCGCGGTGAAGAAATTGTGCCAGCCGCGGCGGATCCGGGCTTGGGCGACGGCCTCCTGCGAAGCTCCTGCGCCCGCGGGAGTCTCGACGTTGAGGCCGGCGACGGGCACCTTGTCCAGCCGCGCCATAGCGTCGTCGAAGCGGCCGAGCTCGCGAAGCGCGTTGACGGCGCGGCCTTCCATTCCGATCCAGTTTAGGTCGCCGGGACGCGGAGTCACCTGGCCAGAAATCTCGGCGAGCTCGGCAAGGTAGCGCTTTCTCAAGTCCGGCTTGGCTTCGGCCTCCCAGCTGGCCTGGAGGAGCGCCACGAGATAGCGTTCCGGACCGAGCCCCATCGCCTTCATCAACCAATAGGCCCGGTAATAGGGCGTGTCCTGCTTGCGGAGCGCCTGATAGGCCTCGGACGCGACCAGCGGCTCGAGCTTGGCGATCTCCTCGGCTGTATAATCCTTGTAGAGGACGAGGCCGTTATCGGGGCATTCGGGGATAGCCAGCGGAAAGGTCCAGCTTCCGTACGGCTTGCCGTCGGGCCGCTCCCCGAAGGTGCTGTAGGAGGCGGTGGTGGTGAACTGGAAGCTGCCGCCGCCGATCGGGCAGGTCATCGCCCTGGTGACCGGCTTGCCGGCGGCGGCAGGGGAAGCCCCAAGGGCGAAGGCCGCGGTCGCGGCGGCTAGGAACGGGAAACGCATCGCAAACACTCCAGGCACGCGGATCGCCCCTTCTAGCTCGTCACGGCCGGCGCGACGAGCGGGAAGCGCGGAATCGCCGCGTCGAAGCCGCGGCCGTCGGCGGCGACCATGTGATAATGGCCTTCCATCCAGCCGGTCGGCGTGGGCAGCGGGCAGCCCGACACATAGTCGAAGGCGCCGCCGGGCTCGATCACCGGCTGCTCGCCGACCACGCCCTCGCCCTGGACCTGGTGGCGAGTGCCGCGACCGTCGGCGATCGTCCATTCGCGGCTGATCAGCTGGACGGCGCTTCGCGAGCCGTTTTCGATGCGCACGTGATAAGCCCAGAACCAGCGGCCGCGGCCGGGCTCGGACTGCTCGGGCAGGAAGCTCACCGACACCCGGACGGTGACGTCGCCGGTGGTGGCGCTGTGGGGAAACAGGCTTTTCACAAGCGCTTCCCTCTACTTATCGGCCGCACGCGTCAATCGCCCGCGCCGTCACCCGCGCGGTCACCCCGGCCTTCTCAACCCTGAGCGTTCCCGCCGCGCACGGCCCGAGCAGCTCGCGGGCTGGTCCGCTGCCGTCGAGCCAGCCGCTCCAGCGCTCCTCCGGCAGCACCGCGACCTGGCGGTGATGGTAGGGCGCGACGTCCGGGCCGGGCTCGGTGGTCAGCATGGTGAAGGCCTCGCCCGCCTCGGTCGCCCGCCACAACCCGGCGATGCAGAACCAGTCGCGGCCGGGCATGGTGAAAAGCCATCGGTCCTTGCGCTTGTCGGGGCGCGGCGCCTTGGGCGTGGTGAATTCGTAGAAGCCGTCGGTGACGATCAGGCAGCGCCCGCCCTTGTCGAAATTGGTGAACTCGCGGCCGTCGGATCGGAAATTATAGACCGGCTTGCCGCCCGGCCCGGACCAGCTCCAGCGCCGCTGGACCAGCTCCCCGCCGCCGTGCCCGGATCCGGCGGCGCCCCAGCGGACGATCGGCGCCCGGTCGGTGATCCGGATCTCGTCGCGCGGCTCGACATTGGGCATGCCCTCGGGGAAGCGAAGCGCCATGCCGAGCTGCTCGAAGGCGTGGGCGATGGCGTCCGGCGCCACCTTGTTGCTGTAGAGGTTGCACATGGCCGGCCTTCTAGGCGGCGCCCTCGCCGTCCGCCAGCTTGACAGGATAAGCCGCTCCCCCGATATGCGCGCTTCGCAAGCGCAACGGCCCCTTCGTCTAGCGGTCCAGGACGTCGCCCTCTCACGGCGAAAACACGGGTTCGAGTCCCGTAGGGGTCACCAACCTTCGATGGTCTGGGGCGCGCGTTTCGAGCTGGTCGTATGCTCTGGGTGGATCCGGCCGGGATGAAGGCCCAGGCGGCATGCGGAAGGCGCGGGAGCCGATATTCCTCGCCTCGATCTGCTCATAGCCCCGAATGACCCTCGCATCCCACGGCGTTCATGCCTGCCGCCGCGGCGCCTCCGCAAAGGCTGCCGCGATCGCTTCGCGAAGCGGCTTCGGTCGGAACTCGGAATCGTAGGGCGTGCCGCGCTTGATCGACTTGTCGGCGCGCGGGTCGAATCCGGTCAGCCAGCTGTACCGGTCGACCATTCCCCAGGCGAGGACGTCGCGAAGCTCGTCGTAGCTCAGCATCAGGTCGAGATAGGCCTTGGCATAATCGGCCACCATCCGGTCCCGCACGACGATGTCGTCGGGCGCTTTCTTGTCGTTGACGTCGAACTCGGTGATGACCAGCTTGTAGCCCATCGCCACCACCTCATCGAGGAAGCGCCGCCACGGCCCTTCCGATTCGCGCACGATCTGGGCCACCGGAAGGTCCTTGAGCAGCCGGATATGCGATTGAACGCCGAGCGCGTGGACCGGAGTGCCGCGCCGGCGGAAGCCCTCGAGCAGCTTCAGGACGCCCTTGATATGGGTCTCGTCTTCGGTTCCGCGCTCCCAGCTCATATAGTCGTTGTAGACGAGCTCGGCATGGGGAGCCTCGGCCTTGGCGGTGTGGAACATGAGGTCGAGCATCGCCTCTCCGCCCATCGCCCGGGTGAGCACCGTGTCGCGGATCGCTCCGGTTTCCGGCTGCACCGCCTCGTTGACGACATCGTACGAATAGATGCTCGTCCCGTAGCGGCGGCACACCGTGCGGACATGTTCGGTGAGCAACGCCTCGGCGGCCTTGGCCGGCCGATTGCCGAAGTCATGCCCGACGAGCCATTGGGGATACCATTTCTCAGGCGCCCAGAAGAGCGTGTGGCCGCGCAGCTGGAAGCCTTTCGCCCGGGAATATTCGACGATCGCATCGAATTGGCGGAAGTTGAAGTCCGTCGCGGAGGGACGGGTCCACTGCCACTTCAGCTCGTTTTCCGGCACGAGCAGGCCGCACTCGCGCTCCAGCAACGCCGCATAGGCAGGATTGGCGAAGCTTCCGCGGTCGGCGCCGGGCTCGCCCCAGGCCACGGCGGAGCCGAAGCGACGGCCGGCACGGCGGGCCAAGGCGTCGAGTGTCGAAGCGTCGCCACCGACACCCACGGATGCGCAACCCCCGACGGCGAGAGCGGCGCCCAGGCCAAGGCTTTCGCGTCGGGTGATTCCCATCCGTCTCTCTCCTGCCGCTTTATATGGTAGCGTTAACATGCTATTCCCCGCCGTCCAAGCGGGACCGGGAAATGATGATGATTCGACCCTTGCTGCTCCTGCTCCTGCTCCTGCTGCTCGGAGCGAGCCCGGCGCGGGCCGAGGACGGTTACGACCTGTGGCTTCGTTACCGGCCGCTCGCGCCCGCCCTGCAGCGGCAATATTCCCCGCGCCTCGCCCAGCTGTCGGTGCCCGGTTCGTCGCCGACCCTCGAGGTCGCCGAGCGGGAGCTGGCGCGCGGGCTCGATGGCCTCCTCGGCGAAAGGTCCGGCCCCGGCGGAATCCTCATCGCCGGAACGCCTCGAAGCTCCACGACCATCGCGCGGCTGCGCTTGCCGCTGGAGGGGCTCGGCGACGAAGGCTTCCTGATCGCCTCCGTCCGCCTCGGGCGCCGCCCCGCCACGATCATCGCCGCCAATCGCGACATCGGGGTCCTCTACGGCGCGTTCGCCTTCCTTCGGCTGCTCCAGACCGGCCGGCCGATCGAACGGCTCGACCTTCGCGACGCGCCCAAGCTGCGGCTCCGGATCCTCAACCATTGGGACAATCTCGATAGAAGAGTCGAGAGGGGCTATTCCGGAGCCTCGCTGTGGGACTGGCACAAGCTGCCCGGCTGGCGCGACCCGCGCTATGCCGATTACGCCCGGGCCAATGCGTCGATCGGCCTCAACGGCACCGTGCTCACCAACGTCAACGCCAATGCCGAAGTGCTGACCCCGCTCTACCTGAAGAAGGTGGCGGCCCTGGCGGACGTCTTCCGCCCCTACGGCATAAAGGTCTACCTGACCGCCCGGTTCAGCGCCCCGATCGAGCTCGGCAAGCTGCCCACGGCCGATCCGTTCGACCGCAGGGTGCGCGACTGGTGGAAGGCCAAGGCGGACGAAATCTACCGGCACGTCCCCGATTTCGGCGGCTTCCTCGTCAAGGCCAATTCGGAAGGGCAGCCCGGCCCGCAGGATTACGGGCGCACCCACGCCGACGGCGCCAACATGCTCGCCGACGCTCTCAAGCCTCAGGGCGGCGTCGTGATTTGGCGGGCCTTCGTCTACACGGCCGCTCCGGACGCCGACCGGGCCAAGCAGGCCTTCGAAGAGTTCCGGCCGCTCGACGGCCAATTCCGAGACAACGTCCTCCTTCAGGTCAAGAACGGGCCGATCGACTTCCAGCCGCGCGAGCCCTTCCATCCCTTGTTCGGAGCGATGAAGCGCACTCCGCTGATCCTCGAAGCGCAGATCACCAAGGAATATCTCGGCTTCGCCACCCACCTCGCCTATCTCGGGACGATGTGGCAGGAGGCGCTCGGCGCCGATACCTTCGGCCGCGGTCCCGGGACGCCGGTCGCCGCGACTGTGGCGGGAATGGCCGGAGTGGCGAACGTCGGCACCGACCGGAACTGGAGCGGCTCGCACTTCGACCAGGCCAATTGGTACGCCTTCGGCCGGCTCGCCTGGGACCCTTCCCGGTCCGCGGAGGCGGTCGCGCGGGAATGGGCGGAAACGACCTGGGGCAGCGATCCGCAGGTGGTCGAGCCCGTCGTCGCGATGATGATGGGTTCGCGCCAGGCCGTGGTCGACTATATGACCCCGCTGGGGCTCCACCATCTCATGGCGACCGGCCACCATTACGGTCCCGGCCCCTGGGTCGACGACCTCGAGCGGCGCGACTGGAACCCAACCTATTATCATCGTGCCGACCGGACCGGGATCGGCTTCGACCGGACCGCTTCGGGCAGCAACGCCATCGCCCAATATTCGCCGCCGGTCGCCGCCCGCTTCGGCAGCCTCGAAACGGTGCCGGACGATTATCTCCTCTGGTTCCACCGCGTCCCCTGGGATCATCGGCTTCGTTCGGGTCGAACGCTTTGGGACGAGCTCGTCGTCCGCTATTCGCGCGGAGTGGCGGCCGTCGGGGAGATGCGGCGAACCTGGGCGCTGCTCGAGCCCCGGATCGACCGTCAGCGGTTCGAGGAAGTCGCCGCCTTCCTGGCCATACAGGAAGAGGAAGCCCTGTGGTGGCGCGAGGCTTCGATCGCCTATTTCCAGCATCTGTCGCGGCGCCCGCTCCCCAAGGGCCATGCCCCGCCGCGCCACGGCCTCGACCATTACAAGTCGCTCCGCTTCCCCTACGCCCCCGGCCAATGATTTCGCCGCCCGCCGCCTACGATTTCTCGCTCGCGCCGACCCGTTCGCTGTCGCTTAAGCGGATCGGCGCCGAGCGCGAGCCGGTGCTCCTCGTCGAGGGCGCCATGAGCCGCCCCGCGGACCTCGTCGAATATGCGGCGAGCGAAGTGGCCTTCGAGCCGGTCTGGGGCCCTTCCGGCGGCTATCCCGGAATTCGCGCTCCGGCGCCGCTCGACTATGTCGAGGCCCTCGTCCGCGCACTCGACCCGGGCATCCGCCGGGCCTTCGGCCTCGAGCGGGTGAAGCTCGCCCGGGCGGAGTGCAGCTTCTCGCTGGTGACCCTGCCGCCGGAGCGGCTCGCACCCCTGCAGCGAATCCCGCACGTCGACACCACGGACCCGCTCCAGTTCGCGCTGCTCCATTATCTGTGCGAGGCCCATCACGGCGGCACGGCCTTTTACCGGCACCGGGCCACGGGCTTCGAAACCCTGACCGCCGAACGCCAGCGCGCCTATGAAGCGATCCGCTCGAGCGAGATCTGCGGTGCGCCGACCGCCTATATCGACGGGGACAGCATTCATTACGAACGCACCGCCGCCTTCGACGCCGGCTTCGACCGGATCCTCGTCTATCGAAGCCGAGCCTTCCATTCCGGCCGGATCGCCGCCGGCCAGCCCCTGAGCGAGGATCCGCGCCGCGGGCGGCTGACCGCCAACATCTTCATCAACTACCGGCTCGCCTGATCCCCCCGCCGTCATTGCGAGGAGCGAAGCGACGAAGCAATCCAGCAGGCTCCGACGCCTTGCTGGATTGCTTCGCTACGCTCGCAATGACGGTTCGCTACATGGTGACCCGGATGATTCCGGAGAAGCGACGGTCGTTCATGAACCAGGAGCGCGGCGCCCGGATCAGGTCGTTGTTGATCACCTGAGAGGTCTTGGTGACCTCGTTGAGGATGTTCACCGCCTGGAAGCCGATTCGGACCCGCTTGTTGATCGAGAAGAAGATCGATCCGTCGAGCTGGCCCGTCGATTCGTTGAAGATCGGAGCGAAGGGCACGATCACGTCGCGGGTCGTGAGCAGGAAGCGCGACCGCCAGTTATAGGCCAGCCGGATCGTCAGCGGCCCCTTCTCGTAGAAGGGCTGGATGTTGATCGTATGCTTGGACAGGCCCTGGAGCGGGAGCAGGCCGGTGTCGATATTGGCCGTATTGCCCGCCGACACGTCGGGATCGGTTTCCGACAATGTGCTCTGCCTTACGCCGCTCGAGTCGACGAAGGTGTAGGTGGCGTTGAGCCCCAAGCCGGACAGGAAGCCTGGCAGGAAGTCATAGACCTGCTGATAGGCCAGCTCGAAGCCCTTGATCTTGCCGGTATCGGTCGAGTTGACCGGCGTCGTCACGATCGCGTCGAACGTCGCTCCGTTGTTGGTGAACGGGATTCGCTCGGTGCCGTTGGTGAGCACGCCGTGCAGCCGCTTGTAGAAGGCCGCCAGAGTCAGCTGGCCGACGCCGCCGCGATTGAAATAATATTCGGCCGAAAGGTCGAAGCTGTCCGATGTGATCGGCTTCAAATACGGGTTGCCGACCGTGGACCGGGCCACCGGCCTGCCTCCGCCCGCCTCGATGTCCTGCTGGTTGGCGGCGAGCGTGAGGTTGTAGAAGTTGCGCGTCAGCCCGAAGTCCGGGGGGGTGATCCCCTTCGAATAGGCAAAACGGAACTGGAGGCCGCCGCCCACCTCCGCCTTGAGGTTCAGGCTCGGCAGGAAATAATCGTAGCTGATCTTGGCCGAGTTGGTCGCGACGGTGCCGTTGGCGAAGTTGCGCGCGGCCTGGCGCACGTCCGCGGGCAAGGCGCAGAACGGCGTCGGCGGGAGCGGCTGCCCCGTCACCGGATCCAGCTGCGGAGTCGAGCACTGCGCCTCGGTCGAGAAGGTCACCTGGCTGAACACCTGGGTGCCCGCGGCTTCGCGGGTCGTATGAGTGTAGCGAACGCCGATATTGCCGCTGAGCTTGAACCCGCCCGAGAATTCGTGGCGGAATCGGACCATCGCGTAGGCGGCGCTATTTTGCTCATCGACGGGGTTGATCTCTCCCGGCAGGAACGGCGTGCCCGGGACGACTCCGCAGCGCATCGCCAGCGGCACCCAGTTCTGCGGGCAGCCATTGACCAGGCGAGGCCGCCATTCGTCGCCGACCTGAAGGGCGAAGGCCGTGGCCCCCGCATAATCCTTCACCGGATCCCCGGAATAATAGAGCATCGACTGGCCGAGCAGCGGGTCGCCGGCCTTGCCGCGCATGAAGCCGGGGAAGTTGAAGGCTTCGTAGGCGCCGGTCGCCGGGGTGCCCCCGTTGGTGTTCGGGTTGCCGTCGATCGGATCGCTCAGCCAGACCGGCCCGCGGCCGCCCCAGATCTCGCTGATCACGCCCCAATTGTAGGTCGTGAACCGCGCCACGTTCTCGCGCTGGGCATGGCGGGCTCCGACCCGGATCGAATTGAGCCAGCTGCTCTCCGGGAAGGAATAATCGAGGTCGATTCGGGCGGCGTCCTCGCTGCCGTCGCTGTCCTCGATATGGTCCATGACGTTGCGGTAGAAGGTGTTGTAGGGATCCGAGAAGCTGTTGTGGACCTGGCCTTGCGGATCGACTCCGAAATAGCTCGGATCCTGGTCCGACGCGCCTCCGGCAAGGTCGGTGCAGGGGCTGTTCGCGGCGGGACCCGAGCAGACCTCCGGCGGCCGGAACTCGACCACGGGAATGCGGCTGCCGTCGAGGTCGATGAAGACGTTCTGGAAGGCCGAGGTCCACAGGCCGACGTCGAGAACGTTCACGCGCGAATCGACATGCTGATAGTCGAGATTCAGGGTGAGCCGTTCGGTCGGAGTCCACTTCACGTTGGCGCTGTAGTCGCTGGTTACGAAGCGTGACCGCTGGCCTCGGCGCTGGTTGTTGCTCTGCAGGCCGTAGCGCGGCGTCCTCACGTCGCCATTGCCGCCCCAGGCGGCGGTGTTGTTCTGGTCGTCGCGCCAGCCGGTCGGGCCGGTGATCACGCCGTTGTCGAAGACGCCGTCGTCGTCGAAGTCGAGGGTGGTGCCCGGAACCCGGCGCGAATCGCCATTCGAGGTGACGTTGTCGGTGGCGGTTTCGAGCGCGTGCTCGACCCAGGATTCGCGCGCGTCGGAGCGCATGAACTGCAGCGTCGCGAGCACCGACCGGTCGTTGCTTTGCCATTGCGCCGCGGCCGAATAGCCGTAGCGCTCGCGGTCGGTGTCCTGGGTGCGCAGCACCGCTCCGCGCGGAAGGTAGACGGTCCCCTGGGCGGTGGCGCCGCCGCTCGGCACAACGTCGCCGTTCGAATAGAGCGTCCGCTCGCCGAAGTTCGAGATCTGGATGGCGTCGTTGCGCCATTTGAGCTGCGAATAGGCGAAGCTGGCGAGAAGGCCGATCTCGCCGATTCCGGTTTGCCAGCGATTGCTGGCGAGCACCGAGAAGGTCGGAGTGAACTTCTCGCGCATGTCGCCCCAATTGACCTCGCCCGAGGCGGCGACGACGAAGCCCTTATTGTCGAACGGGACGCGTGTGCGCAGATTGACCGTGCCCGAGATTCCACCCTCGACCATGTCGGCGGACGGGCTCTTGAACACGTCGACTCCGGCGAGCAGCTCGGACGGGACGTCGGAGAAGCTGAGGCCCCGGCCGTTATTGGCGGTGAAGGTGTCGCGGCCGTTCAGCTCGCTTCGAACATAGGTCAGGCCGCGGACGACGACTCCGCTGCCCTCGGTCGAAAAGTGGTCCGGATCGCGCCCGGCGGCGAAGCGGTCGATCGCGACCCCGGGAATGCGCTGCAGCGCCTCGGTCACCGAGCGGTCGGGGAGCGCGCTGATGTCTTCCGCGGTCACCGAATCGACGACGACCTCGGAGTCGCGCTTGATGTCCTGGGATCGCTGCAGGCTGCGGCGGATGCCGGTGACGACGATGTCGCCTTCCGTTACCGCCTGGGGGTCGGTGATTCCGGAGGAGACTCCGCCCTGCTCCTCCGTCGAGGTTTCGTCATCCTCGGAGGGCTGGGAGGCGCCGGGCTGCTCTGCCTGCGCGAAGGCCGGAGCTGCGACGGCGACCATGCACAGAGCGAGGGCGGAGACTCCGCCGCGCATCGCGAGGCCGAAGCGCTCGCGCGCGTCCAGCGGTCGGGATTCGATCCCCTTCATGACACCTCCCAAAATGTTAGCGCTAACACTTGACGCCGCGCCAATCGTTGTTAGCGGTAACTATCGAGGCTTTGTCGATCACGTCAAGGGGGAGCGGGCTGCCGCGGCTCGGAACCATGGAATTGTTGCACATCTGCAATATGCGCGCCGCAGGATAGACCATGACGCACGGGTCCATAGAGCGGATACTCGTCGTCGGCGGCGGCTCGGCCGGCTGGATGACAGCCGCCGCCCTCGCCAACAAGCTCGCCGGCCTCCCGGTCTCGATCGAGCTCGTCGAATCGGCTGAGATCGGCACAGTCGGAGTCGGCGAGGCCACCCTGCCCCACATCCGCTTCTTCAACGCCGCCCTCGGCTTCGACGAGGCGGAGTTCATGCGGCGCACCAAGGCCACCTTCAAGCTCGGAATCGAGTTCAGGAACTGGGGACGGATCGGCGATTCCTACATCCATCCGTTCGGCGCCTTCGGGACCGATCTCGGGGGAATCGACTTCCACCAGCATTGGCTCCGGATGCGCTCCGCCGGTTCGACGGCTCCGCTCGAGCATTACTCGCTTCCGATCCAGGCGGCGCGCCTGAACCGCTTCGCCTATCCGGCCGCCGATCCGACCTCGCTCTATTCCACCTACTCCTACGCCTATCAGTTCGACGCCGGCCTCTACGGCCGCTTCCTGCGCGGCTATGCGGAGGAACGGGGCGTCAAGCGGACCGAGGGGCGGATCGTCGACGTGACGCTTCGTCCGGAGGATGGGTTCGTCTCCTCCCTCACCCTCGCCGACGGGCGCCGCCTCGAGGCCGACCTGTTCGTCGACTGCTCGGGCTTCCGGGGAGTCCTGATCGAGCAGGCGCTGAAGGCCGGTTACGAGGAATGGACCCGCTGGCTCCCTTGCGACCGGGCCATCGCCATGCCGTGCGCGGGAACCGGCCCGCTCACGCCCTACACGCGGGCGACAGCCCGCGAATCGGGCTGGATGTGGCGAATTCCGCTCCAGCACCGGGTCGGGAACGGGCACGTCTATTCGAGCGCCTTCATCTCCGACGACGAGGCCGAGGCCGAGCTTGTCGCCCAGCTCGAGGGCGCTCCGCTCGGCGAGCCGAACCGCCTTCGCTTCACCACCGGCAAGCGCCGCCTGCAATGGGCGAAGAATTGCGTCGCCATCGGCCTTTCCGCGGGCTTTCTCGAGCCGCTCGAATCGACCAGCATCCATCTCATCCAGCTGGCGATCGGCCATCTCATCGATCTTCTTCCGGACCGCGGCTGGGACCCGCTCGACGCCGAGGAATTCAACCGGGTCATGGCGCTCGAATATGAGCGAGTCCGCGACTTCCTGATTCTCCATTATTGCGCGACCGAACGCGACGACACGCCCTTCTGGAACTATTGCCGGACTATGGAGCTGCCGGACTCGCTGCACTACAAGATGGAGCTGTTCCGCGAGCGCGGCTATGTCGTCAATTATCGCGAGGGCATGTTCCTCGAGCCGAGCTGGATCGCCGTCTATCTCGGCCAGAACATCGTTCCGAGGCGCTTCGATCCGCTGAGCGAAGCCATTCCCGACGACCGGCTCAAGGCCGGCATTTCCCGGATCGGCGAGGCGTGCCGAGCCGCGGCCGAGCACATGCCGAAACATGAGGACTTCCTGCGGTCGATCGGAGCGGCCGAGGTGGCGGCGTGAGGCTCATCGTCCTCGGCGACGGGGTCGCGGGCTGGGCGGCGGCGGCGATGCTCGCCGGTGCTCTGCCCAAGCCCCGCTGCTCCGTCTCGCTGGTGGCGACCGGGGAACCGGACGACAGCCTCGGCCCGTTCGGCGCCATCGAGGCGTCGCTTCCCTCGATCCGCGAATTCCATATTAGGCTGGGTCTCGACGAGGAAGAGTTCGTCGGCCGTTCGGGCGCCGCCTACGCGCTCGGCGCCGCCTTTTCCGGCTGGTCGCCGGCCGAGCCGACCTTCTTCCTTCCCTTCGGCGACATCGGAGCACCGCTCGGGACGGTCCCGTTCCACCAGCTGGCCGAACGCTTGCGTGCGGCAGGAGGCGAGGTCCGGTTCGGCAATTTCTCAGTGGCGACGGTCGCGGCGCAAATGGGCCGCTTCGCTCGGCCGTCGGACGATCCGTCCTCCGTCCTTTCCACCTACAGCTATGGCCTCCACCTGCCGCTCGACCATTATGCTCGAGCGCTTCGAAGCCTCGCGCTCGCGCGCGGCGTCCGAATCGTCGAGAGCCCGTTCGTCGCCGCCGAGCTGGACGAACGCGGCGGCCTGGCCAGGCTTCGCCTGGAGAGCGGGGAGAGCGAGGCCGGCGATTTGTTCATCGACGCTTCCGGACCGTCGGCCCTGCTCAGCGAAGGAGCGCTCGCGTCAGGCTTCGAGAGCTGGCGCGCCTGGCTCCCCTGCGACCGCGCCGCCGCATCGCGCTCGGCGGCTCAGGTTCCGCCGGCCCCTTATTCGCATGTCAAAGCGGGAGCCGCGGGATGGCGTCGGGTCGTTCCTTGCCAGGGAGCGGTCGGCGAGCTTGTCGTCTCCTGCTCCGGCGCCGGCGACGAATCGGGGACGGCGTTCGAAGCGGGCCGACGAAAGCAACCCTGGACCCGCAACTGCATCGCCATCGGCGCCGCCGCCGCCACGGTCGAGCCGCTCCAGTCCACATCGCTCCATCTCGTCGACCGGGCCTTGGCGAGGCTGCTTCGCCTGTTCCCGGCCTCGCGCGATGCGGCCGCCGAGGCGGCCGAATATAATCGATCGGCCAATGAGGAGCTGGACCGCCTCCGCGACCGGCTGATCCTCCCCTACAAGCTGAACGGGCGGCGCGGCGAACCCTTCTGGGACCAGGTCCGGTACATGGCGGTGCCGGAAGAGCTCGACCGGAAGATCGCTCTCTACCGCAGCCGGGGGCGGGTGCCCCTGCTCGACGGCGACATGTTCGAGCAAACCCAATGGACCGCCGCCTTCGACGCCATGGGCCTTCGCCCTCGGCGCTACGATGCGCGCGCGGACGCCATCCCCATCGAGCGGATCCGGGGCCATTTCGACTCGGTCCGGTCGATCATGCTGGAGGCGGCCGCCAGGCTTCCGTCGCATCGCGACTATCTCGCTCGCTACGCCGCAAGGGAAACCGCGGCATGAGCGACCGGCCGATCCGAAGCATCGTCATCGTCGGAGGCGGCACCGCGGGCTGGATGGCCGCGGCGGCCATGGCTCGGCTCGGCAGGGCCGGCGTCCGGATCACCCTCATAGAATCGGACGAGATCGGCACGATCGGGGTGGGCGAAGCGACGATCCCGCCGATCCGCACCTTCAACGCCATCCTGGGCCTCGACGAGGACGATTTCGTCGCGAAGACGAAGGCGACGTTCAAGCTCGGAATCGAGTTCGTCGACTGGACCCGCCGCGGCCATCGCTACATGCACCCGTTCGGCGAGTTCGGCGCCGATATCGAGGCGGTGAAGTTCCACCAATATTGGCTGAAGCTTCGCGCGCGGGGCGAGGCGGCCGACCTGGAGGATTACAATCTCTGCGCCGTCGCAGCCAAGCTCGGTCGGTTCCAGCGTCCGCTGGCGGATCCGCGCTCGATCCTTTCGACGCTCAACTATGCCTTCCATTTCGATGCGAGCCTCTATGCCGCCTATCTGCGCGCCTATGCCGAAGCGCGCGGAGTTAACCGTCGCGAGGGCAAGGTGGTCGATGTCGAGCTGCGCGGCGAGGACGGCTTCGTCGCCGCGGTGAAGCTCGGCGGGGACGAGCGGGTCGAGGCCGACCTTTTCATCGACTGCTCCGGCTTCAGGGGAGTCCTGATCGAGCAGGCGCTCAAGGCGGGCTATGAAGACTGGACTCGCTGGCTGCCCTGCGACCGCGCCGTCGCCGTTCCTTCGGGCTCGGCCGGCGAGCCCCTCCCCTACACTCGCTCGACCGCACTGCCGGCAGGCTGGCAGTGGCGAATCCCGCTCCAGCACCGGACCGGCAACGGCTATGTCTATTCGAGCGCCCACCTCTCCGACGACGAGGCGGCCGCGACCGCCCTCGCCAACGCCGCAGGGCCCGCGCTCGGCGAGCCTCGGCTCATCCGGTTCGCGGCGGGGCGGCGTCGCAAGCTGTGGGACAAGAACGTGGTCGCGCTCGGCCTTTCCGGCGGCTTCCTCGAGCCGCTCGAATCGACCAGCATCCACCTCGTCCAGGCCGGAATCTCCAAGCTTCTCGCCCTCTTCCCCGACCGAGATTTCGACCCGGTCCTCGCGGCCGAATATAACCGCCTCAGCGATTTGCAGCTGGAGCAGATTCGCGACTTCATCATCCTCCACTACAAGGCGACGGAGCGGGACGATTCCGAATTCTGGCGCGGCTGCCGCAACATGAGCGTGCCCGACAGCCTCGCCCGCAAGATCGAGCTGTTCCGCGAGAACGGGCGCATCTTCCGCCACCAGGACGAGCTGTTTTCGGAGGCGAGCTGGCTGGCCGTCCTGCTTGGCCAGGGCATCGTCCCGAGGCGCTATGATCCACTGGCCGACACCGTCGACGAGGACGACGTTCGCCAGACCCTGGCGCGAATGGCGCCCTTCATCCGCCAGGCGGCGGAGAAGATGCCGCTCCACTCCGACTATTTGAAGGGGCGCTCCATGCCTGCCGCCCACCCTGCACGAACCACGGGAGCTTTTGCGTGACCGATCAGCGTATCCGCAGCATCGTCATCGTCGGCGGCGGCACCGCCGGCTGGATGGCCGCGGCCACCCTCGCGAAGATCCTGACGACACGATATTGCAACGTGACCTTGATCGAATCCGACGAGATCGGGATCATCGGAGTCGGCGAGGCCACCATCCCGCAGATGGCGACCTTCAACCGCATGCTCGAGCTCGACGAGGACGATTTCGTCCGCGAGACCAAAGGCACCTTCAAGCTCGGAATAGAGTTCCACAATTGGGGCCGCCAGGGCCATCGCTACTTCCACCCGTTCGGCTCCTACGGCCTCAACATGGAGGGCGTGTCGTTCCACGCCCACTGGCTTCGGCTCCACCAGCTCGGGGAAGCGCCGCGGCTCGACGAATGGTCGCTGCCCGCTTTGGCCGGCGAGCGCGGCAAGTTCATGCGGCCGTTCGACGCCGGCAACTCGCCGCTCTCGCAGATCGCCTACGCCTATCATTTCGACGCGGGCCTCTATGCCCGCTACCTGCGCCGCTACGCGGAAGGGCGCGGAATCGTCCGCCGCGAAGGCAGGATCGTCGACGTCAGCCTCAGGAGCGACGACGGCTTCGTGGAGTCGGTCACGCTCGAGAATGGCGACAAGGTCGAGGCGGACTTCTTCATCGACTGCTCGGGCTTCCGGGGCCTGATCATCGAGCAGGCGCTGAAGGCGGGATACGAGGACTGGTCGCACTACCTCCCCTGCAACCGAGCGATTGCCGTGCCCTGCGAAAGCGTGCCCGAGATCACGCCCTACACCCGCTCCACCGCCCGCAAGGCCGGCTGGCAGTGGCGGATCCCGCTCCAGCACCGGATCGGCAACGGCCACGTCTTCTCGAGCGACTTCATGTCCGACGACGAGGCGATCGACATCCTCATGAGCAACCTGGACGGAAAGCCGCTGGCCGACCCCCGGGTGGTCCCGTTCAAGACCGGACGGCGCAAGCAGTTCTGGATCAAGAACTGCGTCGCGCTCGGCTTGGCGGCCGGCTTCATGGAGCCGCTCGAATCGACCAGCATCTGGCTCGTCCAGAGCGGCCTTTCGCGGCTGATGACGATGTTCCCGGACCGGACCTTCCAGCAGGCCGACATCGACCGCTTCAACCGGATCGTCCTCAACGAATATGAGATCGTCCGGGAGTTCCTCGTCCTCCATTACAAGGCGACCGAACGCGACGATTCCGAATTCTGGAATTACTGCCGGACAATGCCGATCCCGGACCGGCTCGCCGAGAAGATAAGGGTGTTCGAGGCCTATGGCCGAACCTTCCGGGAGAATGACGAGCTGTTCAACGACACCAGCTGGTTCGCGGTGATGATCGGCCAGCTGATGAAGGCGAGGACCTATGATCCGGTCGCCGACATCATGCCGCTCGAGGAGACAAGGCGAAGGCTCAGGCACATTGCCGAGGCGACTCACAATTCCGCCGAATATATGCCGACGCACAAGCAGTTCATCCTCGACAATTGCGCGGCGCCCGAACTGGCGGCGGCCGCGTGAGGGCGCTCCTGGCGGCCGCCGCCGCCCTCCTCTTGGTGGGCTGCGCGAGCGTGAGCGACGCGCCGGCCGGAGCGCCGACGGCGCGGTTCGAGCGCTTCGACTATCGCGGGTCGGATCCCTCCGACGCCCTCCCGGCCGGCCCCGGCGATTATCGCAACCCGATCCTCAAGGGCTTCTATCCGGACCCGAGCCTCACCCGAGTCGGGGACGATTATTATCTGGTCACTTCGACCTTCGCCTATTTCCCGGGAATCCCGGTGTTCCACAGCCGCGACCTCGTCGGCTGGACCCAGATCGGCAACGCCATCGACCGGCCGGACCAGCTCGATTTCGGCCGGCTCGGCCTTTCCCGCGGAGTCTTCGCTCCGACGATCGAGCATCGGGACGGGACCTTCTACATCCTCAACACCTGCGTCGACTGCGGCGGCAATTTCGTCATCACCGCCGCGGAGCCGGCCGGGCCCTGGTCGGACCCAGCCTGGCTCCCCGATCTCGAAGGCGGGATCGACCCGTCCCTGTTCTTCGATGAGGACGGAAGCGTCTGGATCCTGAACAACGGGCCGCCGGAAGGGCAGCCGCACTACGAGGGCCATCGCGCCATCTGGATCCAGCGTTTCGATCCCGTCGCGAAGAAGACGTTCGGGCCGCGGAAGGTCCTGGTGAACGGCGGAGTCGACCTCTCGACGAAGCCGATCTGGATCGAGGGGCCGCACATCCTCCGAAAGGACGGCTTCTATTATCTCCTCGCCGCCGAGGGCGGGACCGCGGAAGGCCACTCGCAGGTGGTGCTTCGCAGCCGCCGGCCCGACGGGCCGTATCAGGCCTATCCGGGCAATCCGATCCTGACCCAGCGCGACCTGCCGCGCGATCGCCGCGATCCCATCACCTCGGCCGGCCACGCCGATCTCGTCGAGACGGCGGCCGGCGAGTGGTGGGCGACCTTCCTCGCCGTCCGGCCCTACGAGGGCGACTTCTACAATACCGGCCGCGAGGTCTTCCTTCTGCCGGTGACGTGGGAGGGGGGATGGCCGCGCATCACCCGGCCCCGGGAGTCGATCCCCTACGTTCATCGCCGCCCCAATCTGCCTCGGCGGCCCGCTCCGCCGGTAGCCATGACCGGCGCCTTCGCGGTCACCGACGAATTCGACGGACCGGCGCTTCCGCACCGCTGGATGATGATGCGCAATCCGCGGTCGCGCTGGCATGCCCTTTCCGGAGGAGAGCTCCGGATCGAGGCCCGAAGCGTCCCGCTGGGCGGTTTCGGCAATCCGTCCTTCCTCGCCCGCCGCCAGCAGCATCTCAACGCCTCCGCCTCGACCATCGTCCGTTTCACCCCCGGCAAGGAGGGCGATTCGGCCGGCCTCGCGGCCCTTCAGAACGACGAATATTTCTTCTATCTCGCCGTCGCCCAACGCAGCGGCCGCCCGATCGTCGAGCTTCGCCGCCGCGCCGGACCCGGCGATCCTGCGGAGGGGGTCGTGATCGCTTCGGCGCCGCTGGGGGCCGCTTTCGGAGCGCCCGTCCGTCTCCGCGTCGACGCCGACAAGGCAGAATACAGCTTCGCTTACGCGACGGGGCGCGGCCAATGGCGCAACCTCGGCGGAAGAGAGGATGGGCGGATTCTCAGCACGAAAACGGCGGGCGGGTTCGTCGGCGCCGTCTTCGGCCTTCACGCTTACTCCCCCGCAAGAGCCGGGACCGTGCAGAAATGAAACCCGTCTTCCTCGCGGCCGCACTTCCCTTCCTCGCTGCCGCCGCCGAGCCCGCGCCGGTTCGGCTGAACCAGCTGGGGCTGATGCCCGACCGGCCGAAAAGGGCGATGGTTGCGCACCCGTCCAAGGTGCCGATCGCCTGGAAGCTGGTCGATCCCGCGGGGCGTAGCCGGGCGGCGGGGCGGACGATCGTGTTCGGCGACGATCGCTGGTCGGGCGAGCATGTCCATCGGGTGGATTTCAGCGGCTTCCGAAAAGCGGGAGCGGGCTACAGGCTGATCGTCGGCGACGCCGCGAGCCGAGCCTTCTCGATCTCGACGGGCCTTTACGAACGGCTGCCTTCCGACGCGCTCGCTTACTTCTACCACAACCGAGCGGGCACCCCGATCGAAGAGCGTTTCGTCGGCCGCGAACGGGCGCGCCCCGCCGGCCATGCCGGCGAGCGCGCGACCTGCGTCGCCGGCCAGGATTCGAAAGGCAATCGCTGGCCCGGCTGCGCCTATACGCTCGACGTCGCCGGCGGCTGGTACGATGCCGGCGACCACGGCAAATATCTCGTCAACGGCGGAATCTCGGTGTGGACCCTGCTCAACGCTTATGAGCGCCACGCCCGCGCCCGCTTCGCCGACGGCCGAGCCGCCATCCCCGAAGCGGGGAACGGGGTCCCAGACCTGCTCGACGAGGTCCGCTGGGAGCTGGAATTCCTCCTCAGGATGCAGGTCCCGGACGGGACTCGCCTTTCGGTGCCCGTGGGCCAGAAGCGGTCCGTGCCCGGACTGGTCTTCAGCGAGATCGACGCCTCGGGAATGGCCCATCATAAGGTGGCCGACGTCCGCTGGACCGGTCTTCCGCTCGCGCCGCACGAGGACAAGGAGAAGCGCCAGCTCTTCCCGCCGAGCACCGGCGCCACGCTGAACCTTGCCGCCAATTCGGCGCAGTGCGCCCGCATCTGGCGGCAAATCGACCCCGCCTTCGCGGCCCGCTGCCTCGAGGCGGCCGAAAAGGCCTGGGCCGCGGCCCGCCGCAATCCGGAAGTCTGGGCGATCGCCGACTTCACCGGCAGCGGCGCCTATGGCGACGCCGACTATCGCGACGAATTTTACTGGGCCGCGGCCGAGCTCCTCGCGACGACCGGCGGCGCGGCCTATGCGGCCGCGGTCCGCGCCTCGCCTCACTTCCGCGCAGCCGCAGCGACGGCGCCGGGGTGGAACAGCGTCGCGGTTTTGGGGACGGTCACCCTCGCCACCGTCCGCACCGCACTGACAGGCGCGGAGGCGGCCGCGCTGCGGGCCTCGATACGCGCCGGCGCCGACGATTTCCTCGCCGACTCGGCCAAGGTGGGCTACGCGCTCCCCTACGCCCCGGAAACCGGCTGGCCCTGGGGCTCGACCTCCTCGATCCTCAACCGCGCGATGCTCCTGGCGATCGCGCACGACCTCACCGGCAAGCGACGATATCGCGACGGAGTCGTCGATTCGATGGACTTCATCCTCGGCCGCAACCCGCTCGATCGCTCCTTCGTCAGCGGCTACGGCGCCCGGCCGATGCTCAACCCCCACCACCGCTTCTGGGCCCGGCAGGCCGACCCACGCTACCCCCCTCCCCCGCCCGGAGCACTCTCCGGCGGTCCCAACAACAGGATGATGACCGACGAGGTGGCGCCCTCGATCAAGGGCAAATGCGCACCGCAGATGTGCTGGCTCGACGATTATCGCGCCTTCAGCCTCAACGAGGTCGCGATCAACTGGAACGCGCCGCTAGTCTGGGTCTCCGCCTGGCTGGCCGGGAAGTCCGGAGCGGCACCCAAGCCGGAGCCAGCCCCCCTGCTCGCCATCACCGTCGACGACTTGCCGGTCCACGGCGAGCTGCCGCCGGGTGAAACGCCGCTCGGCGTCGCTCGGCAAGTCATCGCAGCCTTCAAGGCCGCGAAGGTCCCGGCAGTCTACGGCTTCTTCAATGGCAGCTGGACGGAGCGGCAGCCGGAGACGGAGGGGGTGCTTCGAGCCTGGACCGAGGCCGGCTTCCCGCTCGGAAACCATGGCTGGAGCCATCGCAACGCCGATGACTCGACGCTCGCCGAATATGAGGAGGAGATCGCCCGCAACGAGCCGCTTCTGAAGCGTTACGGCCGAGACGATTGGCGCTGGTTCCGCTATCCGTTCCTTTCGGAGGGCGAGGCGCCGGAGAAGCGGGCGGGTGTTCGCGCCATTCTCGCCCGGCGCGGCTACAGGGTGGCCGACGTCACGATGGACTTTTCGGACTGGCGGTGGGCCGCGCCTTATGCCCGCTGCAAGGCGGCGGGAGATGAAGCGGCTGTCGAGGCGCTGGAGCGCGCCTATCTGGAGGCGGCACAGGAGAATATCGACTTCTATCGCTCACTTTCGCGAAGCCTCTACGGGCGCGACATTCCTTACGTGCTGCTCATGCACATCGGCGCGTTCGACGCGCGCATGCTTCCCAGGCTGCTCGACCTGTACCGGCGCGAGGGATTCCGCTTCGTCACCCTCGCCGAGGCCCAGGGCGACCCGTTCTACCGCGAGGCAATGAACCCGTCGCTTCCGGCGCCCCCGCAAGGGCTGGAGGGACGCGCCAACGCGCGGCGCATGCCGCTGCCGCCGCGCAAGAGCCATGCGGCGATGCTCGACGGGCTCTGCCGGACGTAGGCCGTCATTGCGAGCGAAGCGAAGCAATCCGGTGCCGCGTCGAAGGCCCGCTTGATTGCTTCGTCGCTGCGCTCCTCGCAATGACGGGGTTCAGCGCGCCTCGACCGTCAGCTTCGCGCTCTTGAGGTCGACCGAGTTCGGCCCCGCCGAAATGGTGAAGGTGCCGGGCTCCACCACCTTCTTCATCTCCATGTTCCACAAGGCCAGATCGTCGGGCTTCAGCTCGAACGTGACCGTCCGGCGCTCGCCCGGCGCCAGAGTGACTCGGCGGAAGCGCTTCAGCTCGATCACGGGCCGGGTCACCGAGGCCTCGTCGTCGCGGACGTAGAGCTGGACGACCTCGTCTCCGGCGCGGCGGCCGGTGTTGACCACGTCGACGCTGACCCGCGCGTTCTCGCCCATTTTGATCGCCGCGTCGGCGAGCCGCGGCGCCGAAATGTCGAAGCGCGTGTAGCTGAGGCCGAAGCCGAACGGATAGAGCGGCGCCGTGGCGTCGAAAAGATAGCCGCGCCGCGCCGTCGGCTTGCGGTTATAATAAACCGGCAGCTGGCCGGCGGAGCGGGCGATGGTCACCGGCAGCTTGCCACCGGGATTGGCCTTTCCGAACAGGATGTCGGCGATGGCGTTCCCGGTCTCCTGGCCGAGATACCAGCCCTCGATCAGAGCCGGCGCATTCTCGGCGAGATAATTGACCGACAAGGGCCGGCCATTGAGCAGCACCACGACCGTGGGCTTGCCCAGAGCGAGGACCGCGCGGGCGAGATCTTCCTGTTGGCCCACCAGATCGAGCGAGGAGCGGTCGCCGAGATGCTGGTCCGCCCAGGCCTCGCGGCTGAGCTGCTCATTGTCGCCCAGCACCATCACCACCACGTCCGCCCTGCGGGCGGTCTCGACGGCCTCGGCGATCAGCGGGCGATTCTCCTCGGCGGGCACCAGGTCGACCGGATCGGCCGACCACGAGCGGCTGCGGGTCAGGCGCACGCCTTCCGCATAATCGACCTCGAACCGGCCCTTCGCCGCGCTTCGAATACCCTCCAGCACACTCACCACATGGCGCGGCTCGTCGCTATAGCCGCCGATCGGAGTGTCGCGCGCGTGGGTGCCCAGGACGGCGAGGCGCTTGATGCCGCTTTCGTTGAGGGGAAGCAGGTTGCCCTCGTTCTTCAGAAGCACGACCGAGCGGCGGGCCGCCTCGCGGGCAAGCGCGACGGCGTCGGGCGTCGCGGTCTTGCGCTCCGCCCGGCGCGCATCGGCATAGGGGTTTTCGAACAATCCCGCCTCGAACTTGAGGCGCAGAACCCGGCGCACGGCCTGGTCGACGAGCGCCTGGGGCACGCGCCCGGCGCGAACCAGCTCGGGAAGGTGGACATAGCCCTCTCCGTCCGGGGTCTCGGCGTCGACCCCGGAGTGGATCGCGCGGATCGCCGCGTCCTTGATGTCGCCGAACATCTTGTGGCGCGTCACCATCTCGCGGATCGCGAAATAGTCGCTGACCACCGCGCCCCTGAAGCCCCATTCGCCACGAAGCACGTCGTTCAGCAGCCAGGGATTGCCGTGGGAGGGGATGCCGTCGATCTCGTTGTACGACGCCATCACCGACCGAACTGGAAGCTCCTTCACCGCGCGCTCGAACGGCGGGAAGAAATTCTCGCGGAGCGTGCGCTCGGAAATCTGGGCGGGCCCGACGTTAGTGCCGTTCTCGGGCTGGCCGTGGCCGGTCATGTGCTTCAGGGTCACAAGCACCTTGTCGGGCTTCAGCGGCAGGGTCCGCCCCTGGAAGCCGCGGATCGCCGCCAGGCCCATTTCGCTGACGAGGTACGGATCCTCGCCATACGTCTCCTCGATCCGGCCCCAGCGGGGATCGCGGGCGACGTCGACGACCGGCGCCAAAGCTAGGTTGGTCCCGCGCGCCCGCATCTCGCGCGCCGCCACCGCGAACACCCGCTCGACCAGCTCGGGATCCCAGGAGCTGGCGAGGCCGATCGACTGCGGGAAGCTGGTGGCGCCTCGGGCGACATAGCCGTGAAGCGCTTCCTCATGCATGAGGATGGGGATTCCGAGCCGAGTCCGCTCGACCGCCCAGCGCTGGGCTGCGTTGACATATTCGGCGGTGTCGCGAGCGTCGCGATTGGCGCCGGCCGTGGCGCCGGCGGCGGCGTTGGAGACGGTGACCCCGCGCTTGTCGGACGGCCGCGCGATCTGGCCGAGGCCGTTCGGGAAGGCGCGCGACGCCTTTTCCGGCGAGAAGGCGCCCTCGGGCGTCTGGATATTGCCCTTATGCTCCCAGACGGTGATGAGCTGAGCCGCTTTCTCCTCGAGCGTCATCCGAACGAGCAGGTCCTCGACCCGTCGCTCCACCGGCTGCGATCGATCCTTGTAGAGCGGGCGCTCCGCGGCCCCCTGGGCCGCCGCCGGCATCGCGCCCGGGAGAGCGGCGACGGTCGCCATCAGTGCGAATGCGGCGGCGGCTGCCACCCCGCGCGAGGCGGAGCGCCGTGAACGAAGCGTCATGTCCATCTCCCGATCGCCCTTTGCGGGTCTGTGTGATAGCGCTACCATAAGGCCGCGCATCTGCGCATTGCAATGGGGTAGCGGCCCTCCTAGGCTGGCCTTGGAGGGCAGGAATGGCGAGGCCGAGCCGCCGCAGCCGCGGCAGTGTTACCATCGAGGACGTCGCTCGCGCCGCCGGGGTTTCGGCGATGACCGTGTCGCGAGTCATGAACGGCGAGAAGAACGTTCGGGACAGCACTCGCGCCGCGGTTCGCGAAGCGATCGACCGGCTGAAATATTCGCCGAACACGGCGGCTCGAAGCCTCGCCGCGGGCCAAGCGACCCATATCGGCCTGCTCTACGCCAATCCCAGCGACGCCTATCTCAGCCAGTTCCTGGTCGGGGCGCTGGAAGGCGCCCGCCGCGCGGGCTGCCACCTCGTCATCGAGGCCTGCGAATATGAGCAGGAGGCCGAGCAGGCCGAGGCCGCCCGGCGCTTCGCGACGACCCAGGTCGAGGGCGTGATCCTGCCGCCACCGCTGTCGGAATCGGTGCCCATCCTGACCGAGCTCGCCGCCGCCGAGATACCGGTCGTCACGGTCGCGATGGGGCACCTCTACGAGAACCCGCTCAACATCCGCATCGACGATTTCGGGGCAGCGCGGGAGATGACCGATTATCTGCTCGGCCTCGGCCACCGCCGGATCGGCCTGATCCGGGGCTCGCCGACCCAGATCGCCAGCGGCGAGCGGGAGCGCGGCTTCAAGGCGGCCCTCGAAGCGGCAGGGCTCGATCCGCAGGACGCCGCGATCGAGCAGGGTGACTTCACCTTCCGCTCCGGCCTCGCGGCGGCGGAACGGCTGCTCGACCGGTCCGATCGGCCGACGGCGATCTTCGCCAGCAACGACGACATGGCGGCGGCGGCGGTGAGTGTCGCGCACCGGCGCGGCCTCGCCGTTCCCGACGACGTCAGCATCGTCGGCTTCGACGACACCGCTCCGGCGACGACCGTCTGGCCGGAGCTGACGACGGTGCGCCAGCCGGTGTCCGCCATGTCCGAGGCGGCGCTGGACCTGCTGCTCTCAGATCTGCGCAGCCGCCGCTCGGGCGCAGCCGCCGGCCAGGCCGAGCGAGTCCTCGACCACCAGCTCGTCATTCGCGAATCCTCGGGCCCGGCCGCAAGCCTGCGGCCCGCGAAGGCCCGGAAATCGGCGTGATTTTCCAGGTCGGCGAGAGGCGTAAATCAAAGGGTGATCATCCGCGAAGTTAACGCTAACATCGATCGCGAGAGCCGCCGCGACGAGTCGGCCCGCATCTTGGGAGGAGGATCGTAATGACCGAGGCAAGCCCGCAACGGGCCAACATGGGCTTCATCTTCGCGATCGTCGCGGTGGCGACGATCGGCGGCTTCCTGTTCGGCTATGACAGCGGCGCGGTCAACGGCACCCAGGAGGGCCTGAAGAGCGCCTTCTCGCTCAGCGAGGGCGGCCTCGGCTTCACCGTCGGCTCGCTCCTGATCGGCTGCTTCATCGGCGCCTTCCTCGCCGGCCGCCTGGCCGACCTGCTCGGCCGCCGCAACGTGATGATGCTGGCGGCGGTGCTGTTCCTGGTCGGCGCCGTGGTCCAGGGCTTCGCCGAGTCCCAGACCATTTTCGTCATCGCCCGCCTGCTGGGTGGAATGGCGGTCGGAGCGGCCAGCGTCCTCTCGCCCGCCTACATCTCCGAAGTGGCGCCGGCGAGCATCCGGGGACGGATGACCACGATCCAGCAGATCATGATCATCACCGGCCTCACCGCCGCCTTCGTCGTCAACTGGTACCTCGCCAGGGTCGCGGGGGATTCGACCGCGACCTACTGGCTTGGGCTGGAAGCCTGGCGCTGGATGTACCTGATGCAGGCCATTCCCGCCGCCATCTTCCTCGTCGCCCTGCTCTTCATTCCCGAAAGCCCCCGCTACCTCGTCTCCAAGGGGCGCAACGAGAAGGCGCACACGGTTCTCACCAGCCTGTTCGGCGAAGACGTGGCACGGGCTAAGCTCGAGGAAATCCGGGCCAGCTTCAGCGAGGACCACCGGCCCCGCCTCAGCGACCTCAAGCGCCCCGGCGGCGGCATCCGGCCGATCGTCTGGGCCGGAATCCTGCTGGCGGTGTTCCAGCAGCTCGTCGGAATCAACGTCATCTTCTATTACGGGGCGACGCTGTGGCAGCTGGCCGGCTTCACCGAGGACCAGTCGCTTCAGATCAACATCGTCTCCGGCGCGGTCTCGATCGCCGCCTGCTTCCTCACCATCGCCCTGATCGACCGGATCGGCCGCAAGCCGCTGCTTCTGATCGGCTCGGCGGGGATGGCGGCGACCCTGTTCGCGATGGTCTACGCCTTCGCCAACGGTACGCTCGACGCTTCCGGCAATCTGCAGCTCTCCAGCGGCCTCGGCACGCTCGCCCTGATCGCCGCCAACCTCTACGTCATCTTCTTCAACGTCAGCTGGGGACCGGTGATGTGGGTCATGCTCGGCGAGATGTTCCCGAACCAGATAAGGGGATCCGCGCTGGCCGTGGCCGGCTTCGCGCAATGGTTCTCCAACTATCTGATCGCCCAGAGCTTCCCGATCATGGCGGCGACCCTCGGGCTGGCGCTCAGCTACAGCTTCTACGCCGTCTCGGCGGTGATCAGCTTCTTCCTCGTCCAGAAGTTCATCCATGAGACCAAGGGCAAGGAGCTGGAGGAAATGCCGGGATGATGGAGGGTAGCACAGGGTCGTCACCCCGGACTTGATCCGGGGTCCACCTTTTTTCCGGCCCGGCCGACGGAAGAAGGTGGATGCCGGATCGAGTCCGGCATGACGGCATTCGATTGGCGGCCGCAGCGCCTACAGGATCGACATGTCCACTCGCACTCCCGTCCGCCCCTTCCGCTCGCGCGACTGGTTCGCCGCTCCGGGGAGAAGCGACATGGCGGCGCTCTACCTCGAGCGGTTCATGAACTACGGAATCACTCCGGACGAGCTGCGCTGCGGCAAGCCGATCATCGGAATCGCGCAATCCGGTTCGGACCTGACGCCCTGCAACAGGATCCACCTCGAGCTCATCCATCGCGTCCGCGCCGGGATCCGGGACGCCGGCGGAATCCCGATGGAGTTCCCGACCCACCCGATCTTCGAGAATTGCCGCCGGCCCACCGCGGCTCTCGACCGCAACCTCTCCTATCTCGGCCTCGTCGAGATTTTGAACGGCTATCCGATCGACGCCGTCGTCATCACCACCGGCTGCGACAAGACCACCCCTGCAGGGATCATGGCGGCGTCGACGGTGGACATCCCCGCGATCACCCTCTCCGGCGGACCGATGCTGGACGGCTGGCACGAAGGAGAGCTGGTCGGATCGGGCACGGTCATCTGGCGCTCGCGCCGGCTGCTCGGCGCCGGCGAGATTGACGAGGAGGAGTTCCTCCGGCGCGCCACCGATTCGGCGCCGTCGGCCGGCCATTGCAACACGATGGGCACCGCCTCGACGATGAACGCGGTCTCCGAGGCGCTGGGAATGTCGCTGCCCGGCAACGCCACCATCCCCGCCCCCTATCGCGAGCGCGGCCAGATGGCCTACGAGACCGGCCGCCGAGCGGTCGAGCTGGCCTATGAGGACCTTCGGCCGTCGCGGATCCTGACCCGCGACTCCTTCCTCAACGCGATCCGGGTGAACGCGGCGATCGGCGGGTCGAGCAACGCCCAGCCGCACATCGTCGCCATGGCGCGCCATGCCGGAGTCGAGATCGCTGCGGAAGACTGGATGGCGCACGGCTACGACGTGCCGCTGCTCGTCAACATGCAGCCGGCCGGGAAATATCTCAGCGAGCGCTTCCACCGCGCCGGCGGAGTGCCGGCGGTCATGTGGGAATTGCTTCAGGCCGGCCGGCTTTCCGGCGAAGCGGTCACGGTCACCGGCCGGACCCTCGCCGAGAATCTCGAAGGCCGCGAGACGACCGACCGGGACGTGATCTACCGCTACGCGCAGCCACTGAAGGAGCGCGCCGGCTTCCTGGTCCTGAAGGGCAATCTGTTCGACTTCGCGATCATGAAGACCAGCGTCATTTCCGACGAGTTCCGGCGCCGCTACTTGGCTCGTCCCGACGCGGAGGGGGTGTTCGAGGCGCGGGCGGTCGTGTTCGACGGATCGGACGATTACCACCAGCGGATCAACGACCCCGATCTCGACGTGGACGAGACCTCGATCCTCGTCATTCGGGGCGCCGGCCCGCTCGGCTGGCCCGGCTCGGCCGAGGTGGTCAACATGCAGCCCCCGGACCGGCTCCTGCAGCGGGGCATAAGCAGCCTCCCGACGCTGGGCGACGGCCGCCAGTCGGGGACCTCCGACAGCCCCTCGATCCTCAACGCGTCCCCGGAAAGCGCGGCCGGCGGCGGGCTGTCATGGCTCCGGACCGGCGACGTCATCCGGATCGACCTCAACGCCGGCACCTGCGACGCTCTCGTCGACGGGGCGGAGATCGCGAGGCGCAAGGGCGAGGCGCCTCCGCAAATTCCGGCAAGCCAGACTCCCTGGGAGGAGTTCTATCGCGAGAAGACGGGGCAGCTCTCCGAGGGCGGGGTGCTTGAGTTCGCGGTTAGGTATCGCGGCACTTCGGCCAAGACGCCGCGGCACAACCACTAAGCGTCCATCAGCGCAGACTGGGATCCCATGGGGTTGCACCGCGTCCTTCACATGCCGCGGCCAGAGTCTCAGCTGGGCGACGAATCTATTCGATCGGCAGCTCGAACGGGCCCGGCGGAAGCGGTGCGTCGTCGTAGAGGTTGACGACCGGGCTGTCGGCCCAGGCATAGCGGACCCGTGTCGCCGGCTTGCCGTCACCGGTGATCCGCACGGTGCTACCGTTGGTCGTTCCCGGCGCGTAGCGGCAGCTTTGCTGAGCGGCTCCGCAGAGCTCCAGCCCCAATAGGGCCGATCCGCTCCAGCTGCGGAGGGCTCCGGTGACTCCGGCGAACTCGACCACGACCCCGCCCCCGTCGCGGCGCGCCCGAACCGCCCGCGGCCCCGCCGGCTCCCGCGCGCCGTACGCCACCGCTCGGGCGGCCCGCGCCAGCCGGCGCCCGACTTCCTGCTTGTTGGCGGGATGGATGTCGAGCCGGTCGCCGAGGTCCATCGCGACGACGAGCGCGGCATTGCGATCAGCCCCGGTCACTCGGCGCTGCGCCTCGCGAACCTCCGCCCAGCCGCTGGCGCCCGGAGCGAGGGCGGGCGATCCGAAATTGGCGAGGCTGACGATCAGGAACGGCAGCTCGGGCGAACCGAACTGGCGCCTCCAGCCCGCCATCATCGCCCGAAGCTTTTCAGCATAGCCCGCCGGCATGCCGCCGTCCGTCTCGCCTTGATACCAGGCTACGCCCTTGAAGCGGAACGGTCCGAGCGGCGCGATCATGCCGTTATGGATTAGGGAAAGACCGGCGGCGACGTCCCAGGGCGGCCGCGGCGGCTCGCCAGGCCCGGACGGAGCGAGGGCATATTGCCAGCCTTCCCCGAGCGGCGTGGAGCCGCCGCCCGCGAAGCCGAGCCTGAGCGCCTCCGCCGGCCCCTGGAAGCCACCGGCGCCGTAGCCGTCATACATGTTGACGAGGATGACGTTCTCGCCCTCGCGAAGCAGGCCCGCGGGCAGCCGATAATCCCGCCCCACGTCCCAGCCGAACGTGTTGCCGACCGGGACCCCGTTGACCCAGGTCTGGTCGAGCTCATCCACCACGCCGAGCGACAGCGTCGCCGGCCGCGTCGCCTCTTCCCGAGTCAGGGTGAAGGTCTTGCGGGCCCACATCATGCCGTTGAAGGCGGCGAAGGCCGGGTCCCCCCACCCCTCCCAATAGCCGATCCTTAGCATCGGCCTCCAAGCGAGCCCGGACGGGTCGCGCCACGGCTGCAGCCGCGAACGGGCGCTCCACCAGGCCTGCCAACGCTCGCCGAAACGGCGGTTGGCCGCGGCAGGATCGCGGCGATAGAGGTCGAGCAGCGCCGAATCCTCGCCGCCGACCGCGCGGCTGGTCGTCTCGTCCATCCAGGAGCGAATGGCGGTGCCGCCCCAGCTCGCCGCGATCGCTCCGACAGGGACCTTCTGGGAAGACTTGAGGTCGCGCGCCATGAAATAGCAGGCGGCGGAGAAGTCCTTGACCGACTGCGGCGACGCCGCCGCCCAGGCGACGGGACCGCCGAACCCGGCGGCGGGGGCGGTGGCGGTCTTTCTCGACACGGTAAGGACGCGCAGCTGCGGATCGGCCGCCGCCGCCGCCTCGGCCTCCCCGTTCAGCGCGCGCGCCAGCGGAAATTCCATGTTGGACTGGCCTGAGCAGAGCCAGACGTCGCCGATCATTATATCATCGGCGCTCGCGAGGCCCCCTCCCTGCCCTGCCGCTTCGAGCCGATAGGGCCCTCCGGCCTCCATCGCTGGGAGGTCCGCGCGCCACCGCCCGTCACGGCCGGCGGTCGCCTCCCGCGAGGTAGCGCCGAGGCTGACCTTGACGCGCTCGCCGGCCCCGGCGGTGCCCCAGATCGCGATCGGCCGGCCGCGCTGAAGCACGGCATGATCCGAGAAGAGCGGGTGCAGCGCCGGGGCGGCATGCGCGCCCGTGCCGGTCAGCGCCGCCGCCAGGACCAGGCCGAGCCGCCCGACCATCCTAGCGCCAGCCGGCGTCGACGAAATATTCATGGCCGGTGATCAGCCGGGCGTCGTCGGAGGCGAGGAAGAGGACCATGGCCGCGACGTCCTCGGGCGCCAGCCGACCCTCGAGGCATTGCGCAGCCACGATCTCCGCCTCTCCTTCCGGCGTGTACCATTGCAGCTGCCGCGGCGTTCGAACGTTGCCCGGGACCACGCAGGTGACTCGGATGCCATGGTTGCCGAGATCGCGGGCGAGGGAGCGCGTTAGGCCTTCGATCGCGGCCTTGGCGGTCTGGTAGAGAGCGAGGTCCGGCAGGGCCAGGTGCCAGGAGATGGAGCCGAGGTTGATTACCGCTCCGCGTCCCTTTGCACGCATTCCCGGCACGACGGCCTGCGTGCAGAAGAAGACGTGCTTCAGATTCACGTTGACCCGGCCGTCCCAATAATCCTCGGTCACATCGTCGAGCGAGTGGCGGTCGTCATTAGCGGCATTGTTGACCAGAATGTCGAATGCGCCGCCTTCACGGGTAAGTCGGCCGATCGTGGCCTGGGCGCTCTGGACGTCGCACAGGTCGACTCGCTCGAACCGAGCACCGGTCTCCGCGGCGAGAGCGCCGGACTCCTCCTCGGCGATGTCGAAGAAGGTGACGTCGGCGCCCTGGCGCACGAAGCCCTCGACGATCCCGGCGCCGATGCCCGAACCTCCGCCGGTCACGAGGACTCGCTTGCCCCTTAGGCTTGGATAGATGGCGCGGTTGTCGCTTGCTCCGTTCACTTAGGTCTCAGCCCCCCAGGTAGACCGTCTTGGTCTGGGTGTAGAATTCGATCGCCGCGAAGCCCTGCTCTCGCGCGCCGTAGCTCGACTTGCGGGTGCCGCCGAACGGCACGTGATAATCGACGCCGGCCGTCGGCAGGTTGATCATCACCATGCCGGCACGGACCGCCCGCCGGAAATGACGGGCGTGCTTCAGCGAGTTGGTGACGATTCCCGCCGACAAGCCGAACTGGCCGCGATTGGCGATCTCCAGAGCCTCCTCGTAATCGCGCACCCGGACGGTGCTGGCGACCGGGCCGAAGACCTCCTCGCAATTGATCCGCATTCCGGGATCGGTGTCGGCGATCACGGTCGGGGCCATGAAATAGCCGCGAGTCGCAAGCGTCAGCGTCTCGCCGCCGGTCAGCACGCGCCCGCCCTCGTCGCGAGCGATTCCGACATAGCGCATGTTCTGCTCGAGCTGGCTCTCGCTGACGGCGGGTCCGATCTGGCTCGACGGGTCGAGCGCGTCGCCGACCTTCAGGCTTTTCGCCCGTTCCGCCAGCGCCTCCACGAAACGGTCGTGAATTCCCTCGGTGACGATGATCCGCGACGAGGCGGTGCATCGCTGGCCGGTGCCGAAGAAGGCCCCATCGATGGCGCAGGTCACGGCGCGCTCCAGATCCGCGTCGTCGAGCACGACGAGAGGGTTCTTGCCGCCCATCTCCAGCTGGATGCGCGCCTGCCGGCGGATCGCGCCCTCGGCGACCTTTCCGCCGACATATTGGGAGCCGGTGAAGGAGATTCCGTCCACGCCGTCGTGATCGACCAGGGCCGAACCGGAATCGCCCTCGCCGATGATCATGTTGAACACGCCCGCAGGCGCCCCCGCCTCCTCGATGATGGCTCCGAGCGCGTGGGCGATGGCAGGGGTGGGAGTGGCGGGCTTAAGCACCACCGTATTGCCGAAGGCGAGCGCCGGCGCCGTCTTCCAGGCCGGGATCGCGATCGGGAAGTTCCACGGCGTGATCAGCCCGAACACGCCCACCGCTTCACGATGGGTCGTGACGTCGATCCCCGGCCGGGTCGAATCGAGCGCCTGTCCGTGACGACGCAGCGCCTCGCCGGCGAAATATTTGAAGATTCGCGCGGCGCGCATCACTTCTCCCGTCCCCTCGGGGAGGGTCTTGCCCTCTTCGCGCGAGAGGAGCCTGCCGAGATCCTGGGCGCGACTCATGATCAGGGCGCCTGCTTTGTCGAGCACGTCCGAGCGGACTTCCGGCGAAGCCTCCGACCAGCCCGGAAAGGCCTCGCGGGCCGCCTTCACCGCGCTGTCGACGTCCTGCGCGCTCGCCTTGGGATAGCGGGCGACGACGTCGTCGAGGTTCGAGGGATTGAGGCTTTCGCCCGCGGCCTCGCCGGCCACCTTCTCGCCGCCGATCAGATGGGTAAGGGTGTCAGCCACGGGCTTCAGCTCCTTGAGATTGCCTGTCGGTCAACAGGCCGCGGGAAGCGAGGTTGCGCATCAGCTCGCGCACTCCGAAATTCCAGGCCGGGGCCGCCTTCGACGTGGTCACTCGGTTGACGAGCGTGCCGAGGCGCGGTGTCGAGATTCGCACGACGTCCCCTGTTTTGTGGGTGAAGCCGCGCCCCGGCTCGTCGCGATCCTGGACCGGAGCGAAGAGCGTGCCGAGAAACAGCGCGAAGCCGTCGGGATAATGATGCTCGCTGAGCGCCTGGCGCACCAGATCCTCCGGATCGCGGCTGATCTGGGCCATCGAGCTCTCGCCCTCGAGCCGGAAGCCGTCCGTCCCCTCGACCACGAGCTCAACCCGGGCGCTGCGCACGTCGTCCATCGTGAAGTGGTCGTCGAAGAGCCGGACGAACGGCCCGATCGCGCAGGAGGCGTTATTGTCCTTCGCCTTGCCGAGGAGCAGAGCGCTCCGCCCCTCGAAATCGCGCAGGTTGACATCGTTGCCGAGCGTCGCGCCCACCGTTCGCCCCCGGCTGTCCACCACGAGCACGATCTCGGGCTCGGGATTGTTCCAGCTCGAATCGGAGCGGACTCCGATTTCGGCGCCGTGTCCCACCGTCGAGAGGACCGGTGCCTTGGTGAAGATTTCCGCGTCCGGACCGATCGCGACCTCGAGATATTGCGACCACAGGCCGTCGTCGATCAGCGCCTGCTTGAGCGCCGCCGCTTCCGCAGTGCCCGGGACCACGGAGCGAATGGCGCCGCCGATACGGCTTTCCAGCCGCTCGCGAATCGAGGCCGCGGCCTGGGAATCGCCCCGGGCGCGCTCCTCGATGACCCGCTCGATGGCGGAGACGGCAAAGGTGACCCCCGCAGCCTTCACCACCTGCAGGTCGAGCGGAGACAGGAGGCTGTGGGCCGAAAGCTCGTCCACGCCGCAAATCCTCGCCCCGCCGGCCGCAGCTTCCAGCCCGCGGTCGAGCAGGTCGGCTACGGTCGGGGCCTGGCGCGAGACGTCGAACACGGCGCCGTCCCGGATCGCTACGGGGGTCGGACCCTCGTCGAGCAAAAGCCGCCCCACGAGAACGGCCTCTGCCGCATCGGCCGGCAATTGCGCTGCCGAAAAGCTCGTCTTCACGCTCGAGGGTCCCACTCGTTGAGCAATTTGGTAGCGCTACCATTCGACGCAGGGGCGTCGGCTGTCAAGGTCGCGGCTCCGACGATCTTCCACGACGAACTGGAGTCGGCCTGCACGCGCTAAGCTCGCTATGCCGCGCACGCCATCTCCAACCGGCAGCTAGGGAATTCCGCACTTATTCTGGTCGACCACGGCGCTCGCGACGCGGACTCCGGACACGCTAAGGATGAGGCGGCCGGCGGTGGTGAGCGCGAACGGAGTGCGGAGCGCTTTCGGATCGAGGCCTGAGCGGACGAAGCAGCGGAGCGGAACGACGAGCGTTCGCCATTCCCCCACCGGCGCCGTCCGGAGATGGCCCGAGACCGGCACCGTGCCGCCGCAATGGTCGCCGCAGGCCATCCACAGCGACACGGCCGCGGTCGGCGGCAAGTCGACACGATAATCGATGAGCAGGCTGAGCTCGCCGGTGGCTTCGCGCGACAGATCGACCGGCGCCGCGGGTGCGATGGAGACTGTGCCTTCGCCGGCGCCCGGCCAAACAAAGCGCCGCGCATCCTCCTGAGCGGTCCGGTCCACGGCGGTGACGGCGGGGACGCGGGCCCCGTCCGGAGCCTCGGCCTGCCAACGCCACCCCTGCGGAAGCGCGCCGCGAGTGAAAAGCACGCCCTCGGGCAGATCCTCGCCCGAAGGCCCCTCTTCGGACAGCGGCGGCAGGTCGCCGGGCTCCCCATAAGTCAGTCCGTAGCCATATGCGAAGAGCGGATCATAACCGGGATCGCCGCGATTCAGCGGCGTCTGGTCGGGCCGCTTGGGCCAGGAATAAGAGAGCTTTCCGCGGAAGCCATGGCGGACTCGGCCCGCGGCGTCGCTGAACAGGACGTCAGCGATTCCTCCGCCTTCGCTGCCCGGAAGCCAAGCCGCGGCGAAGGCGTCGGAGGCGTTGATCTCGGGGTTCACCCAGAGCGGGCGGCCGGACAGGAAGACGGAGACGACCGGGATCCCGTCCTGCTTCAGGCGCCGAAGCAGCTGGAGGTCCTTCTTGTCGGCCGGGCTGTATTCGACGCTCCGCCGGTCGCCGACGAATTCAGCATAGGGTTCCTCGCCGAACACGACGATCGCCACGTCGGGCTTCGCGGTGTAGCGGCCGTCGACGCTGAGCGTCGCCCTTCCCCCCGCCGAGGCGACGGCTTGCCTGATGCCGGCGTAGACCGACTGAGCATTGGGAAAATCGGCGTTCGTCAGGCCGCTCCCCTGCCAGGTGATCGTCCAGCCGCCCGCCTGCTTGGAGATGTTGTCGGCGCCGTCGCCGGCGACCAGAACATTGGCTCTCGGCGAGAGCGGAAGCAGCTGTCCGCGGTTCTTGAGCAGCACCAGCGACTTGCGGACCGCTTCCCGGGCCACCGCCCGGTGCTCGCCCGAGCCCAGCAGGTCGAAGCGGCCCGCGAGCGGGCGGGCGGACGGCTTCGGCTTGTCGAACAGCCCGGCGCGAAGCTTGACCCGAAGGATCCGCCTGACCGCGTCGTCCAGCCGCTCGATCGGGATTTCGCCGGACCGCGCCTGGGCGAGCGTGTTCTCGTAGAGTCCCTTCCAGCTGTCCGGTGCCATGAACATGTCGAGCCCGGCGTTGATCGAGGCCGGGCAGGAAATGTTGGTGCAGCCGGGGACCTGGCCGTGCGCGTTCCAGTCGCCGACGAGCAGTCCGTCAAAGCCCATGTCCGACTTGAGCGCACCGGTGAGCAGGTCACGATCGCCGTGCACCTTCTCGCCTCGGACCGACGAGAAGCTCGCCATAACCGCCTGCACCCCCGCGGCGATGGCGGGTGGATAGCCGGCGCCGTGGATATCGCGCAGCGCCTCGGGCGAGGAGGGGTTGTCGCCCTGGTCCTTCCCCCCGGCGGTGCCGCCGTCGCCGACGAAATGCTTCGCGGTGGCGATTACCCTGCCCGCCCCCAGGAATTCTTTCGTGCCCGGCCTTCCCTGCAGGCCCTCGACCATCATGCCGGCATAAGCTCGGACGATCTCGGGATCCTCCGAAAAGCCCTCGTAGGTGCGCCCCCAGCGATCGTCGCGGACGACGGCGAGGGTGGGCGAGAAATCCCAGTCGAGCCCGGTCGCGACCATCTCCCGGGCCGTGACCTCCCCGATGCGCCGGATCAGCTCCGGGTCGCGCATCGCGCCAAGCCCGATATTTTGCGGGAATATCGTGGCTCCGACGATATTGGCGTGGCCGTGGACTGCGTCGATGCCCCACATCAGCGGGATGTTGGCGTCTTCCCAGTCGGCGGAGCGCGACGCTTCCCAGAAGCGGTCGGCGAGCTTCAGCCACTCGGACGCAGGCGCCGTCTCCTTTCCTCCGGGCGAGCTGTTGCCGCCGGCGAGGATCGAACCGAACTTATAGCGGCGGACCTCTTCGGGCGTGATGCTCGAGATATCGGGCTGGATGATCTGGCCGACTTTCTCCTCGAGGCTCATGCCCTTGAGCACGGCATCGATCCGCGCTTCGGTCGCCGCGTCGCGCTGGACTCGGCTCTTGACCGCGGGCCAGCGCCCGCCGGTAACGGTATCGCCTTTGGGGGTCCCGCACGCTGAAAGCGCGAGGAGAGCCGCGACCGAGACGGCCACTTGTCTGAATGCAAAGGCCATTGAACCACTCCCGAGGCCTCTGATCGGGCCTTCGCCGGCAGCTAGATGATAACGCTATCATTAGGCAAGAATTACCGGCGGGAGCTTCATCCAGGCCAACGCTGACTAAGATCGCCGAGACTTCGAAAAGCCTGCCTGCGATCAGCTTTCCTGATCGCCGGATTCAAAGCTGAGCCTGAACGTCGCTCCGCGCCGGCTGGGCACCAGCCGAACCTCCCCGCCATGCGCCCGCATGATTTCGCGAGTGAGGTGGAGTCCCAGGCCGCACCCTTCGCCGTTGGAGTTGCCTCGGGAAAAGGGCTCGAAGAGGCGGGGCAGCAGCGACTGCGGCACGCCGGGGCCCTCGTCGACGACGTCTATGGTCCGGCGATCGGAGACCTTGACGATGATCTGGCCTCGATTGCCGCCGTGCTCGACCGCGTTGGACAGGAGGTTGGTCAGGGCGCGCGCGATCGCCTGCTCCTCTCCGACAACTTCGACGGGGACATCGGCCGCCTCGAGCGACAGGTCGTAGCCCGACTTGATCGCGGTCGGTGCGAGATCCGCCACCACGTCCCGGGCGACGGCGCGGAGGTCGACCGGCGAGCGCTCCCGCCCGGACAAGGACAGCCGCTCCACGTCGAGCATCTGCGAGACGAGGTGAACCATGCGGCCGAGCCCCCGTCGAAGCTCCTGCTTCGCGCTTTCGTCCTCGAGCGCTTCCACCCGGAGGGTGACGACGGCGAGCGGAGTTCGAAGCTCGTGCGCGGCGTCGGCGATGAAGCGCTTGCGCCGCCGCAGCTCGGAAGCGAGCCTGTCGAGCGCGGCATTGAACCCGCGCACGAGCGGCAGAAGCTCCCGCGGCGCCTTGTCCTCGTCGAGGCGCCGCGCCGGATCCTGGGGCAATATGGACGCCGCTTCGGCGGCCAGCGGCCTCAGGGCGCGAGAAAGGATGGGAAGTGCGATCAGCATCGCTGCGAAGCCGACGATCGCAATTCCGGTCAGGATGGCAAGGACTCCCTCGCCCCAGGAAGCGCCGAGCGAATCCCCGGATTCGAGAGTCTTCGGATCGACTCCGCCGGCTGCGAGCAGGATGGAGCCCGAGCCGAGGTCGCGCCGCTCGGCGACCGCGTTGGCCAGCGGCCGCTCGACTCCCGGAACGTAGAACCGGCCGGACTCGATCAGCAGCCCGTGACGCTCGAAGGCTCGGGCGACGGGCGCCGGCACCCGGCCGAAGGCGAAGCGTTCCTCGCCGCTTCGGCCGATCAGCCACATCGCCGGATTGCGCGACGCCATCTCGGCGAAGCGCCCGTCGCGCGGAATTCGGAAGCCGCTTTCCGTTTGCACCAAGTCTGCCGCCGCGCGCGACAGCGCGATTCTGGGGCCGGTGTGGCTGTTCCGGTCGCGATCCGGATCGTCGGTGACGATGATGATCGCCATGAACACCGCGATCGCGGCGACATATACGGATGTGAACGTCAGCACCGCTCGAAGGGCGAGCGAAGGCGTGCGCCTCAGCATGGCTGGAGCATGTAGCCGACTCCGCGAACCGTTCTGAGCTCCACTCCCGAATCTTCCTCTTCCAGCCGGCGGCGGAGGCGCGAAACCAGGGCTTCCAGGGCGTTGGCGGAGACCTCGACATCGAGCCCGTAAAGCTCGGATTCCAGGTGAGCCCTCTGGACCACCCGCCCGGCCCGGCCGACCAGGAGCTCGAGCAAGGCCAGCTCCCGCCGGGGCAGAGCGATCGCCCGGCCGGCCGCGCGGACTTCGCGGGTCGCCGGATCGAAGGAGAGCCGGGCGACCTCGATCGGCGCCGGCCGGCTCCCCTGCCCCGGGCGCCGGCAGGCGGCCCGAAGCCTCGCGAGCAGCTCCTCGAGGGCGAAAGGCTTGACCAGATAATCGTCCGCACCCGCGTCCAGGCCCTCGACGCGATCGGCAAGGTCGTCGCGAGCGGTGAGAAAGATGATCGAAGGCGGCGAGGCTCTCGATTTGGCGGCCGGGATAAGCCCGATCCCGTCCCCGTCCGGCAGCCTCCGGTCGAGCAGGATCGCTCGATAGGGGAATTGGATGACGGCCTCGAACGCCTCGCCGAGCGACGCGACGTGGTCGATCGGCCACTGGTCGCGCTCGAGGGCGCGGACGATCTCGCGCGCCAGGGCGGGATCGTCTTCGACGAGCAGGATTCGCGATCCGTCGGCCATTCGAGACTCCTAGGTCCCTGCGCTGACGACAACCTGACACGAATTTTCGCCCGAGGGCAGATTGTCGTCAGCAGCACCGGCTAGGCATGTCGGCAGGAGGAAGACCATGCCCAAACTCATTGCCTTATGCGCTTCGGCGGCTCTTGCGGCGGCTTTTTCAGCAGGCAGCGCCATTGCAGCCCCGGAAGTTCGCTCGAAAGCGACCGTGGCGTCCTCCGACGCGCCGGAAGCGGCGATCGGGGCCTTCGTCTCGGCCTTCAACGCGCTGGACCGGACCCGCTTCGATGCGCTGTTCGCCGAAGACGTGACGCTGTTCTTCCCCTCCGCTCCCTTTCCGGTGAGGCGCATAGAAGGGAAGGAGGCGACCTTGTTATGGTTCGGCCGCTTTTTCGATTCGCTCCGCAAGCGCGGCGCCGGCCCCGGAGTCGAGCCCAAGGACCTGAAGGTGCAACATTATGGCAACGTAGCGATCGCCACATTCCACCTGGGCGGCGGCGAAATCGTCGGGCGCCGGACCGTCGTGCTTCGGCGCCAGCGAGGCAAGTGGGCGATAGCGCATCTCCACGCCTCGTCGGAACCGACTCGAGCCGAGTGACGAGATGGCCATGACCCGCCTTCTGCTATGGCTCGCATCGTTACTCGCCGTGCTTCCGCTTGCGCCGGCCGCTTCGGCCGAGGCGCCTCCGCAAAGGCATGTCGGGACGCAATTCATCGCCGAAACCCCGCGGCCGGCGGCCGGAAGCCTCGTCACTCTCGCCATCCGAATGACCCCAGAGCCCGGATGGCACGGCTATTGGAAGAATCCCGGCGACAGCGGCGTCGAACCCAGCGTCAAATGGACCCTTCCAAGCGGCTCCGCCGCTGGCCCGCTTGAATATCCGGTTCCCGGCCGCCTCGTCGTCGGAGGCCTCATGAACTATGTCTATGAGGGCCCCTATGCGCTGCTCCTGAAACTCAAGGTGCCGGAGGGCCTCGCCGAGGGGACCAGGCTGCCGATCAGGGGCAGGTTCGATTATCTCGTGTGCACCAAGGAAAGCTGCGTTCCCGAAAGCGCCGACCTGGCGATCGATCTGTCGGTCGGCGCGGCCGGCGCGGCGCACCCGAACCGCGCCGCTTTCGACGGCTTTCGCAAGGCCTTGCCGAAACCGCTTTCAAGCGA
Organism: Allosphingosinicella sp.; assembly: GCA_036386795.1. GTDB lineage: Bacteria > Pseudomonadota > Alphaproteobacteria > Sphingomonadales > Sphingomonadaceae > Allosphingosinicella. Next base: position 101,354 of record DASVUZ010000027.1, read on the forward strand.
GGCGCGCTTCGAGCGGATCGGGGACCGGTTCCGCCTCGCCATCCCCCTGCCCACCTCGATGGAGGGCAAGGACGCCTATTTCTTCCCGCTCACCGATGGCGCGGTCGCCTATGCCGCCGAGCAGAACCTGAGCAGGTACGGAGACTCGCTGATCGTCGAGACTCAGGCGGGCGGGCGGCAGCCCTCTGCCGTGGAAGGCGTGCTCCGGCTCGGCGGCGGCCACGGCCTCTCGCTGACCGCCAGCCCTGGGGCCGTTCCGGCCGCGGGCGCGGACTGGCGCGGGCAAGACGCCTTCGCGATCCTCGCCGCCCTGGCGGGCGCGATCCTGGGCGGGCTTCTGCTCAACGTCATGCCCTGCGTCTTCCCGATCCTCAGCCTCAAGGCGCTGAGCCTCGCCAAGGCGGGCGGCGACGAAGCCGGCGCGCGGAGGGAGGCGCTCGCTTATGCCGCGGGCGCGGTAGCCGTCTGCCTCGCGCTCGGAGCCATGGTGCTCGCGCTGCGCGCCGGAGGCGGTTCGGCGGGCTGGGCCTTCCAGCTTCAGGACCCTCGAGCGATCCTGCTGCTCCTCCTTCTGATGACGGCGATATCGCTCAACCTGGCGGGACTGTTTGAGCTGCCTTCGATCGGGATCGGCGGCTCGCTTGCCTCGGCAGGCGGCGCGGGAGGCGCGTTCTGGACGGGTGCGCTGGCCGCCTTCGTGGCGACTCCCTGCACCGGACCGTTCATGGCCGCGGCCCTCGGCGCCGCCCTCGTCCTGCCGCTGCCGGCGGCGCTGGCGGTCTTCGCCGGCCTTGGCCTCGGCCTTTCCTTGCCTTTCCTGGTCCTCGGCTTCGTGCCCCCGACGCGAAGGCTCCTGCCCAGGCCGGGAGCGTGGATGGCCCGGCTGCGACATATCCTCTCCGTGCCGATGTTCCTGACCGCTCTCGGCCTTGCCTGGATCCTTGGGCGCCAGTCGGGCGTCGATGGAATGGCGGTCGGCCTTGCCGCCGCCCTGCTCCTGGGGCTGACGCTGTGGTGGATCGGCAGCCGGCACGGCGATGGGCGCTTCTGGCTGCGCCTTGCGCCCGCGGCCGCGGCGGTCGCGGCGGGCCTTCTGCTCCTTCCGGTCGGCGGCGGCGGGCAGGCCGCGGCCTCGCCGCTCGCGGCCGAGCCTTTCAGCGAAGAGCGCCTGGCTGCGCTTCGCTCGGAGGGCCGGCCGGTCTTCGCCTATTTCACCGCAGACTGGTGCATCACCTGCAAGGTCAACGAGAAGGCCGTGCTCCAGCGCGAGGAAGTCTCGCGCGCTTTTGCCGAGCACAAGGTCGCGGTGCTGGTCGGCGACTGGACCGGCGGAGACGCCGCCATCGGCCGCTTCCTCGAATCGCAGGGACGCTCCGGAGTCCCGCTCTACATCCATTATGCGCCCGGCAAGGCTCCCGAGATCCTACCGCAACTGCTCACCATGTCCCGAATCCTCTCGCTGACCCAAAAGGAGAATTAAGATGAGAGCCTTGTCGATCCCCCTCACGGCCGCCGCCCTGGCAGCCGCGTCGGCCTTGTCGTTTACCCTTGCCGCCTGCAGCCCGGACGCCGCTTCCGCACTGGCCGATCTTCCGGTCGGGAAGGCGGCTCCGGCCTTCAGCGCCAGTGGCGCCGACGGCCGGCTCGTCAGCCTCTCGGATTTCCGAGGCAAGACCGTGGTCCTGGAGTGGAGCAATCCGGAATGCCCGACCGTGAAGAAGCATTATGAAAGCGGCAACATGCAGAAGACCCAGGCCGAAGCGGCGGCCGCCGGAGTGGTGTGGCTGACGATCAATTCCAGCGCGGAAGGCCAGCAAGGCTATATGACTCCTGCCCGGGCGAAGGCCTTCGCCGCCGCCCAGCCGAGCCGCCGCACCGCCTACCTGCTCGATCCGAAGGGTGAAGTCGGGCGCGCCTACGGAGCCAAGGCGACCCCGCACCTGTACATCGTCAACGCGGACGGCACCCTGGTCTACAATGGCGGCATCGACGACAAGCCGACGACGGACAAGGCCGACATCGCCGGAGCCCGCAACCACGTGCTGGCGGCGTTGAGCGAGCTGAAGGCGGGCAAGCCCATCTCGGTGCCGACGAGCCGAGCTTATGGGTGCAATGTGAAATATGGTTGAGGGCGGGGGCTTGGTGGGGAGCGGACGCGGCATTCGCTCCCAATGTTACACCCAGCTGATGGCCGCCGCGGCGCCGGTCGGGGATCAGTCGCAGCGCATCGTCGGACGGTAGACCTGCATGGCGTTGGTGCCCGAATTCCCGCCCAGGGTGATCCCTCCGCCGGGGAGGAAGATGCGGCCGCCGATCACGGCGCTGCCCTTGAGGCCGTGGACGGCGATCGGGAGGTCGGGAAGCTTCGTCCAGCGGTCGGCGCGGGGATCGTAGGCATAGGTGTCGGGGGTGAGGCCGAGGACGTGGGTTCGCTCGCCCTCGCCGCCGAAGACGAACATGCAGCCGGCATGCGCCGCTCCGGTGATCCCCCCGCGCGGCGCCGGAAGCGGACCGCCCCGGCTCCAGCGGCGGGTCCTGGGATCGTAGATCTCGACCATGTCGACCCGCTCGGCCATCGCGCCCGGGCCGGTGCGGCCGCCGGCGACGATCACCTTGCCGTCGAGCGCGACCATGGCGAGGTGGTTGCGCTGGGTCGGCAGGTCCGGAAGCTTCTCCCACTTGTCGGTCGCCGGATCGTAGACCTCGAAGGCGGAGCCCCCGGGCGGGCGGCCTCCGGCGACGTAGATCTTCCCGTCGATCACCGCCTTGCCTCCGCCGCTCCTCGCGGTCGGCATCGGCGAGCGCTCAACCCAGCCGCCCACCGCCGGATCGTGGACCCAGGTTTGCGCCACGAAAACCTCCGGCCGCCCCGTGCTCGCACCGTCGATCTCGCCGCCGATCACGTAGAGCTTGCCGCCGACCGCCGCGGCGTGAGTGTGATGGATCGGCTGGGGCAGGCTCGGGCCGAGCGACCAGCGGCTCGTCGCCGGATCGTAGACCTGGACGAGGTTGGACGGCAGCCGCCCGGGCGGATAGCCGCCGAGCACCCAGATCCTGCCATTGAGCTCCGCGACCGAATGCTCGGATCGGGGCAGCGGCATGGCGGCGCCCATGCTCCACCCGTCGAACTCCGGATAGGCCCCGACCGGGGGACCCTGGCTCACCCGCCCGTTCCAGGCCTCGACGAGCTCGCCCGCCTCGACCCGGGTCGCCGGACCTGCGGGCGGCGCCGAGCCTACGGGGCCCTGCTGCGCCGCCGGGGCCGCGGGCTGCGCCGGCTGGGCCTGCGCGACGGCCGCCACGGACAGGCCCAGCGCCGCGGCGCCGGCCAATGCTCCCGAAACCCCTGTTGCGATCCTGCCCACGGCGCGCTCCTCCTCAAGGCGCCTGAAATGCTGCCAGGGTGCGAGCCGCCTTACCATAGGCCGAAAGTCACGACTGCGCCGGCGGCCCAGGAGCCTCACATGTCGACGGTCAGGCTCATCTGGAAGCGGCGCGGAAGGTTGTAATAGAAGCCCTCGCCGAGATTATTGTACCCATAAGCGTTGTTGAACGAAGCCAGTTGCGCTCGGAGCGTCGCGGGCTTGTCGAACATCTCGAACCGGTAGCGCCCGCCGAGCGCGGCGGCGTAGCGCGCCGGAATGACGAGGGTGTTCGCGGCATTGGCGACCCTGTCCGACATGCCCTCATAGGCGAGATCGAGCGAGAGGCCCTTCACCCAGGGCACTTCCCAGTTGAGCGCGCCGTTGACGCTTCGGCCGATCGATGCGATCGGCCGCCGTCCGATCAGTCCCAGATCCACCGCATCGCCGCTCACCGTCGCGTCGAGGAAGACTGCGCCCAGAACGACGCTGAGCCGAGGCGTGATCTGCCCGGCCAGCGACATCTCGACGCCTCGGTTGCGCACCTCGCCCAGCTGGCGAAAGACCCGCCCCGGATCGAGCGCGAAATAGGGTTTGCGAACGTCGAATAGGCCAGCGACCAGGCGCAGCTTGGAGCTGAGATTGAGGCGGAAGCCCGCATCCATCTGCTCGGTGATGATGGCGGGCGGCGCCTCGCCCCGGTTGACGGCGATCTCCGGCGCGACCGGGCTTTCCTCGAGCCCCTTGCTGTAGCCGGCGTAGAAGACGAGGTCGCGGCCGGCGAGGACGGAAAGGGTGCCGTTGAACAGCCAGGGGCTGGATTCGGAAACGGGCAAGGCCCCGGACGGGCGGACCACCGACTTCTCGTAGAAGGTGCGCTGGACTCCGAGGGTGAGCTCGCCGACGTCGCGCCAGCGGCCTTCATAGCCGAGCCCCGCCGTAAGCTGGCGCACCTTATCGGTCGTCTGCGCGCCCTGGGCCAGAGCGGGCTCGAGCGCTTCAATCGGCTCGTCGATTCGGCCGCGGCCGAAATCGAATCGCTGACTTCCGCCGTAGCGCCGGTCCTGCATCCGGCCGCGAGTCATCAGGTGGATGAGGTGGAGGCGGTCGCCGTCGGCCAGCTGCCGGGTGAGTCGAAGCTCGCCGGAAGCGGAGGCGGACCGGCGCCCCTCCTCATAAGTCACTACGCGATCGGCTTCCCCGTCAGGGGAAGTGTTCAGGAAGAAGGGCGTGAAGTTGCGCATCGTCTCCTGGACCGAGCGGAAGGCGCCGGTGCGAAGCGTCCAGTCGCCGCTGGTGAAGGTGCCGAGGAGCCCGTAATTGGAACCCTGCATTTCGTTCTCCGCCCAGTCCGGGCCGAAATAGCGCCGCCGGTCGAAGCGCGGCGGCAGGTAGGCGCCGGCGGTGAAGATGATCGGCTGCGCCTGACGGCCGCGGCTGTCCTGCATGCTCCAGAAGGGAATGACCTCGACATTCGGGGCCGGGCGCCAGCGGCCCACAACGGCGGCGGTCAGGACCCGCTTCTCCCCTCCGTGATAGATTTCCTCCTTGTCCACTCCTGCGCCGGCGGCGACGCCGAGAGTCTCGCTGACGGGCAGCTGCGCATCGACCTCGGCCCGCACTCCCCCGAAGGGACCGAGGCCGACGACCGTGCTCGCGACCGCCTCCGATCCGGGCAGGCGCAGCGAAAAGTCGGCGACTCCGGTGGGCGCCGGAAACGGATAGCCCTGCGCGGTAAGGCCGACTCGAACGTTGCTGCCGGAGACCAGGCGTGCGTTGAGGTCGGTCTGAAAATCGAAATACATTCCGTTGATTCGGACATTGCCGGCCTGAACCGGGCTGAAGCCGCGCGCGCTCTGAGGAAAATAGAGGCCGACGCGTTCGTTGCCGACGCTCGTCCCGAACGCATCCTGGGCGGAGGCCACCGCATTCTCGCCCGTTCGTTGGGCGAAGGCGGGCGCCGCGGAGGCGAGCAAAAAGGCGGCAATACTGATGGACCGTGGCATCTCTGCTCCTTCACTTCGGTCCGTCCCGTCTGCCCCTCCTCCCAGATCCGGATAAGTGCCGGAGGTCGCGCCCCGGAACCGTGACTTCCGGCCTATGGTAAGGCGGCTCGCTCTGTGGCAGCGTCGCGGTCATGGCAGGCAATTTCGGCTACCGGCATCACTGGATCTTCTGCGTCGCGGCGCTGGCCGTGTGGCTCGCCCTGGGCTGGCCGGTCCTTCAGAACTTCGTGTCCGGAATGCCGATGCGCGGTGCGCCCGTGTCGGCCCTTTGGCTTGTCGCCTTCGCGCTCTTCGGAGCCGCGGTCCTGGGCGCAATGGTCCTGAAGCTTCGGACCGGCCTTCAATGGACGTTGCTGGGAGTCCAGGTCGCCGCGGTCGCTGCGATGGCGATCGTCGTCCCCTGGGCGATGATGTCGGTGTTCCTCATCATCACCGCGTGGCAGGTGGCGATGGAGACGGGGCCCGGCAAGGCGCTGACCTGGGTCGCCGTGCAGACCCTGGCCGTCATCGGAGCGCTCGCTCAGGCCCTCAACCCCGACATGTGCTGGATCCTCGGCCTGTCCCTGGCCCTCCAGTTGTTCTTCGCCTACACCGCCCAGACGGCGCGGGCGCTGGCCGAGACGAACAGGGAATTGCGGTCCGCGCAGGCGATCATCGGCAGCACGGTCCGAAACGCGGAGCGCCTGCGAATCTCGCGCGAGCTGCACGATGCCTGGGGCCACGAGCTGACCGCGCTCGGGCTGCAGCTCGAGATCGCCAGCCACGTTACCGAGCCCGGCCGGGCGAACGATCACGTGATGCAGGCCAAGGGCCTCGCAAGCGCCCTGCTCGCCAAGGTGCGCGACGTCGTCTCCACGCTTCGGGAAGCCGAGCGCGGCGACCTGAGGGAGGCGCTTGAAGCGCTGTCGCGAAATGTCCCGACCCCGGTTGTCCACGTGGACGTCTCTCCAGGCATTCGGGTGACCCAGGATCAGGCGCACGCGCTGATCCGCTGCGCGCAGGAAGCCGTGACCAACGCGGTCAAGCATTCGGAAGCTTCGAACCTCTGGCTTCAGGTGACCGCGGATCGCGAAGGGGTTCGACTGGTCGCCCGGAACGACGGAAGCGTTCGGGCCGGCGCGTCCTCGCCCGGCTCCGGGCTCGTCGGAATGCGCGAGCGGGTCGAATCCCTCGGCGGCAAGCTTGCGGTTCGAAGCGGGGTCGATTGCAGCTTCACGATCGACGCCTGGCTGCCCTTGCGCACTCCCCAGGCCGCATGATGCGGCCGGCATGATCCGGGTCGTCCTCGTCGACGACCAGACCCTGGTCCGCCAGGGCGTCCGCGGCCTGCTCGAGCTCGTGCCCGACATCGAGGTGGTCGGAGAGGCCAGCCACGGCGAGGAGGCGCTGGAGACGGTTCCCAAGCTCAAGCCCGACGTGCTCCTGCTCGACATCCGAATGCCAAGGCTGAGCGGGATCGCCGTGCTCGAGGCCCTAAGCGAAGCGAATGCGCTTCCCCCCACCCTGGTCCTCACGACCTTCGACGACGGCGACGCCGCGATCGCCGCGATCAAGGCTGGGGCCAAGGGCCTGATGCTCAAGGACGTCTCGCTCGAGGACCTGGCCCAGGCCATTCGGGCCCTTGCCGACAACAAGACCGCTTTCCAGCCCGCAATGACCGAAAGCCTGATGGCGGCGATCCGCCGCGGCCCGCCGGCTTCGGCCGACAATTATATCGCCGAGGCGCTCACCGCCCGGGAACGCGAGGTCTTGCACCTGATCTGCGGCGGCTACAGCAACAAGGAGATCGCCGACCTGCTGGCGCTGGCGGAGGGGACGGTGAAGAACCATGTTTCCAACCTGCTCCTGAAGCTCGATGCCCGCGACCGGACCCGGGCGGCGCTCAAGGCCCTGCAGCAGGGCCATCTGGGCTAGGAATCGGAGCGCGCTCCGGCCGGATGGATATTCACCTCTACCTTTGCGAAGTGCCGCCGCCCGACGACCGGGTTCCGGCCCTGATCGGCCGACTTGGCGCGGAGGAACGCGTTCGGGCCGAAAGGTTCGCGGTCGACCCCGCTCGCTTCGCTTACGCCGCGGCGCACGCCCTCCTTCGCCGGGCGCTGGACCGGGCCTCGGCAGGCCCCCGCGACTGGGCGTTCGCACTCAATCCCTTCGGCAAGCCGAGCCTCGATCCCCCCGTCGGCGACATCCGCTTCAACCTGTCGCACGCCGACTCGCTGGTCGCGGTCGCACTCGCTCGAGGCGCCGAGATCGGAGTCGATGTCGAGGCCCTTCGGTCGGCGCCGGACGAAGCGACGTTTGCGGGCATCGTGCTGGCGCCCGAGGAGGAGGCCGAGCTCGCCGGGTCGGACGACCGCCCGGCCCGGCTGATGAGGCTGTGGGTGGCGAAGGAGGCCGTGGCGAAGGCGATCGGAATGGGCCTCTCGCTTCCGCCCAAGGCGATCGTGCTTCGCGGCGAGGCGCCGGAGGTCGCCCGATTGCCCGGGGAGCATGGCGCCGCTTCCGACTGGTGGCTCCATACCGAGCGGCTTCCCGGCCACTGGCTCGCCCTCGCCGCGCGGGCGCCGCAATGCCGGATCGTCCGGGAGAGCGTGACGATCGATCAGCTGCTGGAAGGCTGAGCCGGGACAGCGCCGAGCGCCTCCGCGACCGCTGGCGGCCAGCCCGCCGGATCGAGGCCCTTCTGGCTAATGAACCCGTAGAGCCACCGCTCGAGCCCGAACCCCATGCAGGCGCTTTCGGCGAGCCCGCCGTCGGAGCGGCGGATATTGTAGAGGCTGGTGTAGAAATCGCGATGGAGGTTGAAGGATGAGGCGGCGAGCGGCGCGTCGCGGTGCGGAAGCTCGAAGAGAAGCTCGTATTTGACCTCCCCCATGCGCTGGTACACCGCCTTGTCCCGGCTCGCGTCGAGGAAGAACGGATCGTTGGCCAGTTCGAGGGTGGTGGAGAGGTCGAGTTCGAGGCAGAGGTGGTGGACTTGCTCCATCAGCTCGGAACGGAGGCGGGTCAGGTCTTCGCCGGAGCCGAACAGGACGATGTCGCGGACGGTGAAGTCCCAGCCGCGGGCGAGGGGGCGGAAATTGCCGGCCTCGTAGCGGAAGACGTGGTTCTGCATGGTCAGGACGCGGACCTCGCCCGGCTCGAGAACGACGTCGCGCTGGCCGGCGTAGCAGGGCAGGCACACGCCGGGAGCGAGGACATGGCCCGGCGGAGCGAGCCTGGGCCCGAACGAGCGGCCGAGCGCCTCGGGATCGGCGCCCGCCCCTCCGGCCTCGGCCGCGACCGATTCGAGCAGGGGCAGGCTGTCGGGGAAGTGGCAGCAGAAGGTGACGTGCTGTGGGAAATGGCCGAAATAGCCCATCTCGGCGAGCAGGGCCGCCGGGATCATTACCGGATAATGCTGGTCCTCCGCGCCATATTGGGCGGCGAGGGCGGCGAAGCGCCGCTCGAAGAAGCGGAACAGCCTGAGCAGATTGCCGCTCAGCCCGGTCAGCCCCTCGCCGATCAGCCTGACGTCGGGCGACCGTGCGAGCTCTGAGTCGCTGAACCCTTCGGCGAGCCGCTCCGCGCGGGTCGAGCGGAGCACCTTGCGGCCGATCAGCCGGTGGGTCCGGCCCATTCCGGCGACGAACGCCTCTACCCGCGACGCCGCTTCCTCGTCCGTCACCTCGACCGTCAGAGCGCCGCTCTCGGGATCGAAGGCCGCCTCGCGGACATGCTCGCCGTCCATCTCGAGGCCCTCGAGAATGGCTCGAACCCCCTCCTCCCCGACCCGGGCGAGCGGGATCCGCCTTCGGACGCTCACCAGGCCTGCCCCTGATAGCCATAGCGGGCGATCAGCCCCTCCAGGACCTGGGTGGTGCCCTCGATGATCTCCATGATCCGGGCGTCCCGGAACCAGCGCTCGAGCGGGAAATCGGGGCCGCAGCCATTGGCGCCGTGAAGCTGGAGCGCGTCGCCGGCGACCCGGTTCGCCATCGTCGAGGCGAAATATTTGGCCATCGCCGCGAGCTTGATCGAATCGGGATCGCGCCGGGCGCGCATCACGGCGGCATCCCTGCACATCAGCCGCGCGGCGTGGACGTCGGTCATCATCCGGGTGATCATGCGCTGGACGAGCTGGAAGTCCGAAAGCGGCGAATCGAGCTGGCGCCGGCTCTTCGTATAAGCGAGCGAAGCGTCGAGGCAGGCCTGGCCGAGCCCGACGCAGCCGAAGGCGAGGTTGAAGCGGCCGGAATCGAGCGCGGTGGCGGCGACGTGCGAGGCTCCGAAGCCGGGCCGGCCGAGCAGATGGTCGTCAGCCAGCCGGCAGGATTCGAGCCGGAGCTCGGCCAGCATATAGCCCCGGCAGCCGAGCATGTTCTCGATCGGAACGACGGTCAGCCCCGGAGTCCCCCGGGGAAGAAGGAAGGCGGCCGGGCCCTGCTCGGTCGCCGCGAGGAGAACGAACAGGTCGGCCGACTGGCCGCAGGTGATCCAGCGCTTGCGGCCGTCGATCCGCCATCCGCCGCCGGCCCGCTCCGCCCGGGTCGAGACCGACTCGATCCGGCTTCCGACCTCGGGCTCGGTGATGGCGAGGGCGGCGAGGGTCCGGCCCGAGGTCAGCTCCGGGCCCCAGCGGCTTTTCTGACCGGAGCTTCCCCAGCGGGCGATCGCGCTTCCGCCCATGTGGTGGACGTTGACCAAGCCCTGCACCGAAGCGCTCGCCGCTCCGAGCGCCTCGTGCATCTCGCCATGATCGAGCGCCGCGGCGACCGGGTCGGTTCCGCTTCCGCCGGGCCCTCCGAACGACTCGGGAAAGCCGCTCGCGAAGGCGCCGGCCGTGCGCAAGGCGTCGATCACCGATTCCGGGATCCGGGATTCGCGGTCGATCGCCTGGGCGTGGGGCTCGACCTGCGCCCGGGCGAAGTCGAGCCACCGCCGAGGCGAGCGCTCCGGATCCTCCTCTGCGCGGCTCGCCACCGGCTCAGGCCGGGGCGGCGAGCTTGCGCTCGACCAGGGCGGTCACCCGCTCGACGGTGCTGAAATTCTCGAGCTCCAAGTCTTCGCTCTCGATGGTGACGTCGAACTGGCTCTCGACGAACTGGACGAGCTGCATCGCGAACATCGAATTGGCGAAGCCCATCGCGAAGATGTCGTCGTCAGCGCCGACCCGGCGCCCGCCCATCGCCCTCGACATGAATTCGCCGACCTTGCGACGGACTTCGTCTCTCGACATGCTTCCTCCCCCCTTAACCCCGACCGGTTCCGGCCGTCATTCCACGCCGTAGCGATAGAATCCCTCGCCGCTCTTGCGGCCGAGTGTGCCAGCATAGACTTTCTGCTTCAACAGCGGACACGGCCGATACTTGCTGTCGGCGAGTTCCGCATAGATCATTTCGATGGACAGAAGGACGGTATCGAGCCCGATCAGGTCCGCCGTCTCAAGCGGGCCCATCTTGTGGCCGAAGCAGGTCTTGAACAGGCGGTCGACATCCTCGACCGGAGCCACTCCTTCATGGACCAGGAACATCGCTTCGTTGACCATCAGCATCATCACCCGGTTGGTCACGAAGCCGGGCGAATCGTTGACCGTGATCGACTGCTTGCCGGCCTGCTCGACGAGAGTGCGGGCGGAGGCCAGCGCCTCCTCGCCGCTCCGGGCGCCGCGGATGATCTCGACCATCGGCATGACCGGCGGCGGGTTCATGAAATGCATTCCGACGACCCGCTCCGGGCGGCGCCCGGCGCCGGCGATCCGGGTGATCGGAATCGCCGAGGTGTTGGCGGCGATCGGCACTTGCGGCCCGACGACCTGGTCGATGCGGCCGTGGACCTCGAGCTTCATCTCCCATTTCTCGGTGATGTTCTCGATGACGAAGTCCGCTCCGCCGAGCGCCTCGATGGTCTCGGCAAAGCTGATCCGGCCGAGGACGTCGTCGGGGGCCGGCGAGCTCTTGTCGAGGAAGCCGTAGAGCCTGGCATTGCGCCCGATCGACGAGCGCGCCGATTCGAGCTGGGCGGGAGAGCGGTCGACCAGGATCACGTCGTGGCCGGACTGGGCGAAAAGATGCGCCACTCCCGATCCGATCACTCCGGCTCCGACCACTCCGACGACCTGAACTGCCCTGTCGCTCATTCCTTCACTCCCCTTCAGGCGCTTCGAAGCGCCAGCTCGCTCGCCAGCCGGTCGACCAGCGAGTCGGGCGGCTGCAGGCCGTCGAGCACGAGGTCGGCGGCGCCCCGGGCGGCCACGTCCGCCGCGAGATAGGCCTCCCGCCCGATGGCGAGAAAGGCGTTGAGCTGGCCCTCGATGTCGGCGACGAGCTCGGCATGGCCGACTTGCGGCTCGGCGACCGGAAGCGCCCGGATCGCCCGCAGGAGCCGCCGGCCCAGGGCGATCTCCAGCGGCACTTCGAGATGGACCGCGAAATCGATGAGCGGCGCCATTTCGCGGCGCGCGCGGCCGAACGGCTCCTCGACGATGATGAACGGCGCGGGCCGGAGCTCCGCGCCGCCGCCGGGCCTGGCGACCGGATGGCCGGCCGCCAGCCGCGCGAGGTCGGCCGCCAGCTCGGGAGTCTCCACCCAATTGGGGTCCGCCCCTTCCGCCAGCCAGGCGACGATCGCCTCGACGTCGTTGCCGAGCACCAGATAATCGTCGAAATGGAGCCGGGTCGCCTCGCCGAGCCGGGCCGCGAGCCCGTCGATGATCGTGGTCTTGCCGGCGCCCGAAGTGCCGCTGATCGCGACGACGACCGCCGGGCGCGAATCGCCGCCGCCGGGAGCCGAGCCGTTCATTGCCCGATTTCCGGCATGTCGAACTCTTCGAGGAACAGGCCGAAGGTGAGCACGGTCATCAGCCTGTCGTCCTCGTTGCCGCCGCCGGGCGCGGCCTCCTCCGAAAGCGCGCGGCGCTTGAGCGCCTCGACGGCGGCGGGGTCGAAATAGCCCTGGCGGCGGATCGTCTCGGGATTCAGCATCTCTTCGATCCAGTCGATCTTGCGGCTCAGCAAATAGGCGCTTCCAGGCGCGTTGAACGCGAATTTCTCGCGCTCGACGATCTCGGCCGGCAAATGGGCCCGGCCGACCTGCTTGAGGATATATTTCTCGGTCAGGCCGTGAAGGGCGAGGTCCGGAGGAAGCCTTCGGGCGAGATCGGCGACCTCGACGTCGAGAAAGGGGAAGCGGCCTTCGACGGCGTTGGCGAGAAGCATCCGGTCGCCATGGTCGCCGACGAGATGGTCCCCGAGCCTGAGCTTGAGGTCGAGATAGGAGCGCTGGTGCTGGGGATGGATTCCGCGGAGGCGAGCCGAGTCGACCACTCCGGCGCCGGTGAACTCGAAGCTCGCGAAGGACTCGCGAAGCGCGGGCGAATAGAGCGCCCGGCGCTCGACCTCGTCGCGGGCGAGGTCGCGCTCGTAGAAGACGCTCTCGTCGCCGAACAGCCGGCGCCGAAGCTCGGCTTCGCGCGGAGCGATGGGAGGGGAGCGGCTCGGGGCGGCGCGGCGGAAAGCGTCGTAGCGATAGCCGACATAGCCGGCGAACAGCTCGTCGGCCCCCTCCCCGCTCAGAACGACCGTGACTCCGTGGGTCCGGGCCGCTTCGGACAGAGCGAGCGAGGCGGTGTTGTAGGTTTCGCGCACCGGGCATTCGGAATGGCGGACCGACATTCGAAGGCGGCTCTGGATCGTGTCGAGCGGAAGCTCGATCCGCCGGTGGACGCAGCCGAACCGATCGGCCACGAGCCGCTGGTAGGGCCCTTCGTCGAACATCCGGTCGCCGAAGCCGATCGAGAAGCTCCGGAGCGGATCGCCGCCATTGCCGGCCATGAAGGCGGTGATCAGCGAGGAATCGAGCCCCCCGCTCAGATAGACTCCGATCGGAACGTCGCCCAGCAGTCGCCGACGGACCGAGCGGGCCAGGACCTCCTCCGCCTCCTCGCGCCACGAATCCTCGGATCGCGCTTCCGCCGGCTCGTCCCGAGGCGGATAGACGAGGTCCCAGTAGCAGCTCGACTTCACCCCGCCCGCGGTCACCTCCAGGGCGAAGCCGGGCGGAACGCTGCTGATCCCCTCGAACATGGTGCGCGGGCTGACCAGGCCGGGGAGCGACAGGATCTGGTCGAGCCCGGTCAGGTCGACCCGGCGATCGACTCCCGGATAAGCGAGGATCGCCTTGATCTCGGACGCGAAGACGAACGTCTCTCCGACCCGGGTGTAGAAGAGCGGAGCGACTCCGAACGGGTCGCGGGCGAGAAGCATCCGGTCGCGCGCCTTGTCGTAGAGCGCGAAGGCGAACTGGCCGTTGATCCGCTCAAGCAGCCGGTCGCCCATTTCCTCGTAGAGGTGGATCAGAACCTCCGAGTCCGACCGGGTGCGGAAGCGATGGCCGGCGGCGATCAGCTCGTCGCGAAGCGCCTGGTGGTTGAAGATCTCGCCGTTGCAGATCAGCCAGAGAGTCTCGTCCTCGTTGGCGATCGGCTGGTGGCCGGTGGCGAGGTCGACGATGCTGAGGCGGCGGAAGCCGAAGCCGGCATGGCCGTCGACGAACAGGCCCTCGTCATCGGGACCGCGATGGGCGATGGCGCCGCTCATCCGCCGGATCGCCGCCGGCGCGACCGGCCGGCGGTCCGAAGGGCTGAACGCACCGCAAATTCCGCACATGGCCGGGCGCCTATGCCGGGGCCGGAAGCGGAGCGGCGGCAGGCGCCGCGAGCAGGGTCCGCCAGTCCGACGGATCGACCGGCGGCTCGAGCTCCGGAGCCGATCCGAGCACCGGGCGAAGGTCCTTGAGGCCGGTGCCGGTGATGAGCAGCACGACGCGGTCGCCGGGCTCGAAGCGGCGGTCGGCCTGGAGCTTCTCGAACGCGGCGAAGGCGGCCGCGCTCGACGGCTCGGCGAAGACCCCGAAACGCGACGCCAGCGCCGACACGGCCGCGACGATCTCGCCATCGTCGACGACGATTGCGAGGCCCCGCGATTCGGCGAGCGCGGCGAGCGCGGCGCCGGCGTCGCGAGGCTCGCCGACATTGATGCTGTCGGCGATGGTGGAGCCGTCGCCGCCGCCGCCGGGACGCCCTTCGTACCGGGCGGCGATCGCCGAGGAGGCCTCCGCCTGGGCGGCGACCAGCCGGGGGGCGGAGTCGAGAAGGCCGAGCTCAACCAGCTCCCGGAAGCCTTTCCAGATCGCGCCCAGAATATTGCCGTCGCCGGTCGGAACGATCACCCATTCGGGCGACTTCCAGCCGAGCTGCTCGGCGATCTCGAACGCGCAGGTCTTCTTGCCCTCGCGGGTGAACGGATTCCGGCCGGTGCTGCGGTTGGCGATTCCGCCGGCCTCGGCGATCCGCGCCGCCATGACATAGGCGTCGTCGTAGCGCCCCGCGACCCGGTGAACCCGCGCTCCGTAAGCGATGACCTGAGCCAGCTTCGCGGGCGGCACCGACTCCGGCACCAGCACCGTGACGTCGAGCCGGGCGGCCGCTCCGATGCAGGCGAGCGACGCCGCCGCATTGCCGGTCGAAGCGACGATCACCCGGCGGATTCCGGCCGCCGCCGCGACCGCGACGACGATCTCGGTGGCCCGGTCCTTGAGCGAGCCGCTCGGATTGCGGGTCTCGTCCTTGAGCAGAAGCCGCGCGCCGCCGACCGGGCCGCAGTCGAGAAGCGGAGTCCAGCCGACGGCGAGATGGCTCGCGAAATTGCGGGAAACGGGAAGGAGCGGAGCGTAGCGCCACAGCGACGGCTCGCCGGCGGCGGCGCTTTCGAGCAGGGCCCGGCCCATGGCGGGGTCCAGCCGGTAGCGGACGGACAGGTTCGCGGATTCGGAACAGGAGCAGCCCTGGCTGTCCGAAGCCAGGGCCCGCGGCCGCCCGCAGTCTATGCAGTCGGCGCGATCGGTCGTGAGGACGGTCGCCGCATCAGTCATTGCCGAAGGTCATGGAGCGACGATGGCCCGCCCGCGGGCCCGGCGCAACCGGCGAAATGGGCCGCCCCCGTCGAAGAGGCGGATCATGTCGCCATCGCGCCGCGCCCGACGGCGGCCGGCTGTCAGCGACCGAGAGCCTGGGCCTGGGCCTTCGCCTTATGGTCTTCCTTGTGCTCGGCCTTCTGAGCGTCCTTGTGCTCCGACTTGGCGGAGGCCTTGTGCTCGGACTTGTGCTGGTCCTTGAGCGCCGACTTCTGCTGCCGCTTGTGCTCGTCCTTCGCCCTTTCCTTGTGCTCGTCCTTATGGGCGGACTTCTCGGCCTTGCCCTTGTCTTTATGCGCGGGCTTGGCGTCGCCCTTGTTAGCAGACTTTGCTTGTTGCTTTGCTTGCTCGACATTGGCGCTGCTGGACATGACAGTCTCCCGATTTATGAAGCAGAACGACGATATTACTATGGCGAATGGCGTGAAGCAATAGCAGCGTGAATTCTATTTAGTCCGAAACAACGTACTACCCCCGGGGAGTTGATTCTTGCGCTGCCCCATATGCTTAGCTTACAACTGCAATAGCGAGGGCCGGTCGACCGCCGAGCCTGGCTGGTATCGGGCGACAATTGAGGTTGCAACGAATAGATTTTCGTGGCCTTCTAGCGACTTAGAAATTCCGGGGGGACGTTGCACTATGGGGATCGCCGCCGCCGCGCTGGTCTGGCGGCGTACACTAACCGGGTGCAGTAGTGATGCCATGCATTATTTCCAAACATCTTCGATCGGACATCCATCGAAAAGCGAATTAAATCCGCAAGCGGCGCCCCCCTTCGGCGAGGCGAGGGCATGATCGCCGCCCGGACCATCGCCGGCATCCTTCGGGCGGGCGCCGAGGCTTATCCGGACCGTCCCGCCTTCCATTATCTTTCCTCGGGCGACGGCGAGCCGCTGGCACTGACCTATGGCGAGCTCGACCGCCGGGCCCGGGCCGTCGCCTCCGCGGCGTCGAAGGCCGCCGGCGGGACCGGCGGGATCGGGCCGGAGACGACGATCCTCCTCGCCTATCCGGCCGGGCCGGACTTCGCCGCTTGCTTCTTCGGCTGCCTCTACGCCCGGGCGATCGCGGTTCCGGTCCGCTATCCCAATCCGAGGCGGCCGCTCGGCCACCTGGCGAGCGTCGCCGCGGATTCGGGCTCGGCCGTCGTCCTGACCACGGCCGAGATGCGCGGGGCGCTGGCCGACCTGGTCCGGCCGGCCATCGTGCTCGCTCCGGACGACATCGCCGCCGCCGGCGAGCCCGGCTGGAGCGGGCCCGAGCCCGGTCCCGACGACGTCTCGCATCTCCAATATACGTCGGGCTCGACCGCGGCGCCCAAGGGCGTGATCCTTCGCCACCGCCACGTCATCGCCAATTCGGTCGACATCGCCCGCGCCTGGCGGATCGGGCCGGAGAGCCGGATCCTGTCCTGGCTTCCCCATTATCACGACCTCGGGCTGATCTTCGGCTGCATCCAGCCGCTCTTCACCGGCTGCGAGGGCTTTTTGATGAACCCGGCGGCCTTCGCCCGGAGCCCCTTGGCCTGGCTCGAGGCGATAACGAGGCACCGTATCACCCATACGGCGGCGCCCAATTTCGCCTTCCAGGCCTGCCTCGAAATCCCGGAGGAGCGGCGGCGGGGGCTCGACCTTTCGAGCCTCGAGTGCGCCACCAACGGCGCCGAGCCGGTCCGGGCGGACACGGTCCGGGACTTCGCCGAGGCGTTCGGGCCGTTCGGATTCCGGCCCGAGGCGATGTGCCCGGGCTATGGCCTGGCCGAATCGACCCTGATGGCGACCCTGTGTGGGCCGGACCGGGCGCCGGCGATCGCCGACTTCCGGGCCCGGGCGCTGGCGGCGGGGGCGCTCGAGCCGGCGGGGCCGGGCGAGGCGGGGCGGACCCTGGTCGCCTCGAGCGGCGGCGGGACGGATACTCGAGTGATCGTGGTCGATCCGGAGGCCCGGGTCGAGAGGGGGCCGGGCGAGGTCGGCGAGATCTGGCTGGCCGGGCCGGCGGTCGCCGACGGCTATTGGCGGCGGCCGGCGGAATCGGCGGAGAGGTTCGGGGCGCGGCTGGCCGGGGACGGGTCCGGGGAGCGTTTCCTCCGGACCGGCGACCTGGGCGCCCTGGCGGGCGGGGAGCTGTTCGTGCTCGGCCGGATCGACGATACGATCATCGTCCGGGGGCTGAACCACCGGCCCGAGGATATCGAGCTGACCGTCGAGCTCAGCCATCCGGCGCTCGAGCCCGGCGGAGGCGCCGCCTTCGCCGTCGAGATGGAGGGCGAGGCCCGGCTGGTCGTCGCCCAGGAGGTCCGGCGCGAGGCGCTTCGAGGGCTTGACGGCGAGGCCTTGGTCCAGTCGATCCGGCGGGCGGTGTCGGAGGCGCATGAGCTGGAAGTGGCGGCGGTGGCTCTGCTCCAGCCGCGCGGCCTCCCCAAAACCCACACCGGCAAGAAGCAGAGGCGCAACTGCCGCGCCGAGTTCGAGCAGGGCAAACTGGCGGCGGTGATGACCTGGCGCTCGCCGCGTCTGAGGCCCGAGCCCGCTCCGGCCGCCGGCGGCGAGGCGGTAGCGGCGGGGCGGGTCGAGGCGCTGGTCGGCTGGCTTCGCGACTATTCGGCCGAGCGCCTCAATTCGCGGCTGATGGACGAGCGCCGCTCGATCCCGCCCCACGTCGTCATGGACCTGGGCAATCGCGGCCTGCTCGGAATGGTCGCTCCCGAGGCCTATGGCGGGCTCGGCCTGAGCAACTCGGAGCTGGTTTCGGTCGTCCAGCAGCTCGCCGCCATCGACACCACCCTGGCCTCGTTCGTCCTGGTCAACAACGCGCTCGGAATCCGCCCGATCCTGCGCCACGCGACCCCGGAGACCCGCGACTCGCTGATGCCGAGGCTCGCCACCGGCCGCGAGCTCGCCTCCTTCGCGATGACCGAGGCCGACGCCGGCTCGAACATCCGCAACCTCTCCGCGATCGGGCGGCCGGACGGAAGCGGCGGCTGGACCTTGTGGGGCACCAAGCTGTGGAGCGGATCGGCGAGCTGGGCCGGAGTGATCAACACCTTCGTCCAGCTCGAAGGCTCGACTGCCGGCGCTCCGCGCGGAGTCACCGGCTTCGTCCTTCGCCAGGGCAGCCCCGGCCTTCGCAACGGCCCCGAGGCCCTGACCATGGGGCTCCGCGCGATGGTCCAGACCGAGGTCAGGCTCGAGGGCGTAAGGGTGACCGAAGCCGACCGCCTCGGAGCGATCGGCGACGGAATGACCGCCGCGGGCGACACGATGGCCTTCGGCCGCTTCGCGATCGGAGCGATGAGCCTGGGCATAATCAAGCGCTGCGTGCAGCTGATGGTTCGCCACGGCGGCCGCCGAAGCATCGCCACCGGCCGGCTCCTCGACAATCCCGCCACGCTGATGCGGATCAGCGATCTCGCGGCGGCAGCGACGGCGGTGGAAGCGCTGATCGGAACGGTCGCCGAGCGGCTCGACCGCGGCTCCGAGGTCCCGCCCGAGCTCTATTGCCTGTGCAAGACCGCCGGTCCCGAATTCGCCTGGCGCGCCGCCGACGGGCTCGTCCAGCAGCTCGCCGGGCGCGGCTTTATCGAAACCAACCTCGCCCCGCAGATATTGCGCGATACGAGGGTGCTTCGAATCTTCGAAGGCCCGACCGAGCCGATGAACGCCCATTCCGGATCGAGGCTGGTGCATTTGCCGGAAGCGCTCGGGCGGTTCGTCGGCGAGGTTCTGGGCGAGCCCGAGCTCGCCCGGGAGATGATCGCGGACGCGCAGCGAGTCTGGGAACGGTGCCTGAGCCGGGCGGACCGGCTGGGCGGCGCCCAGGCCGCGAAGCAATGGGCCTATGTCCAGATCGGCGAGGCGTCCGGCTACGCCTTGCTTCTCGCTTGCCTCCGGCACCGAGCGGATTCAGTGCCGGCGGAGGAGCGGGCCCGGGCCGAGACCTGGTGCCGATTGCGCTACCAGCGCCGCCTCGCCAAGGCGCTCGGAGCGATCCCGGCCGAGACCGCCCTGCTCGACGCCCGGCAGGCCGAGGCGCTCGCCACCGGCTATGCCGGGACGATCGGCGACGTCGAGCAGACGCTCGCCGGCGAGGGCGGCGGCCTCGACCCGATTCTGACCCGCTCCGGCGACCGGGCGTCGCCGGGCCCGGAGTCGGCGCCGCCGCCCATCGTCGCGGTCGAGGCTTCGTCCGGCGCCGAAGGCCCCGTGCTCGACTGGCTGAAATCCTGGCTCGCCGCCGAATATGGCCAGGACGAATCGCGCATTTCCGGCCTCGACCGGTTCGCCGACTTCGGAATGGATTCGATCGCGGCGACGCTGATGGTCGGAGCGCTGGAAGCGCGGTTCAACGTCGAGCTGTCGCCGACCCTCGCCTGGGAATATCCGACTCTCGGAGCGATGGCCGCGCATGTCGCCGAGGCCGCGGCCGCCGGCGGCGGAGCGAAGACGGGCGACCTTTCCGTGCTCGCCGGGCTGGACTCGCTTTCCGAGGACGAGCTGGAGGCGCTGGTCGAGCTTTACTCCCATGACGCGCCGGCGGCGGAGTGAAGCGATGGACGACGATTCGCTCAAGCAGACGAAGGACGGCGCCAAGGAGCTCCTGAAGGGTCGGCTCAAGCAGATGGTCCGCGAGCGGATGGGCGTGACCGGCGGCTGGCACCCGCTCTCCTTTGGCCAGGAGGCCTTGTGGTTCCAGTGGAAGCTGGCGCCGGAGAGCTGGGCCTATTCGATCGTTCTTCCCGCGGGCGTCCGCGGGCCGCTCGACCCGGCGGCGTTCAGGCGCGCCCTGCAGCGGCTGTCGGATCGCCACCCCTGCCTCCGAACCGAGTTCAGGGAAGAGGACGGAGTGCTTCGCCAGCGCGCCCGGCCGCACTGGCCGGTCGACCTTGCCGAGGTCGACGCCGAGGAATGGGACGAGGACCGGCTCGACGAAGCGGTGCGGGCCGCGGCCCGACGGCCGTTCGACCTCGCCAGCGGAGCGGCGCTGAGGGCGGTGCTGTTCCGGCGCTCGCCCGAGCGGCACGTCCTCGTCCTCGCGCTCCACCATATCGTCGCCGACCTCTGGTCGCTGATCGTGCTGATGGACGAGCTGAGGCTGGCCTATGGCGAGGAGACCGGAGGCGCCCCCGCCGCCTTGCCGGAGCCCGCACTCACCTTCGAGGATGTCGTGCGCTCGGAGCGGCGAGCGCTTTCCGACGAGAGCCGGGCCGACGTTCATTCGCACCTGCGCTACTGGCGCGAAACCCTGCGCGGGCCGCTTCCGGTGCTCGACCTGCCGACGGACCGGCCGCGGCCGCCTCGGCCCTCGTTCCGAGGCGCGACCCTCGTCCGCCGGCTCGACCCGGCGCTGACGGAGCGGATCGAGGCGCTCGCCGCATCCTCGGATTCGACGCCCTTCATGGTGCTTCTCGCGGCCTATCAGGTGCTTCTCCACCGCTATAGCGGCCAGGACGATGTCGTCGTCGGAACTCCGACTTCGGGCCGCAATGCGCCCGGGCTCGCGGGAATCGTCGGCGACCTCGTCAACATGGTTCCGATCCGGACAGCGATGAGCGCCGAGCTCAGCTTCCGCGAATGCGTCGCGGCGACGCGCGAGGCGGCGGTCGGGGCGCTCAAGCACCAGGACTGCCCGTTCTCGGCGATCGTCGACGCGGTTCGCCCGGCCCGCGACGCAAGCCGCCCGCCGATCTTCCAGACGACCTTCGTGCTCCAGAAATTCCACCTTTATCCCGAGCTCCAGAGGACCCTGCTGCCGGGGCCGGACGAGGCGCCGGTGCCGTTCGCCGACCTGCGGCTGGAGCCGATCGCTCTCGCCCAGCAGGACGGCCAGTTCGACATCAACCTGGAGATGAAGAAGGACGAGGCGGGGCGCCTCGTCGGAGCCTGGAAATATGCCGCCGACCTGTTCGACTCCGGAACGGTGGCGGGAATGGCGGGAGCGTTCGAAACCCTGCTCGCGCAGATGGTGGCCGATCCCGACCGAGCCATCGGCTCGCTCCGATTGCTGGACGGACCCGAGGCCGAGGCGGCCATCGCCGCCGGCCGGGGCGCGGACGTGCCGCTCCCGGAGAAAGCGAGCGTCTGGGCGCTGTTCGACCGGACCTGCGGCAGCCACGGAGCGGCGACCGCGATCGTCTTCGGCGACGAGTCGGTGACCTATGCCGAGCTCGCGGCCCGGGTCGATTCCGCGGCGCTCGGCCTCGCTTCGCTCGGGATCGGCCGGGAATCCCTGGTCGCGGTGGCGATGCCTCGCGGAATCGGCTTCGTCACCGCGTTGCTCGCGATCGGCCGCTGCGGCGGAGCCTTCCTCCCCCTCGACCCGCGAAGCCCGCCGGCGCGGATCGGAGCGCTTCTCGCCGCGGCCGACGTGGCGCTGGTGGTCGCGGACGACGGCTTCCCCCTCGGCGCCGAAGCGACCGGGACGTCGCCGGTGGCGATGCTGAAGGATCTCGCCGCCGGGCCCCGCGGCGGGCCCCTGCCCCCGCCTGCCAAGGCTTCGGACCTCGCCTACGTCATGTTCACCTCCGGATCGACCGGCGAGCCCAAGGGCGCCATGGTCGAGCATCGCGGAATGGTGAACCATGTCCTCGCCAAGCTTTCGGACCTCGGCTTCGGACCCGGCGACTCGCTCGCCCAGAACGCTCCACCGTCGTTCGACGTCGTGGTCTGGCAGAGCCTGGCGCCGCTGGTCGCCGGCGGCCGGGTCGTCGTCGTTCCGGATGAGGCGGCCGCGGATCCGGCGGCTCTGATCGCCGAGATCGGCCGGCGCGGCCTCACCCTGCTCCAGGTCGTCCCGTCGATGATGCGCGCCCTGATCGAGGAGGCGGAGAGCCATGCGGTTCCGCCCGGCCTGGCGCCCCTGCGCTGGATGATCCCGACCGGCGAGGCGCTTCCGACCGAGCTGTGCCGCCGCTGGTTCGACCTTTATCCGGCGATCCCGATCCTCAACACCTACGGCTCGACCGAATGCTCGGACGACCAGTGCCATTACCGGCTCGATCGGCTGGCGAGCGCCGACTCCGCGCTCCCAATCGTCACGGTCGGGCGCGCAATCCCCAACATGGCCGCGCACGTGCTCGACTCGAACCTCGCGCCCGTGCCGCCGGGAGTGGTCGGCGAAATCTACATTGGCGGGATCGGAGTCGGGCGCGGCTACCGGGGCGATTCCGCCCGCACGGACGCGGCCTTCGTCGCCAGTCCCTACGGCGCGGCGCCGGGAGAGCGACTCTACCGGACCCGCGACATGGCCCGCCGCCGGGCCGACGGCCTGATCGACTTCCTCGGCCGAACCGACCAGATGATCAAGCTGAACGGGCTTCGCATCGAGCCGGGCGAGATCGAGACCGCGCTTTGCCGCCACCCGGACGTCGCCGAAGCCGCGGTCACGGCGCTGGCCGACGAAGCCGACGAGCGCCGCCTGGTCGCCTACGTCGTCGCGGCCGCCGGCTCGGAGGTCGATCCCGGCGTCCTTCGGCGCTTCCTGGCGGCGGACCTGCCGCATTCGATGATCCCGGCCCTGTTCGTCGCGCTTCCGCAAATGCCGCTCACGGCCAACGGGAAGCTCGACCAGCGCGGCCTTCCGGCGCCGGACTGGGGGCGACCGCAGGAAGCCGCTCGGGTGGCCCCGCGCACTCCGGTCGAGCGCACGATCGCGGAAATCTGGGGAGCGCTCCTGCAGCGCGACGGAGTGTCCGTGACCGAAGACTTCTTCGCCTGCGGAGGCGATTCGATCCGAAGCATCCAGGTCGCCGCCCGGTGCCGGCGGGCCGGCCTGTCGGTCGAGCCGGTCGACCTCTTCGTCCACCGAACGATCGAGGCGCTGGCCGACCATCTCGAGCGTGCCTTCGGCCGGGACGGACCCGAAGCCCGGGCCGCCGCTCCGGCCGCGCCCGCCGCCCCGATGGTCGCTCCCGAGCAGCTCGCGCTCGCGGCCGCCCTCGTCCGCTTCGACTGCGAGGATTCGGATCCCGTCGCCGCCGGACCGGCGCTGGAAGGCTGAGCCGATGGCGGACGAGACGAGCATCGACGCCTATCCGCTGTCGCCCATGCAGCAGGGCATGGTGTTCCACACCGTCTCGAAGCCCCGGTCCGACGTCTATGTCGAGCAGCTCGCCTGCGCGCTCCACGGCCCGCTCGATCCGGCCGCGTTCCGGGCCGCATGGGAGATCCTCGCCGCACGGCACTCGCCGCTTCGGACCGCCTTCGCCTGGAGCGGCCTGCCGGAGCCGCTTCAGGTGGTCGGGCCGCGCGTTCGGCTGCCGCTCGCGTCGAGCGACTGGAGCGAGCTCAGTCCGGCGGCTCAGGCGGAGCGGCTGGACTCGCTTCGCCGCGACGAAAGGCGGCGGGGCTTCGACCTGTCGCGGGCGCCGCTGATGCGGCTGGCGCTCGTCACCCTGTCGGAATCGGAGCATCGGCTGATCTGGACGTGGCACCACGCCATCCTCGACGCCTGGTCGGTTCCGATCCTGGTCGAGGAGCTGTTCGCGATCCTCGCCAGCCTCGCGGACGGGAACGACCCCGCGCTCGCGCCGGTCCGGCCCTATCGGGACTTCATCGCCTGGCAGCGCTCGCTCGACGAGGGCGAGTCGGAGCGATTCTGGAGGGAGCGGCTCCGCGGCCTCGCCGAGCCGACCCCGCTCGGAATCGGCCGCGAGCTCTCCGCCGATCGCGAAGGCGGCTACGGGCTCGAGTTCCTGGAGGTGCCGGCCGCCGAGGTCGAAGCCTGGCGGACCGCCGCGCGCACCGCCGGAGTCACTCTCAACAGCCTCGTCCAGGGCGCCTGGGCCCTTCTTCTCGGCCGCTATTCCGGCCGCCCCGAAATTCTGTTCGGAACCGCCGTCGCGGGCCGCCCGGCGGAGCTCGAGGGGGTCGAGTCGATGGTCGGCCTGTTCATCAACACCCTGCCCGTCCGGGTCGCGCTCGATCCCTCGGCGCCGGCCCGCCAATGGCTCGCGGAGCTGCAGGAAGCGGCGGTGGCGGCGCGGCGGCACGAGCACAGCCCGCTCGCCCGGATCCACGGCTGGAGCGAAATGCCGCGCGACCGGCCGCTGTTCGAGAGCCTGCTGGTGTTCGAGGATTTCGACTCGCACCGGACCCGCCCGGCGGGCGGCGGACTGTCGCTCGGCGAGGTCGATTTCGTCGAGCGAGCGGACATTCCGCTCACCGTGCTGATGGCGGTCCGCGAGCGAAGCGAGCTCGGAGTCGGCTTCGACCGCGACCGCTTCGAGCCCTCCCAAATGCGGCGGCTGCTGAGCCACATGCGGACCCTGCTCGGGGCCCTGGCGGCTGGGCTTGACCGGCCGATTTCGCAAATCGACCCGGTCGACTCCGAGGAGCGGCGGCTGTTGCTCGAGACCTGGAGCCGGGCGCCGGCGCCGGTGCCCGAAAGCTGCCGGCTCGACGACCTTTCCGCCTCGCGCCTGTTCGAGGCCCAGGCGCTCCGCTCGCCGCATGCGCGGGCCGCCGTCTTCCACGGTCCTGGCGGCGACGAGGTCCTGACCTATGGCGAGCTCAATTCGCGCTCCAACCGGCTCGCCCGGCGGCTTCGGAAGGCCGGCGCGGACCGGGACACTCGAGTGGCGATCTGCCTCGAGCCGTCGCTCGACCGGCTCGTCGCATTGCTCGCGGCGCTCAAGGCCGGGGCCGCCTACGTCCCGTTCGACTCCTCCCTCCCGGCCGGGCTGCTCGCAGAGCTGATCGAGGATTGCGCCCCTTGCGCGATCTTCGCGCCCGCCGGCCTCGAGGGCGTTCCCGAAGGGATAGAGAGGATCGATCCGGTAGACCGGGCCGAAGACGAGGCGGACTGCGACCTCGAGACCGCGCCCGGGCCCGGCGACGACGCCTATCTCATCTACACTTCGGGCTCGACCGGACGGCGGAAGGGCGTGGCCGTCACTCATTTCTCGCTTCGCCACCTCGTCGAGGGGCAGCTCCACGCCTTCCGGATCGGAGCTCACAGCCGGATCCTCCAATTCTCCTCCTTCGGCTTCGACGCCTCCGTCTCCGAGATCTTCACCGCCTTGCTGAGCGGCGCCTGCCTCTACATGGCGCCGCGCGAGCAGCTGATTCCCTCGGCCGAAATGCTGGCGCTGATGGAGAGATGGCGGATCGACACGGTGACCTTGCCGCCGTCGGTGCTCGCCAGGCTTCCGGCCGGAAGGCTGCCGTCGCTGTCGACCCTGATCGTCGCCGGCGAGCCCTGCCCGCCCGAGCTCGCCGCCCGCTGGGCGACTGGACGCCTGTTCCTCAACGCCTACGGTCCGACCGAGGCGACGGTCTGCGCCACGATCGGCGAAGTCCGGCCGGACGGGCGCAAGCCGGGCATCGGCAAGCCGATGGGTGAGGCCCGGATCTACCTTCTCGACGACGGCTTCAACCCGGTGCCGGCGGGCGCGCCCGGGCACCTCCATATCGGCGGGCCGGGAGTCGCCCGCGGCTATTGGCGGCGGCCCGAGCTGACCGAGGCCGCGTTCGTTCCGGACCCGTTCTCCAGGGATCCGGGAGCGCGCCTCTACCGGACCGGGGACCTCGCGCGCTTCCGGCCCGACGGAAGCCTCGACTATCTCGGCCGCCGCGACGACCAGATCAAGCTTCGCGGCTTCCGGGTCGAGCCCGGCGAAGTCGAGGCCGTCCTTCGCTCCGACCCCGCCGTCGGCGAGGCGGCGGTGGTCGCGGCCGAGGGGCCGGACGGGGAGCGGCGGCTGGCCGCTTTCGTCACTCCCGCGGCTGCCGGCGGGTGCGGATGGTGGCCCTCGATCGCCGAATTCTTCGTCTACGACGACCTCGCCTACCACGCGATGACCAGCGACGAGCGCCGCAACCGCGCCTATCGCGCCGCCATCGACGCCAAGGTGAAGGACCGGGTCGTGCTCGAGATCGGCACCGGGCCCGAGGCGCTTCTGTCGCGCTTCTGCGCCGAGGCGGGGGCAAGGCGGATCTACGCGGTCGAGAAGCTCGAGGAGAGCTACCTCAAGGCCAAGGCGAAGGTCCAGGCGCTCGGGCTGGAGGACCGGATCGTGGTCCTGCTCGGCGACGCGGCGACCATCGAGCTGCCCGAGCCGGCCGAAGCCTGCGTCTCCGAGATCGTCGGGTCGATCGGCGGAAGCGAGGGCGCGGCGGCGATCACCAACGCGGCCCGGCGGCTGCTGGCTCCCGGGGCGGCGATGATCCCCGAGCGGAGCCTCACGCTCTATGCGCCGGTTCAGCTTCCCGACGCCCTGCTCGACCGGCCCGGCTTCGACCCGCTCGCGGCGCGCTATGTCGAGCGGATCTTCGCCGAAATCGGGGGGCCGTTCGACCTGAGGCTGTGCGTTCGCGGGCTCGGGCGCGGCGACCTGCTCGCCGGGCCGAGGCCGTTCGAGGATCTCGACTATCGAGGAGCGGTGGCGACCGATTACCGGTTCGCAAGCGAGTTCGGGATCGAGCGGGCGGGGCGGGCCGACGGCTTCCTGGTCTGGCTGACCCTCGACACCGGAGGCGGGGAGAGGATCGACATTCTCGATCACGAGCATTGCTGGCTTCCGGTCTTCGTTCCGGCCTTCGGCGGGGGCGTGGCGGTGGAGCGCGGCGACCGGATCGAGGCCGCCTGCGGGGGCGCCCCCAGCGGGGACGGAGTGCATAGCGATTATTTCGTCGAGGGGCGGCTGCTGCGGGGCGGGGGCGGCGAGGCGCTCGGCTTCCGAAGCGAGCTTCCGCATCGGGTGACCGGGTTCCGCGGCTCGGACTTCTACCGCCGCTTCTTCGCGGGCGGCGAGATCCCTCGGCTGGAGCCCCTGCGCCCGGACGAGCCGGCGCTTCGGGCGAGGCTGGGGGAGCGGCTTCCGGCCTATATGGTCCCTGCCTCGATCGCGACTCTCGATTCGATGCCGCTCGGGTCGAGCGGAAAGCTCGACCGGAGGGCCCTGCTCGCTCTCGCCGCCTCGGCCCCGGAGGCCGCCGGCGCTCCCCGGCCCCCTCGCGACGAAGCCGAGCGGCTGGTCGCCCAGGTGTGGCGGGAGGTGCTGGGAGTCGAGCTTCTCGACCGGGGAAGCAACTTCTTCGAGCGGGGCGGCCACTCGCTGCTTCTCCTCGCCGTCCAGGACCGGCTGAAGGCGGCCGGACGGACGGTGGAGATCACCGACTTGTTCAAATACCCGACCATCGAAGCTCTGGCCCGCCACCTGTCGAGCGCTCCGGGCGAGGTCCCGGCCGCCGCCGACGCGGGCCGGGCCCGGGCGGATGCCCGGCGCGAGGCGCTGTCGAGGCGCTCGCGCCTCGCCGCGGAGACCGGCGCTTGAGCTCGGCGATCGCCATCGTCGGGATGGCCTGCCGGCTGCCCGGGGCGGATTCGCCCGAAGCCTTCTGGGAGCTGCTCAGCCAGGGCCGCGACGTCATCACCCGGTTCACGCCCGCCGAGATCGAGGCCGCCGGCCTGTCCGCGGGCCCGTCCTATGTGGCGGCCAAGGGCATGGTCGCGGAGGCGGACGGCTTCGACGCCGCGCTCTTCGGCCTAAGCCCCGCCGACTGCGCGCTGATGGATCCCCAGCAGCGGCTGTTCGTCGAATGCGCGTGGATGGCGCTCGAGGATTCCGCCTGCGATCCGGCTCGCTTCGACGGGGCGATCGGAGTCTTCGGCGGGAGCATCCTGAGCACCTACCTGCTGCGCAACCTGTGGCCCAACCGCCGCCTCGCCGCCGACGCCGGCAGCTTCCAGCTGGCGGTCGGCAACGACCCGACCTTCCTCGCGACCCGCACGTCCTATTTGCTCGGCCTCACCGGCCCGAGCGCAAGCATCGGAACCGCCTGCTCGACATCGCTGACGGCGGTGCACCTCGCCTGCCAGAGCCTGCTCGCCCATGAGAGCGACATGGCGATCGCCGGCGGAGTCTCGGTGCACCTGCCGCTCCTCTCCGGCTATACCTATGAGGAAGGCGGGATTCTCTCGCCCGACGGACTCTGCCGTCCGTTCGACTCCGAGGCCCAGGGCACGGTATCGAGCGACGGCGCCGGCGCCGTCGCCCTGAAGCGGCTCGAGGACGCGCTCGCCGACGGCGATTCGATCCACGCCGTCATCCTGGGCTCGGCGATCAACAATGACGGGCGCGACAAGGTCGGCTTCACGGCTCCGAGCGTGTCGCCGCAGGCTCGGGTAATCGCCGAGGCGCTCGCCATCGCAGGAGTCGAGCCGGCAGATATCGCCATGATCGAGGCGCATGCCGCCGGGACTCCGCTCGGCGACCCGATCGAGATGGCGGCGCTGGCGGAAGCGTTCGCGGGACCGGCCCGGCGCAGGCCCTGCGCGATCGGTTCGGTGAAGAGCAATATCGGCCATGTCGACGCGGCGGCGGGCATCGCCGGCCTGATCAAGGCGGCGCTGGCTTTGCGCCGGCGCCAGATCCCGCCAAGCATCCACTGCCGAACGCCCAATCCCCGCCTCGCCCTCGGCGGCGCCTTCGAAGTGGCGACGGCCCTCAGGCCCCACGACCCGGCGGACGGGCCGATGCGCGCGGGCGTGAGCTCGTTCGGGATCGGCGGCACCAACGTCCATGTCGTGCTCGAGGAGCCCCCGCCTACGCCGAGTCCGCCCGAGCCTCGCTCGGCCGAGCTGGTCCCGATTTCGGCCCGAACCGCCGCGGCCGCGGACGCCGCCGCCGACCGGCTCGCCGATCACCTGCGCCTCCACCCGGACCTCCCCCTCGCCGACGTGTCGCACAGCTTGCGCGTGGGCCGGCGCGAGCTCGGCCATCGGCGCTTCGTCGTCGCCGGGTCCTGCGCCGAGGCGGAGCGCCTGCTCGGCGCCGAGAACGGGCCCGAGGCGGCGCCGGCGCGGCGCGGCCGCCCTTCGATCGCCTTCATGTTCCCCGGCCTCGGCGATCATTATCCGGCGATGGGCTGGGAGCTTTATGCGACGGAGCCGGCCTTCCGCACCGCCGTCGACGAATGCGCGGACCTTCTTCGCGGGCATCTGGACGGCGACATTCGCGACCGGCTTTATTCCGGCCGCGACTGGGCCGATCCGCGCCCGGATCCGGCCGCGACCGGCGGCGCGAAGCTGGATCTTCGGGCGATGCTCGGGCGCGGCGAGACCGCTTCCGTCCCCTCCCCTCTCGATCAGCCCGCGGCAGGTCAGCCGGCGATCTTCGTCACCGAATATGCGCTGGCGCGCCTGCTCATCTCCTGGGGGATCGAGCCCGATGCGATGATCGGCTATTCGATCGGCGAGTTCGTCGCGGCCTGCCTCGCCGGCGTCTTCACGCTCGCCGAGGCGTTGCGGGTCGTCGCGGCGAGGGCGCGGCTGATCGAGGCTCGGGTGGCGCCGGGGCGGATGATGGCGGTTTCGCTCGGCGAGGCCGAGCTGGCCGGCCGGCTCCCCGCCGGAATTTCGATCGCCGCGGTCAGCGGCCCGAGCATGTCGATCGTCTCGGGACCCGCGGAGGCGGTTGAAGCGCTGGAGCGGGACCTTGCTTCGGACGAAGTCGGCTGCCAGCGCCTCGCCAGCACCCACGCCTATCATTCGGCGATGATGGAGCCGATCGTCGCCGAGCTGGCCGCCGTCGTCGCCGACGCCCGGCCGAAGCCGCCGCGCATCCCCTACGTCTCCTGCCTCAGCGGCGACTGGATTCGCGACGAGGAAGCCACCGATCCGAATTACTGGGCGCGGCACCTGTGCCGGACGGTCCGCTTCCGCGACGGGCTCGAGCCCCTGTTCGCCGATCCGGCGCGAATGCTCGTCGAAGTGGGGCCCGGCCAGTCGCTGACCTCACACGCGATCGGGCTTCGAACCCGGCTCAACGCCGACAACCCGATCGTCCCGGCGATGCGCTGGCCCTACGGCCGGGAAGCGGAGCTGGCGGTTCTGCTTCGCGCCGTCGGCCTGCTCTGGCAGGCGGGAGCACCGGTCGCGCTTGCCCGAGTGACGGATCGCGGCGGCCTGCGCCGGCTGCCCCTCCCCACCTATCCGTTCGAGCGGCAGAGGCACTGGATCGACCCGCCTTCCGATTCCGGAGCGCCGGAGGCGTCCGAAGGACGGCGCCCGATCCGCCGCTGGTTCGAGCTGCCTTACTGGAAGCCGTCCGCGGCGCTTCCTTCCGATCCGCTCTCCGGCGAGCAATGGCTGGTCCTGGCGGATTCCGGAGGGGCCGGCGAGGCTCTCGCCGCCCGCCTCCGAAGCGAAGGGAAGACCGTGGTCACCGCCGCCGCCGGCGACGGGTTCGAGGAGGGAATCGGCGCCTTCGTCCTGAACCCCGCCGACGAAGCGGACTTTCCCCGACTGGTGAAAGCCTTGCGGGCGCGCGGGGCGATTCCCGATACGATCGTCCACTTGTGGTCGCTCGCGCCCCTGCAGCCGGGCCTGCCCGACTCCGAGCGGTTCGAGGAAGCCCAGGCGCTCGGCTTCCACAGCCTGATGCGGCTGCTCGCGGCGCTGTGGCGCGAGGGCCATGGCCATGAGCTGCGGGTCGAGATCGTCGCCAACGGCCTGTTCGACCTCGGCGGCGGCGAGGGCCCGGCGCCCGAAAAAGCGACCTTGCTGGGGCCCGCGCTGGTGGCGCCCCAGGAACGCCCCGGAGTGGCCTGCCGCTGCATCGATCCCGGCCCTGCGCCCGACAGTCCGGCGGCGAGCGAGGCTCTGGCCGGCCAGTTGCTGGACGCGTTCCGCTGCCCCCTCGACGGCCCCGCAATCGCCTATCGCGACGGCGGCCGCTGGGTGCCCGATTACGAGCCGGCGCCGCTCGATCCACCGGCCGAGGGCCGCTCGCCCTTCCGAAGCCGAGGAGTCTATCTGATCACCGGGGGCCTTGGCGGAGTCGGCCTAGCCATGGCGAGGCACCTCGCCGCCGCCTGCCAGGCCCGGCTGGTGCTGATCGGCCGGGCCGCCTTTCCGGGCCGGGAGTCCTGGCAGGCCTGGCTCGACTCGAACGATCGCGACGACCCGACCAGCCTGCGCATCCATGCGCTCCGCGACCTGGAGGCGCTGGGCGCCGAGATCCTCACCCTGAGCGCCGACGTCGCCGACCCCAAGGCGATGGCCCAGGCCGTCGCCCGCGCGGAGGACCGCTTCGGACCCCTCAACGGCATATTCCACGCCGCCGGCGCGATCGGCGCCGAGACGTTCCGCGAGATCGCCCAGGCCACGACCGGCGACAGCGACACGCAATTCCATGCCAAGGCCCATGGGCTGATCGTCCTGGACGAGGCGCTCGGCGACCGGCCGCTGGACTTCTGCGTGCTCATGTCGTCGCTGTCCTCGGTCCTCGGCGGCCTCGGATTTGCCGCCTACAGCGCGGCCAACCTGTTCCTCGATTCCTATGCCCGCGCCCGCCGGCGCCGGGGCGGAGGCAATTGGATCAGCATCGACTGGGACAGCTGGAGGCTCGCCGAGCTCCGGCCGGCGGTTCCCGGCCTGGGCGGCACGGTCAGCGACTATTTCATGCACGGGGACGAGGCCGCCGCCGCCTGCGAGCGAATCCTCTCGGTTCGGAGCGTGCCGCAGGTGGTCGTCTCGACCGGCGACCTGCGCGACCGGCTCCGCCAGTGGGTCACTCCGGGCGACGAAGGCGCAGCGCCGGCCGGCAAGACTCACGAGCGGCCCAATCTGGCCTCGGCCTATGCCGAGCCGCGCGACGCTTTGGAAAAGACCCTCGCCGCGATCTGGCGCGACCTGTTCATGCTCGAGCGGGTCGGAATCCACGACAATTTCTTCGAGCTGGGAGGCCATTCGCTTCTCGCCACCCGGCTCAACGCGCGGATCGCGTCCGAGCTCGCCGTCGAGCTCTCGCTGGCCGCGGTCCTGCAGGCGCCGACCATCGCCGAGCTCGGCCAGGCGGTCATCGAGGCGCGAGTCGCTCTCGCCGACCCGAGCCTCATCGAGGCGATGCTCGCCGAGATCGGCGACATCGCCCCCGACGAGCTGGATCGGCTGCTCGCGGAAGAAGCGGGCCCGGAACCGGCGGCAGGCGGCCATGGCTGATTCGAGCTCGCGGATCCTGGAGCTGTCGCCGGCCCAGCGCGACCTTCTGCTGAGGCGCCTGGCGACCCTCGAGCGGGCCAGCGCCGACGGCCCGGCCGAGCTCGCTCCAGGCAATGGCGATGGAGCCGTGCCGCTGTCCTTCGCCCAGGAACGGCAATGGTTCCTCGATCGGGTCGCTCCGGGCGATCCCGCCCATATCATCGCGGCGGGGGTTCGGCTCGAAGGCGCCCTGTCGCGGCCCGCGCTGCAGCAGGCTTTCGACGAGATCGTGCGCCGGCACTCGGCACTTCGCTCCAGCTTCGAAGCGCCCGCGGGCAAGCCGGTCCAGACGATCGCTCCGCCCTCGCCGGTTCCCATCGAGACGGTCGACCTCACGGCCCTGCCGGAGGAGGAACGCGAAGCCGCGCGCCGGGCCCGCTATGCGGCCGAAACCCGGCGCGGCTTCGAGCTGGACCGCGATCGGCTGCTTCGAGTCACCCTGGTCCGGCTGGCGGCGGACGACCATTTCCTGATCTTCACCGTCCACCATATCGTCGGCGACGGCTGGTCCATCGGCATATTCGTGGAGGAGCTGGCTCAGCTCTACGCCGCCTTCGTCGAGCAACGCTCTCCGGGCCTTGCGCCGCTTCCGATCCAATATGGCGACTTCGCGCGCTGGCAGCGCGACCGGCTTCAGCAGGGCCTGCTTCGCCGGGGCCTCGCTTACTGGCGCCGGCAGCTCGCCGATCCGCCGCCGGTGCTGGAGCTTCCGGCCGACCGGCCCGAGGCCGGGGCGGCGCGCGATTATGCCGGGGCGGCGCTGGAGGGACGCATCGAGCCCGCGCTGAGGCTCAAGCTCGAAGCCCTGAGCCGCGAAGAGGGAGGCGCGCTGTTCGCGACCCTTCTGACCGCCTTCATGGTCCTGCTGATGCGGGTTACGGGCCAGCAGGACGTGCTCGTCGGCTCGCCGGTCAGCGGCCGGATCCGGGTCGAGACCGAGGCCCTGATCGGGCTGTTCCTCAACACGCTCGCACTTCGAGCCCGGCTCAGCCCCGAAATCGGCTTTCGCGAGGCAATGGCTCGGGTTCGAGCCGCCGTGATCGAGGGCCTGGAGCATCATGAGGTGCCGTTCGAGCAGGTGGTCCAGCATCTCGCCCCCGAGCGAAGCGCGAGCACGCACCCGCTGTTCGAGACCTTCTTCAACTTCACTCCGACTCCGCGGCGAACGCTCGCTTTGCCCGGCCTTTCCGGAACCTTCGAGAGCCCCGATGCGAGCCGCTGCGAATTCTCGACCGTCCTCTACGTCAACGAGTGCGACGACTCGCTCGAGCTTCGGCTCGTCTACCAGCGCGCCCGCTACAGCGAGGCGCGGATGGCGGCGCTCCTCGACCAATATGATTCGGTTCTGCGCCAGGCGGCGGCCGATCCCGACCTCCCGCTCGGAGCCTTCGATCTGGTCACGCCGGCTTCGCGCGCCCTGCTCTGCGATCCGGCCGAACCGCTCGAAGCTCCGGCCCAGCAGCCGGTCAGCTCGGCCATTCTGGGCTGGGCCGAGCGGCAGCCCGACTCTCCGGCTCTGTCCTGGCCCGGCGGGACTCTGACCTACGGCGCCTTCGCGGAGCGGATGAAGGGGGTGGCGGCGGCGCTGACGGCGGCCGGAATGGCCCCCGGCGACGTGGTGGCGGTCCATGGGCGAAGCTGCCCCGACTTCATCGCCGCGATGGCCGGGGTCCTTCACTCCGGCGGAGTGCTCCTTTCGCTCGACGAGAAGCTGCCGAGGGAAAGGCGGGCGCTGATGCTCGACCGGTCCGGGGCGCGCTTCCTCCTGCAGGCGCCGTGCTCGCCGGAGAGCGACGACTGGCTTCGCGAGCGGCCGGGCCTGAACGTCGTCGACGTCGGCGATGCGACCCCCTCGGCCAAGGCCGAGGCCGACCCGCCCGCCGGGCGCGAGGACCCGGCCTACCTCTTCTTCACCTCCGGAAGCACCGGCGTCCCCAAGCCGGTGCTCGGCACCGCCGGAGGCCTGGCCCATTTTCTCGACTGGCAGCGCAGCACCTTCGCGGTCGGCCCGGGCGATCGCTGCGGGCAGCTGACCGGCCTGTCCTTCGACGTGGTGCTTCGCGACGTCTTCCTGCCGCTGACCTCCGGCGCCGAGCTGGTCCTGCCATCCGGCGACGAGGCGGCGGGCGGCTCGGCAACGCTGGACTGGCTGGAGTCCGAACGGATCACCCTGATCCACTGCGTCCCGTCGCTGGCCGAGGCCTGGCTGATCGACGGGACCGGCACGGCCCGGCTCGAGACCTTGCGCCTCGCCTTCTTCGCCGGCGAGCCGCTGACCGCCGCCCTGGTCCGAAGCTGGCGCCGCGCCTTTCCGGCCGCGGGGACGATCGTCAACCTCTACGGCCCGACCGAGACGACCCTGGCCAAATGCGCGCATGTCGTCGGCGACGCTCCCCATTCCGGGATCCAGCCGCTCGGCCGGCCGCTTCCCCAGACCCAGGCGCTGGTCCTGACCGCGCAGCGGCGGCTCTGCGGAATCGGCGAGGCCGGCGAGATCGCCCTTCGAACTCCGTTCCGGAGCCTCGGCTATTCCGGAATGCCGGAGGAGACCGAGCGCCGCTTCCTCCCGAATCCCTTCTCGGGCGATCCGGGGGACCTCCTCTATCTTACCGGCGACCGCGGCCTGGTCGGCGCCGACGGCCTGCTCCATTTCCTCGGCCGGGCCGACGACCAGGTGAAGGTGCGCGGAGTCCGGGTCGAGCCGAGCGAGGTCGCAGCCGCGCTTCGGACCAGCCCGGACGTCGCCGCCTGCGCGATCGTCGTCCGCGCCGATTCGTCCGGCGGACCGGCGCTCGTCGCCTATGTCGTTCCGGCTCGCGACTCCGAGCGAAGCGCCCGGCGGCTGCGCGAATATCTGCGCCAGCGCCTGCCGGCGCCGATGGTGCCCTCGGCCTTCCTGTTCATCGACGCCCTGCCGCTGACCGCCAACCAGAAGCTCGACCGCTCGCGGCTTCCGGCGCCCGAGTCCGTCGGCGGCGATCCCGACCGGCGCCACATCGCTCCGCGCGATCCGGTCGAGCTCCAGATCGCCCAGATCTGGGAGGACCTGCTCGGCGAGGACCGGATCGGAGTCACCGACAGCTTCTTCGATCTCGGCGGCCACTCGCTCCTGGCGATGCGGCTCCTGGTCCGGATCGAGCAGAGGCTCGGCCGGCGGGTGCCGCTCGCGGCCTTGTTCGAGGCGCCGACGATCGAGCATCTCGCCGAGGTGGTTCGAAGGCAGGAGGCGACCGACGGCCAGCTGGTCAAGCTTTGGTCGGGGCGGGGCGAGGAGATCCTGTTCCTCGTCCACACCGGCGGCGGAACGGTGCTCAACTACGTTCCGCTGGTTCGCCATCTCGCTCCGCGAATGCCGGTCCACGCCGTCCAGGCGGGCGGGCTTTCGGGCGAGGCCGAGCCGCATCGCGACGTCGTCGCCATGGCGGCCGATTATATCGCCAGGCTTCGCGGACTTCAGCCGGGCGGGCCCTACCGCCTCGGCGGCCATTCGTTCGGCGGAGTGATCGCCTACGAGATGGCGCGCCAGCTCGCCGCCGACGGGGAGCGGGTGGAGCTTCTCGCCCTGTTCGACAGCGCGCTTGCCCGGCCTGGCGATTCCGACCAGCCGGCCGAATCGACCGAAGAGGCCGCGGCCCAGGACCTTGCCCGGGCGGTGGCGATCTTCCGGCGCTTCACCGGGCTCGCCGTCGACGTCACCTATGAGAGCCTTCGGGGCCTCGACACCGACGCCCAGGTCGCTTTGGTGTCGGACGCCTTCGCCCGGGACGGGTCGCTCCCGGCCGCCGACGGAGCGATGCTGGTCCGCAACCTGATGGCGGTGGCCCGAGCCCACCGCCAGGCGCGGCGCGCCTACCGGCCCGGGCCGTCGCCGGTGCCGATCGTCCTGTTCCGGGCGATCGACGGGGCCGCCGCCGGCGACGAACCGGCGGACGAGGAGGATCTTCGCTGGAGCCAGGCCTCGGGCGCTCCGGTTCGGGTGCAGTGGGTGCCGGGCGACCATGTGACGATGATGGCCGAGCGCAACGCCGGCCGGCTGGCCGAAGCGCTCAGGCCCTTTCTGGGCGAAGCGCAAGGCTCCGCGCCCGCCGCCTGAAATTCAGCCGGCGCTCCGGACGAGCCGCTCGACCCGATCGTCGAGCCGGGCTTTCGCGTCGAGCCATTGCCTCTCCCGCCGATCGAGCCCGGCGACCAAAGCCCGGAGGCGGGCCCGCTCCTCGTCGAGCGAATCGGGCAGGAGCAGCCGGCCGGGGCCGCCGCCCTGCGCGGTCGAGGCCATGATCGAGGCCGGATCGAGCCCGGCGAGATCGGCGGCGGGGGCGGCCGCGGCGAGCGCTTCGGCGAGCTTCGCCCCGCTCGACTCCGGATCGCGCTCGAGCGCCTCGGTGATCGCCTTCCCGACCAGGCGGTGGGTGGTCCGGAACGGGATCCCGGCGAGCACCAGCCGGTTCGAGATCTCGGTCGCTTCCAGGAACCCCGATTCGGCCCGGCGGCGCATCGCCTCGAGCCTTGGGACGGCGCCGAACAGCATCGCCCTGGCCAGCGCCGAAGCGCTGGCCAGGCTCGCGAGCGAGTCGCGGGTTCCGGCCGCGGCCTCGGTCCCGGCGGCGATATGGTTGGTGAAGGGCTTGGACTGCATCGCGGACACCGCCGACACCAGGGCGCCGAGCGGCAGGGCGGCCCGGCCCTGGATATGCTCGAGCAGGTAGGGATTGCGCTTCTGCGGCATCATCGAGCTCGACCCGGCGAGGGCATCGGGAAGGTGGAGGAAGCCGAACTCGGCGGAGGTCCAGGCCTGGAGGTCGGCGGCGAAGCGGGTGAGGACGATGCCGGCGGTCGCCGCCTCGGCGAGCAGCCGGACGATGAAATCGCGCGAGGCGACCGAATCCAGCGAATTGCGAACCGGCGCTCCGAAGCCGAGCAGGGCGGCGGTGATTTCGGGGCGGATCGGAAGGCTCGTCCCGGCCGCGGCTCCGGCGCCGAGCGGGCAAAGATCGACGTCCCCGCCCATCCAGCCGAGCAGCGCCTCCGCGCTTCGAAGCAGCGGCTGCGCCACTCCGGCGAGATAATGGCCGTAGGAGCCGGGCAGCGCCGCCTGGCCGTGGGTATAGACGGGCATCACCGCGTCGCGGTGGCGGCGCGCCCGGGCGAGCAGGAGCGCGGCCAGCCGAAGCAGCTCGCGCAGGAGCGAAGCCGCCGGAGCCCTCAGCTGGAGCCGGAGGACGGTGGCGTTGAGGTCGTTGCGCGAGCGGCCGGTGTGAAGCGCGCCCCCGATGGCCTCGCCGAGCCGCTCGATCAGGAAGGATTCGTACAGCAGATAGAGGCCGCGCGGCGCCTCGGCCTCTTCGAGGGATTGGAAATTCTCGGCGGCGAGGCGCGCCATCTCGCCGAGCAGCCGCGCCGAGTGCGCGGGGTCGATCAGCCCGGCGTCCGACAGCATGACGAGATGGGCGCGGTCGACCTCGGCGACGAACGACAATTCCCAGGCGCGCGTCGGAGGCTCCGCTCGAAGCGCCAGGGCCCGGGCGGCGCCGCTCGAAAGGGTCCGCCGGATCCGCCCCGTGTCGCCGGCCGAGCCGCCCATTCAGTCGATCGTCACGCTGAGCAGGGCGAGCGCTCGCTCGGCGGCCGAGCGCGCGTCCTCGGCCCGCTCCGACTCCGCCATGACATGGCCGATCCGGTCGTGGAAATCGCCGGCGAGTCGGATTTCGGCGCCGGGCGAGCGGTAGAAGGCGAGGTCGCAGACCGAGCCGACCGCTCGGGCCTCCGCCTCGCCGGTCACCGCGGCGAGCCGGCCCGATCGCGGCGGAACGAGGAACCGGATCGAGGCGTGGCGGCCGGCGCTCGGCCGAAGCCGCGCCTCCCTTCCGAGGATGCGCCGGGTGAGCTCCCTGATCAGGTCGATTCCCCTCGCCCGCCGGATCAGCTCCGGGATGAAGCCGCCCGCCATTCGCGAATTGACTTCAATGATGACCGGCCCCTCGCCAGTCAACCGAAGCTCGCAATGGGCTGCGCCCCACTGGAGATCGAGCGCGGCGACCGCGGCCCGGGCGGCGGCCGCGGCGGCTCGGGAGTCGCTATCGGCGAGGTCGGCGGGGAAGTCGTGGCCGAGCTCGACGAAGGCCGGCGGATCGGAGACATGCTTGCGGGTGATCCCGATCACCTCGCCGGCGAACGTCTCGACCGAATATTCCGGCCCCTCGACGAAGCTCTGGACCAGCACCGCCCGGCGCTCGGGAATGCCGCGCTCGTTCAGCGTCCGGCCGAGCAGGAGCGCGGCGTGGAGCTCCGCCTCGCCGGCGGCGGAGCAGAGCCGAACTCCGACGCTTCCGCTGCCGCCGACCGGCTTGACGACGACCGGAAGGCCGAGGGCGGTGGCGGCCTCGGCCGCTTCGCCGGGAGTCTCGGCGGCCCGCGAGTCGGGCACCGGGACTCCGGCCGAGCTCAGCCGTTCATGCTGGAGCGCCTTGTCGCGGCAGCGGTCGACGGCGGCGGCGGAGGGGCCCGGCAGGCCGAGCCGCTCCGCGAGCCGGGCCGCGGCCGCCACGAAATAATCGGATGTGGAGGTGAGGCCCTTCAGCCTTTCGCCGGGCGCGATCGTCCGGCAAAGCTCGAGCATCGCCTCCTCGTCGGCGGTGTCGGCGGCGACGACTCGGATTCCCTCCTCGGCGGCGAACGGGTAGAGCCCCGGGTCGCGCGCGGCCAGCACCGGCTCGCAGCCTTCAGCCCGGGCGGCGCGCATGAACAGCCGGCCAGTTCCAGTCGTATTGCTTTCGAGGAACAGCAGCACGTCGCCGGTCATGCGGCGCGCACCACCTCCCGCGGCATGATCACTTCCTCGACCGGGCGCCGCAGCCACTCGATCCGGCTCCACTCCTCCCACTCGAACCGGGGCGACTCGACCGTCACCGGAGCCTCGGGAAGCGAATCCCGATCGAGGCCGCGGGCGCTGATCCATTCGCGCTCGTAGACGGTGCTCAAATAGCGGTGGCCCTCGTCCGGGAGGATCGCGACGACGCACGAATCGGGATGCTCGCTCGCCCACCAGCGCGCCGCGAGCCAGGCCGCGCCGCTGGTCGGGCCCATGAACAGGGCGTGCCGGCGGTGAAGCTCGCGAGCGGCGAGGAAGGCGTCGGCGGCGTTGACCCAGTGGACCTCATCGAAGGCCCGGTGATCGACATTGGGTGGCATCAGGCTGTTGCCGAGCCCGCGCAGCAGCCGGCCCGGCCGGTCCGGCTGGCCGAACAATACGCTTCCGTGGGTGTCGACCCCGACGACGTGGAGCCCGGGGCACACGGTTTCGAGCGAGGCCGCGGTTCCGCACATCGAGCCGCCGGTGCCGACCGTGCCGACCAGGCAGTCGATCCGCCCGAGCGAGCGCTCGAGCAGCTCGCCGAGCTCGGCGTAGGAGGCGCAATTGTCGGGATTTTCGTACTGGGCGGGCCAGAAATGATCGTCGAACTGCCCGCGCAGCTGGTTGAGCCGGTCGAGACGCGCCTGCTGCATTCCGCCCACCGGGGCCGGCTCGGTGACGATGCTGAGATTGGCTCCGAGCGAGGCGATCCGGTCGCGAAGCGTGGTGTCGATGGCGCCGTCGCCGACGAGCCAGAGCTTGTGGCCGCGCTCCGCGCAGACCATCGCCAGGGCAAGGCCGAAGGTGCCGGAAGTGGTTTCGACGACGGTGGTCGACGGCCCGATCTCGCCGCGGGCCTCGGCCTGCCGGATGATGAAGGAGGCCGGATAAAGCTTCATGATGCTGAACACGGCGACGTAGAAGTTCGGAGCCAATCGCAGCAGCCGGGGCGTCTTCTGAAGCTCCGATCCTTGTTCGCAGATCGCTGTCGCCCCCATCCCCACCCCCTTTTGCTTGCACGAAGGCGGCGGCGGGCGCGTAGATCTGCGCCGGCGTCGGCCTTTCCAGTTACGCTTACGTCAATACGGATTCTACGAACAGGTACTCGACACTATCTTCTTCTATCGACTCAGTCATGGATTATCTGCGGTGCAATATAGGCGCATTGAATCGCAGAACCGGCGGCCGCGAGGCATCTTGCCGGAACCCGTCCGGCGCTCCCGCGACTTGGCGGGAGGCGTGCATGACCGGCGAGGAGCGCCCGGTGGCCAAGTCCTTCGCCCTCAGCGCCGGATGCCCCGGATCCAGCGCCGGAAATGCGCGAGATCCGATTTGGCGGTTCGGTCGAGCTCGAGCGGAGTGACGGTGACGTCGCCGGCTTCATAATAAGCGACGTCTCCGCCCGGCGGCGGCGACAGGTTCGGAACGACCTTGGGAACGTAGGTCGTCACTCCGTCGCCCGGAACGGCGGTGAACGACAGGATGACCGACATGCCGCGCGACGGCGCCACGACGATCCGCTTGAAGTCCTTCGGTATGTTGACGTTGAGCATCACTCCGCGCGGGAGCGGGTGGGACAGCGCCCGGCGAACGATCGCCCGCACCAGCGGCTTGGTCGTGCTGAAATCGCCCTTGAGCTCGTCGCCCTGGGAGAAGGCGATCGCGGGAGTCCCCCGAACCATCGCCTCCATTCCGGCGTTGACCGTACCCGAATAGAGGTTGGAAAGGCCGGTATTCTCGCCGGCGTTGATCCCGCTCACCACGAGGTCGAACTTCCGGTCGCCCCCCAGCATCATCACTCCAAGGCCGGCTGCCTCCGCCGGCGACCCCTCGACTGCGAAGCCCGAGCCGCCCTCGAAGGGGACGGTCCGGACCTTCAGGCCGCGGGATAGATTGGGAATGGCGTGACTCATTCCCGACTGGTTCACCGCCGGGGCGGAGACGACCAGCTCGCAATCATCCTTCAAAGCCTGGTAGAGCGCGTGGATCCCGGGAGCGTCGATTCCGTCGTCGTTGACGAGCAGGAGCCGGCACGGCTTGGAGTCCGCCGCCCGGGCGGGCCCCGAAGCGGCGCCTCCGGCGGCGAGCGAAGCCGCAACGGCAATCCGGAACAAGGCTTTGCCGATCATCACCGCTTTCCCCCGCCCGGCAATTATCACTGAGATCTTCCAGAGTGGAACTATCGACTTCGGAAGTAAATACCGAAATGATCCGAAGCGGCTGAACAGGAATCGTTCCTCCCGACTGATCCGCTCATGAAAAGCCGCGGCCTGCCGAAATCGAGGGCGAGCATTCGGGCGCGTCCGCTTGCCCTCGGGCGAAACCGGCACTCGGCCGCGGACTGCCCCTTGCGGCGGCGACCTTGATCCGACCGTAAACGCCGAGGTCCCGGGCGGGGCAGAAGCGCCCGCTCGACCGACCGCCGGGCGCCCCGATACGCGACAGTCCGGGCCGGCCATCCGGCGGAGACTATTGGCAAAGCCGTGCCGACCGCGCAGTATCCCGCGGGGAGCGAATCGGAATGTCGCATAATCGCAAGCTGAAGCCGGCCCGCGCGGCCCGCGGCTTAGCCGGATTGAGCGCCGCGCTCGCCGGCGCCGCCTGGTCCGCCGCGGCCCGGGCTCAGGATTCGCTCGGCGACCCCGCCGGATCGGGCGTGATCGTCTCGGCGGTGCGCTGGCTGGAAGGCACCTTGCTCGGAACCATCGCGACGGTGGTCGCGGTCATCGCGGTCGCGACCGTCGGGCTGATGATGCTCACCGGCCGGATCAACTGGCGCTACGGCGCCACCGTCATCCTCGGCTGCTTCATCCTGTTCGGGGCGGCCAGCATCGTCGCGGGCATCCAGTCGACCGCCAGCCTCGGCCAGTAAAATGAACGGAGTCGAGCGCGACCCCCTGTTCGTGGCGCTGACGCGGCCGCAGATGTTCGCCGGGGTCACCTATTCCTATTTCATCGCCA
Organism: Allosphingosinicella sp.; assembly: GCA_036386795.1. Lineage (GTDB taxonomy): Bacteria > Pseudomonadota > Alphaproteobacteria > Sphingomonadales > Sphingomonadaceae > Allosphingosinicella. The sequence continues at coordinate 143,464 of DASVUZ010000027.1, forward strand.
ACGCCGTCATCGCCACCGAATTGTTCCTCATCTTCCGGTCGCTCTGGGCGCTGGCCGCGGCCCTGATCGTCCACCTGGTGGGCGTGGTGCTGTGCGTTCGCGAGCCGCGCTTCTTCGACCTTTGGATCACCCGAGTCAGCCGCTGCCCGCGGGTGCGCAACCATGCGATCTGGCGATGCAATTCCTATCGGGCCTGAGCCGCGGCGGCGATCCGGTCGCTCGCGAACGGGCGGCGGGCCACCATCTGCCCTATGCGAGGCATGTCGACGACCATACGATCGAGACCCGCGACGGCCTGCTGATGCAGTTCATCCACCTGCGCGGGCTTCTGTTCGAGACCGCCGACACCGACGAGATCAACTATCGCAAGCGCCTTCGCGACGCGATGCTCCAGTCTATCGGCTCGTCGCGCTTCGCTCTCTACCACCATATCGTCCGCCGCCGGATCGACGTCGAGCTGGCCGCCGACCATCGCGACGATTTCTCGCGCCGGCTCGACCAGGCCTGGCGGGCCCGGCTCTCCGCCAAGAAGCTCTATGTCAACGAGCTGTTCCTGACCCTGGTCCGGCGTCCGCTGCAGGGCCGGGTGGGCGGGCTCGACCGGCTTCGCGGGAAGCTTCGCCGCCGCGAGGAGGATTCGGCCGGCGCGGCCTATGAGCTTCGCCAGCTCGAGGTCGCCCGCGAAGCTCTGATCGCGGCGCTTGGAAGCTACGAGCCGCGCCTGCTCGGAGTCTATCCGACTCCGCAGGGCCCCTGCTCGGAACCGCTCGAATTCCTGTCCGCCCTGTTCAACGGCGAGATGCGCCCGGTCCTGCTGCCGATGCAGGATCTGGGCGCCTACCTGCCCTATCGGCGGATCAGCTTCGGCCAGGAGACCGCCGAGCTCGGCCCCGCCGGCGCGACCCCGCGAAGCTTCCTCGGGATGGTCTCGATCAAGGACTATCCCGGCCAGACCGCCGCCGGGATGCTCGACGAGCTTCTTCGGCTGCCGTTCGAGCTGGTCGTGTCCCAATCGTTCGGCTTCGTCGAGCGGCAGGCCGCTTTGTCGCGGATGAACCTGGCGCTCCGGCGGATGCGCTCGGCCGAGGACGAAGCGGTGAGCTTGCGCGGCGACCTCGCCACCGCCAAGGACGAGGTCGCTGCCGGCCGGGCCGGCTTCGGCGAGCATCACATGACCATCGCCGTCCGAGGCGAGACCCCCGCCGCCGTCGACGAGGGAGTCGCCGAGGCCCAGGCCGCGCTCGCCGATCTCGGAATCATCGCGGTTCGCGAGGAGATCGCGCTCGAGCCGGCCTTCTGGGCGCAGTTTCCGGGCAATTTCAAATATATCGCGAGGCGCGGCCTGGTCAGCACCGCCAATTTCGCTGGGCTCGCCAGCAGCCACAACTTCCCGCTCGGCCAGGCGTCCGGCAATCATTGGGGCGAGGCGATAACCCTGCTCGAGACGACCGCGGCCGGCCCCTATTATTTCAACTTCCACCAGGGCGATCTCGGCAACTTCACCGTGATCGGGCCGTCCGGATCCGGCAAGACGGTGGTTCTCAACTTCCTGCTCGCCCAGGCCCGAAAGCTCGGCCCGCGGATCATCTTCTTCGACAAGGACCGGGGCGCCGAATTGTTCATCCGGGCGATCGGCGGCCGCTACGATCTGCTTCGCTCGGGCTCGCCGTCGGGGCTCAACCCACTCCAGCTCGAAGACAATGCCGCCAACCGCGCCTTCCTGACCGACTGGCTGGCCGTTCTCGCCGGCGGGGTGGACATCGAGGAGACGGGGCGGATCAAGGATTCGGTCGACGCCAATTTCCAGCAGCCCGTCGAGCACCGCCGGCTTCGCCACCTCGCCGAGCTGTTCAGGGGCGGCCATCGCCCGCACGCCGCCGACCTGTGGTCCCGGCTCAAGCCCTGGTGGGGCGACGGCGAACGCGCCTGGCTGTTCGACAATCCGGTCGACAAGACCGACCTCAGCGCCGAATCGGTCGGCTTCGACATGACCCAGATCCTCGACGATCCGGCGATGCGGACCCCGGCGATGATGTACCTGTTCCACCGGGTCGAGGAGCGGCTCGACGGAAGCGCCGCGATCATCGTCGTCGACGAGGGCTGGAAGGCGCTCGACGACGACGTCTTCGTCCGCCGGATCAAGGACTGGGAGAAGACGATCCGAAAGCGCAACGGAATCGTCGGCTTCGCCACCCAGAGCGCCCAGGACGCGCTCGAGAGCCGGATCGCGAGCGCGATCATCGAGCAGGCGGCGACCCAGATCTTCATGGCCAACCCCAAGGCCCGGGCCGATGACTATATCGACGGCTTCGGGCTCACCCCGCACGAATATGAGCTGATCCGGACCCTTCCCGACAACGCGCATTGCTTCCTGATCAAGCATGGCGCGGAGAGCGTCGTCGCCCGGCTCAACCTCACCGGGGAGCGCGACCTTCTCACCATCCTTTCGGGGCGAGAGCGGACCGTGCGGCTGCTCGACGAGATCCGGGCCGAGCGCGGCGACGATCCCGCCGACTGGATCCCGCGGCTTCTGGAGGTGGCGTGATGGCGGCCTGCCCGGCCATCCCGCCCGCCGAGGGCTTCCTTCGCGGAGTCGTCGATTTCATCGACTGCCAGGCGCAGTCGGTCGGCGCCGAGGGCTATCGGGCGCTCGCCGCCCCCGGCTCGACCCTTTCGCTGGTGCTTCTGGGCTTCCTCACCTTGTTCGTCGCCTTGTTCGGATACCGGATGCTGCTCGGCCACGTCCCGGCGGTTCGCGACGGCGTTCTGGCCCTGGTCAAGATCGGGATCGTGCTCGCGCTGGCGACGAGCTGGGCGGCCTACCGAACCCTGGTCTACGACGTCGCGCTCCATGGGCCGGCCGAGATCGCCTCCGAGATCGGAGCTCCGGCCGCGCTCCCCGGCGCGGGCGGCGGGCTGGTCGCCCGGCTCGACCAGGCCGACCGGGCGATGCTGAGGCTCGCCGAGCTCGGACCCGGCGAGCCGGTCGCCGCCGGAGCCACCACTCCGGCCGCCGAGCCGGGCCAGCCGCCGCTTCCGACCGCCGCCGCCCGCCAGGCCCAGGGCTGGGACCGGCTCGCTCTCGACGGCGCCCGGGCGCTGTTCCTCACCGGAACGATCGGCGCGCTCGCGGCGGTCCGCCTGGCGGCCGGGCTGATGCTCGCGCTCGGGCCCTTCTTCATCGCCTTCCTTCTGTTCGAGGGAACCCGCGGGCTGTTCGAAGGCTGGCTGAGGGTCCTGGGCGGAGCCGCTCTCGGCGCCCTTGGAACCGCGATCGTGCTCGGAGTGGAGCTGGCCATGCTCGAGCCCTGGCTCGCTTACCTGATCGCGCTTCGCGAGGCCAGGGTCCCGATCACCGGGGTTCCGGTCGAGCTGTTCGTCGTCGCCCTCGTCTTCGCCTTGGCCCTGCTCGCGACCCTGATCGCGGCCGCTCGAGTCGCCTACGGGCTTCGGCTGCCCGCGGCCTGGCGCGAGGCTCCCGCCGCGGCCGCCGCGGCGCTTCGCGGCGAGCCGGTGCGGATCGGCGGCGCGGTTCGCGAGCCGGCGCCCGCGACCGCCGAGCGCTCGCGGGCGGCGAGCGTCGCCGACGCGGTCGCCGCGACCCAGCGCCGTGAAACCGCTCCGGCCGCTCCGGGCGGGCTGGCGATGGCCGGAGCCGGCGGCCATGTCCCGCGCCACCTGCCGGTCCGGGACGTCGCTCCGCCGCCGCCGCCGAGGCTCGGCCAGAGCTTCCGCCGGCGCACCCGCGGCCGAGTCTCGGCTTCCTCCGGCCGAAGGGACCGAGCGTCATGAACAAGCAGAGCCGCGAATCGCTCGACGCTTATTATGCCGAGGCGGAAAGCTGGGCGAACGACCGGCAGCAGGCGCTTCGCTCGTCCCGCCGCACCGCCTGGATCGTCGCCGGCGCCGCCGCCGGAATCGCCGTCCTCGAGGCCTTTGCGCTTCTGCTCCTCACCCCGCTCAAGACGGTCGTCCCCTATACCTTGCTGGTCGACCGCAATACCGGCTTCGTCCAGGCGCTGGAGCCGCTCGACCCGGCGCGGGTCTCCGCCGACACGGCCCTGACCCAGTCCTTCCTCGTCCAATATGTCATCGCCCGCGAGAGCTTCGACTCCGACACTCTCCAGGCCGATTACCGCAAGGTGGCCTTGTGGTCGGCGGAGCAGGCCCGGTCCGGCTATGTCGCCGGCATGCAGGTGTCGAGCCCGCAAAGCCCGCTCGTCCTATATCCGCGCTCGACCGTGATCGAGACCCAGGTGAAGAGCGTCTCCCCGGTCGGCCGCAACGTCGCCCTGGTTCGGTTCGACACGGTCCGGCGCGACGCCGGCGGACGGGTCGAGACTGCGCGGCCCTGGGTGGCGGTGATCCGCTACCGCTATTCCGGCGAGCCGCTTCGGCTCGAGGACCGGATGGTCAATCCGCTCGGCTTCCAGGTGCTCCGCTACCGCCGCGACCCGGAAGCGATGCCGCCCCAGCCGGTCCCGGTCGTCGTCCAGCCGCAGGTGACCGCGGTCCCGGCCGGCACCGTCCAGACCACCCAGACCAGCCGGACCACGGAGACCGTCCGGACCCCGGTCCAGGACTCCGAAGTGCGCCCGCCGGAGCCTGAATTGTGAGCCCGCGCCCGGCTCCGCTCGCACTGCTCGCCGCGCTTGCGGCGGCGCCGCTGGCCGCTCAGGTTCAGCCCCAGGCCGGGGCCGGCGACCCGCGCGTCCAGACCGTCCCCTACAGCGAGGACCAGGTCGTTCTCCTCCAGGGCGCGCCCGGCTACCAGGTCACCGTCGAGTTCGGCTCCGACGAGCAGATCGAGAATGTCGCGGTCGGCGACAGCGCGTCCTGGCAGGTCACTCCCAACCGCCGCGGCGACTATCTGTTCGTCAAGCCGGTCCGTGCCGGCGCCGGCACCAACATGACGGTGGTGACCAGCGCCAGGACCTATTTGTTCGAGCTCGCTCCGCTCTACGGAGCCTCGCCGCAAATGGCCTATACGGTCCGGTTCACCTATCCCGGCGGCCAGCCCGATTCGGTCGCCGACGAGGCTCCCGGCTCGGCGGTCGCCGGGCGCTACCGGCTCAGCGGGGAGCGAGCGCTTCGACCGAGCCGGATCGACGACGACGGCCTCCACACCTATATCGAATGGCCTCGCAACCGGGCCCTGCCCGCCGTCTATGCGATCGATTCCGAAGGGCGCGAGACCCTGGTCAACGGCGCCATGCGCGACGATCTGTTCGTCGTCGACTCGGTCGCCAGGGCGCTCGTCTTCCGGATCGACCGGCATGTCGCCCGCGCCGAGCGGGTCGTTCCGAAGAGGAAGCGCTGATGGCCGCCGGCCAGCCTCCCGGCGATCCCAGGCCGTTCGCTCGCCTCCCCGGCGAGGCCGGAGTCATGCCGGTGGTCGCGAAGCCACGCACCGGAGTCTCGAACGCCGCGATCGGGATCGGAGCTCTGCTCGCCGGCCTGCTCCTGTTCAGCGTGCTCGACGCCCGCCGGCGCGCTCCGGCCGCGCCCGCCGTCCGGCCCCGCGCCGCCGACCGGCTGGCGACTCCGGTCGCTCCGCCGCCCCTCTACATCCCGCCCGCGGCCGCTCCGGCGCCGGGCGTGGTTCCGCTGGTCAGGGCGCCGGTTCTGCCGGCCCCGCTGCCGTCGCCTCCGCCGCCGCCGCCGCAGGTGATCTACGTGCCCCAGCCGATTCCGGCGCCGATGGTCCAGCCGGAGCCGCCGCCGCCGCCGCCGCGAGTGGCGACCGAGCCCGCTCTCATCGTCGACACCGGAGCGCCGGCGGCCGCGGCCGCCGCGGCGGGGCCCGCCCAGGCCGAATCGCCGCTCGCCGGCGCCAATACGATCGCCGGGGGCCGAGCCCGCTCCGGAGCCTTCGCAAACCGCGGCACCACCGTCGCCCAGGGGACCCTGATTCCCGCAATTCTCGAGACGGCGCTGGATTCGACCCGGCCGGGCCTGGCTCGGGCGATCGTGTCGCGCGACGTCCGAGGCTTCGACGGAAGCCGGGTGCTGATCCCGCGCGGAAGCCGGCTGATCGGCGAATATCGGTCCGAAGTCGCTCCCGGCCAGAGGCGCGCGCTCGTCAACTGGGTCCGGCTGATCCGTCCGGACGGAGTGACGATGGCGATCGGCTCGCCCGCCGCCGACACGCTCGGCCGAAGCGGGATCAAGGCCAAGGTCGACTCGCATTTCTTCGAGCGCTTCGCCGGCGCGATCCTCCAGTCGGCGCTCGACATCGGAGTCAACCTCGCCTCGCGCGCCGGCAACGGCACCACCATCATCCTCCCCGGCACCGCCCAGGCCGCCACCCAGATCGTCCAGCCCGCCCAGATCACTCCGACCCTCAAGGTCAAGCCGGGCACCAGCATCAGCATCTTCGCCGCTCGCGACCTCGATTTCAGCGGCGCCGAGAACCGGAGGTGAGCTCGGCCGCGGCCGCCGACGGGCGAATCTACCTGCGCTCCTATCTGGAGCCGCTCGCCGCAATGCTCGCCCGCCCGGACGTCACCGACATCTACGTCAACCGGCCGGGCGAATTGTGGGTCGAGACGGTCGGCGGAGCGATCGAGCGGCACGATTCGCCCGCGCTGGACGAGTCGACTCTCGATCGCCTCGCCCGCCAGATCGCCGCCATCTCGAACCAGGGCATCAGCCGCGAGCACCCGCTGCTTTCGGCCACCCTTCCCGACGGCGCCCGGGTCCAGGTGGTCGCTCCGCCCGCGACCCGCGGGCCGCTCGCCTTGGCGATCCGGAAGCATGTCGCCTCCGACCTCGCTTTGGCCGATTACGTCGCCGCCGGAGCGTTCGAGTCGACCCAGGGCCGGGACAAGCTCGAGCGCTCGGACTCGGACCGCTCGCTGGCCGCCCGGCTCGCCTCCGGAGACATTGCCGGAATGCTCGCCGACGCCGTCCGAAGCCGCCGCAACATCCTCGTCTCCGGCGGGACCTCGACCGGCAAGACCACCTTCCTCAACGCGCTTATCCGCGAAATCCCCGCCGAAGAGCGGCTGATCCTGATCGAGGACACGCCCGAGCTCCAGGTGCGCCAGGACAATGTCGTCGGCCTGCTCGCCGCCCGAAGCGCGCTCGGCGAGGCCGAGGTCAGCGCCAACGACCTCGTCGCCGCCTCGCTTCGGATGCGGCCCGACCGGATCATCCTTGGCGAGCTTCGCGGCGAGGAGGCCTTCGCCTTCCTGCGGGCGGTCAATACCGGGCATCCCGGCTCGATGACCACCGTCCATGCCGACAGCGCCGAGCGCGCGATCGAGCAGATCGTCCTTCTCGCGCTCCAGGCGGGAACCCAGCTCAACCGCGACGACGTTCGTCATTACGTCAAGAGCACCGTCGACGTCTTCGTCCAGCTGGAGCGAAGCGGCGGCCGCCGCCGGGTCGCCGAAGTCGTCCTCAACCGCTGAGGGCGGGCCATTACCGGTTCCTCGAGGCGATGGCCGCGGGCGGCGGAGCCGAGGACGGCATCGAAGCGGCGGCGAGCTTCCTCGCCTCGAGCCCGGCCCTGCCGTTCGGGCCGAGCCTGTCGAAGCCCCTTCCCTTTCCCAGGCGAGGGAGAGAAGGAAAGCCCTTCGACAATGATCAGGTGCGGATGTCCCCCGGACATCCGCAGCCATGCCGGGGGCATGGCGACCTGATCATCAGGGCGAACGGTGGTTCAGTTTGGACGAGGTCAAGCGCTCCTTCCGACCGTGACCGACTCGCGCACGCGGATGCGGGGCGCGACCGCCTCGCCCCTCCGTTCGGGCTGAGCCTGTCGAAGCCCCTTCCCTTTCCCAGGCGGGGGAGAGAAGGAAAGCCCTTCGACAATGATCAGGTGCGGATGTCCCCCGGACATCCGCAGCCATGCCGGGGGCATGGCGACCCGATCATCAGGGCGAACGGGGGTTCAGTTTGGACGAGGTCAAGCGCTCCTTCCCGCCGGTCGCCGACGCCCGCACCCGAGTGCTGGTCCTGGGCAGCCTGCCCGGCGAGGAATCGCTGGCCCGGGCGCAATATTACGCCAATCCCCGCAACCATTTCTGGCGCCTGATCGGGGCGGTGACCGGAGTCGACCTGGTTGCGCTGCCCTACGAGGCGCGGCTCGAGGCGCTGCTCGAGGCCGGGGTCGGCCTGTGGGACACGGTCGGAGCGGCGAGGCGGCGCGGAAGCCTGGACGGCGCGATCCGGCTCGACCAGGCCAACGACTTGCTCAAGCTGGCCGCGGCCCTGCCCGCCCTGCGCGCGGTCGGCTTCAATGGCGGCAAGTCCGCCTCGCTCGGAATGGCGCAACTCGCCGCGCGCCCCGATCTCGCGCTCATCCCCCTGCCCTCGAGCAGCCCGGCCTACACCCGCCCGTTCGAGGAGAAGCTGGCCGCGTGGATGAAGCTGACGCCTTACCTCCGCGATTGAAGCTCCGAGCCGTTCGGGCTGAGCCTGTCGAAGCCCCCTTCTGTCGCTCCAGCCGCCGGACGGGGAATTCCGTTCGGGCTGAGCCCGTCGAAGCCCTTTTTTCATTCTGCGCCGTGGGGAAGGAAGGGCCTTCGACAAGCTCGGGCCGAACGGTTAGGGGCGAGGGCCAGCGACTCATTTTCCACGGATCCTCTCATGACCGAAGCCTTCATCTGCGACGCGGTTCGGACCCCGATCGGCCGCTATGGCGGCTCCCTCGCCCACGTCCGGGCGGACGATCTCGCCGCCATCCCGATCCGGGCGCTGGTCGAGCGCAACCCGGGCGTCGACTGGGACGAGCTGGACGACGTCATCCTCGGCTGCGCCAACCAGGCCGGCGAGGACAATCGCAACCTCGCCCGGATGGCCGCCCTGCTTGCCGGCCTTCCCGACAGATCGGGCGGGGTCACCCTCAACCGCCTCTGCGGCTCGGGCATGGACGCGGTCGCGATGGCGGCGCGGGTGATCCGGGGAAGCGAGTCGGACATGGTGATCGCCGGCGGCTCGGAGAGCATGAGCCGGGCGCCCTTCGTCATGGCCAAGGCCCAGAGCGCCTTCGACCGCAACGCCGAAATGTACGACACGACGATCGGCTGGCGCTTCGTCAACCCGAAGATGAAGCAGGCCTATGGCGACGACACGATGCCGTCTACGGCTGAGAACGTGGCTCAGGAATGGCAGGTAAGCCGCGAGGATCAGGACTCTTTCGCCGTCCGAAGCCAGGACAAGGCCGCCTCCGCGCAGGACAATGGCCGGCTCGCCGCCGAGATCGTCCCCGTCTCCATCCCGCAGCGCAAGGGCGACCCCCTGGTCGTCGAGCGCGACGAGCATCCGCGCAAGACCAGCGTCGAGGCTCTGGCGAAATTGAAGCCGATCGTCCGCGGCGACGGCACCGTCACCGCCGGCAACGCGTCGGGAGTCAATGACGGCGCCGCCGCCATGGTGGTGGCGTCGGAGGAGGCCGCGAAGCGCAACGGCCTTACCCCCCGGGCTCGAGTGGTCGGAGGCGCCGTCGCCGGAGTACCGCCCAGGATCATGGGGATCGGGCCGGCGCCCGCTTCTCAGAAACTGTTGAAACGACTCGGTCTAAGCATCGGCGATATGGACGTAATCGAGATCAACGAGGCCTTCGCCGCCCAGGCCCTTCCGGTCCTTCGCGAGCTCGGCCTTCCCGACGATGCCGAGCACGTCAACCCGAACGGAGGCGCCATCGCGCTCGGCCACCCGCTCGGAATGTCCGGCGCCCGCCTCCTCCTCACCGCGACCGAGGAGCTCCACCGCCGCGGCGGCCGCTACGCGCTTTGCGCGATGTGCATCGGAGTCGGCCAGGGCATCGCCACTTTGATCGAGCGGGTGTGAGCAATCGTCATCCCGGACTTGATCCGGGATCCACCTTCCTCACAGCTGAACAAGAGAAGGTGGATGCCGGATCAAGTCCGGCATGACGAACGCAAGCGGCGTCCAGGCGCCCGCCGCCCTACACCCGCTCGATCCGCCCCGCATAGCAGCCGCGCCGCGCATAATGGGCCTGGATATAGGCGACTCGCCCGTCCGCCAGCAGCCGCTGGATCAGCCCCTCCGCCCCGGCGCCGTCGACCAGGTCGGCGTCCACCATCATATGCTCCCCGTCGAACGCCCTCAGCGACAGCGGCCGCGCGCGCATCGCCGCCGGGATCTCGCCGACCAGGTCGGTCGGCGCCACTTCCCTCTCCCGGACGAAGATGGCGTGGCTCGATCGGTAGGGCGTGTCGGCGGGCTGGTGGAGGTAGTTGACCAGAAGCAGGCTCTCGCCCGCAGCGGCATCGCTGATCTCGATCCGGTCGGGAAAGCCGAACGGCGAGTCCGCGACGACCCTGACGACGCCGCGGCGGGCCAGCTCGTCCTCCGCCAGGCCGAACAGGGGACGGAAGGGATCTGGAGAAAGACCGGTCACTCTGAAGGTCATGGCGATTTCCTTTCGTCGACCATCCTGGCCGCGACCGCCCGCCGGCGCACTCCGCCGCTTGCCGCCAATTCCGCTGTCCGGAGACGGGCGTTTCTGCTATGTTCCCACCATGCCCACAGACCGATCTGCTCCCCTCGGCCCTTCGAAAAGCGACAATGTTTACAATCCGGAGGAAAAGACGTCGCAATCTTCAACTTCTTCAACTTTGCATCCGGCCGGGAGCCGCGACTCGGCCGGCCACCGCCGGCCGATTCGCGCGTTCATTGCCGCAAAAGCCGCTAGCTGCTAGGCGCGGCGCCCAGGAGACAGGCATGTACACGACCGAGCTGGCCAAGACGAAGACCCTCGCCTCGACCGAGGATCCCGAGAAGCTCGCCGCCTTCGAGGCGCGGGTCGCGGCCGACGAGTTCATCGAGCCCAAGGACTGGATGCCCGAGGCCTATCGGCGCACCCTCACCCGCCAGATCTCGCAGCACGCGCACAGCGAGATCGTCGGGATGCTGCCCGAGGGCAACTGGATCACCCGCGCCCCGTCGCTCCGGCGCAAGGCGATCCTCCTCGCCAAGGTGCAGGACGAGGCCGGGCACGGCCTCTACCTCTACTCGGCCGCCGAGACCCTCGGCACCAGCCGCCGCGAGATGATCGAGGCGCTCCACTCCGGCAAGGCCAAGTACAGCACCATCTTCAACTATCCGACGCTGACCTGGGCCGACATCGGGGCGATCGGCTGGCTGGTCGACGGCGCCGCGATCATGAACCAGGTGCCGCTCCAGCGCACCTCCTACGGCCCCTATGCGAGGGCGATGGTCCGGGTCTGCAAGGAGGAGAGCTTCCACCAGCGCCAGGGCTATGAGATCATGATGGTGATGGCGGCCGGCACCGCCGACCAGAAGCGAATGGCGCAGGACGCCCTCAACCGCTGGTGGTGGCCGTCGCTGATGATGTTCGGCCCGCCCGACGCCGACAGCCCCAACACCGCCCAGTCGATGCGCTGGCGCATCAAGCGCGACACCAATGACGAGCTCCGGCAGAAGTTCGTCGACATCACCGTCCCCCAGGCCGACGCGATCGGCCTCGAGGTCCCCGATCCCGCCCTCAGGTGGAACGAGGAAACCGGCCATTACGATTTCGGCGAGGTCGACTGGGAGGAATTCTATGCGGTCGTCCGCGGCGAGGGACCGGTCGCGAAGGAGCGGATGAAGGCGCGCCGCGAGGCCTGGGAGCAGGGCGCCTGGGTCCGCGAGGCGGCGGCGGCGTTCGCGGAGAAAAGGGCGCGGAGGGCGGCGGCGTGAGGGTGCTTCGAGACGGCATTTCGCCAAGCTCAATGCCTCCTCAGCATGAGCGGATCGATGATGATTTCGCTCATCCTGAGGAGCGGCTGAGCCTGGCGAAGCCGCGTCTCGAAGGACCGCCCCCCCCATGAGCGCCGACTGGCCCCTCTGGGAGGTGTTCGTCCGCTCGAAGGGCGGGCTTTCGCACCGCCATGTCGGCTCGGTCCACGCGCCGGATCCCGAGATCGCGCTCCGCCACGCCCGCGACACCTATACCAGGCGGATGGAGGGCGTCAGCCTGTGGGTGGTGCCCTCGGTCCAGATCGTCGCCTCCGACCCGTCCGACGACGCCCAGATGTTCGATCCCGCCGCCGACAAGGTCTACCGCCACCCGACCTTCTACTCGATCCCGGACGACGTGAAGCACATATGAGGGGCGCCGGAGGTAAGCGGGTGATGCTGCAGCATTCATTCCGTTCGGTCCGAGCGAAGTCGAGGACCGCTGCCGAGCGGAGCCGAGGCTTCGGTGCGCGCGCAGGTCTCGGCTCCGCTCGACCGGGCGTCTCGACTTCGCTCGACGCGAACGGGTTCTGATATGCCCAGCCTTCCGCCAATCCGTCCCGAAGACGAGGCCAAAGCGGCTGAAACGGCAAGTCCCGGCGCATTCGACGCGCCCGCTGCCGACGACCATCGCTCCGCCCTGTTCGACTTCCTCCTGCGCCTCGGCGACGACAGCCTGATCCTCGGGCAGCGGCTCGGCGAATGGTGCGGGCACGCCCCGTCGGTCGAAGTCGATCTCAGCCTCGCGAACATCGCGCTCGACCTGATCGGACAGGCGACCTTGTTCCTGAACCATGCCGGCGAGGTCGAAGGGCAGGGCCGCGACGGCGATGCGCTCGCCTTCCACCGCGACGTGCTCGATTTCCGCAATTGCTGGCTGGTCGAGCAGCCCAATGGCGACTTCGCCCAGACCATGGCGCGGCAGCTGCTGTTCTCGACCTGGCAGAAGATGCTGTTCGACCGGCTCGCCGCTTCGCGCGACGAGCGGGTCGCCGCGATCGCCGCCAAGGCGGTGAAGGAGGTCACCTACCACCAGGAGCTGGCCGCCGAATGGGTGATCCGGCTCGGCGACGGCACCGACGAGAGCCGGCGACGGATCGAGGAGGGGCTCGCCTGGAACTGGCGCTTCGTTCCGGAGCTGTTCGAGATGGACCGGGTCGCTTCCGAAATGGCGGCGCGCGGAATCGGCACCGACGCGACGCTGTTCCGAGAAGATTATGACAGGACGATCCGCGCCGTCCTGGCCGAAGCGACGCTCACGGCGCCGGCGGACCAGCGTCCGATCCTCGGCGGCCGGCGCGGGCACCATGGCGAGCATCTCGGCCATCTCCTCTGCACCATGCAGTTCCTGCCGAGGACCTATCCGGAGGCGGTGTGGTGAGGGCCGTGGCGGCAGATAAGCCCCTCCCCTCG
>DASVUZ010000028.1:0-30959 GCA_036386795.1 Allosphingosinicella sp.
CCGCACATCATCCACCAGATGGAGAAAGCGGCGCCGCACAAGCAGTTCATCGGAGCGCCGGGCGCCGACGGCAATTGCAACTGCAACATGTGCCCGTACATGGCCCTCAACACGATGGAGAAGCTCTACGTCGCCCTCCGCGACCTCGAGCCCCGGATCGAGATGGACGAGGAGCTACGGCTGGCGGCCAAGAAATCGCTCGACCGAATGCTGGAGATGGCCGGGCGCACGGTCGGGCAGGGCGACGTCGGCCGCCCGATCTTCGTGGGCGACTGATCGCCCTGGCGGAAGGCCGGCGCCTCAGGGACGAGCGTCGGCGGACACAGGGGATGGGCGATCGCGTCGGACGGACGTCCTACGGGGCCCCTAATTCGACCCGCTTTTGCCGCCGGCGCTGGAGTCGTCGAGGGCCGCGTGGAACCGCTTGCTCTGGCTGTCCGAGGTCAAGGTGTATTCCAGATATCCCACCGAATTCCGAAGATCCTTCAGGCCGGCGCCCGCGGCCGCGCAGATCTTCTCGATCGCCGCAATATCGTCGTCGGTCACCCAGCCCTTCAACAGCCGGGTGACGACCCGTACCCTCTCGGGCGCGGACATGTTCTGAAGCTCCGCCTGCGAGGCGTTGTTCACGGCGTCCCTGATGTCCGAGTCCGACGTGAGCCGATATGTCGGGCCGACGTCGCGCTTCTTGAAGCTGTCGTATAATTGATTGGGATTATCGTAGGCGAACCTCAATTGCGGCAGGTAGAGAGGTCCAACCTTGCTCCGTACCGGGGGCAAGGCGTGCCCCGCCTTGGATGCCACCTTGGCAGCGAACGTGGTGCAATTGTTGTCGTGAACATCGTATATCGGCGGCGCCAGGCAATAACCCTGAGCGAAAGCGAGCCCCGATATATATTCGCTCTGCGTCAGCTTGTAGGTTTCGTTGTGATCGGTTCCCGCGGCATGTTTCACGTCCGGATGAGCGACGCAACCCGCGGTGCCGGGGCTAATCGCCGGAATGGCGGTGCCCGCGGGATAGAATCCGTAAGTAAAAGCCGCGCCGGTCGAGTCCTGGAATTCGACGAAGGCATGCCCGACGTCGAATATGACATCTTCCGCGGTCGGCTCCTCGATATCCACCTTGACGGTCAGCGACCAGGCGTTGGCTACTCCGCCGGCGCCTTCGCGACCGGGATCGGGCTTGGCGCAAGGCGACGTCGCGACCTCCCCGCAGGTCGCGACGGGGACTACGGCGACCTTCCCCCCGCTATAGGTCGGCACCGCGCCGGGGGTGCTCACCGACGGTGGCTCGGTGCCGGCAAGCTGGCGGCGGAGGGCCCGATGCCCCGACCCGCCGCCTTGCTGCACCACATGGGCAAGCTCATGCGCCAGGAGGTGCCGGCCCGCCGGGCTGTCCGGAGCATAGCCCCCGGCTGCGAAGACGATGTCGCTCCCGACCGTATAGGCCGAGGCGCCGACATCGGCCGCCGAGCGGGCCGCCGCTCCGTCGGCGTGAATTCGGACCTTCGAGAAATCGCGCCCGAAGCGTGGCTCGAGGTCGCGGCGGATGGCGGCATCGAGCGGGCGGCCGGGCTCGGCGAGGGCATGGTGGACCGAGGCCGGGGCCTCGCCGGCGGCGGGCGCAGCCGTCGCGACGCGGCGGCGTAACGTGACCGGGACCCGGCTCAAATCCGAGCCGACGCCGGCGAGGACCGAGTCGGCGATCCGGTCGGCCTCGCGCTCGAGCGGGTCGTCGGCCGCCCCGATCTCGAGCCTTGGAAGGAGCGGCTTCGACTCGCATGCGGGGCAGGGGGTTCGGGGCGCCGTGGACGGGGCGCAATCGCATTTGCGGCGAAGGACCGGCGGCCGCGTGCCGCGCGGCTTCTCGATGGGCGGCGACAGCATCGGAGTCCCTCCAGCGAAGGCCCGATATCGCACAGGTTTCGGGGCCCGGCCAAGCGAGGACTGGACCGAATTGGCGGTTGCCGGCGCGGGCGCGCCGAAACGCTCGGCGGGTCTCGACGAGGCCTCGGCCATCGGCTGGATTACGGATGCTTGAACGACCCGGGCCCACGCCCGTAGAGCGATTCCATGTCAGACGATTTCTACCGCATCCGGCGCCTTCCGCCCTACGTCTTCGCCGAGGTGAATGCGATGAAGGCGGCGGCCCGGGCGCGGGGGGAAGATGTGGTCGACCTCGGAATGGGCAATCCGGATGGCGCTCCGCCTCCGCACGTGATCGACAAGCTCGCCGAGGTGGCTCGCAACCCGAGGGCGCATCGCTATTCGGCGTCGCGGGGGATCGCCGGGCTGAGGAAGGCGCAGGCGGCCTATTACGCCCGCCGCTTCGGGGTCGAGGTCGATGCGGAGCGGGAGGTGATCGTCACACTGGGGTCGAAGGAGGGCCTCGCCAACCTCGCCCAGGCGATCACCGCGCCCGGCGACGTCGTCCTCGCGCCCAACCCATCTTATCCGATCCATCAGTTCGGATTCATCATCGCCGGAGCCTCGATCCGCTCGATCCCGGCGGCGCCGGGGCCGGGATTCTTCGAGATGCTGGAGCGGGCGGTGCACTTCACCGTTCCGGCGCCCAAGGTGTTGGTGATCGGCTATCCGTCCAACCCGACCGCCTATACCGCCGACCTGCCTTTCTACGAGAAGGTGGTGGCCTTCGCCCGCGAGCATGGCCTGTGGGTGATCAGCGACCTTGCCTATGCGGAAATCTATTTCGGCGAGACTCCAACGCCGTCCATCCTGCAGGTCGATGGGGCGAGGGAGGTGGCTATCGAGTTCACCTCCATGTCCAAGACTTATTCTATGGCGGGGTGGAGGATCGGCTTCGCGGTCGGCAATGCCGAGCTGGTAGCGGCGCTCGGGCGGGTGAAGTCCTATCTCGATTACGGCGCTTTCACCCCGATCCAGGCGGCGGCGACGGCGGCTCTGAACGGCCCTCAGGACATAATCGAGGCCAATCGCCGGCTCTACAAGGCGAGGCGCGACTGCCTCGTCGAGAGCTTCGGCCGGGCGGGCTGGGACATCCCCGCTCCGGAAGCGAGCATGTTCGCCTGGGCTCCGATCCCCGAGCGCTTCCGAGCCCTGGGCTCGATGGGCTTCGCCAAGCGCCTGCTCGCCGAAGCCCAGGTCGCGGTCAGCCCGGGCGTGGGCTTCGGCGAGGAAGGCGAGGGCTATGTTCGGATCGCGCTCGTCGAGAACGAGCAGAGGATCCGCCAGGCGGCGCGCGGGGTGAAGAGGTTCGTGGGATAGGGCCTCAAGTCCAAGCGCCATTACCCTCCATCCCGCTACGCAGGGCCCGACTCCCCATTTCGCGACGAGGAGGATGAAGCAGCCGCCTCGGCCTCGGGCTTGAAGACGCTTCGGTCGGAGAGCCAGCCGGCGGCCTGGTCGGAGAACATTCCGGCGAGGATTCCGATGCCGCCATAGGCGATGAGGTTCTGGGCGCTGCCGGTGGAATCGGGGCCGGCGAGGACGGCGACTCCGCTGAACATGAGGACGAACACCCCGAGCGCGATAAGGCCTCCGAGGAGGATCCGGCCGTAATAGGATTTGGTCCGGGTGAATTTGTAGCGATTGTCGGGATAGACGAACAATATGAGGGTGATGAGAAGCGCCCCGAACAGGCCCGAGACCGTTGCGAGGATGATCCCGGTGAGGGCCGGTGGAACGTAGACGAGCTGCGAGGCGAGCGGCCACTGGCTGTCCTCGAAGACCCTGAGGATGGCGATGATATCGCCCGAGCGGGCGGCCGCCTCGAGCTGCTTGTCGATCGCGTTGCGCTCCGCCTGGAGGAGATCGAGGCGGTCCTGGAGGTCGTC
Source organism: Allosphingosinicella sp. (assembly GCA_036386795.1). Classification (GTDB taxonomy): domain Bacteria; phylum Pseudomonadota; class Alphaproteobacteria; order Sphingomonadales; family Sphingomonadaceae; genus Allosphingosinicella. The sequence continues at coordinate 3,816 of DASVUZ010000028.1, forward strand.
CGCGTCGCGCTTCAGGCCGGCGGAGTCGTCGAGCGACTTCTGGACGGCGCGCTGGCCGTCGAGAACCTCGGCGGCGACCGGCGGGATGGTGGGGCTGGCCTCGCCGCGCTCGGCGGCGCAATGCTGGGTCGCCACCGCCATTGCGACCAGCTCGGCCGGAGTGGGCGGGGTCTCGGGCGCCGGCGGGGCCGGGCAACCGGCGGCGGTCAGCCGGGCGAGATCCTCGGCGAGGTCGGCCGCCTCGGCGGTAAGCGCCCGGTTGGCCGACTGCAACCGGTCGTTCGCGGCGCGAAGCCGGCCCGTCGATTCCTTTAGGTTCTGGCTGTTCTCGCCGACGACGTTCTTCAGGCTCTCCTTGCCGAAATAATATCGGACCGCGACGCTGTAATCATAGCCGACCCCTTCCTTGGTGAGGGCGTCGTCGACCTTCTGCTGCGCGGTGGCGACGAGCAGGACGACGATGAAGACGTAGGTGACGGCGACCGCGACGGCGGCTCGGGCCGCCCAGTCGAGCCAGGCGCGGGCCCGGCCCAAGCGGTCTGCGGAATCGGCGTCCACGGTCATAGAGCTTCCCCCCGGAAATCTATTTTCCGCATAGTGGCAGAGGGACGGGACAAGTCAAATTCCCGCGCGCGGCCAGGAGGAAAGAGCGCTCAGTCCTCGCCCTTGGCGACCTTGATCGCGGTCTTCGCGAGCCAAAGAGCGATGGGGAGGATGGGAAGGCCGCCCGAGCATTGCTGGTTGGGTCCGACCGTGGTGCATTTCTCGGCGCTGAGGGCGAGCGCGTCCGCCGGCACCGGCGGCTCGCCGGCGTTGCGGGCGCCGGGCTCGGGCGGCACGGGGAGCGGAAGGCGGTTGGGATCCGGGCCCTGGCGGCCGCAGACGACGATGTCCTCCGCCGACCGGCCGCGGTCGCAGTCGAGCCCGAGGCTGGTTCGAAGCGATTGCTGCTGGCGGGCGAGGGCCTGCTCGGCGGCGCCCGGCGGAGCCGCCTGAAGGGGCGCCGCGACCAGCGCCGCGGCCGCCGCCATTGCCACGCTCGACTTTGCCAAAGGGCTACCTTATCGCCGCCGCAACCTGATGGAAGGATGACAGAAAAGATGGTGAGCGCAAGCCACGTTCTCGACCGGGTGCTGGTGCTTGAGATGGTGCGGGTGACGGAGGCCGCGGCGGTGGCGGCGTCGAGGCTGATCGGCCGCGGCGACGAGAAGGCCGCCGACCATGAGGCGGTCGAGGCGATGCGCGCGGCTCTCAACACGCTCGAGATCGACGGAACCGTGGTGATCGGCGAGGGCGAGCGCGACGAGGCGCCGATGCTCTATATCGGCGAGAAGGTCGGAGCCGCCCAGGGCACCGGGCCGAGGATCGACATCGCCCTCGATCCGCTCGAGGGAACGACGATCACCGCGAAGGCCGGGCCCAACGCGCTCGCCGTGCTCGCCATCGCCGAGCAGGGCTGCCTGCTCAACGCGCCCGACGTCTACATGGAGAAGCTGGCGGTCGGGCCCGGCTATCCGGAGGGGGTGATCGACCTCGCCCGGAGCCCGAGCGACAATATCCGGTCGGTCGCCGCGGCCAAGGGCGTCGACCCGAGCGAGATCATCGTCTGCGTGCTCGACAGGCCGCGCCACGAGGCCCTGATCGGCGAGCTTCGCGGCCTCGGCTGCGGGATCGTGCTCATCCCGGACGGCGACGTCGCCGGAGTAATCGCGGTCACCGATCCCGACACCACGATCGATGTCTACATGGGCTCGGGCGGAGCGCCGGAAGGCGTGCTCGCCGCGGCGGCCCTGCGCTGCGTCGGAGGGCAGTTCCAGGGACGGCTGCTGTTCCGCAACGACGACGAGCGCGGACGGGCCGCCAAATGGGGAGTGACCGACCTCGACCGGATCTACCGGCTCGAGGACCTGGCGAAGGGCGACTGCATCTTCGCGGCGACCGGGGTCACCGACGGCTCGCTGCTCGACGGAGTGAAGCGGCGCAGGAACGCGATCACGACGGAGAGCGTGGTGATGCGGGCGTCGACCGGAACGGTGCGCTGGGTGAGGGGCGAGCACCGGCACGAGCCGGGGCTGAAAGCATAGCTCAGCGCCCTTCGTCGCTCGGCGGCGGCGGGATCCTGGCGGGGTCGATGGAGCGCCAGTCGGGCTCGCGGCCGAGGCGGGCGTTGAAGCGGGCGTTGAAGCTGAGCCTGTCCGGAGCGGGCGAGGCGAGCGAGTCTCCGTAGAGCGGACCGACGTCGGCATCGGAATAGCCCATCAGCGCGAGCAGGGTGGGGAAGATGCCGTAATGGCTGACATGGTCGCGGCGCACGGCGAGGGTCGAGCCCCAGTCCAGCGTGCGCCGTCCCGCGCCTTCGATCACCACCAGCGGCACCAGGCCTTCCTGGGGCGCCGGATCGCTGCTGCAATGGGTGGCCAGGCCCGGATTGCCCCGCTCATGGAGGTCCTGGCCGTGGTCGCCGGTATAGATGAGAGTCGATCGCGACAAATCGGCTCGGGCGAAGAGCCGGTCGAAGAAGCCGCCGACGTTCCAGAGCAGGGTGTTGCGGTAGCTGTTGCGATAGCGCCGCCAGTCCTCCGGGCTGCCGCCGAAGCCGGCGCGGCTGCCGGTGTCGGAGATGTCGGTGAAGCCGCCGCGCGGCAGGACCGGCCGGTAGCGCATGTGGGAATCGGGATATTTGTCGTGGACCGGGAAGTGGGCCCCGACCTTGTTGACCAGGATGAACTGGTCCTTGTCGTCGGCAAGGAAGGCGGCGAGCCGGTCGGCGGCGGCCATGTCCCTGTCGCGCACGGGAACCCCGTCGAACTGGACGAAGGAATCGATCGCGGCGCGCTCCTCCCCGCTCATCTGATTGTGGAGGTGGCCGCCGGTGCGCTGGGCGTCGATATAGACGGTGCCGAGGCCGGCGCGCTTGGCATAGCTCCAGATCGAGGGGCCGGTCGCGTTGATCGCCTGATAGTCCTCGCGAGTGCCTCCGAAGCGCAGGGTGAGATTGGTGCCGATGCTGCAATTGGTGATCGAGGCGGCGTAGCCGTAATTGTGGATGGCCGCCCCCGCGCGCGGCTGGGCGAGGCCGGAGCGGACTCCGTCGGGGCGGTTGAGGTCGAGATACTGGCCCGCGATGCTTTCGTCGACGATGAGGACGATATCGCCCGGGGCGGCGCGCTTGGCGGGCCGAAGGGCGACTTCGCGGCGCGCTCCGGCCGCGCCGAGGCCCGTCTCGTAGAGATAGAGGCTCGAATAAGCGAGCGGGGTGAAGGGCGCGGGCAGGCCGCGGGCGCCGTCGCCGCCGCGGACGAACAGCATCGCGCTGAGCAGCGCCACCCCGGCGAGCGGCCCGAGCGCGGCGAAGCGCGGCCCGCGCCCCGGCGGCAGGATCATCCCGGCGAACAGCAGCAGGGCGACCAGCCCCGCCCACGCCATCGGCCGCCCGTGCTGGGCCGCGGCGTCGCCCGCGAAGCCGACCGACTGGAGCATGTTGATGTAGGCGTCGTAGGTGAGATGCTCGGCCGTGATCCGCTCGAAGCTGTCGAGGAAGAAGGCCGAGGCGGCGAAGCCGAGGGCGTAGAGGGTGCGCAGCAGCGGGTTGGCGGTCCAGGCGCCGAGCAAGAGCGCCGCGCAGAGAAAGGCGTAGAGGCCGAGATAGACGACGAGGGCGGGGGAGGCGCCGAGCGAGCCGAGCCGTTCGGCCACCGCCGCTCCGCCGAGCAGCAGCGAGAGCCCGATCAGAAGGGCCTTGAAGGGGAGCCTAGCCGTCAGCACGCCGTCAGCACAAAGGCAGCGGGTCGGCGTGAAGCCGGACCTGGAGGGGAAGTGCGGCGACGAGATCGCCGTCGGCCTGGACCGGAAGCGGCTCCGTGGCCTCGGCGGTGAAGCCGGTGCAGGTGAAGGCGACGATTCCGGGCAGGGCCTCCACCGGGCGGCCGCGCCAGAGCGCGAGCGCGAAGCGCAGGAAGTCGCGCCGCCTCGCCCGGGTCAAAGCGACGACGTGGAGCCGGGGATCGGCGACCCGAGCTTCGGGAGCGAAGCTCCAGGGGCCGGCGAAGAACCGCCCCTTGGCGACGTAGAAGGCCTCGCAGGGGATCGTCCGTCCCTCGCAAAGCAGCCGGATCGGCTGGCGTTGCCAGCGCACCAGCACCCCGAGGAAGGCGACGGCGTAAGCGAGCTTGCCGATTCGGCGCTTGAGCGGAACCGACAGAGCGGCGACGGCCCGGCTGTCCGGCCCCACGCTGGCGCAGGCGAGGAACAAGGTGTCGTTGATCTCGACCGGATGGAAGCGTTCGCCGCCCTCGGCGCCGAGCAGGCGCCCGGCATGCTGATCGGGATCCAGCGGGAACCCGCTCTCCCGGTGGAGGAGGTTGACCGTCCCGGCCGGATAGACGCTGAGCGGCAGCGGCCGCCCGCAGCGGGCGAGGGCGAGAGCGACATGCCGGACGGTCCCGTCGCCGCCGATCGCGCAGACGTGGCTGGCGTCGTCGGCGACCGCGACGGGCGCTCCCGGGCCGCATTCGGAAAGGAGAACGCGCGCCCCCCGGGCCTCGAAGCCGGAGCGCAGCGCATCGAGCCGGCGCGCGCAATGGCCGCCGGCCGTGCGGTTGTAGAAGAGCTGGACGGTCGGGCTCCGCATCGGCGCCTGCTGTAGCGCCGGGTGGCTAAAGCGACGTTAAGCAGGCGTGGGGCGTAAAATTCTCCCGGCGATTTCGCGGGGAGGAATTTCGGGGGGCCGAGCTATGAGGCACCGATGAGCGCCGCAGTCTTCTTCGCAGTGCTGTTCGCCGCGGCGCTTCACGCGGGATGGAACGCGCTCGTCAAGCTCGGGCTCGACCGCTTCTCGTCGATCCTGTTCCTGGGGATCTGCAGGGCGGAATCGCGCTCCTCCTTCTGCCCTTCTTCGGGCTTCCGCCGAGCGCGGCCTGGCCCTGGGTGCTCGCGGGATCGGTGCTTCACTCCGGCTACAAGCTCGCCCTGATCCGGGCCTACGGCCATGGCGACCTCAGCCAGGTCTATCCGCTCTCGAGGGGCGCGGCGCCGCTGATCGTCGCGATCGCCGGCGCCGCCTTTCTGGGCGAAGGAATGGACCTGGCCCGGACCGCGGCGGTGGTGGCGATCGCGGGCGGGATCATGCTGATGGCCGGGCGGGGCGGCCTGACCCGTGCCGGAATCGGCTGGGCGCTGGTCACCGCCGCCTTCACCGCAGCCTACACGCTCGCCGACGGAGTCGGCGCGCGGGTCGCCGGCTCGGCCTCGTCCTTCATCCTGACGATGATCGTCCTCGACGGCCTGTCGATGCTCGCTTACGGCCTCGCCGCCCGAGGGCGCGCCCGGCTGCGCGCGATGCTGCCCGAGTGGCGCGGCGGGGTCGCGGCCGGAGCGATGTCGCTGGGCTCCTACTGGATCGCGATCTGGGCCTTCACCCAAGCGCCGCTGGCGACGGTGGCGGCGCTTCGCGAGACGAGCGTGCTGTTCGCGATGCTGTTCGCGGCGGCGCTCCTGAAGGAGAGGCTGACGCCCAGGCGCTGGGCCGCCGGGGCGCTGATCCTGGCCGGAGTGGTGTTGATGCGGGTGTAGAGCAAAGGGACGCGCGATTTCCCGCCTCTCGTCACCCCGGGCCCGACCCGGGGGTCCACCTTCTTCGGCCAAGTTTTCCGAAAAGGCAGGTGGATGCCGGATGAGGTCCGGCATGACGAGAAAGCGGGAGGGATCGCAAGGATCAGTTCGGAATCGACACCGCGTCGGTGACGTGGATGACTCCATTGGACTGGAAGACGTCCGCCTGGGTGACGGTGGCCCGGCCGCCTTTCTCGTCGGTGAGGACGACCTTGCCGCCCATCAACCGGGCGGTGAGCGTTCCGCCCTGGACGGTGGCGAGCTTCGCGATGCCGCGGCCGGCCTTGATCTTGCCGACGAGCTGCGCCGCGCTGACCCGGCCCGGGACGACATGATAGGTGAGCACCGACTGAAGCATCGGCTTGTTCTCGGGACGGAGCAGGGTGTCGACGGTTCCGGCCGGAAGCTTCGCGAACGCGGCGTTGGTCGGGGCGAAAACCGTGAAGGGGCCGCCGCCGGCGAGCGTGTCGACGAGGCCGGCGGCCTTGACCGCCGCGACGAGGGTGGTGTGCGCCTTCGAGCGGGCCGCGTTGTCGACGATCGTTCGCGACGGATACATGGCTGCTCCGCCGACCATCGGCGCTTTCGGGGCGGCGAGGGCGGCCGGCGCGGCGGCGAGGGCGAGGAGGGCGGCGGTGAATGCGAGCTTCGACATGGGGACCTCTTTGGAAAACGGGGGGAGGGGGAGGTCCGGCGAATTAGGCTCGGCGCGGCCGATCGGCGATACGGACTTTAGGCGGTAGGGCCTCGTCGCGCCGGGCTCGATCCCGCGTCCACCTGGTCTTCCGGCGGCGAGCTCAAGAGGGTGGACCGGATCAAGTCCGGGGTGACGACCCACCTCGCAATTCAGACGCCCGCTTCGACCGCAAGCCGGATCGCGTCGGCGGTCGTTCGAACGCCGAGCTTGTCGAGGAGCAGCGCCCGGTGCATCTTCACGGTCTTCTCGGACAGACCGAGGCGCCAGGCGATCTGCTTGTTGCGCTGCCCCGCCGCCATCTCCCTCAGCACCTCCCGCTGCCGCGGAGACAGGGTCGCGGCAAGCCCGGCGGCGCGCTGCTGCCGCAAGGCGAGCGGCGCCGCCGATCCCGGATCGACCTCCACCTGCGAGCCCAGGAACCAGGTCACGCCGCCGTCCGCGCCGAACAGCGGCGCGATCAGGACGGCGTTTCGGAAGGCGCTTCCGTCCTTGCGATAGTTGAGGATCTCGGTCAGCGACGGGGTGAGATCGCGAAGCGCCTGGCGGATCCGCTCGGTGAGCCACGGCTCGGTGTCCGGGCCGGCGAGGAAGCGGCAGTTGCGCCCGACAATCTCGCTCTCGTCATAGCCGGTGAGCGCGCAGAAGGCGGCATTGGCGGCGACGATCGGGTTGTCGGGAAGCCGCGGGTTGCTGAGCACGGTGGCGATCGGGCTCAGGCGGATGGACGCGGCGAGCGCCTGCTCCTCCTGCTCTGCCTCGTGCGACGCCATCGCTCCAGGATAGCGGAAAGGCGGGCGGAGAGAAGCGCAAGCGCGCAAATTGCGCCCGGCCTCTGCCGGAGGCTTTTCGGACCGTCCGCGAGGCCTGGTCTACTCCCCGGTGGAAGGCGGGAAGGAATTACTTTTCCACAGCTTTCGGGCGGCGAGGATTCACGCGGGACTCGCAATGGGCTAGGCTTGGGCGGCAATGCTCACCAAAGCCCATGTCTGCGGGATTTCCCGCTCCATCCTTGGCCAGCCGTGGCGCTGGCGCGGGTCGGCGGCGGACGGCTATGACGAGGCGTTCCGGCCGGACGACCTGATCGACCAGCTGCTGATGGCGCGCGGGGTGATCCGCGAGGAGCTGGAGCGGCACCGGTCGCCGACCCTGCGCGGCTTCATGCCGGATCCGTCGCTGTTCCGCGACATGGACAAGGCCGCCGAGCGGCTCGCCGACGCCGTCCAGGCCGGCGAGCCGGTGACCGTGTTCGGCGATTACGACGTCGACGGAGCGACCTCGGCGGCGCTTCTCGTCCGGCTGCTGCGCGGGCTCGGCTCCGAGCCTCGCGCCTATATCCCCGACCGGCTGATGGAAGGCTATGGCCCGTCGGGCGAGGCGCTGGTTCGGCTCGGCCGGGAAGGCGCGCGACTCATCGTCACCGTCGATTGCGGAGCGCAGGCGTTCGAGGCGCTGGCTATGGCGCGCGAAGCCGGCGTCGACGTCATCGTCGTCGACCATCACAAATGCGCGAGCGACCTTCCCGCCGCGCTGGCGCTGGTCAACCCGAACCGGCTCGACGAGGCGGCGGAAGCGGCGGCGCACGGCCATCTCGCCGCCGTCGGAGTCTGCTTCCTGCTCGGCGCGGCGACTCTTCGAGTGCTTCGCGGCCGCGGCTTTTTCGCGGGGCGGGACGAGCCCAGGCTGATCGATCTGCTCGATCTCGTCGCGCTCGGCACCGTCGCCGACGTCGCCCAGCTCAGGGGCCTCAACCGCGCCTTCGTCACCCAGGGCCTCAAGGTGATGGCCCAGCGCCGCAATGTCGGGCTCGCCGCTTTGGCCGACGCCGCAAGGCTGAGCCGGGCGCCGACCTGCACGGACCTCGGCTGGGCGCTGGGGCCCCGGATCAACGCCGGCGGGCGGGTCGGCAAGTCGGACCTCGGAGTGCGTCTTCTCACCACCGACGATCGCGCCGAAGCCGAAGCGATCGCCGCCGAGCTCGACCGGCTCAACGAGGAGAGGCGGGCGATCGAGGCCGAGGTCTGCGAGTCGGCGCAGGGCCGCTGCGAAAGCCAGGGCAATCGCTCGGTCATCCTCGTCGCGGGCGAAGCCTGGCATCCCGGAGTGATCGGGATCGTCGCCGGCCGGCTCAAGGAAAGGTTCGGCCGGCCGGCGATCGTCGTCGCGCTCGGCGAGGACGGGCTCGGCAAGGGCTCGGGACGCTCGATCGGCGGAGTCGATCTCGGAGCGGCGGTTCTGGCGGCGAAGGAGGCGGGCCTTCTGGTCGCCGGCGGAGGCCACGCCATGGCCGCCGGCCTGACCGTCGAGCGCGGCCGGATCGATGCGCTGGCCGACTATCTCGACGAGCGCCTCGCCGCCGACGTGGCGAGAAGCCGCGACGACCGCGCGCTCATGCTCGACGCGGTGCTGGCTCCCGGCGGGATCTGCCCGGCCTTGTGCGACGCTCTGGACTCCGGCGGGCCTTACGGCGCGGGATGGCCCGCGCCGCGGGTGGCGGCCGGGCCGGTGAGGGTTGTCAAGGCCGACGTGGTCGGAAGCGGCCATTTGCGGGTGATCGTCGCCGGCGACGACGGCCGGCGAGTCAAGGCGATCGCCTTCCGCATGGCCGAGGGCCCGCTCGGAGAAGCGCTTCTCGCCGCTCCGCCGCACCGCAAATTGTGGGTCGCTGGGCGCGTCCGAAAGGACGAATGGGACGGTCGCGCGTCCGCCGAGCTTCACCTCGAGGACGCCGCCTGGAGCGATTGACGCGGCGCTCCCCGCGACCTAAGGCCCGGCGCTTCGGCCGATGGCCCCATCGTCTAGCGGTCTAGGACGTCGCCCTTTCACGGCGAAAACACGGGTTCGAGTCCCGTTGGGGTCACCAGGCCTGGAAGACCGAGCGCCGGTCGCGGCCATTGTCGAACCCATCCGGTTCAGACTCATGCGCGTCTTCTTCCGGGAAGCGCAGCCTCATGGCCCAATCGCGGATCGCCTCGCTGCAAGGCGGAACAGCCGTGGCCTGGTGAAAGTTGTCGCAATTCATTAGCCGGGGCCGTCCAGGCCCGACCGCCGTTGCGGAGAGTGACGTGAAGGGCGCAAAGTTGAACGTGGCGGCGATTCGCGCCGAATTCCCGATCCTCGGTCGGACCGTGCGCGGCATGCCCTTGGTCTATCTCGACAATGCCGCGACCAGCCAGAAGCCGCGGGCGATGATCGAGCGGATCGACCAGAGCTACCGGCACGAATATGCCCGGGTCGAGGAAGGGCACACGCTCAGCAGCGAGGCGACGAAAGCCTTCGAAGGCACGCGAGCGAAGGTCGCCGAACTGCTCAACGCGGCGGAGCCGCGCGAGATCATATTCTGCCGGGGCGCGACCGAGGCTCTGAACCTCGTCTGCCGGATGGTCCAGCACCAGGGGCTGGCGCCGGGCGACGAGATCTTGATCACCGAGATGGAGCACCATTCCAACATCGGTCCCTGGCTTATGGCGTGCGAGGAGACGGGCGCGACCCTGAAGGTCGTTCCGATCATCCCTTCCGGGGATCTCGATCTCGAGCGGCTCGAGGCGATGCTGAGCGAGCGCACGAAAATCCTCGCCGTGTCGCACGTCTCCAACGTCACTGGCGCGATCAACCCGGTGAAGCGGATCACGGCCATGGCCCACGCCAAAGGCATAAAGGTGCTCGTCGACGGCGCCCAGGCGGTGCCTCACTTCCCGGTCGACGTGCGGGACATCGGCTGCGAATTCTATGCCGCCACGGGCCACAAGATGGGCGGTCCGTCGAGCGTCGGCTTCCTCTACGGCCGCGCCGACGTGATGGAAGCCATGCCGCTCGCCGATTCCGGCTCGACCATGTCGGAGGACATGACGTTCGAGAAGATCACCCCCAAGCCGCTCCCGCACAAATATGAAGCGGGCGAGCCGCCGTTCAGCGAAGTCGAGGCGTGGGGACCGGCGCTGGATTACTGGCGAAGGATCGGGCTCGCCACGATCGAAGCCTATGAGCGCGAACTGACCGAATATGCGCGCTCGCTCCTGCAGTCGATTCCTGGAGTGCGGGTGCTCGGCGACCCCGCCAACAGGATCTCGGTGGTCACCTTCGTCGTCGAGGGCAAGGACCCGAGCGATCTGGAAAAGGCCCTCGACCGGGACGGGATCGCCGTCCGAGCCGGCAATCTCGAGGCGGCGCCCTTGCTCCGGGCGCTCGGAGTCGAGAAAGCGGTTCGGGCTTCCTTCATGTTCTACAACACGAGGGAGGAAGCCGACACGCTGGCCCGCTCGCTCGGCCGGATCCTCCACGGCCCGGCTTCGGTCCAGGGGCTCCATCTGGCGGAGAGGGCCCCGGAGGCCGGCGCGGCGATTCTGAAAAGCGCGTTCAACTGGCGGAACGGCGCGGCGGTCGGCGGCGTCGTCCTGGCGGCGGCCGCGGCGATCATCGCCGGCCGGCGGCTACGCTCCGAGAAATAGGCCGAGTCGCCTGTGTCGACGTCGCTCGGAGGATCGGTTCGCCCTTTTGGAAGCCTTGTTTTCAGTAAGTTAACTTGTGTTGGAGGTTTTGAGCGCCCGACGCGCGGCCTGCCCCACCTATGTCAATGTTGCGCCGCGTCGAATCGGATAGCCGGTGCCCAGCGGGCACGCGGAATGCTTCGCTCCGTTGGCGCGACTATCGGGCGTGCCCCGGCTCGATCTCTGCTCTTCGCGCCGTGGCCGCCCAACAAAGGAGACTTGAACATGCTTCTACTTCGAACCGCGCTCGGCGCCGCCTTGCTCGCGGCCGCTCTCCCAAGCAGCATTCCGGCGGCGGCCCAGGGCACTGGAGGAGGGTCCGCGGCGACGAATGGGGCGGCCGGCCAAGCCGACGAGCCCGTCGGCGGCGTCGGCAGCCCGGGCGCGCCGGCGGGTGCCCCGGGGGTCAATTCCTCGGATCCGGCCACCGGGCCGAATGCGGTTCCGACTCTGAACGAGGGCGGCATCGATCTTTCGTCCCAGCCCCAGTTCGCGAACGATCAGAACGTCCCGACCGAAACCCAGGAGCGCATCGCCGAAGGCGTCGACAACAGCTTCGACTGGGGATTGCTCGGCCTTCTGGGATTGCTCGGGCTGCTCGGTCTCCGGGGCCGCCGCCGCGACTAGAGCCTCGGCGTTAAGTCTGAATCGTCATTCCGGACTCGATCCGGATCCACCTTCTTCTCGGCCATTGCGGAAAGGAGGATGGATTCCGGGTCAAGCCCGGAATGACGGCGGCAATGCGGAATAGAGCGAGGCTCCACTGCTCAAAGACAAAGGCTGATGCAGCTCGCGTGTTCCCGCCGCTACCAAAAGTTATGGCCGGGGAGTTGCGATGGTAACCTGGGTAAACATCATATATTAAATCAGCCGCATAAGATCTAGAGTAAGTCTCAAAGTGACTGCTGTATGTTAGACTGAGAGGTGGGGCGGGGAACCCACCCCGCTTCCGCGCAGTTTCTGCTCTTATCTCAGCCACGCAATCCGCATCTTGTAATATTAGTGGCAAAACGTCGAAACAATGAGAAGGTAGGCCATGAACTCTCTTGAGTTGTGGGGCGGATACGAATGCACCGTCAACCGAGTTGGAGATCAATGGTTCGACCAGACCCCGCGTACCGGACATCAGGACCGGATCGAGGACCTGCAGCTCTTCGCCGAGCTTGGAATGCGGTCGCTCCGTTATCCGGCGCTTTGGGAGCGCATCTCGCCGCACGCTCCGGAAGAGCGCGATTTCGCCTGGACCGACGAGCGGCTGGCCGAAATACGGCGGCTGGCCGTGAACCCGATCCTGACCCTCTGCCACCACGGCAGCGGACCTCGTTATACGAGCCTCATCGAGGACAGCTTCGCCCCCGGACTCGCCGCCCACGCCGCCGCCGTCGCCGCGCGTTATCCGTGGATCAGCGACTGGACGCCGGTGAACGAGAATCTGACCACCGCCCGGTTCAGCGCTCTCTATGGCTATTGGTATCCGCACACCAAGGACGAGCGCCTGTTCTGGATCGCCCTGCTGAACGAGATCGACGCCACCCGGCTGGCGATGCGGGCGATCCGCAAGGTCAATCCCGAAGCGCGCCTGATCCAGACCGACGACCTCGGCTATTGCCACGCGACGCCGCCGTTGCAATGCGACGCCGATTTCCAGAACGAGCGCCGCTGGGTCGGCTGGGACCTGCTGTGCGGCACGGTCGTTCCCGGCCATGCCCTTTACGACCATATCGCCGGGTTCGGCCTCGCCAAGCGGTTGCGCGCGATCGCCGACGATCCGTGCCCGCCGGACATCATCGGCATCAACCATTACCTCTCCAGCGAGCGCCTGCGCGACCACCGCGTCCAGCTCTATCCCGACCGGTCGCTGGCCGATCGCGAGACGGGTAAATGCTCGGGCTTGGAGTTCGTCGACGTCGATGCGATCCGCAACCGCAAGGAAGGCGTCCTCGGCCTTCCGGCGCTGCTCGAGCAGGCATGGGAGCGGTACGGACTGCCGATGGCCGTGACCGAATGCCATAACGGCGCGACTCGGGAGGAGCAGGTTCGCTGGTTCGTCGAGGTCTGGGAAGCGGTCGACGCGCTCCGGCAGGGCGGCATGGACATTCGAGCGGTCACCGCCTGGTCGTTACTCGGCTCGCACGACTGGAATCGGATGGTGACCCGCTTCATCGGACATTATGAAACCGGCGTCTACGACTGCCGGACCGGCACCCCGCGCCCGACCCTGATGGCGCCCGTGCTGAAGCAGCTGGCGGAAGGCGGCACGCCCGATCTTCCCTTTCTCCAGTCCCCGGGCTGGTGGCATCGCAGCTCGCGGTTCCTGGACTCCGTTCCGGGCAGCGAACCCAGCTGCGAAGTCGAAATCGGAGCTTCGGGTCCGGCACCCTTGATGATCGTCGGCGACGAGGGCCCTCTCACCCGGCTCGCGGTTCGAGCCTGCGAGGTCCGCGGGCTTCCTTACGTGCTGTGCGGCGGGGAGGCCGAAGCGAGGCTTGCCGAGGCACGGGCCTGGGCCGTGCTGGATGCCCGCGACCGAAGCAATGTCTGCATGGCGCCACAGTCGCGCAACGCCGGGCCGGCGGCCTCGCTGGTGGATGCATGCGGCCGACACGCTATCGTTTGCGCGGTTGTAACCGGCCTCCTTTCCCGAGATCCGGCGCCCGGACGGCCCGGATTGCTGCTCGTGCGCACCGGCGCCGTCTACGCGCCCTGGGACCGATCGGCGCGAGCGGTCCGGATCCTGGATGCGCTCGACCGCGGCCGGAGGATCGAGGTCGATGCGGGCGCCCCGTGGGATCGGGTGTACGGGCCGGACCTCGTCGACGGCGTGCTCGACCTGCTGCTCGACGGCGTGACGGGCGAGATCCGGTTCGTGCCCGGCGAGCGGCTGTCCGAAGCCCGGTTCGCCCATGAGCTCGCCGTCGTCGCCGACCGGGATCCGGCCCTGCTCATCGAGACGGGGACGCCGGCCGCCCGCCCGCTCTTCGCGTGGAGCGGCCCGATATCCTACCTTCCTCCGGGAGAAACCACCCTCGAGCGCTTCGTGCGCGAATGCCGCGCCGCTCGCCGCGAAGGGGAATGGGCCGTGCGTCGCCGGGAGGACGAGGTCCGGCTGGAAGCGGCTGAATGAGCCGCGGGTGGATAGGGAAGGACCTGGCCATGGCCATTCAAGACGAACTGACCCACCATTCGCAACGCGCGCGGCGCGAGCTCCATCTGGGGCTTACGGCGCAGTCCATTCCGGACGCCAGGGCCCACCTCGGTCTATCGTCGCTGCACATGAAGAAGGTGGTCGAGATCGAGGGCCCGGGGCGCCGGAGCCGCCCCCTCTGCATCGTGGACTGATTGGCAGGAGGGGAGTCGCAGGGCGCCTGAGCAGGGCGAGACGCGCGGCTCGCTCTGAAGCTGGGCTGGATCGCCATTCAGCGGTCCGCTTTCCTCCCTCTCCCGCTTTTCGCCGGAGAGGAGGGGAGAGGGATCACAACGGCGCTTGGTGCCGGTATGGCCCGGCCCTCGGGAAAGGGGCGTCCGATTACCGTCCAGCGCCAAGCCCTGAACCGCCGCAATATTCGTCCTGGCGCTTCAGCCGCTCCATATGCAGCGACGCCAGCCTCATATGGGCCGCCGCCACGGGCTGCCGCTCGGCTCGATAAGCCAGATCCAGCTCGGTCTGGGCGCGGGTTCGATGATAAGCCAGGTCTTCGTCGGACAGCATCTCGGTTCTCCTTCGGAATTGATTAGCCCGAGCGTGGCGGGCCCGCCTTCAACTATGTGAAGGACAGCCTCCGCCGACGCTCGACCGTCGCTGGCCGCATCTAGGCCTGACTCGCAGGCGGGCTCGGAATGTCGTTTTGGGCGGGGTGAAGGTAGTCCGGCGTGAACTGGCCGGCGTCGGCCACCCGGTGCCAGTCCTGCATGTTCAAGCTGCGCTTCTCGCGGGTGATCAGGCCGTCGCCGGTGAGGCCCTGCAGCACACGGTTGACGTGCACGGCGGTAAGGGCCGTCGCATCGCCCAGCTGCTCCTGCGTGAGCGGCAGAACATATCGGTCACGGTTGGCAAGGCCCGCCGCTTCCTGCCGGATCCCAAGCTCGCACAGCAGATGAGCGACTCGCGTGCGGGCGTCCCTGCGACCCACGTTCACCGTCCACTCGCGCTGGATGGAGGCGTGGATCAACGTCTCGATCCAGAGGGCTCGAGCGACCGACGGCCGGCTGTTCATGAGTTCGCTGATCGCCTGCGCGGGGATGACTGCGACTTCGACAGCCGTGAGCGCCTGCGCGTTATGCTCCATCAGGACCATCAGCGCGTTCTGAAGGTCGATCCCGTCGCCCTTCATGTGGACCGCGAGGATCTGGCGGCTCCCGTCGGGCAGGATTTTGTGCGTGCAGGCGAAGCCCGACAGGACGACGTTGCAATTGGTCGCCCGGTCTCCCTCGCGGAACAGGTGCCTGCCGGCATCGATTCCCACGATCTTATGCGGCAGCGACAGGATGGCGTCGCGATCCGCATTCGAGAGCGGCACGTGCGTGGCCAGCTTCGCGGCCAGCGGCAAAAGCACGGAAGGCTGGAGCAATGGATGACCCCTGGGTGAGCGCGCGCGTGACCACGCGCAGCGGATGTGGTGAGCAGCAGGTCAGTCAACTCCGGTGACTGAACTGTCTTTCTTTTCCGCTACTTAACCGAGGCAGGCTTGCCAAGCCTATGTGCGCTACCGCACGGCCGCCGGGCTAGAGATCGGGCCTTGGATCGGCATCGGGCCGTCATGCCGGACTTGATCCGGCATCCATTTTTTTCGTGCGAGCGCAAGAAGGTGGATCCCGGATCAAGTCCGGGATGACGATCCAGGCATCACGCCCGATGCTCTAAAGTGAGGGTCCTGCCGTCGCCACGACGGCGTCGCTCTTCCCGATGATCCTGAGTGCCTCCTCGAAGCCGACGACGGATAGAAGCTGCCCCTGCGCGTCGAAGATCTCGATCGATTGGTCGAGCCGAAGATGGCCGGTTTCAACCTCGGCGCTCATCAGGGATCTCGCGCCTCTCACGGCCTCAAGCATCGCAGCCGCGAGGTTGACGTGCTCGGTGCCCTCCTCGTCCTCGATGAGAGTGCCCTCGCAACGAATACCGAAATAGAAGAGGGTCATGTCCGCCTCCACGCAAAGGGCGGGAGCACGAACCGTCTCTCAGCCACCGGGCGCCCGCGAGACAAGCCCGGTGATTCAAGACAAATGGCTATGCGTTTCAATCGTTTCAACCGCCGCCGCCGGCCTCGTGCCTGTTGCGCGGAGTTTGAAGAGCCGACAGATCGTTGCTATATCCGCACGATCGCTCGCCTATCTTCAGGGCGCGAGCGGCTGAGAGAGGCTTCGCGCTCCCGCCCCGACCTTCGGAAGCGGCAGCATGTCTCCACCCCAGATCTCGACCAGGAACCTTCTGCTCAGGTCTCTGGCACCATCGGACTATGCTGTTCTCCAGCCGCATCTCGAAAGGTCGGACCTGGAGCTGCGCCAACCTCTGTTCGAGCCGAACGTGCCGATCGAGAGGGTTCATTTTCTCGAGGGAGGAGTAGCCTCGATCGTCTCCGAACAGGAGCCGAACGAACAGATCGAAGTCGGTCTCTATGGCTATGAAGGCATGTCAGGCGCCTCCGTCGTCCTCGGTGCGGGCCAGACGCCGCACCGCTCGATGATCCAGGTGGACGGCGCCACGTCCCTGCACATAGCCTCCGAGCGCCTGCTCGACGCCTGCGGCCAAAGCCCCGAGCTTCAGACGCTGCTGCTCCGCTACGTGCACACGCTCACCGTCCAGGCGGCGCTGACCGCCGCCGCCAATGCCCATTTCGCGCTCCCCGAGCGGCTCGCCCGCTGGCTGCTGATGTGCCACGACCGAGTCGATGGCGATCTGATCGAGCTCACCCACGAATTCATGTCGATGATGCTCGCCGTCCGGCGTTCGGGAGTCACGGTGACCCTTCACACGCTGGAGGGCACGGGAGCGATCCGGTCGCAGCGCGGGCTCGTCACCATCAGGGACCGTACCCGCCTGGAAGAGATTGCCGGCGATTCCTATGGCGAGGCGGAGAGAGAATATCTTCGCCTGCTAGGTCCCTTCGGAAAGAGCGGAAGCCCCGTTGAGGGGTCGGTCGCGCGGATTGGGCAGCGAAGCAACTGAGGCCAGGCTGCTTCAGCGCTAATGATTGCTTGACGGGATGGCCGCTCGTCAGGCGGCGCCATGCGTGCCGAGGAGATATTGGGGATCGAAGTCTCCCAGTGCGGCGAGCTTCGCGGGGTCACTCACGGTGACTCCCTCGTCGTTCACCTCGATGGCGCCCGCCTCGGCAAGGCCGTCGAGTTCACGCTGCACGTAGAGCGGCACCGATCCCAGCGCTCGCGCAAGCTCGCCGGCGCTGAGCGGCAGAACGATTTCCTCGATCCCGTCGGAATTGATGAGATGCAGCCGGGCGGCGGTTTCGGCGATCAGATGCGCCGCCCGGCCGCGCAGACCACGCCTCGAGTCGTTGAGCAGCCACTCCCGGTAGAGGGCGGATTCCATCTGGCTCTGAAGCCACAACGCCCGACCGACGGCTGGGAGCGAGAAGGCAAGCTCCCGAAGCGCTTCGACAGGGATGACGGCGACCTCGCCGGCGCGGAACGTTCGGGCGGAATAGTCGCTCTCGAGGCCCAATATGCTCTCGATGTTGACGATCTCCCCGGGCAGGTTGATCGCCACGACCCTTATTATCTTACCGGAGAACTTCTCCTTGTGCGCGAAGGCGCCGAGGAGGAGGTGGCACTCGCCCGCCGCGCGGCCCCCCTCGACCAGCCTTTCGCCGGGTCCGAAGGACTTCAGCTCGTGCGGCAATGCCCTTATCGCCGCGCGCTCCCGCTTCCCGAAGGAGGCGAGCCGCGCCAGCGCGCCGATCATCCGCTCGAAGGGCGCGGCGCGGTCGAACGGCTCCCCGCGAGCGCTGTGGTTTCCGTGCATGGATGCGCCGTGGCACACTCGTCCATACGGCGCACCGATATAGGTTAGGCGAGCGGAGTTCAGGATCGCCACCCCGGGCTTGACCCGGGGTCCACCTTTTCATTGGGCGTCGCTGCAAGACGAAGGTGGATGCCGGATCAAGCCCGGCATGACGGGTGAACCGATTTAGCCGAAAGCCCTCCGTTCACCCGGCGCGGGCGGCGAGCAGGCGGGCGAGCGCCGCGACCGCGTGGGCGGAATCGACCGGCTTTTCGAGCCGGGGAGCCTCGGCCAGCGAGGGCGGCAGGGCTTCGCGGCTGTATCCGGAGACGATGACGAAGGGGATCCCAGCATCCTTCAGCCGCTCCGCCAGATCGAAAGCCGGCTCGCCGCGAAGGTTCATGTCGATCAAGGCGCCGTCGAGACCTCCGGCGGCCACCGGAGCTTCGGCCTGGCGCAGCGATCCCACCGGCCCGACGACTTCGGCACCCGCCCCTTTCAGGACGCCGGCCAAGTCTTCGGCCAGATAATATTCGTCCTCGACGATCAGGATTCGAGCGCCGCTCAGGCCGCCGCCTGGCGGATGCTGGTCTTGGTCCCGCGCGCTCATCCGGCATCCTTCGCCCGGATCGGGCGTTGGCGTCATAACATAGGTCAGCGTTTCCGCCCAATCCGCCGCCTACAAGGCGAAATATGACGAGGCAGCAAGATTGGCTTTACCCCTGACCCTCCGCCTCGAAGCCTTCGCCAAGCTATCACAGGACGATCGCGCCGCACTCGACCGGATCAGCCGCGGGTCGGTCCGCGAGGTCGCTCCACGCCGCGATCTCGTCCGCGAAGGCGACACACCCCGCTTCGTCCACCTGATCCTCGAAGGATGGGGCTGCCGGCACAAGACGCTTCCGGACGGCCGTCGGCAGATCGTGGCCATTTTCATCCCCGGCGACTTTTGCGACCTCAACATCTACCTGCTGAAGCGGATGGACCATAATATCGGCGCCATCACGACGATGCGCGTCGCCCAGATCAGTCGGGACGAAATGGATTCGGTGACGGAGACTCGGCCGCGAGTCACCCAGGCCTTGTGGTGGCACGAGCTGGTCAGCGCCGCCGTCCAGCGCGAATGGACCCTGAACGTCGGCCAGCGCACGGCCTATGAGCGGATCGGCCACCTCCTCGTCGAGCTCTATTTCCGGCTTCGCGCCGTCGGCCTGACCGAGGGGCACAGCTTCGATTTTCCGCTAACCCAGTCGGACGTCGGCGAGGCGACCGGGCTCACCCCCGTCCACGTCAACCGGACGATGAAGGAGCTTCGCAAGGACGGCCTACTGGAATTGGAAAGGCGGCGTGCGACCCTGCCGGACCTCGACCGGCTGATCGACGCGAGCATGTTCAACGCCACCTATCTTCACCTCGACCGCGAGGGCAGGCACCTCGACGCCAATGACTGACGAGGCCGCCATGGTCGAGGACCAGGGCGACCTCGCCGGCCTCCGCCGGCTCCACGAGCTTTACGCGAAGCTGGCGAGCGAGGCCGATCTCGATACCGCGCTGGCGGACATCCTCGCCGCCGCGGTCGAGCTCACCGGGACCGACCGGGGCGTGGTGCAACGGGTGAGCAAGGACGGCGAGCGGCTCGAATTCGCCGCCCACCAGGGCTATGGCGAAGGCACCCGCTTCACCGAGCATTTCCGCCAACAAGGCTCCAAGGCCGCCTGCGACGTGGCTAGAGCGCACCGCCAGCGGATGATCATCGAGGACGTCGCGACCTTCCCCGGCCTGGCGGGCACGATCGATCGCGAGATCGCGCTCGCCGAGGACATCAGGGCCACTCTGTCCATTCCCATGGTCAGCCGCACGGGCGAGCTGATCGGGGTTCTCAACACTCAGTTTCGGAAGCCGCATCGCCCGTCCGATCGCGAGCTTCGCCTAATGGACATGCTGGCCTGGACCGCGGCCGGTTTCATCGAGCGCCACGATGCGGGGGAGGCCGCGCTTCGGACCAGCGAAGACCGCTACCGCACGCTCTTCGAATCGATCGACGAGGGCTTCTACTTCGCCCGGGCGCTCTTCGATTCCGACGGGCGCTGCACCGACATCGCCTATGACGACGAGAATCCCGCCGCGATCCGAATGATAGGCCGACCGGCGAAGGGGCGCCGGCTGAGCGAGCTCGGCGATTACGAAGATTACTGGCTCGAGGTTTTCGGCACGGTCGCCCGCACGGGCGAGGCCCGGCGGCTCGAACATTACGCCGCCCCCGACGGCATCTGGTACGATTTCTACGTCTTCAAGCCGCCGCAGGCCGACGCGGACGAGTTTGCCGTGGTTTTCAGGGACGTGACGGCTCGCCGCAGTGCCGAAGAAGCGGTGCGCAGAAGCGAGGAGCGTCAGGCTTTCCTTCTGAAACTCAGCGACGCGCTGCGGCCGCTGGGCGATCCGGCGGCGATCCGAACCGAGGCCTGCCGCCTCCTTGGCGAGCAAGTGGGCGCGGATTGGGTCGTCTATGGCCAGATCGACGTTGCGCGGGACATCGTCGACATCGACCGTGGCTATGCTCGCGAAGGCGAGCCGCCGATCACGGGCGAGCAGCCGCTGTCGGCATTCGGATGGACGCTTGAATCCTACCAAGCAGGCAGGACGATCGTCGTTTCCGACACCCAGACGTCCGAGCGGGTTCCCGCCGGTGACCGCGCGGCCATGGCCGGAATTCAGATGACGGCGCTGATCGCCGTTCCGCTTCTCAAGAACGGCGAGCTTGTCGGAGCTCTGGCGCTCTCGCAACGCGAGCCGAGGGCGTGGACGGAGGCCGAGGTTCGGCTCGTGGAGGAAACGGCTGAGCGGATCTGGGACGCCATCGAACGCGCCCGAGCCGAAGCGGCGCTCCGGGCGAGCGAGGAGCGGATCCGAAGCGCGCTCGAGATCGAAACCGTGGCGGTCCTCTTCTGGGGCTCCGACTTCAGGCTGCGGCAGTGCAATTCCGCTTTTCTCGCGATGACCGGCTTCAGCCATGAGGAGGCCGTCGGCCTCACCTGGCAGGAGTTGACCCCGCCTGAGTTCCACCCGGCTTCCGAATGGGCGGTGGCGCAGATCGAGACCACCGGCCGAGCGGACCCGTACGAGAAGCAATATTACCGGAAGGACGGCTCGCGCTGGTGGGGGCTCTTCGCCCCCCGCCGCCTCGCCGATGGCGACGTCGTCGAGTTCGTCCTCGACGTCAGCGACCGGCGGCGCAAGGAGAAGGCGCTTCGGGAGAGCGAGGAGCAGCTTCGGCTGATCGTCGAGAGCGCCCGCGACTATGCCATTTTCACGACCGACCCCGACGGCCTGATCCGAGGCTGGTATGCCGGTGCCGAGAACGTGTTCGTTTGGTCCGCGGCGGAAGCGGTCGGAGCGAGCGTCAATATGACCTTCACTCCGGAGGACCGCGAGAAAGGCGAGCCCGAGAAGGAGCGGATCACGGCGCGAGACGACGGCCGCGCGCCGAATGTGCGCTGGCATGTCCGCAAGGACGGGTCACGGGTGTTCATCGAGGGCTTTGCGGTGCCTCTGCGCTCCGAGGCGGGCGAGCTTACCGGCTTCCTCAAGATCGGCCAGGACGTTACTGCCCGAATGCAGGCGCAGGAGCATGAGCGGATGCTTCTGTTCGAGCTTCAGCACCGGGTCCGCAACACGCTCGCCGTGGTGAGGTCGATCGTCGCCCGAACCGCATCGGCCAGCGCCACGGTGGAGGAGATGGAGGCCCATCTCAGCGGCCGCCTCGCCGCCTTCTCGCGGGTCCAGGCGACCGTCACCCGCAATCCAGGGGCTGGAGTCGACCTCAACGCGCTGGTCCAGGATGAGCTGCTCGCGCACGCCACAAGGGAGGGACCCCGGCTCCGAATCAACGGGAGCGAGGTCCTACTCCAGCCGAAGGCGGCCGAAGGCTTCAGCCTGGCGATACACGAGCTTACCACCAACGCCGTCAAATATGGCGCCCTGGCCGGGGATTCGGGGCGGCTCGAGGTGGGCTGGAGCGTGCAGGGGGAGCCTGGAGCGGAGGAGCTGCACTTCACCTGGGTCGAGCGAGACCTCGCCCTCGGTTCGGGCGGCGGGCACGAAGGCTTCGGCACGGAACTGCTCCTGCGCAGCCTTCCCTACGAAATCGACGCCGAGACGAGCCTCGAATTCGCGAAGACTGGAGTGCGCTTCAAGATGAGCGTGCCGGCGGACAGGGCGCTCAGCGCGGCCAAAGGCGCACAGCTCTGAGGACGCGGCGCGCGGAAGAGCTGAACAGGCGTGCGCTTTGGGGCTAAGCGGCAACCTTTCGCTGCCGGCGGCGCCACGCCAGGATCAAGGCTGCCGAGCCTGCTCCGGCCGCGAGGAACGCGACGGGGTGCCATGCGCCGGCGTTGCTACGAGGGGCCCGTGTCGCCGGGTCTTCCCCGCGCCTCATGCCTGGAAGCCGCTCGACCGTCCGCGAGGCGCGGGTGAGAGCGCTGCTGCCGGCGCGCAACACCGGAGCGGCCGTCCCGGCCCCACGCTGAAGCCGCGCGTCGATGAGGTCGCGGCAGCGATCCAGAAGCGCCAGCGGCAAGGCCGACAGGACGTTTCCAGGGGGACGCCGAGCAACGATAGGGTGGGCGCGGGTGGGTGCGATCGCCCTTACGATTTCCCAGACGATGCCGACCAGCCGAAGCTGCGAGGCGCTAAGCCTCGCCTGAAGGCGCGGCAGCAACTCGGCCTCTTCGTCCCGGACGTCCTCGCGGAGCAGCTCCACCAGTTGAACCAGCACGCGCTGGTGCGCCGGGGAACCGGCCTCGAGCGCCTCCAGCTCGGCGACCAGCTCGTTGATCCGCTGGTGTTCGAGCTCGACCTGCAGGGTCAGACTCCGCCCCTCCGGCAGCAGCCGCCGAATCACCGGCCAGAGCACCGCCTCTTCTGCAAACGCATGGGGAAAAACGAGGCGATAGATGTCCAGCGCACCGCGCCGTGCCCGTTCGCCGGAACCTCGCTCAGCCGCTGCAGCAGCCCATCCAGCTTGACATGGTCGCGCTTCTGGCGGGCAAGGATGCTGCTCCGCCCGCCCAGTTCCGTCACGTTCTGCGCGGATATCGACCTCATCGAGCTCCCTTTCATTCGGCCCGAAAACGGCGACGAGGAAGCGCGGTTCCCGACTTCCGAGCCGCTCATGATGTGCGTTAGGTAACTTCCCGCGGTGCTTCCAAAGGAGCTGGGCAGTTGCCTGGGCTGGTACAAAAAGGTAGTACAAACGCCACGAACGGACATAATTTCGTGAGCGGCTGACGCACTGATGTTTAAGCTAAAAACGTCTTAGGCGGCCCCTCCCGTTGGGGTCACCAGGCTTCGAACCGTCGGGCGCCGGTCGCTGCCTCTACCGAGCCTATTTGGTTCAGGACTGCGCGCGCTACCTTCCGACATGCCCGGGTTCGCCCGGATCGAGCGTGTCGTCGCGGAAAATTGGTGATTCCCATCCGGCGCGCGCGCCGTAGAGGGCCGGTTGTGCGCGAGGTTGGCGAATGCAAGTGCCGGCTGAGCCGGCGGGACCTGCTCATTGCTGCTGCTCTGCCGTTGCTGGCACCGCTGGCGGCGGGCGGAGCCATGAAGAGGCAATCCCTGCGGAGCTTGCTCGACCGGGTGTCCGGGCTCGGGGATCGGGCTGAGATGCTGGCGGCGCTGCGAGCAGCCGATGCGGACGGTCTCGCGCAATCCGATCGGGTCATCCTGAGGATGATCGCCCGGGGGATTGAGAGGGAGGAGGCTTTTCGGCGCTGCTTTCCGTTCGGGAAGGTCGACGGAAGCTCGCCCTACGCCCTCAGCCAGCGCCACGGCGCCTACTTGCGGATTGGATCCGGAGGCGCCGCGGTCGACGAGGTCGCTCGCGAGATCGAGCGGGAGACGGAGCAGCTGCGGGCGGAGGCGGCGCGCGGGGTCGCGCCGCCCGCTTTCCTGATCGACGCGGTTCTGACGGCGGAGCGTGCGCTGGTGTCCGGCGATCTGGCGCGGGACTTCCGCGGTCCTCTCGTCCGGCAAATGGCGGCGCTGGAGCGGCTTCGGGCGGGTGCCGGGACGGCACCGGGCGTTTGGCGCCTGCCCGGCGGCGGCGATTATTACGCGCTGCGGCTGCACTGCACCGCGGGAGTGGACGACTCGCCGCTCGAGACGGAGCGGAGGATCGGGGCCGAGACGAAGCGGCTGCTGGCCCGTGCCGATCGCCTCCTGGCCAGCCTCGGGCTAAGCCGTGGAAGCGTCGGAGCGCGGCTTCGGACCCTCAAACGGAGGCCGGAATATCTTTATGCCAACGATGAATCAGGACGGTCCCGCGCAGTTGCGGACATGAATTCGGCCTTGGCGCGGCTTCGTCGCCATCTGCCGGGTCGGTTCAGCCCACCGCTCGAGCTTGGAAGCTCGGTGAGTAGGATGTCACAAGCGGACGAGCGTGCCGCCCGGCGCGGCTATCGGGATTCGCCGACGTCTGCCGGGCCCGGGACTTATTATCCGGACCTGAGCGCAGTGCACGAGCGGCCGAGCTGGACTTTGACCACCGTCGCTTATCACGAGACGATTCCGGGCCACCTGCTTCAGCTCGGACACCAGGCGGCCGCCGATCCGCATCCGCTGCAGATGCGCTACGCGCCCGGCTATCCGGAAGGCCGGGCGACCCATGCCGAGGGCCTGGCGGACGAGATGGGGCTGCTGTCGCCGGTCGAGCAGCTCGGCTTCATCCAATCGATGCTGTTCCGTCTGGCGCGCGTGACGGCGGACATCGGCATCCATCTGCACCGGTGGGAGCGGGCCCGCGCGGTCCATTATCTCGAGGAGACGGTGGGATTCGAGCTCTTCTTCCCCTTCGCCGTGGAAGTGGACCGCTATTCGGCCGAGCCCGCGGGCTTTGCCGGCGACGCGATGGTCGCTCTGAATCTGCGCCGGCTGGCGCCGGACGGTTCCGGCGCCCGGACTCGCCGCTTTCACCAGGGCGTGCTGGACCGGGGCCCGCTGTCCGCCGAGGCGATCGCGATGCTTGTATAGCCGCCGTCGGTTTATCGCCCGCCGTTCTTCAGCGCCTCGATCAGCCTGGCCATGTTCGCCATGTAGGCGGAGGTGGAGATGCCCATGGCCGGTGTTTCGGTCGTGAAAGGCGAGGTGTCGCTGGGGTCGCCGACATGAGTGGTCCGATAGTCGCCCGGCACCGGCTCGGCCGGGCCGTCGCCCCGATACGGGTTGCTGGTTGCGCGTAGCGGAGTCGGCCACCAGCCCTGGGCGTTCAAGGAGCGGACCAGTTCGCGCGGGGCGGGCGCGTCCGACCCGGCGTTGAGGTCGGAGCCGACCAGGCCGCCGCTGATGAAATAGCGCGGCAGGGGCTCCGGATCGGGCGCGAGCAAGGGCGAACGCTTCGCGACCTCCGCGGGCGACGTCTTGAGCAGCGCCTCATATTCCCGCCGCAGCTTGGCGACGTCGACGTTGCGGAAGGCGGAATAATGGCCGAGCGTCGCCTCCGGGCTGTAGTCCCAATAATATTCGCCGTTGACGACGTTGGAGCCGCGGCGGTGGACGTAGATCGGACGGTTGCTTCCGAGCTCGACGAAGGTCGGGAAATTGCGGCCCTGGCGAGGTTCGGGAAGGCGCACCGACTCGAGCCAGGCCAGAGCCTCCGGTATCCGGGCGAGAAAGCGTCGGTCGCCGGTCATCCGGTAGAAGCTCATCAGCTGTTCTACGTTCGACGCGGTCGCCGCGGTATGGAGGGCGTTGGGCTCGTAGCTGCGCGCCGCGGCGGGCTTGAGGTCGAGCGTATATTGGAGCGCCCAGCCGGCCTGCGGAGCACCCTGCTGGGTGAGCAGGTAGATGTTCATTCCCCGGTGAATGGCGTCGAGCGCGCGGGTGTCGCCGAGATGCTGGTAGACCATCGTCAGGAACTTGACGTTCTCGGCGGCGACGTCGTCGTTGAAGGTGATATAGCTCTGATAGGCGGGATAGTTGGGGTCGTAGGGCCAGCGCTGCGGCCAGCCGCCGCTCGGATACTGGCTCTCGAGCACGAAAGTGACCGCCCGCTCGAGCGCGGGCCGATATTTCGGATCCTTTTTCTCCAGATAGAGGCGGAGCAGGAACTGGGCGCTTTCCGACGTGCCCATGTCGTCGAAGGTGGCGTTGTCGGCATAATGGTGGAATTCCTCCATCCGCCAAGCATTCTTGCCGGTCGTCTCGTACCAGTGCTTCGTCGACGAGGGCCCGGCGAAGTCGATGAAGTAGTTCCAGCCGCCGCTGCGGTGCTGGCCCCAGATCAGGGCGCCGCCGACCTTCTCGGCGGATTGGTAATAATATTCGTCGCCGGTGGCGTGATAGGCGTCGAGGAAGAGATGGCCCATGGTCGCCGTGCCGGGGGGCTGCACCCAGATCATCGAGGGTTTGGCCTCGATCTCGCCCCACCGCCGCGACATGTCCGGAAGGTAGGACCAGACGTAGCCGCCGTTGGTCGACACCTTCTCGACCATGAAGGTGGTCGCGCGCTTCATCGTCCGCTCGATCTCGGCGCGGCTCTGGGCCGCGGCGGGCGCCGCGGCGGCGAACAGGAGGAGCAGGGCGGCGATCAGCTTTCTCACTCGAACAATCCTCTCTTGCGGGCCCAGGCGAAGAACAGATGCTCCCAGCCCTCGACGCTCTTTCCCTTGGCGAGACGAAGGCCGAAGCCGTGCCCGCCGTCGGGGAAGAGGTGGGTTTCGACCGGCACTTTCCTCGCCAGCAGGGCGGAGCGCAGCAGCAGCGAATTCTCCACGACCACCGAAGCGTCGTCCTCGGCGTGGAGGAGGAAGGTGGGCGGCGCGTCGGCCGGGACGTTGAGATGCGGCGAATGCGCGCGCTCGCGCTCCGGCGAAGCGTCCGCCCCGACGAGGTTGCGGCGCGAGCCCGCGTGGGCGGTGGGAAGGGTCATCGACACGACCGGGTAGATGGGCGCGGCGAGATCCGGCCGCGCGGAGAGCCGGTCGGCGGCATCGACGGGCGCGTAGACCTTGCGGTCAAAGCGGGTGAGGAGATCGGCGCAGAGGTGGCCGCCGGCCGAGAAGCCCATCGCGCAAACCCGCTTCGGATCGACGCGGTAACGCCCGGCGCGGTGGCGGATGAGGCGCATCGCCCGCTGGGCGTCGGCAAGCGGGGTGTCGGGCCCGGCCGCCCAGCCTTCGTGAGGGAGGCGGTAGAAGAGGACGAAGGCGGTGACGCCGCGGGCGGCCAGCAGCCGCGCCATCTCATAGCCTTCCTTGTCGATGACCACCCAGTTGTAGCCGCCGCCGGGGGTGATCAGCACGGCGCCGCCGTTCGGCCTCGCCGGCCGGAACACGGCCATGCGCGGGCGGCTGATGCCGAAGACGTAGCGGTCGTTATACCCTTTGTCCTTGCTCCGCTCC
>DASVUZ010000029.1:0-15556 GCA_036386795.1 Allosphingosinicella sp.
ACCTCCAGGCGGAGGCGCACGGCTCGGTCTTCTGGCACCCCAAGGGCTATATCGTCTGGCGCCAGCTCGAGGCTTACCTGCGCCGCCGGCTGGACGCGGCGGGTTACCGTGAGGTCAAGACCCCGCAGGTGATGGACGCGCGCCAGTGGGAGCAGTCCGGCCACTGGGGCAAATATCGCGAGAACATGTTCGTCATCCCGGACGAGGTGCCGAACACCGAGGACGAGGGTCCGATCGTGTCGGACCACGCCGAATGGATGGCGCTCAAGCCGATGAACTGTCCGGCGCACGTGCTCATCTTCCGCCAGGGGATCAAGAGTTATCGCGACCTGCCGATCCGGCTCGCCGAGATGGGCGTCTGCCACAGGAACGAGCCGCACGGGGCGCTGCACGGCATCCTTCGAGTCCGCCAGTTCACGCAGGACGACGCCCACATCTTCTGCCGCGAGGACCAGATCGTCGAGGAGGTGCGGCTGTTCCTCGACCTGCTCGACACGGTCTACAAGGATCTCGGCTTCCCCGATTACGCGATCAAGCTCGCGCTCAGGCCCGAGAAGCGGTTCGGGAGCGAGGCGATGTGGGACTGGTCGGAGCAGTCGCTTCGAGACGCGGTCAAGGCGGCCGGCCGCGACACGGCCGAATATGGCTGGGAGGAGCTTCCCGGCGAGGGCGCTTTCTACGCGCCTAAGCTCGAATTCCACCTCACCGACGCGATCGGCCGGACCTGGCAGGTGGGGACGATCCAGACCGACACGGTGCTGCCCGAGCGGCTCGACGCCTCCTATGTCGCCGAGGACGGCCAGCGCCACCGGCCGGTCATGCTCCACCGCGCGATCCTGGGCTCGTTCGAGCGCTTCATCGGGATCCTGATCGAGCATCACGCCGGCCGCTTCCCGCTCTGGCTCGCCCCGGTCCAGGCGGTGGTCGCGACGATCGTCTCCGAGGCCGACGATTATGCCCGTGACGTGGCGGCGAGGCTGGAGGCCGCGGGGCTTCGAGCCGAGGCCGACCTTCGCAACGAGAAGATCAACTACAAGGTGCGCGAGCACAGCCTCGCCAAGGTCCCCAACCTCCTCGTCGTCGGCAAGCGCGAGGCGGAGGAGGGGACCGTGGCGCTGAGGCCGCTCGGCGAGGGGGCGCGGCAGGAGGTGCTGGGGCTGGACGAGGCGGTCGAGCGGCTGCGGGTCGAGGCGCGGCCGCCGGACCTGCGTTGAAGAAGAAGAAGGACGATCGCCGCAGTACAGCCGATACGGAGGCTCGTATCGGGCTGGAGATCAAGCGAATCTGGGCCGACGATCTCTTCCAAAGGCGCGGGGAAGCGGAGATGCTTCACGCCTATATCGTCAGCGCTGCGCGGCGGGCCACCAATGTCGAAGATCAGCGTGCTTTCACTATCGCGATCGACGCGGGCTATGGCGAAGGCAAAACCTTTTTTCTGCGCAGGCTGGCGGCCCATCTGGCCACTCGACACCCGGTGGCCTTCGTCGATGCGTGGGCCGACGACATCATCGACGAGCCGCTCACCGCCCTTGCCGCCACCCTGAAGCGCGCCCTGGAGCCGCTGCTGGCAAAATCGCCCACGGTCCGCGAACGCTGGAAGGAAGTGCTGGAGAAAACCAGCGTAATCGCGGGCCTGGCCGCGCGCGGAATCGTCAAACGAGGCTTTGGGCTCCTCATCACGAGCGCGGCAGTCGAGGCGGCAGCGGAGGTGCTGCAGGGCCTCGGGGAAGAGGTGCAGTCCGCCGTTCAGGAGGACCTCCAGACCAGCGGCAGCGATATGGTGTCGAGCTCAGTGGACTTCGTTGCCGCACCACAACGGCTGATGCAGAAACGTATCGATGCTTTCGAGGAGGGGCGCGCCGCTGTCGCGGACCTCAAGGCGAGCCTCGCGGCCCTCGTGGCGGCGCTGGGCGAGAAAGACCAGTCGCCGCCCATCGTCATCGTCGTGGACGAACTGGACCGGTGCCGCCCGCCCTATGCGATAAAGCTGCTGGAGGAAATCAAGCATCTCTTCGACGTACCCGGGCTGGTGTTCGTCTTCGGGATGCACGGGAGTCAGCTCGCTCACTCCGTAGCCGGGCGCTTACGGCCCGAGTTTCGACGGCCGCGCATATCTGCGCCGGTTCATCCAGCGTGAGTACCACCTGAAGCCGCCGCCGCTCGCGCGCCTCCTCAAGAAGCTCCTGGCAACGGCGGATATCGATCAGTCGCGACTGTGGTTCGATCCCGTGGCGACGGGCGAAAACGTCCATCATCAGCTGCCGCCTGCCGAGATGATCAGTCGGTACATGAAGCTGTTCAAGCTCAGCCCACGCGATGCCTATGCTCTGGTGGACCTGATTCAGACCTGCCTGGCGGTAACGCAATCGCCGCTCCTGATGGGCTATCTGTTGCCGCTTCTCATCGGCAGGATCGTCGGCCTGCCCTCCGGAGAATTGCCGCACCCAGGACCTGGGATGAGCTTCACCTACAAGGTGGCGACGGACGATGGCGTCCTCACGCTCGGGCCCCATGCTTTTGCCCAGGCGATTTGCGCCGCCTCGACCATGACGCAGCGGGACCTGCTTGCCGCAGCCGCCCGTGGCCTCGATGCCGGCGCGGTCGTCCTCGCGAGGCTTGAGGAGGACAGCCGCATCGTCGACGACAGGCTAGCATCGCCTCGCCACTATTGTGAGCTCATCGAGACCGTGAACCGGTTTGAGCCCTTGGAAGCCAGGCCCCGGAGCAGGGCCCTGCGACCGCGCGCCTCCGATCCGCCGCGCCGCTAGCGGGTCATGAATCTGTTTCGCCAGCATGAGACCGGGGCCGCCTCCGCTTTCCGCCCACTCCCGCGACCCATCCGCAACAGACGCCCGACAAAAGCGTTCGCGCTCCGTCCCCCGTCTTTCATTCGAGGCCCGGAACCACTAGGTGGTGGGCTGAACCTCAACGTCAGGAGACATTGTTATACGTCCGCCCATGATCCGGCGCCCGCAGGCGCCGCCGCTGAACGGCCCCCGCTTCAACGAATTCATCTCCGTGCCCAAGGTGCGCGTGATCGATGAGAATGGCGAGAATATCGGGGTGCTTCTGACCGCCGAAGCGATCGAGCAGGCCGCCGAAGTCGGCCTCGACCTCGTCGAGGTCTCGCCCAACGCCGATCCGCCGGTGTGCAAGTTCCTCGACGTCGGCAAATTCAAGTACGAGGCCCAGAAGAAGGCCAATCTGGCGCGGAAGTCGCAAAAGACGCAGGAGATCAAAGAGATCAAGATGCGTCCCAACATCGACGATCATGATTACGACACCAAGATGAAGAAGGTCTTCGACTTCATCAAGGAAGGCGACAAGGTGAAGATCACCCTGCGCTTCCGCGGCCGCGAGCTGGCCCATGGCGAGCTTGGAATGAGGCTGCTCCAGCGGGTGCAGGCCGACGTGTCGGAGACCGCGAAGGTCGAGCAGCATCCGCGAATGGAAGGCCGCCAGATGCTGATGGTGCTGGCTCCGAAGTAAGGCGCGGCGCGCGAATACCGTCATCCCGGCGAAAGCCGGGACCTCAGGACAAGAAGTCGCGGCGGGCCTCCCCGAGGTCCCGCTTTCGCCGGGATGACGGGGGGCGACGCAATCCTTACCCTTACGCAAACGTCAGCTTTCCGTAGCGGCATGCCGATATTGCAAGTTTCGTTTCGAAACTCTAATGTTGCGCGATTGCCATAAGGGGCGGAAACCCGCAGAAAAGTGCGGATTCCGGCTGGCCGCGACGCCCCCTTTTCAGTAGCTCTGGCCCCAAACCCAAAAAGGGAGAGGGGAAATGTCGAAGTCCTTTTGGCTCGTCTCGGCCGGAATGTTCGCGCTCGCTGCGACGCCCGCTTACGCTCAGGACCAGACCAGCCCGACCGGCGAGACCTCGCCGGTCGAGCAGGCCGGCGAAGTCGACGCCCAGAGCGACGTCACCCCGACCGACGACGTCGCGTCCGACGACGGCGACATCGTCATCACCGCCCAGGGCCGCTCGCAGGTCCTCCAGGACGTGCCGATCGCGGTCACCGCGGTCTCGGCCGCCTCGCTCCAGAACAGCGGCGCCACCGACATCCGCCAGCTGAACCAGCTCGCTCCCTCGCTGCTCGTCTCGTCGACCGGCACCGAGGCGAACGGATCGGCGCGAATCCGCGGCATCGGCACGGTCGGCGACAATCCCGGCCTCGAAAGCTCGGTCGCGGTCTTCGTCGACGGGGTCTATCGCTCGCGAAGCGGAGTCGGCCTCAACGAGCTTGGCGAGATCGAGCGGATCGAGGTGCTTCGCGGACCGCAGGGCACGCTGTTCGGCCGCAACGCCTCTGCGGGCCTGATCCACGTCATCAGCAAGAAGCCGAACATGAACGAGTTCGAGGGCTTCGGCTCGCTGAGCTACGGCAATTTCGACTATGTCCGGGTCGACGCCGGAGTCACCGGCCCGATCGGCGACACGGTCGGCTTCCGGCTCGACGGAGTCTATTCGCGGCGCGACGGTTTCTACAACGACGTCAACAATGACGACGACGTCAACGACCGCAACCGCCTGTTCCTTCGCGGCCAGCTGCTCTTCGAGCCGAACGCCGACCTGTCGGTCCGGCTGATCGGCGACTATACCCGCCGCGAGGAAGCCTGCTGCGGCGCCGTCTATCTCGACCGCGACTTCAACCCGCTGATCGGCAACCTCAACGAGCCGGCGACTCCGCTGCTGGTCGGCGGAGTCACCAACCCGGCCGGCAACAACATCATCAACGTTCTTCGCGATCTCGGAACGCCGCTGGTCGCCTTCAACGACCCGTTCAGCCGCGACATCTACGTGAACAAGGGCCGCAGCTACGAGGGCGACACCCGCGACTGGGGCCTGTCGGGCGAAGTGACCTACGATTTCGGCCCCAACGTCAGCCTCACCTCGATCACCGCCTACCGCAACTACCTGTCGGGCCAGCCGGGCGACATCGACTACAGCCCGGTCGACATCCTCTATCGCTCGCCGGCGAACAACGGAGTCGAGCGCCGGTTCAAGACCTTCAGCCAGGAGCTCCGGCTCCAGGGCCAGGCCTTCAACGACAAGCTCGACTGGCTGGTCGGCGGCTATTTCGCCGACGAGGGCCTGACCGTCACCGACAACCTTCGGTTCGGCACCCAATATGGCCGCTTCGCCACCTGCCGGATCATCTCCGGCGGCGGCCTCTCCGCTTTATATTCGCCGACCAGCCCGAGCTGCGTGGTCCCGGTGGTCGGCCCCGCGACCATCGCCGGCGCCGCGGGCGCGAGCGGTCCGGACATCCGCGCCGGCTTCGCCACGCTCGATGCTCTCAACGACCGCGGCAGCACGCTCGACCGCTATCATCAGGACAGCCGCAACTGGGCGCTGTTCACCCACAACATCTTCCACATCACCGACACGCTCTCGCTGACCCTGGGCCTGCGCTACACCAACGAGCGCAAGCGGCTCGACACGACGTTCGGCAACGACAACACGGCGTGCGTGACTCTTCAGAGCACGCTGCTCGACGATCTGACGCAGGTGAACCAGCCGGGCGACACCCCCGCGGTGCTCGGGCAGCGCGCGACCGCGCGCGCCCTTGCCGGAGCCCTGATCGGCCTCGGCTGCCAGGGCAATTCGACCGCGGAGCTGAACGGAGTCTCGATCAACGACAAGCGCAGCGAGGACGAGTTCACCGGCACCGGCATCCTCTCCTGGAAGCCGATCGACGACCTCATGCTCTACGCCAGCTATTCGCGCGGCTACAAAGCGGGCGGCTTCAACCTCGACCGCTCCGCGCTCAAGTCGCCGATCCTGCCCTTCGCGCTTACGCCCGGCGGCGCCCAGGCGCTGGTCGGCAACCTGCAGTTCGACCAGGAGATCAACAACGCCTACGAGATCGGCGCCAAATATTCGAACGGCCCGCTGACCCTCAACGCCGTGGTCTTCCGGCAGGATTTCGAGAATTTCCAGCTCAACACGTTCAACGGCACCGTCTTCCTCGTCCAGACGATCAACGGCTGCGAATCCGATCTCGGCGGCGGCGACCGCGACACCAGCGCCACCACCGGAAGCTGCGCGGCCGGCGACGTCAGCTGGGGCGTCCGCTCGGAAGGCGTCGAGGTCGAAGCGTCGCTCCGGCCGTCCCGGGCCTGGAACATCACCGCCGGCTTCACCTATGCGGACACCAGCTACCGGGCCAATCTCGTCGGCAACGCCAACGGCTCGCCGCTCGACCCCGCGCTCCGCAAGCTGCCCGGCGACAATCTGTCGAACGCCCCGTCGACGGTCCTGACCGGCTCGATCGGCTTCACTCCGCAGATGACCGCGTCGGGCATGACCGCGCTCTTCTACATCGACGGGCGAGTGACCAACGCCTTCAACACCGGCTCCGACCTGTTCCCGCAGAAGGAGCAGGAGGGTTATATGCTGTTCAACGCCCGGGTCGGAATCCGCGGCCCGCAGCAAAGGTGGAGCGTCGAGCTGTGGGCCCAGAACCTGTTCGACAAGGATTATACCCAGGTCGCCTTCAACTCGCCTTTCCAGGCGGGAACGTCGGCGGCCCCGTTCGTCGATCCGCAATTCCCGGGCGGGCGCCAGATCTTCTCCGCCTTCCTCGCCGAGCCGAGGACGTTCGGAGTCACCGGACGGTTCAGGTTCTAGATTATCCTCCCCATCGCAAGATGGGGAGGGGGACCACCCGAAGGATGGTGGAGGGGTAGAAGGCGCTGCCGCGAACGGTTCGCGCGCGATCTCCTCATACCTGCACCAATTGCCCCTCCACCAGGCTTCGCCTGGTCCCCCTCCCCAGGCTTCGCATGGGGAGGATCTTCAGGTCGCGAAGCTCGGATCGAGCCGGTAGGCCTTGCGCAGAAGCGCCGGCCAGGCCAGCGCTCCGGCGGCGAGCTTCAGGCCGACCTTGCCCTGCTGGGCGGTGACCTCCGGGGAGCCCTGCGGCGGGTTGTTGAGCCCGCCCTCGCCGGCCGACAAGGCGAGGATCTGGGCCTGGCAGGCGCGCTCGAGGAAATACATCCTGACGAACGCCTCGCCGATCGTCTCTCCGACCGTCAGGGTGCCGTGGTTGCGCAGGAGCATCGCGCCCTTCGAGCCCAGGTCGGCGACGATCCGCTCGCGTTCCTCCAGGTCGACCGCGACTCCCTCATAATCGTGATAGGCGACCTCGTCGCGGATCAGCATCGCCGTCTGGGTGAGCGGGAGAAGCCCCTCGCCATGGGCCGAGACGGCCTGGCCGTGCGGAGTGTGGAGGTGAATGACGGCATGGGCGTCCTCGCGCGCCATGTGGATCGCCGAATGGATGGTGAAGCCCGCGGCGTTGGTCATGAACGGAGTCTCGCCGACCGGATTGCCGTCCATTCCGACCTTGACCAGGCTCGAGGCGGTCACTTCCTCGAACATCAGCTGGTAGGGGTTGAGCAGGAAATGATGCTCCGGCCCCGGTACCCGCGCCGACAAATGGGTGAAGATGAGGTCGTCCCAGCCATAATGAGCGACCAGGCGGTAGGCGGCGGCGAGATCGACCCGGATCTTCCATTCCTCGGGCGAGACCTTGTCCTGCATCGGCGGGATGTCGAGCGAGGAGAGCGGCCCGGAATGCGCCGCCGCCGTCATGTTCGCCATCGCTTCTACCCGGCCCATCCGCGCTCTCCTCCGTCGACCCGCCGTCTATAGCGGCGCGGCCGGAACGGCGCCACATCCGCCGATCAGTCGAGCGAAGCGGTCACTCCGGTCGCGCCGGCCGCCGGAGTCCGAAGCCGGCCGCCGAACAGATCGCGCATGTAGTCGAGGTCGTAGGTGCAATAGACCTCGTAGGGCTCGTCCCCGCGAGCCTGCTTGAGCCATTCCATCGCATTGGGATGCGGGTTCGGGAATTTGTCATTGTCCCCGGAGATCACATAAGTGTCGGCCGTCACCCGCTGGAAGAAGTCGATCGCGACGTTGTTCTGGCTGCCGTGATGGGGAAGCTTGATCAGATCGAAGTGGATCCTGCCTTCGGGTCCGGGGGTGAGCAGGCCGAGCTTCTCCAGTCCTTCCATGGCCTCCCGGCCGAGCGCGTCGCCAGTGAGAAGCATCGACTTGCCGCCGAAGCGGGCGATGACCACGATGCTCGAGAGATTGTAGGGAGAGCGGTCCTTGTAGCCGGCCAGGATGCTCTCGTCGCGATGCTGCTTCCAGGCCTTGCGCAGCTTCTCCACCGCCTCCTCGTCGGGCGCGACGACGGTCAGCTCGAGCCCCTCGACCTCCTCGGGCCCCTGCCCCTCGCGCGCCATCACCAGCGGCCGGAACGGCTCGTTCATGGTTTCGTCGAGCCCGACCCGCTTAGCGAAGGCGTGCAGGCGCTGGCCCTGCGGCACCGACGCCAGAACCATCTCGTCCCGGTCGTCCCAGTCGCCGGTGTCGCGGAAGCCCGCCCGCACCGACGCCGTCGCGATCTTGGCCTCCGGCTCCGGCAGCTTGCCCTCGAGCAGTCCCTCGAGGCTGTTGTGCCACATCAGCAAGATCTCGGCCGGGGCGCTTTCGAGCTCGACGTCGTCGGCGAGGTCGAGCAGCCCGTTGATATGGTCGTCGTCGATATGGCTGAGCATCATCAGCTCGAGCGGCACGCGCTCCTTGCCGAGCTCCCCGGCCAGCGCCTCGAGCCGCGGCCGGAGGACGGTTCGATACGTGCCTTCCGGGCCGCCGTCGATGAGGGCGACCTTGTGGTCGTCGCCCTCGCCCCAGTGCAGGAGGAGGCAATCGCCGTGGCGGGCCTGAAGCGCTTCGAGCCTGAACATGAGCGTCTCCTCAAACCGACTGGATGGCGCGCAGGACGTCGACCAGGCCGCGGCCCTGGAAATAGGGCTCGCGGCCGAGGTCGGTCGCGGTGCTGCAAAGGATCTTCTTGATCCGCTGGGGCTCGCCGACCAGCTCGACGTGGCGCGCCATCAGCATCGCGGCGGCGCCGCTGACATGGGGCGCGGCCATGCTGGTCCCGTCGAGCCGGACCGCGCCGCCGCCGAGCGCGGGCGCGTAGATCTTCTCGCCCGGAGCGACCAGGTCGGGCTTGATCCGGCCGTCGCCGGTCGGGCCGCGGCTGGAAAAGTAGCTGACTCCGTAATTGTGCGGCTCGAGGCGGTGGGTGGAGCCGACGGTGATCACGTTCTCGGCATTGCCCGGATCGGTGATGCTGACCGGGCAGAACTGGTCGAAGGGCAGGTCGCCGTCGCCAAGAACCCGCCGATAGCCCAGATTGCCGGCTGCGGCGATGACGACGACTCCGTTGGCGACCGTGCGCTCGGCTTCCTCGCAGACCGGAGTGCGGCCGCAGGCGTAGACGGCGGCGTCATGGTCGAGCGACAGGCTCATATTGACTCCGTGGATCGCCATCCGGTCGCTGCTCGCGTTGAGATGCCGGATGAACTGCAGCGCGGACATGATCACGAACTCGTCGCTGCTTCCGTCCTCGCGGCAGACCCGGATGTCGATCAGGTTGATGTCCGGGCACATTCCGCTCAGCCAGGTGCTGTCCTGCTCATTCTCCTTCCACTTGGCGGCGAGGATCCCGGCGACGTGGGTGCCGTGGGTCTCGATCGGCTTGGGATAGGCGTCGCTATGCTCGACCCGGAGGAAGGGGCGAAGCAGGTCCCAGTCGACCGAGCGGGCCTGGCTGATCCTGCGCCTCAGCTCGCGTCTCTTGGAATCGGTCATTCCGTCATTGGCGATCGGCCGGCCGTGAGCGTCGACCGCCCGGCGCAGATGCTCGGGTATCTCGTCCTCGTTGTTGAGCAGTAGTTCGCGCAGATAGGCGAAGTCGTAGGTTTCCTTGACCCTCGAGCGCGCGAGCAACTCGCTCACCGTCGGCTTAGGCTTGCGCCCGTCCGGACCCGGCGGCTGAGCGGTCTCGACCGGCTTTTCCGGATTCCTCGTGAAGGCGGAATGGGTGGCGTCGATGCCGCAATCCATCACCACCCAGGTGAGGGCGCTGCAATTGATCGAGAAGAGCGAGCTGGCGGCATCCCCCTTCACCGTCCGGACGGACTGGGCGATGGCCAGGCGGGCCGGGCGGTTGCGGGTGATCGAATGGATCAGCGGCTCGGCCATCGGCTGCGGCAGGCTCATCCGCGACCAGCCGTTGAGGATCCGCCGGGTCAGCTCGAGCCGAGCCTCCTTGAAGGGCGCGCTCTCCTCGCCGCACATCGCTTCGAGCAGCCGGAACAGCGAATCGTCGGTGGCGCCGTCTTCCCGGGTCTGCATGTCGAAGATGAGCCCGGCCATCCGGATGAAGGAGAGCAGCCGGGGATATTTGTAGGAGCAGGCGCCGCCCGAGCTTCCGCGCAGCTGGGCGACCGCCGCCGTCATGTTCGCGCAGTCGACGTCCTCCCACAATTCCAGCGCGGTCGGCATCGGCACGGCGGGCGGGATCGGCGCCGTTCCAATGTCGCCGTCGGGCGCGTCGGCGGGCGCCTGGCCGCCCTCGACGGGCCCGGAGGGAGGCGGCTCCGCCTTGCGGATGTCGATGTACCAGCCGGAAAGCGGAAGAACGTAATGGAGGATGCAGGCCAGCGACAGCCGGGCCGCGACGACCCGGCGATTGTAGCTGATCCGGCTGTCCTCGCTGAGCCGCTTCGGCATCCCGCCGCGAAGCGCCTCGGCGACGTCGACCGGCGAGGTTTCGAGCCAGGGCATGATCAGGATCTCGAGCGCCGCCTTGGGCTGCTCGAAGAATTGCGCCCAGACGTCGAGCATCACCGGGCTGTCGTGAGTGAACCGCCGCTGGTTGCCGGTGCCGTAGAGTATGGCCTCGACCCACTGCTTCGTCTTTCGAACCGGCATCATCCAGTCTCCCGATCGGGTCCGGCGGCCGGCGCCCTATCCCAGCGCATGTCCAGGCTCCGGCCATTGCGGCGGCGGCGCCCCCGCCGCCATGAGCTGCGGCGCATATTTGCGGATCGCCGCGTCGGTCAGGGCATAGCCCCAGTTGATCAGCTCGCCCTGCTCCCGATCGGTGAACGGGTTGAGGCGGGTGCGGATGAGTGCGAGGGGCTGGACCCGGTCGAGCCTGCACGGCAGGCTGTCGGCGAGGCCGTAGGCGGCGATCGCCGTGTCGATCCCCCAATAGGCGCCCTTGCGAAGGCCGCGCTGGAACTCGTCGACCAGCACGCGCTGGCGAAGGCCGCGGCTCTGGTCGGTGGCGACGTCGAGAGCTCGCATCGTCTGGCGAAGCATGTCGGTGTTCGCAGTCTCGTTGAGCGCGAACGGGGCGCCGGCGTCGCTGGCCAGCACGGTTCCGCAGCGCTTCCAGACCGGCTCGAGGCCGAGATTGTCATAGACCCCGCCGTCGGTGAGGAAGAGGGTGCGCGTATAGGCGCGGTTGCCGGCGAGATCGGCGCCCTCGACGGCCCGGAAGGTGCCCGGATTCTTGATCACGACCGGCGACAGGACCGGCGGAAAGGCCGAGGAGGCGGCGACCGCCCGGGCGACCGGAAGGGTCGGCGCGTCGACCAGCCCGATCCGGTAATCGCCCATATATTTTTTCGAGAACCGGAAGCTTCGGCCGGTCTGCAGGTTGGTCGCCCCGAAGACGAAGACCGGGCTGTCGGGCAGCTGGTCGAGCCTCTTGCTGACCACGTGCTGCGCATATTCCTTCTCGATCTCGGCGCCGGCGTTCGTGAAGGGCGAGAGCAGGCCCTCGATTCCGGCGCGGGCGTCGATGCTCCGCCGGCAGAAATCGCGAAGCGGCCGCGCCACCAGCGACTCGTAATTCGCGACCGTCGGGGCGGCGGCGAGCTGGTCCCACACCTGGGCGAGCCGGCCGGCGGTGATGGATCCGCCGGAGATGCTCGAAATCCGGCCTAGGCGAGTGAGGATTCCGAGCTCGACGAGTCGGCGGAACGCGCCGACATGGAACAAGGTCGCCCGAAAGCCGCCGCCCGATAGCGCGATTCCGATCTCGTCTCCGACACCCTCCGACCCGAATGGCATGGCCCGGCCCTCCTTCGCCGACTCGGCGCCGGCAAGGAACCTTATCGGTCAATCGGATAGGCTAAAAGCGTGATCCGCATCACGCCGAGGCACGGTCCGGATGCGCCGCGGCGAAGGCTTCGAGCGCGGCGGCCTCGGCATCGGCGCGAACCAGGGTCGGGTAGCCGGCGAGAGGAACGTCGAAGCGGCGCGCATTGTACATCTGGGGGACGAGGCAGATGTCGGCGAGCGTCGCCGAGTCGCCGAACAGGAATCGGCCGGATCTGGGAGCGGCCATCGCCTCGAGCGCCGCGAAGCCTTGCGCGACCCAGTGGCGGTACCAGGAGTCGCGCTCCGACTGCTCCCGGCCGAGCTCGTCCTTCAGATATCTGAGCACTCGCAAATTGTTGATCGGGTGGATGTCGCTGGCGACGACGAAGGCGAGCGCTCGCACGTGCGCAGCCTCGGCGGGATCGGCGGGGAGAAGCGGAGGCTCGGGCCTGGTCGCCTCGAGATAGGCGATGATCGCGAGGCTCTGGGTGAGCCGGTGTCCGTCTATCTCCAGCGCCGGCACCAGGCCCTGCGGGGCGACGGCCCGGTAGCCCGGAGCATTATGCTCGCCCTCCAGCAGATTGACCTTCACCCGCTCATAGTCGACGCCCTTCAGCCCCAGGGCGATCCGCACCCGATAGGCGGCCGAGGACCGGAAATAATCGAACAGGATGGGCTTGCTCATCGCCGCTCAGGCTAGAGCGAAGCGACGGCCAGTCAATCGGGCCTATCGGCTCGGCCCCGAGCAACGGCCAGGCTCGGGGCTCGCGATCAGGGCGCGCACATAGCGGAACAGGTCCGTCGCCGCCGGCGGATCGCGGTTGGACAGCACGACCAGCGACCAGCCCTCGTCCGGGAAGGCCGCGACCTCCACGTTGGCGCCGGGATTGCCGCCATTATGGCCGAACCAGCGGAGTTTCTCGAAGGTGCCGGCGCCGAAGCCGAAACCGTAGTGGCGCCCGCCTTCGGTCGCCGTCGGCGGTGCGACCTGCACCTGCGCAGTCGTCAGCGCCTGGGTCATGGCCCGGCTCGCGAGCCGGTTCGAGCCGAGCGCCTTGAGGAACTTCTGAATGTCCGCCGCCGTGCCGAACAGGCCGCCGGCCGGGGTGCCGAAGCGGGCGCCCGCTCCCGGCGCCGGCCGGCGAGTCGCCGCCCCGGCCGGTCCCTGCCCGGGGCTCACCGAGGTCATTCCGATCGCCAGAGTCGCGAGGGGCGCGGGATCGACGCCGGTCGACGACATCCCGGCCGGAGCGAAGACATGCGCCTTCAGATAGTCGCCATAGCTTCGGCCCGAGACCCGCTCGATCATCACTCCGAGCAGCGCGAAGCCGCTGTTCGAATAGCTGAAGCGGGAGCCCGGCGCGAAGGCCGGGGTCTCGTCGGCGATCAGCGGCAGCAGGTCGCTCGCGGTGCGGGCCCTCATCATCGCGGCCCGGTTTTGAGGCGCGAAGAAACTGCCGAGCCCCGAGCTGTGGGTGAGCAGCTGGCGCACCGTCACCGCGGCGGTCGCGGGCTCGAGCCCCTCGACGAATCGCCCGATCGGATCGTCGAGCCGGACCTTGCCGGAATCGACCAGCTGCGCGACCGCGACGGCGGTGAACATCTTGCTCGCCGAAGCGAGGTTGAACCGGGTGCCGGAGCCGATCGGCCGGCTGCCCTCTCCGGCGGCGACTCCGCGGGCGACGACCGCCGCCGGGCGGCCCCGGCGAAGGATCGAGACGATTCCCGAGAAGCCCTCGGCATCGGCTCGCTCGCGAACGCATCGGGCGACCGCCGCCGCCGGGTCGCGGCCGGTGCGCGCCGGGCCGGGCTTCGCCTCGGCCTGAGCGGCAAGCATCAGGCACAATGCCGAAAGCGCCGCGACAAATCCCTTCCCCATCGCCAAGTCCTCCTTGCTCCGTCGGGACGGCGTCGGCTAGGAGCTAGTTCAATAGAAAGAAGAGATGTTGAACAAGCTTTTGCCGAGACTTGCGAGCTGGAGCGAGAATCGATGAAGGAGAGGATCGAGGTCGGCACTCCGGAGGCCGCTGCGGCCTTCGCCGGCGCTCGCAGCCGGGCCGTCCTTCTCGCCCTCGCCGCCCGCGAGCAGTCGCTTCGGCAGCTCGCCGCTTCGACCGGGCTCCGGCTCAACCTGCTCCATTATCATGTCGCCCGGCTTAGAGGGCTGGGGCTGGTCGAGATCGTCCGGGAAGAAGCGAGGCCGGGGCGGCCGGTGAAGATCTACGCCGCCGCCGCTCGAGCCTTCTTCGTTCCCGCCGGCCTCGCCGGGGGAGAGACGGGCGACCGGCTGTCGAGCGAGCTTCGCGAGCGCCTGGCCCGCGCCCGGGCGCGAAGCGACGGCGAAGGGACGCTCTATTTCGCCGGCGAGGACGGAGGCCCGCGGATGCGGCGGCTCGGCGGCGACGGCGCCGCCGAGGGCGCGGAATATTGGAGCCTGCTCGACCTCAGCAGGGCCGAGGCGGCCGAGCTCGCCCGCGAGATGGCGGCGCTGCTCGCGCGCTACCGAGGCCGGGGCGGCCCGTCGGGGCGTCCCTATCTCGTCCATGCCGCGCTGGCCGCGAAGTGACCGGCTTGCGCTGGGCCCGCCGGCGCGGTTAGGCCCGGGCCGAGCTTGAGGAAAGTGGGCCGTGGCCGCGACCAAGACGAAGAAGACCGTATTCTCGGGCGTCCAGCCGACGGGCGACCTCCATATCGGCAACCTGATCGGAGCCATCTCGCTGTGGGTTCGAGAGCAGGAGCGGCACGACAACATCTTCTGCGTCGTCGACCTCCACGCCTTGACCGTGCCCGAGGCGATCGACGCGAAGCGCCTGAGGTCGAACAGCCTCGACGTCGCCGCCCTCTACGTCGCCTGCGGAATCGATCCGGAGACGTCGATCATCTTCCTCCAGAGCCAGGTGCGCCAGCATTCCGAGCTGGCCTGGATCCTCGATTGCGTGACTCCGATGGGCTGGATGAACCGGATGACCCAGTTCAAGTCCAAATCGGGCGGGTCCGACAGCGTCGGGCTGGGCCTCTATTCCTATCCGATCCTGCAGGCGGCCGACATCCTCCTCTACCATACCGACCTCGTTCCCGTCGGCGAGGACCAGCGCCAGCATGTCGAGATCACCCAGGATATCGCCCAGCGCTTTACCCACCTGTTCGGCTATCCGTTCACCCGCCCCGAGATCATGGTCCAGAAAGTGGGGGCACGGATCATGGGCCTCGACGATCCCGAGGCCAAGATGTCGAAGAGCGCCGACAAGCCGGGCCACGCCATCGGCCTTCTCGACCCTCCGGCCTCGATCCTCAAGAAGCTCAAATCCGCCAAGACCGACAGCCGCACCGCGGTCGACGGGGCGGACCCCGGCGCGGGGGTCAGCAATCTGCTGACCATCTACCAGGCCTTCGCCGGCGGCAGCTGGGACGAGGCGGTGAGGCGCTTCGACGGCCAGGGCTACGGCGCGCTCAAGACCGGAGTCGCGGAGGCGGTGATCGCCGGGCTCGAGCCGATCCAGCGCCGCTTCGCCGAGCTGAGGCAGGACGAAGGCGCCCTCACCGCCATGCTCACCCGCTCCGCCGAAGCCGCCG
>DASVUZ010000030.1:0-57251 GCA_036386795.1 Allosphingosinicella sp.
TCTACGCCCTTTCCTACTTCGAGACGGTCGAGGGGATGCTGGTCACCATTCCGGACATGGTCGTCGCCGACGGCTTCGTATCGACCGTGGGAGCCGCCAACGATCCCG
Source organism: Allosphingosinicella sp. (assembly GCA_036386795.1). Classification (GTDB taxonomy): domain Bacteria; phylum Pseudomonadota; class Alphaproteobacteria; order Sphingomonadales; family Sphingomonadaceae; genus Allosphingosinicella. The sequence continues at coordinate 109 of DASVUZ010000030.1, forward strand.
TCTTCCAGGCCTATTCGCGGGTCCATGCCGACGCCGATCAGATCAACTCGCGCGGCGGCTACACGGTCGCCGGCGATCCGCCGCTCTCGCCGCCGGATACGGCCGATACCGACGACGGCACGATCCAGGGCGGCCGCCACGTCCATGACGGCGACACCAATCCCGACATCATCGAGCTCGATTTCTCGGACTTCGCCGTCAGCTATCCGGCCGGACAACTCGAAAAGATGTCGATGGGCGACGGCCTCGGCGACGTCACCGGAATCATCGACTTCGACTTCACCGACCGCAAGCTGTTCGTCACCAGCATCGACGCGGGAGCCTATCAGGATACCGTCCCGGCTCAGGAGACGACGGCGTTCGGCAACGACGATCGCGCCCTCACCGTCGCGACCTTCAACGTCGAGAATCTCGATCCCACCGACGGCGCGGCGCGCTTCGCCGCGCTCGCCGGGATCATCGCCAACAACATGAACTCGCCCGACATCATCATCATCGAGGAGATGCAGGACAATAATGGCGCGGCTGCGGGCGACGGCAGCTCGTCCACCGGCACCGATGCGTCGGTCAGCTGGCAGATGCTGGTCGACGCGCTCAACCTCGCCACCGGCGCCCAATATCAATGGGTCGATGAGGCACCGGTCTACAATAACGAGGGGGGCGAGCAGAGCGGCAATATCCGGGTCGGCTTCCTCTACGACACCAACCGCGTCCAGCTCGGCGACCTCGCGCCGGACGCGACCATCGCCGAGCGCCGCCAGTTCACCGACCGGATCGGCGACGGAGTCCGCGACGCCGGCGACCAGATCCAGTTTTCGGACAATATGCTCGCCGGCGAAATCAACACCGCGGACTGGGCGGGGACTCGCAAGTCGCTGCTCGGTGAGTTCACCTTCCACGGCCAGACCGTGTTCGTCGCCGCAAACCACTTTCCCGCCAAGTCCGGCTCCGGCAGCTTCTGGCAGCTCAACCAGAATCTCGAGGCCGGCCAGCCCGAAAACAGCGATTTCGCGCGGCGCAACAACGTGGCGAACGACGTCTACGCGATGCTCAACCTCATCGAGGGGGGCGCACCCGGCGCGGGCGTGGTCAGCGGCGGCGACTATAACGACTTCTACTTCTACCGCCCCCTGGAGGTCGCCACCGGCTACGTCCTTCCGAACGGCACCGCCCGGGTGGGCGGCGCGCGCTTCGACAATCTCACCGTCACCGAGCTGACCGAGGCGGAACGCTACAGCTACACGTTCGACGGCCGCAGCCAGACGCTCGACCATATCATCGTCGATTCGATGCTCAGCGCGGTCGCCGGCTATGACGTCGTTCACGTCAACACCGGCTATAGCGGCTTCGGGACGGGCGCGAATGAGAGCCCGGCCCTGTCGGACCACGATCCGGCGGTCGCCTCATTCGACTTCCGGAGCCTGTCCGAGGTTCTCGTCGGCACCCCGCAGGCGGATTTCTTCGACCTCAGCCAGGGCGGCGACGACACGGTCAGCGGCCTCGCCGGCAACGACGTCTTCCTCTTCGGCGCAGCAATGACCTCCGCGGACAAGGTCGACGGCGGCGAGGGCATCGACCAGATCGCGCTCCAGGGCAATTATTCCGCCGGGCTGACGTTCGGCGCAAACGTGATCAGCATCGAGAATTTGGCGATCCTGCCGGGCAACGACGCCCGCTTCGGCGACACGGCCAACAATCTTTACGATTACAACCTCACCCTGCTCGACGTGAACGTCGCGCCCGGCGTACAGATGATCATCGACGCCAACCGGCTGAGGCTCGGGGAGGACTTCACCTTCAACGGCGGCGCCGAGACCGACGGCAGCTTCTTCATCTACGGCGGCGGCGGCACCGACAACCTGACGGGCGGCGCCAATAACGACGTCTTCCTGTTCGGCAGCCAGGGCCAGTGGAGCTCGAGCGACGTCCTCAACGGCGGCGGCGGCACCGACCAGCTCGCCTTGAGGGGCGATTACACGATCACGTTCGGAGCTAACCAGCTGATCGGCATCGAGCAGATCGCACTGGTTTCCACGTACGACACCCGGTTCGGCAACCTGAACGGTACCTATGACTATGATCTGACGATGAACGACGGCAATGTCGTCGGCGTCCGGATGACGATCGACGGGGCCCTGCTGCGGTCAGACGAGAGCCTGACCTTCAACGGCTTGGCCGAGGACGACGGCAGCTTCCGCGTGTTCGGCGGACTCGGCGACGACGTCATCATCGGAAGTCAGAACGCCGACATCCTCGTGGGCAATCTCGGCGCCGATTCGCTGACCGGCCAGGGCGGCGCCGACACCTTCGTCTACCGCTCGAAGGACGATTCGCCCGCCGGGGGCGATCGCGACGCGATCCAGGACTTCGACATTTCCGACATCATCGACCTCGGCGCCGTCGATGCGATCGACGGCGGTGGCAACGATGCCTTCACCTTCATCGGCGGGGACGATTTCAACTCCGTCGCCGGCGAGCTTCGGGCCGTAGTCAGCTCCGGCCCGATCTGGCTGGTTCAGGGCGATACCGACGGCGACGGCGACGCCGATCTCGAATTCTTCGTCACCATTACCAACAACGGCCCGATCAACTCGGGCGACTTCATTCTGTAGGCTTCAGCCAGGATAATGGGGCACGTACCTGCGAAGGGTGCGTGTCCCCAACTCCGAATGGTCGTCATTGCGAGGAGCGCAGCGACGAAGCAATCCAGTCTCGGGTGCCCGGGCCGCTGGATTGCTTCGCTTCGCTCGCAATGACGGCGTCAGCGGCCCTCGAACGCCCGCTTCAGCTCGGCAAGGTCGAGCTTGACCATCCCCATCATCGCCTCGAACGCCCGGCGGGCCGCCGCTCGGTCGTCCGAAGCCAGCATGTCGAGCAGCTCCTCGGGGCAGATCTGCCAGCGGAGGCCGAACCGGTCCTTGAGCCAGCCGCACTGGACCGGCTCGCCGCCATCCGTGGTGAGCGCGTCCCACAAGCGGTCGACCTCGGCCTGGTCCTTGCAATGAATCATGAAGGAGACGGCCTCGGTGAAGGGGAATTGGGGGCCGCCGTTGAGGGCCTGATATTGCCGCCCGGCCAAGGTGAAGTCGACGGTGATGACGTCGCCTTCCTTGCCGCTCGGATAGTCGGCGGGAGAGCGGGTGACCCGGTCGACCCGGCTGTCGGGGAGGAGGGACGCATAGAAATTGGCCGCCTCCTCGCCATTGCCGTCGAACCAGAGGACGGGGGTGATCTTGTCGGACATGGGATGCTCCTCGTCAGCCAGGGCGGATGGGATGTTCTTTCCGTTCGGGCTGAGCCCGGTCGAAGCCTTCCGTTCCCCTTTTCCGTGTCAGGAGGGAAGGAAGACCCTTCGACAGGCTCAGGGCGAACGGGGTGGAGGTTCCACTGCAGGCAAAGGATCAGGCCGGCTCGCGCTCGGCGGCCTCGAGGCCGATCCCCGCCTTCGAATCGACGATCACCTCGAACCCGCCCCAGAACATGCGCTTGCCGTCGAACGGCATGGCATCGCCTTCGGGCGGCTTCATGCGCTCGTCCTGCATGACCTTGTTCCAGCCCTCGACCCGGGTCGCCTTGTCGGGCCATTCGATCCAGGAATAGACGACCTCCTCGTCTTCCTCCCGCTTCACGGCGCGGCGATAGTCGGTGACCTTGCCGTCGGGGACGTCGTCGCCGAGAGCCTCGACGACCCGGACCGCTCCGAATTCGAGGAAGACGGCGGACGCCTTGCGCGCCATGTCGCGATAGGCGTCCCGCTTGCCCTCGGGCACCGGCAGGATGAAGCCGTCGACATAGCGGCCCGAGCCGGAGCCCTCGTCGACGAAGGGCGCGAAGCCGCCGAAGATCATGCGCTTGCCGTCGAACGGCATCGAGGCGCCCATCGCCTCCATTCGCGGGTCGCTCATCATTTTGGCGCTGGCGGCGTCGCGGGCCGCTTTGTCCGGATATTCGAACCAGGAGAAGACGACCTTCTCGCCCTCCCTGGCCTGGACGGCGCGGCGGAAGTCGGTGACCTTGCCGTCGGCGACGTCGTCCTCCCAGGCCTCGACCAGTCGAGTGGCTCCGAATTCGGCGAACAGCGGCCAGGCGCCGCCGGCGTGGCTGCGATATTCATCGCGTTTCTCCGCCGGCACGGCGAGAATGAAGCCTTCCACATAGGTCATGACGTCTCTCCTTTTCTTCGTTCGATTATCGGGCCGCAGCGGCGGGGTGGCGGCAGCAATCATAGTCGAGCTGCTCGTCCCAGCCGCTGCCGCGGCCTTCCGGGATGAGGTCGAACATGTTCCACAGCGGCTCGATGGTCCCGACGTGGCGAGGGTCCAGGCCCGGCTCCGCTGGCGCGTAGAGCATCTCCGAACCCCAGAAATGGCGGATCGTTTCACCGTCTCGGCGGAACACGTTCAGCATCGGCTGCTGGAATCCCTCCGCATTCTCGCCGAGATAGTCCCGGTTGTAGCCGTTGCCCGCGGAGGAGAGGAGCCGAAGGTGGCGCCATCCGCGTTCCTGCCCGAAGGCGAGCAGCCGCTCCACGGGCGCCTTGGCGACGACCGCGAAGCTCATCCGTTGCTCGAGATGCGGAATTGCGGAGTCGAGCTGGGCGAGCAGGGCCGTGCAGGAAGGGCAGGGGCCCTCTTCCAGAGGCAGGAGCGCCGTCGAGCCCTTGGCGGGCCCCGGCCGGTCGTCGGTCGGGTAGCGGGGAAACATGAAGCTGTAGATGGCCAGCGAGTCTCCCCGGGGCCCGAACAGATCCGACAGCCGAACTGGGCCGACACTCCCATCCGCCCTCCGGCCCGCGAAGGCATAATCTTCCGGGACCATCCCTCCCCGGGGCAGCGCCCGCCGAGCCTCGGCGACCGCCTCCATCGCCCGGCGGAGATCGATCTCCTGCCGGAGCAGGTGGTCGCGCGCGGACCGGTATTCGGCGGTTTCGCCCGGGAAGCGGATGTCCATGGCCATGGCCTCAGGCGGCGACCGGCTCGCGCGCCTCTTCCTCGGCCAGCTCGGCGAGCTGGGCCGCGACCATCGACCAGCCCTGCTCGAAGCCCATCGCCTCGTGCGCCTTGAGGGCGGCCTCGGTCCAGTGCCGAACCGTGGCGGTGTAGCGGGTGCCCGAACCTTCGGGCTCGAAGGTGATGATGGTGACGTTCGGGAAGTCGCAATCGCTGTCCATCTTCGTGCGCGGCTGCCAGCCGCCGGCGAAGGCGTTGGTGGCGACGAAGCGCTCGCCCGGCACCGCCTCGAGGATCACGCCCTCGCCGGGATGGCGCTCGCCCTCCGGCCCCTCCATCTCGAAGTCGAAGCGGCCGCCGGGGCGAAGCTCCATTGCGACGATCCGCGTCTTCCAGGGCTTGGGCGCCCACCATTCCTCGGTCCGCTCGGTATAGACGCGATAGACCGTCTCCGGCGGGGCGTCGATGAAGCGGGTGATCGACAGCTCGTGGTTTTCTCTGCTCATCTTCTCTCTCCTCATTCGAAAGCTCAGTTGCGGGGCCCGACGACCATGAAGGCGGCGCCCTGCGGATCGTCGGCCATGACGACCCAGGCGCCTCCGGGGACTTCGACCGGGCCGTGATTCACCGTGCCGCCGCCCGCGGCGATCTTCGCCGCCGCCTCATCGATGTCTTCGACTCCGAAGGCGAAGTTCCAGGCCGCGGGACGGCCGGGCGGAGCGGTCATGACCGCTCCGATCATTTCACCGTCCTGCTCGATGAACTGATAGCCGCCCATCGCGCCCATCGGCATCGCCTCGCCTTTTTGCCAGCCGAACCGGCCGGTATAGAAAGCGAGGGCGCTGGCCTGGTCGGGGGTCGACAGCTCGTTCCAGTTGCAATGGCCGGCCTTCATCGGCGCGAAGGCGGCGCTCGGCGCCTCGCTTTCCCCGCGCATGACGTAGAAGGGGACGCCCTGCGGATCCGCCACGAGGGCGATCCGGCCGACGCCTTCCATGTCCATGGCGGGCATGTGCACCTTGCCGCCGTCCGCGACGATGGCTGCGACCGCGTGGTCGACGTCGTCCACGCCGATATAGCCGAGCCAGCCGGGGCGCATGCCCATCTCGGCGGCTTCGTCGGGGAGCTTCATATGGCCGGCGACCTGGGTGCCGCTCGCGGAGAAGATCCGGTAATCCACGCCGGGCTGGCCGGCGCTCGCGGCGGTCCAGCCGATCACTTCGCCGTAGAAAGCGGCCGCCGAATCGGGATCGGCCGTGAGCAGCTCGTACCAGATGAAGCTGCCATGCGGGTTGCGGCTGTCAGCCATGATTACCTTCCCTCTCGCGGGCGCCGTTCGGCGGCGGCCCTATAACCCAGGTTAAGCGGCGCGACGATTCCGCCCGCCGCACAATCGCCACGGCTCACGCGTCGGCGCTCTCGGACGGCTGGGCCATCGCCCGGCTTGCCGCCTCGACGTCCATCCACACCGGCTCCCAGGTGTGACCGTCGGGATCCTCGAAGGCGCGGCCGTACATCCAGCCGTGATCCTCCTTGTCGCGAGCCTCGCGGCCGCCGGCGGCGATCGCCTTCTCGGTGATGTCGTCGACGCCCTCGCGGCTGTCGCAGGACAAGGCGAGCAGCACCTGGACCGTCTCACGCGCATCGGCGATCCGCTTCGCCCCGATGAACTGCGCGAACTTGCCGTGGGTGAGCAGCATGACGTGGATGGCGTCGGAGACGACCATCATCGAGGCCGTCTCGTCGGTGAACTGGAGGTTCTGCTCCGCCCCGATCGCCTCGTAGAAGTCCACCGACCGGTCGAGGTCGGCGACGGGCAGGTTCACGAAGATCATCCGGGGCATCTTTTCCTCCTGAGCGAATCACTATTTGACGTTGATGGGCGCATGAGTTATAAAAAGCAACCATGAAGTTACGAAAACTAACTGTGATCGGGCAGGCCGGCGTCAAAAGGCGGTATGACGACGCGTGCGGCACCGCCCACGCCCTAGACCTGATCGGTGAGCGCTGGGCTCTGCTGGTGATGCGCGAGCTGATGCTCGGGCCGAAGCGCTTCAGCGACCTGAAGGCCGACCTCCCCGGAATCAGCGCCAACGTCCTCACCCAGCGGCTCGAGGGGCTGGAGGCGTCCGGCCTGCTCGTCCGGCGCCGGCTGCCCCCGCCCGCATCGACCCAGGTCTACGAGCTCACCCCCTGGGGCTACGAGGCCGAGCCGATCGTCCAGTCCCTCGGCAAATGGGCCGCCCGCTCCCCCGCCCACGACCCGACCCTCCCGATCAGCGCGACCTCGATCATGCTGTCCTTCCGGACGATGTTCGATCCGGAGCGGGCGGGGGATTTCGGGGCTCGGATCGGGTTCCGGCTGGGGGCCGAGAGCTTCTTGGCCACAGTGGAGGATGGGCGGTTCGAGAGCAGCAGGGGGGAGACGCGGGGCGCCGACGCGATCTTCACCGGGACTCCGACCGGGTTGGCGGCCTTCGTATACGGCGGGCAGCCGATCGAGACACTGGACGAGGCGGGATTGCTGAAGCTGGAAGGGGACGCCCAGGCGGCCGAGCGGTTCGCCACGCTCTTCCCGCTGCCGCCGAAGGTGGAGGTCTAGCCTGTGCCAGCCCAAGCTCCGTCAGGACCGAAGGCTGGTGGAGCTGAGGGGAATCGAACCCCTGACCTCTGCAGTGCGATTGCAGCGCTCTCCCATCTGAGCTACAGCCCCGCGCCTTTTCGGCGGCCAGGTTTCCCCGCGGCCGGCGGGGCTGGGAGGCGCCCAGATAGCGGGCCGCAGGCGCTTGCGCAATGCCGCGATTCAGCTCGGCGGGGGCGTCCCACGGGTCGGCTCTTAACATGGAACAGTCTCGGGCAGGCTCCGTTCATCCGGCGACCCGCGGCGCGCGGATTGTCCGCGCCGGTATGCCCGCGGGGCCCGAACACGAGGAGTTTATCATGGGATACGGCAGCGACGATCGCGATGACAATCGATGGCGCGACCGCGACGACCGCGACCGCGGCGACGGCGGCGGCTGGCGCGGTGAAGGGCGTGGCGGATATGGCCGCGGCGGCGACGACCGCGGCTTCTTCGACCGGGCGGGCGACGAGCTCCGCTCCTGGTTCGGCGACGACGAGGCGCAGCGCCGGCGCGAGATGGACGAGCGCCGCTGGGAGCAGGAGCAGAGGATGAGCGGCCGGCGCGACAACGATCCGCGGTCCGGCGGCTCGGGCTGGATGGGCGGCGGCTGGGGCAACCAGCCCGGGGAGAGCTGGCACCGGGATCGCCCCGGCGTTCGCGGCGGCTGGGACCGCGATCCGTCGAGCGAGCGCGAAGGCTGGTTCTCGAGCTCGGTCGGCGGCGAGCGCGGCGAGCGCTGGGGCGGCGCTTCAGGTCGCCAGGACGGCTTCGGCAACGACCGCATCGCCCGCGGCGGCGCGGGCTTCGGCGGCGGCTATCCCGGCCAAAGCGGCCGCTTCGACCGCGACGATCCGGGCCGGGTCGCGAGCTCCGGCGCGATGGGCCAGAGGTTCGCCAATTATAGCGGCCGCGAGGAGATCACCCGCGGCGGCTTCGGCGGCGACATCCACGATCCGCATTATTCGGAATGGCGGCGGCGGCAGATCGACGAGCTCGACCGCGACTATGACGAATATCGGCGCGAGCATCAGTCGAAGTTCGAGCAGGAGTTCGGCGGCTGGCGGCAGAAAAGGCAGAGCCAGCGGCAGCTGCTCGAGCGGGTGACCGAGCATATGGAGGTGGTCGGCTCCGACGGCGCGCATGTCGGCAAGGTCGACAAGGTCCGCGGCGACCGGATCATCCTCGCCAAGTCGGATCCCAATGCGGGCGGCATGCATCACAGCGTGCCGTGCGGCTGGGTCGAGACCGTCGAGGACAAGGTCGCTCTCAACCGCACCGCCCAGTCCGCGATGGACGCCTGGCGCAACGAGGATACCGGCCGCGCCCTGTTCGAGCGCCCGAACCAGGGAAGCGAGGGGCCGCACGCGCTCGATCGCAGCTTCTCTGGCACCTACGGCGGCAAGAACGACGACTGAGTCGTCGCGCGTCGGTGAAGAAGGCCCGGCCTCCGCGAGGGGGCCGGGCTTTTTCGTCATTGCGGGGAGCGAAGCGACGCGGCAATCCAGCCTGGGAGGCGCGGCACTGGATTGCTTCGCTTCGCTCGCAATGACGGGAGAGAGCGATGACCACCACCACGACCCGCGCCTGGCACCTGAAGTCGCGCCCGCAGGGCATGCCGACGATGGACAATTTCGAGCTGAAGGAGGCTCCGCTCGGCGAGCTCCAGGACGGCTGGATCCGGGTCGAGAACAAGTGGCTGTCGGTCGATCCCTACATGCGCGGGCGGATGAATGACGTGAAGAGCTACGTGCCTTCGTTCGAGATCGGGGCGCCGATGCAGGGCGGAGCGGTCGGAACGGTGGTCGAGAGCCGCTCGCCCCATTTCGCCCAGGGCGAGACCGTCTTCCACATGGCCGGCTGGCGCGAGGCCGCGGCCGGCCCCGCCGAGCAGTTCAACAAGCTGCCGCCGCTTCCGGTCGAGGACCATCAGTGGCTCGGCAATCTCGGCCTCACCGGCGGCACCGCCTATTTCGGGCTTCTGAGGGCCGCGCAGGCGAAGGAGGGCGATATCGTCTTCGTCTCGGCGGCGGCCGGGGGAGTCGGATCGGCGGTCGTCCAGATCGCGAAGGCGAAGGGCATGACCGTGATCGGCTCGGCGGGCGGGGCGGAGAAGTGCGCCTGGGTGCGGGAGCTCGGGGCCGACGCCGTGATCGACTACAAGGCGGAGCCGATCGTGCCCGCCCTGATGAAGGCGGCTCCGAAGGGGATCGACGTCTATTTCGACAATGTCGGCGGCGAGCATCTCGACGCTGCCTTCGCCGCAGCCCGGCAGAATGCGCGCTTCGCCATCTGCGGGATGATCGACGATTATAATACGGGCTCCGACCACGCCTTCCGCTACATCATGCGGATCATCGCGGCCCGGATCATGCTGAAGGGCTTCATCTACACCGACTATCTGGCGGAGATGGCCGACTTCTACCGCGACATGGGCGGCTGGATGGCGGCGGGCAAGCTGACCAGCCGCGAGACGATCCGCGAGGGGATCGAGGCGATGCCGGAGGCGTTCCTCGACCTGTTCCGGGGGGCCAATATCGGCAAGATGCTGGTTCGGCTCTAGCCTTCCCCCTCCCCTTCAGGGGAGGGGATCGAGGGGAGGGGCCGCGCACTTCGCCTACGACTCCCCCTCCCCAACCCCTCCCCTGAAGGGGAGGGGCGTTCAGGCCAGCGCCTTCGCCCGCTCGCCGATCACCTTCAGGTCGGCGACGAACCTTGCATATTCGGCTTCCTTGTCGTCCCGGACCCGGAGCAGGAAGCTGGGGTGGACGGTGACCCAGGCCTCGCCGCCCTCGGGCAGCTCGTGGGCGCGGCCCCGCATCGAGGTGATCGTCACCGCCTTGCCGAAGATCGAGCGCGCCGCGGTGGCTCCGAGCGCGACGGTGAGGGGCGGGCGGATGAGGAGGCGCTCCTGCTCGATCCACCAGCGGCAGGCCTCGATCTCGCCGGAATCGGGCTTGGAGTGGATCCGGCGCTTGCCGCGCTGCTCGAACTTGAAATGCTTGACCGCGTTGGTGACGTAGGCGGCGCCGCGGTCGACCCCGGCCTCGCCGAGCGCCTGGTCGAACAACCGGCCCGCGGGTCCGACGAAGGGGCGGCCGGCGAGATCCTCCTGGTCGCCGGGCTGCTCGCCGACGAACAGGATTCGGGCGTCGAGCGGGCCTTCGCCGAACACCGTCTGGGTCGCGCATTTGTAGAGGTGGCAGCGGGTGCAGCCCTTCGCCTCGTCCCTGACCGCCTCCCAGGCGGTGCGAAGGTTGCCGCCGACCTGTCCTCGTCCCGCCTCGACCATCTTCGCCTCGCGCGCCTGGGCCCCCGCCACCAGCTGTCCCACCAACGCCGTCTCGGGCATGTTTTTCCAGTATTTCTTCGGCATCTCCTTGAGCATCGCACCGGTCTTGAGGCGGGCCGGGTTGAAGATCGAGAAATAATAGGTCTTCCAGACCGACTCGATCGGGTCGCCGTCCGGCGCGTCCCCGCGACCGGCTCCGGGGCCTTCCGACAGGATCTCGCCGTCCCAGTGCAGCGACAGCGCCGGGGTGAGGATCGACCAGGCCATGTTGGCGAAGCGGCGGACGAAGAAGCCGCCATTGTGGCGGACGATATGGTGCTCCGGCTCGAACCAGGCGACGAAGCGCGGGCCGTCCGGCGTCTCGACTTCCCGGAAGCGGAGGAAGGCGCGCATCTTGTGGACGTCGCGCCGGACCGCCTTGGCCATGCGCTCGAGCCGCTGGACGAGCGGATCGGCGGAGTCGGCGAGAAGGCCGGGCCGCTCGCGAAGCCGGAGGAGAAGGGCGTAGAGCAAGGCGAAGCGCTCGGGGTCCGAATGGCAGATCGCGGTCTCGGCGAGGGTGAGGAAGGCGCGGGGAACGGAGAAGGGGGCGCCGCCGGAGGGCAGGGGGGCGGAGGCGGCGAAGAGGTCGCCGGCTCCCGAACCGACCTGCCAATTCACTTGGGTGGCCGGAACGCCGGCACCGGCGAGCGCCCGGGCGGCCTCGCGCCAGCCGTCGAGATCGTCTTCGGCGGAGAGGGTGACGCTATACATATTCACCGTTCGGGCTGAGCCTGTCGAAGCCCGTTCCTTCATCCCCCTTGAAAGAAAGGGAAGGGCTTCGACAAGCTCAGCCCGAACGGTTCTGCTCATTCGAACAGCTCCAGCTGCTTATCCCGAGGCTTGAGCCACGTACCGAGATCCGCCCGGTCCGTCAGCAGGGTGGGCTGCCAGCCTTCCGCGCAGATGAAAGGGCGCACCTTGGCGATCGACACCGTCAGGCGGGCGACGTCGTCGAGGCGGAGACGGCGCCAGCGGCGGCTCTTGAGCAGCTTGTCGACGGCCTTGACGCCGAGGCCTGGGACTCGGAGCAGCGACTCGCGCGGGGCGCGGTTGACGTCGACGGGGAAGCTGTCGCGGAATTTCAGGGCCCAGGCGAGCTTCGGGTCGATGTCGAGCGGAAGCATTCCGTCGGCCCCGGCCGCGTCGGCGACCTCGCCGGGGGCGAAGCCGTAGAAGCGCATCAGCCAGTCGGACTGGTAGAGCCGGTGCTCGCGCATCAGCGGCGGCCGGCGCAGCGGAAGGACGGAGGAAGCGTCGGGGATCGGCGAGAAAGCCGAATAATAGACCCGGCGGAGGCGGAAGCGGTCGTAGAGAGTGCTGGCTCGGCCGACGATGTCGGAGTCGGTGGCGGAATCGGCTCCGACGATCATCTGGGTCGACTGGCCGGCCGGCGCGAATCCGGGCGCCGACTTGAAGCGCTTCTTCGCGTCGGCGCCGTCCTCGATCGCCGCACGCATGTCCTTCATCGCCCCCTCGATGCGGTCGCCGTCCTTCTCGGGGGCGAGCCGGGCGAGGCCCGCGGCGGTCGGGAGCTCGACGTTGATCGACACGCGGTCGGCATGGACCCCCGCGAGGCGGACCAGCTCCGGATCGGCGTCGGGGATGGTCTTCAGGTGGATGTAGCCGCGGAAATCATGGTCCTCGCGAAGCGATCGCGCCACCTCGACCAGCTGCTCCATCGTGTAGTTGGACGAGCGGATGATCCCGGAGGAGAGGAACAGGCCCTCGATATAGTTGCGCTTGTAGAAGGCGAGGGTGAGCCGGACCACCTCCTCGGCGGTGAAGCGGGCCCGGCGGACGTTCGAGCTCTTGCGGTTGATGCAATAATGGCAGTCGAAGATGCAGGAGTTGGTGAGAAGGATCTTGAGCAGGGAGATGCAGCGGCCGTCGGGCGCGTAGGCGTGACAAATTCCCATCCCCTCGGTCGAGCCGATTCCCGTGCCGCCGCGGCTGTCGCGCTTCGCGGTGCCCGACGAGGCGCAGGACGCATCATATTTCGCGGCGTCGGCGAGGATGGCGAGCTTCTGCTGGAGGTCGAGCTGGGGCATTCAATCCGTCCGGAAGGTTCGGCCAAAGTTCACGAAAATCACGCGAATCGCGGCGGAAAATCGTTTGATTCCTGTGGCCGGTCCGAGCCGCCCGGATCGATCGCGTCGAGCAGGCGATTGAGAGTTCCGACGGGATCCGGATCGAATTTGGACTCCGGGGGAAGCCGTCTGAGGGCGGCCAGCAGCAGCCGGTTGTCGTAGCGGACCTCCTCGCCGACCTTTCGGCCGCGATAATAGATTCCGCGAAGCTCGCCATGGATCGCCCGGTCCATCCCCAGGTCGGCGGCTCGGCCCCCACCCCAGCCTAGCGCCTTGTCCCAGGCCGAGGCGAAACTGGCTGCGCCCGGGTGCTCGCGCAGCCGGTAGGCGCTTTCGCGGCTAATCCCGACCGCCCTCGCCGCCGACGCGACTCCGCCGAGCAAGGCCAGGCGCAGGATGAAGGCGAGCTGCCGAGCGGGAGTCCAGCCGTCGCGGCGCGGCTTCACCGGAACCGGAACGAAAGCAAGCTCATCCAGCGGCAGGTCCTCGAGGATAGCGGCGAGGCGCGGCGGCAGGCGAAGCGATTCGTCCATCCCGATTCTATCGCTCAAATCAGCGCTTTAGGAAAGTGTTTTCTTTTTGTTCCGGCTGCTTTTCAGTCGGTTTTGGCGGAGGCGGCAGCTCGTGCCCGGAGTCCCGCAATGGGGCTGCGTTTAGCCGATCAGGCGATCCGCGATGCGCTGCGCCATCAGGTCGAGGTCGGCGCGGTTGGTGTTGGCGAGGATGACGATCGTCGCTGGCCGGTCGAGGAGCCGGTAGAGGACCGCGTTGGCACCCATCACCCGTCCCGGCCGCTTCGCGACCCGGTGGGCTCGGCCGCCGCGCCGGACGGTGTAGCTCCACAGGCCGTAGCCGTAATCGTCGAGGCCGGGCCGAAGCAGGAGATCGAGGCTCGCCGGCTTCACAAGCCGGGCGCCGAAGAGGGCGTCCGCGAAGACCGCGAGGTCGCCGGCGGTCGAGTACATCGCGGCGCCGGCGTATCCGTTCTCGGGGTGAATCGGCAGGTCGTTGATCAGCTCGCTCGTGTCTTCGCGGTAGAAATAGGTCGGGGCGAGACGGGGGATCACCCTGTCCCAGCGCAGCATTCCGGTCGACTCCAGGCGCAGCGGGCGAAGGATGCGTTCGGAAAGGGCGGTCTCGAAGTCCCGTCCGGTGAGCCGTTCGACGATCCGGCCGAGGAGGAAGTAATCGGCATTGTTGTAGTCGAACCGGGTCCCGGGCGGCGCGGCGAGCGGGCCGAGGCAGCAGAGCTTCTCGAGATCAAGGGGAGCGAGGGGCCGCTGGTAGCGCTCGACCCCCTTCTCGAAAGCTTCCTGGTAGCTCGCGACATTGTCCCACTGGGGCAGGCCGGACGTGTGGTTGAGGAGCTGGTGGACCGTGATCGCGCCGGCGGGCCGCCCCTTCAGCTCGGGCAGATAGGTCTGCGCGGGAGCCGCGAGGTCGAGCTTCCCCTCGTCCCGGAGGCGGAGGATCAAAGCCGAGGTGAACAGCTTGGTGATCGAGGCCACCTTGTAGCGGGTGGAATGGCCGTGCGGGACCTGGAAGGCGCGGTCGGCGAGGCCGAAGCTTTGCCGGTAGATGTCGCGTCCGCGGTCGACGACCAGGATCGTGCCGCTGAAATCCTGCTCCCGGGCGAGGGCGCCGATCGCCGATTCGAGGGGTGGCGGCGTCGCGGGGGCGGCCGAGACGGCCGCGTGCGGGAGCAGCAGGGAAGCGACGATCATGAGCAACAGGCGCATTCCAGCTCCTTCTCTCGCCCGGACCTTGCCCGATGCGAAGATGCGCAACATAATGCACAGAGCCGTATGAGCAATATATTGCACAGTCAAGCGCAGCGGCCCGACGTGCTCGGCCATGTCGGGGCCAATGTCCGCCGGCTTCGCCAGGCGCGCGGGCTCAGCCAGGCGGGGCTCGCGGAGCTGTCCCGGATCAGCCGGCGGATGATCGTCGCGATCGAGGGGGGCGAGGCGAATGTCAGCCTGTCGACGATCGACCGGCTCGCCGCCGCACTGGGCGCCAGCTTCGCGCAGCTGATCCGCCGCCCCGAGGCGCTCGACAGCCGCAGGATCGAAAGCCTCGCCTGGCGCGGCGGCGATCCCGACAGCGTCGGAGTCCTGCTCGGCGCGGCCCCGGCGACGCGGGAGGCGGAACTGTGGGTCTGGTCGCTGGCGGAAGGGGAGCGCTATCCGTCGGAGGCGGATTCGGGGAACTGGCACGAGATGCTGTTCGTGCTCGACGGGCTTCTGGTGGTCGAGGCCGCCGACGGGCGGCACGAGATCGGCAAGGGCGACTTCCTGATCTTCAGCAGCGGCCAGCCCTATGTCTTCGCCAATGGCGGCGGCGGTACGGTGCGCTTCGTTCGAAACGTGGTGCTTTAGGGCGCCGCTCCGGAGGGACGCACGCCGTCATTGCCAGCGTAGCGAAGCAATCCAGTACGTCCCGGAGGCGCGCTGGATTGCCGCGTCGCTTCGCTCCTCGCAATGACGGACTGGGTTTGGGTGCCGGGACGGATTCTCACCCGTCCCGGCACCCTCCCTAGAAGCCGACCTTCGCCGGCCGCTCCGGCTTCGCCCTGGCCTCCGCCTCGAGCAAGTCGAGGATCTCGACCGCCTGGGCTTCCGGCCGGTAGCGAAGCTGGCGCCGGACGACCGCGAAGTCGCCCGGAGTCAGCCCGCCGATCTCCGCCAGGCCCGCCGGGGCGGGCTTGCCGAAGAAGCGAAGGAAGGCGCGCTCCGCCGCTCGGGCCGACAGCGCCCGGAGCTCGACCTTGAAGACGAAGCGCCGGAGCGCCGCCGGATCGAGCCGCCGGGCGAAGTTGGTCGCCGCGACGAACGGAAGCGGGTGCGAGTCCATCCAGGTGAGCATCTCGTTCACCTGGGTGATCTCCCACGAGCGCTGAGCGTCCGCCCGGTCGAGGAGGAGCGAATCCGCCTCGTCGAACAGAAGCACCGCGCCCTCCTCGCGAGCCGCCGCGAAGGCCTCGGCGATGTTCGCCTCCGTCTCCCCGACCCACTTGGAGAGCAGGTCGGACGCGCGCTTCACCTGAAGCGGCCGGTCGAGCCGCTCGGCGAGGTGCGCCGCGAGCGCCGTCTTTCCCGTCCCCGGAGGGCCGGTGAGGAGCAGCGAGAAGTCGCTCGCCGCGCCCGGCGCCGCCAGCCGCCGGAGCAGCGGGGCGAGCTCGAGGTCGGACTCGTAGAGGCCGAGGTCGAGCCCGCCCGCTTCCGGCGACGGCGGTAGCGAGCGCCGGCCGCGAAGGCCGAGGATCAGCGATCGTTCGGCCGCCGCGGCCGCCTCGGCTCCGCCGCCCGCGAGCGCGGCGGTGCGAAGCGCCGCTCGGGCGACGCTTGCGCTCTCCGGCTCGCGAAGCAGGAACGGGGCGAGCCCCGCCGCCGCATCGGCCACGCGCGGCGATCCGCGCCCGCGCCTTCGGCGAGGGATAGTCCATGCGAAGGACGAAGCTCATCCGGCGAAGGTGTGCCGAATCGACCGTTCCGACGTCGTTCGCGGTCCAGATCACCGGCACCGCCCCCTCTTCGAGCAGGCGGTTGACGTAGATCTTGGACCGGAGCGGTGGCCTCCGGCCGCCGACCAGGACGCCTCGGCGAACAGATCCTCCATCTCGTCGAAGAGAAGGATGCTGCCGCCGCGGCGGGCGAGCAGGCGCTGCGAGCGCTTGAGGGCCTGGAGCCGCTCCAGCCGGCTCGGCTCCTCGCCGTCGAGATCGGCTTCGCCGACCGCGAACAGCGAGGCTCCCGCCGCCTCGGCCACCGCCCGGGCGAGCTCGGTCTTGCCGGTGCCCGGAGGCCCGTGCAGGAGCACGCTCACGCCCTTCGCCCGAGCCGCGAGGGCCCCGCGCAGCAGGCTCACGATCAGGTCGAAGGAGTCGGCCTGCTCGGCGAAGTCGTCGCGCCCGAGGGCGGCCCGCTGGGGGATTCCGGCAAGCGCCGCCACCAGCCGAGCCTCGTCCGCCGGCCCCTCGTCGAGGAGCCGGGCGAAGCGCCACTGGAGCTGGAGCTCGCTTCCCGAGAAGCCGTGATCGGCGCCGTACCAGAGCAGCCCGAGCGCGAGCGCCTCCGAGCGGCGGATGCGCGCGGTGGCCTCCGCCGCCGGAGCGCCGGCGAGCCGGCCGATCAGCGCCGGCACGTCCGCTCCGGCCGAGCCGAGGCGGAAGCGGAGCGCCGAGAGGCGGGGAAGCCGCTCGAACGCGGCGACGGTCTCGGTCAAAGCGAGATCGAACGGCTCGAGCTCGAGCAGGGCCGCGGCCGAGCGAAGCCCGATGAAGAGCGGCGGCTCCGGCTCGTCGGTGCCGATCCGGTCGATCAGGCGCGGCAGGCTCTCCCAGTCGAGGGTCTCGACCCCGAGCGCACGCGCGATCAGCCCCGGCGGCGAATCCGTCCACGACCGCCCCGGCCAAAGCCAGTCGCGCTGGTCCGACGCCCAGCCGAGCGCCGCGGCGCCCTCCTGGCTGGAGGGCCCGGCAGTGTCGCGCAGCAGCGCAAGCGCGCGCTGAGCCAGAAGCTTCTCGCCCATGACAAATCCTTCGCGGCACGGGCGCGCCGACAGGCGCGCGCACGGCCGTTTCCCAACAATGGTTCGGGATTTTCTGCTCGCCGGCCCGGAGCCGGCGGCGCGGTCTAGCGCCTGGGCATTCGGGCGGAGGCGGGAGAAAATCGCCGATGCAGATCGCGATTCCTCAACTCAGTCTCCGTCGTGGCCGCGGCCGAAAATGCCGCGGGGAGCGGGCCATTACGCTCGGGCGAATCGATTGTCAACGCGGGCGGGCCGGCGATTGCGGTTCGGATGAGGCGCCTAGAAGCGCAGGCCGAAGCCGACCAGGTTCTGGTGAATATTCGAGGCCGGCTTCGTAATTGGCGTAGCGCTGCTCGTACTTGTCATTCGAGCGGGTCCGCCGGCGCCTTGTCGGCGAAATGGCGACCGGCGAAGAGCTTGAAGAGGACGAAGACGGCGCCCGAGCCGGCGGCGAGCGCGGCGTGGAGAAGCCAGAACTGGCTCGCCGGCATCGTCTCGAGGAAGCCGCCGATCCACCCGACCATCGAATTGCCGGCGAAGAAGGCGAGATAATAGAGGCCGATGACCGTGGCGTTGATCGCCCTGGGCGCGAGCTTGGCGAACAAGGCGAGGCTGACCGGAAGCATGTGGGCGAAGCCGATCGAATTGACGATGTGGAACATGACCGGCCAGAACAGGCCGATCTTCTCGCCCGGTCCCTGGGTCCAGGCGGCGAGGAACAGGCAGAGCATTCCGCCGATCGAGAAGGCCGAGCCGATGATGATCTTGGTGAGCTCGTCGGGCTCGCGGCGGCGCTTGCCGTACCAGCGGTAGAAGAGCGCGACGAGGGCGAGGAAGCTCACCGAGACGATCGCGTCGAGCGTGACCAGCCAGGTGGTCGGAAGCTTCTCGCCCATGAAGACGAGGTCGAACTGCTGGTCGCCCCAGACCAGGTAGGCATTGAAGATCTGGTTGTTGGGGACGATCGCCACCGCCATCACCGGGATGAGCAGGATGAGGGCGATCGTCGCCAGCCAGTCCTTGCGGGTGAGCTTCGGCGCTGCCACGCGCTCGGAGCGCTTCGGGACGTCGAAATGCTCCTTCGGGAGATATTTCTGGCCCGCGAGGTAGATGGCGAGAGCGATCAGCATCCCCACTCCGGCGGCGCCGAAGCCCCAGTGCCAGCCCACCTTCTCGCCGAGCGTCCCGACGATCAGCGGAGCGGCGATGACTCCCGCATTGATTCCGAGATAGAAGATCTGGAAGGCGTCGGCGCGCCTCAGATCCTCGGGCTTGTAGAGCGAGCCGACCTGGCTCGCGATATTGCCCTTGAACATGCCGCTGCCGAGGATGAGGCAGAGGAGGGCGAACAGGAAGCTCGCCTCGAAGGCCATCAGGAAGTGGCCGGCGGCCATTGTGACGGCGCCGAGAAGCACGGTGCGGCGCTTGCCGAGCACCCGGTCGGCGAGGAAGCCGCCGAGGATCGGCGTCAGGTAGACCGAGGCGAAATAGGTGCCGACGATCGCCGAGGCCAGCGGCTGGCCGTCGAGGCCGCCGTAGAGGGTGCGGAATTCGGCGAACAGGGCGACGTTGCGGACATTCTCGGGCTTGAGCAGGTAGTTGACCAGATAGAGGACGAGCAGCGCCTGCATTCCGTAATAGGAGAAGCGCTCCCAGGCCTCGGTGAAGGCGAGGTAGGCGAGACCCTTGGGGTGGCCGAGGAAGGCGCGATCGGCCCGGGTCTCGATGTCGAGCTCGGGCGTGGCTTCGGCGGCTGTCATTCGCTCTCCCCCTCGAAACGTCGCGCGGAAGCTAGCGAATCGTTTCGGCTGCGCCAGCCCTTTTCGACCGGCCGCGACATTTGAGGAAAATCGGGACGGTCGCGAATTTCGGGGCCGGATCGGGCCGCCCGGCGCCGCGAAAAAATTCGCGGCCGTCCCAGTCTTAGCCGAACAGCCAATGGCCGAGCAGCCGGTCGAACGGGAAGGTGAAGATGCCGGCGATGATCAGGGCGCCGGCGACCATTCCCCGAACGGCGTTGCGGTGCTGGCGGTGATTATGGGCACGCGCCGACCAGACGATCAGCGGCACCTGGACGAGGGTCCAGGCGGAGAGGATGTGGATCCAGCTCAGCGACCCCTGGTTGATTCCCCGGATCCAGAAGGTGAGGATCGCGGTCAGGGCCATCGAGGCGACCCACACCCAGCCGAGCCGGCGGTGAAGCCGGTCGCCGCGGCGCCTCAGAAGCATCACCGGAGTCAGGATCACGGCGAGGACGATGGTGGCGATATGGCCCCAGACGAAGCCCGGCACCTCGCTCCATTCGCCGCGCCCGCGCCACAGGGCGGTGAACACGAAGGCGAGGAGGATGAGAGCGGCCGCCGAAAGGATCCGGTCGAACAGCTCCGGCTTGAGGCTGATCTTCGAGCGCGGCGGCGCGGACGTGGCGGCGGTGGTGGCCATGGCGTTCCCCCCGCCGGCGAGGATGCTGCGGTTCGGCGGCCCGCGCAAGTCCGGCCTCGGGCGTTCCCCTACGAAGCGCCGGGATCGAGGGTGAAGCCGATCTTCAAGGTCACCTGGTAATGCGCGACCTTGCCGCCCTCGACATGGCCTCGGGTCTCGACGACCTCGAACCAGCCTATTTCGTGGAGGGTTGCGGCGGCGCGGGCCACGGCGCCTTCGATCGCGTCCTCGATGCTGGTCGGCGAGCTGCCGACGATCTCGATCACCTTGTAGACATTGTCGCTCATGAAAAGGACCTCCCGTGCCGGCCCCAACGGGCGGTGGACGGGATCGTTGCGCGGCGGGCGTTGGACATGTGCGCACGAAATTGTCACCCCGCGCTTGATTGCTAGGCCGCCATGTCCCCCGGACATGGCTGCGGACCTCCGGGGGACGTCCGCACCTAGACAATGGGTCCATCTTCTTCCCATGGTCCGGAGGAAGGTGAAGGTGGATGCCGGATGAAGTCCGGCATGACGAATAATGTATCAGGGAGGACCGGATGCGGATGCGAATGCCCATGCTGATCGGCGCGGCCTTGCTTGCGGCGTCCCCCGCCGCGGCGGCGCCGGCGGGCGACTTCAAGCGGCTGATGGACGATTATTACGCCTGGCTTCTGCGCGAGAACCCGACCTATGCGACCGCGCTGGGAGTGCGGGATTATGACGACCGGATCGAGGACCTCAGCCTCGCCGCCCGCGACCGGCAGGCGGTCGAGGCGAAGGCTTTCCTCGATCGGCTCGGGCGGATTCCCGGCGAGGCCCTGAGCCCGTCGGAGAGGGTCAATCGCGGAGTCCTCAAGCGCCTGCTTGAGGAGGGGATCGAGTCGAACGGCTTTCGCCAGCGCCTGATGCTGTTCACCACCTATTCGGGGTGGCACCAGAATTTCGCCGGCCTCGCCGACAATCTGCCGCTCCGGACCAAGGCCGATTACGAAAGCTACCTCACCCGGATCGCCCAATATCCAAAGCAGAACGACGCCGCGCTGGACATCACCCGCCAGGCCGTCGCCGGCGGATTCGTTCTGCCCTGCTCGGTGCTCGGCAATTACGAGAAGGGCATAAGGGGCGTGATGGTCGACGATCCGGCCAAGTCGCGCTTCTACGAACCGTTCACCCGGCCGCGCCCCGGCGACGTCAGCGAGGCCGAGTGGGCCCGGATGCAGGCCCGAGCCCGGCAGCTGGTGACCGAGGTGCTCGACCCGGCCTATGCCAAGCATCTCGATTTCTACCGGACCACCTATGCGCCCAAATGCGCGAAGTCCGACAGCATCTCGGCCCAGCCCGGCGGACGCGATTATTATGCCTTCCGGGTCCGGCAGGAGACGACGACCGACCTCACCGCCGACCAGATCCATGAGATCGGCCTGAAGGAATCGGCAAGGATCCGGGCGGAGATGGAGACGGTCGCCAAGTCGGCGGGCTTCGCCGGCCGCGAGGCCTTCATCCGCGACCTGAGGACCAACCCCAAGCATTTCGCGACGACCCCCGCGCAGCTGATGCAGGTTTCGGCGCTGACCGCCAAGACGATCGACGGCAAGATGCCGGGCTATTTCGCGACCCTGCCGAGGCTTCCCTACGGCGTCAGGCCGATCCCGGCGGAGACCGCGGAGGGGACGACGACGGCTTATTACGGCCAGGGCTCGCTCGCCAGCGGGCTCGCCGGCACCTATTATGTCAACACCTCGAAGCTCGACCAGAGGCCGCTCTGGGAAGTGCCGGCCCTGACCCTCCACGAGGCGGTTCCGGGCCACCACCACCAGATCTCGCTCCAGCAGGAGGTCGACGCTCCGTCCTTCCGGCGCCATTTCGCCTTCTTCACCGCCTTCACCGAAGGCTGGGGGCTCTATGCCGAGAGCCTGGGCGAGGAGATGGGCCTGTACGACACGCCCGAGAAGAAGATGGGCCAGCTCTCCTACCAGGCCTGGCGGGCGGCTCGGCTGGTGGTCGACACCGGAATCCACCACAAAGGCTGGGACAAGGCCCGGGCGGTCGGCTTCATGCGCGACAATACGGCCCTGACCGACGCCAATATCGACGCCGAGGTCAATCGCTACATCAGCTGGCCGGGCCAGGCGCTCGGCTACAAGATCGGGGAGCTCAGGATCAGGGCGCTTCGGGCGAGGGCGCAGTCGGAGCTGGGGGCGAAGTTCGATTTGCGGCGCTTCCACGACGCGGTGCTGCTGCAGGGGAGCGTCCCGCTTGACGTGCTCGAGGCGCAGGTGGGGGAGTGGGTCCTTCGAGAGGCCGGTTCGACAGGCTCACCGGCTCCTCAGGATGAGCGGTAGAGGCTAATCTCCTCCGCTCATCCTGAGTAGGGACTGAGCGAAGGCGAAGGCCCGTATCGAAGGACCTACCGCCCAGGCTCGCCCTCGCCCTGGCGCCGGTCGTTGCGCCAGGCGCGGACGAGCTCGTTCCAGCAGCCGCTGACTCCGCCCGGGCCGACCGTCGAGCAGCTCTGGATTCCGGTCCGGCCGACATATTCGAGCGCTTCGGCTCGGGCGGCCCAGCTCATGCTTTCGGGATCGTCGTCGGGCTGGTCGCGCAACTCTTTAGGGACCCGGTAGCGCTCGGTCTCCGGGCGGCGGGCGCAGACGACAATCTCGTCGCCACTCGCCGAGCGCGGGCAGGGGTCGGCGCCGTAGACGACGAGCCGGCGCACCCGCTCGCTCTGGGCCGAGGCGGGGACGGGAAGCAGCGCCGCGGCAGAAGCGGCGGCGAGCGCGGCAAGGGACAGGGCGGCTTTCATCATGGCCTCCTTCAGGGCTTGCCGGGAAAAGGGGTGGCGGGCTGAACGGTTCCGCCACGCCTCGATTCGCTGGTCATGCCGGACTCGATGCGGATCCACCTCCCCCTTGTGGGGCAAGCCTGAAGAAGGTGGACCCCGGATCAAGTCCGGGGTGACGGTGGGGCGATCAGCGGGGGTTTGCCGCTTCGTCGGCCACGGCGTCGGCTTCCTCGGCCTCGGCCTGCTCGTCGATCTTGTCGAGCCGCTCGCGCCGCGCGGCCTCGATCAAAGCGTTCCAGTTGACGTCGTCGGCGGTGCGGCGGTCGGCCCGCGCCTCGCGGACGAGCTGGTTGAAGCAGCCGCTGGCGCCGCCCGGGCCCACCGGCGTGCAGCTTCCGATTCCGGACCGGCCGGCGAATTCGAGCGCGGTCGCCCGCTCCGCCCAGGCCTGGTTCTTGGGATCGTTGGGATCGCCCCGAAGCGCTTCGGGGATCCGGAATCGCTCGCCCTCGGGCTTGCGGGCGCAGACGACGATCGTGTCGCCGGTGCTCGGCGGGCAGGCGTCGTCGCCATAGACGATCATCGTGCTGATCTTGGGCTCGGCGGGCGGGCCCTGCGGAAGCGCCTGGGCGGCGGCGGGTCCGGTCCAGGCGGCGAGGAGCAGGGCCGCTGCGGCGACGGGAAGTTTCATCACTTCAGATCCTTTTCGAAAGCGCGATGGCGAGCCGGCAGCCCGCCCTGATGAATGAGGACAACAAGGGATAGCCGAACGCGTCCTCGGCGCCGGCGGCGAGCGCCGTGTCGCGATGCTCCAGCTCCTCGTCGCGGAATCGGCCGATCGTGGCGGCGAGATCGGGCTCCTCGGCGCCGAGGGCCCTGAGCTGGTCGGAATAATGGTGGTCGATCTCGGTCTCGACGGCGGCGGTGCAGGCCATCGCCGCGTTCGGGCTCATCAGGGCGGTGGCGGCGCCGAGGGCGTGGCCGGCGACCCGCCACACCGGCTGGAGCAGGGTCGGCCGGACCCCGCGCTCGACCATCATCTCGTCGAACGTCCTGAGGTGCCGTTCCTCCTGCGACTGCATGCGTGCGATCGCCCGGCTGGCCGGATGCGAGCCGAGCACGGCGAGCTGGCCGCAATAGATTCGCGTGGCTCCATATTCGCCCGCCTGGTCGACCCGGACCATCGAGTCGATGTCGGGCTTCTCGTCGCCCGGGCGCCAGCGCGGGCGGGAAGGGGCGTCGGCGGCGTTCACGGCCGCGCTCGGGGGCGTCTCAGGCTCAACCACAGGATGGTCAACGCCGCAGCGATGGAAAGGATCGCATTCCATCCCGCCATCGAGATTCCGAGGAAGGAGAATTGCACCTCGTCGCAGCGCACGACCGGAGCCGCCATGATCGCCTTGAGAAGCGCATCGCCGGTCAGCCCGGCCGTGGCGTTGGTCGTGCACTGGGTCGCGCCCTCGAACACGCCCGCCTCGACTCCGGCATGGTAGGCGCCGATCCCTCCGCTGGCCAGGATGGCGAGGGCGGCCAGCCAGACCAGGCTTCGTCCGCGGTCGGGGAAGCCGCGCAGCGCCAGCGAAAGCAAGGCGAAGGCGAGCCCGACGAAATGGGCGTAGCGCTGCCACCAGCACATCTCGCACGGATAGAGGCCGCCCCAATATTCGGAGCCGTAGGCGCCGGCGAGGAGGCCCGCCGGAACCGCGATGGCGAGGGCGCGGGCCTTGTCGAGGGAGGTCATCGCGC
Source organism: Allosphingosinicella sp. (assembly GCA_036386795.1). GTDB lineage: Bacteria > Pseudomonadota > Alphaproteobacteria > Sphingomonadales > Sphingomonadaceae > Allosphingosinicella. The sequence goes on from DASVUZ010000030.1 coordinate 24,583, forward strand.
GAAGGCCAGGCATGATCCGTCATCCCGGCGAAAGCCGGGATCTCGGCGAGACCCGCCGAGACTTCGCGATCCGAGGTCCCGGCTTTTGCCGGGATGACGGTCCTTCATCAGCGCCTGCCGGTCGGCCGGGCGCCGCCCGCCGGCGCGGCCGCGGCGCTCCGGCCGAGGCGCGAAATGGTCTGGAGGGCGTAATGGAGCTGGTAATCCTCGATGCCCTTCGCCTTGAGCTGCTCCGGCGTCGCCGCGAAGCGGGGATCGGGCTTGCCGTCGTCCTCGATGACGTCGTTGTCGACCGCGACCTCGTTGATCAGGTGCCGCCTCAGGTCCGCCTCGCGGAAGCGCGGCCGCGACTTGTAGTCGGGGTCGGACAGCTGAGGCACCTCGATGTCCGGCTTGATCCCGCCTTCCTGCACCGACCGGCCCGACGGCGTGTAATAGCGCGCCGTGGTCAGCCGGAGAGCGGTCTTCTGGCTGAGCGGAACGAGGGTCTGGACCGAGCCCTTGCCGAAGCTGCGCTCGCCCATGACGAGGCCGCGATGGTGATCCTGCAGGGCGGCCGCGACGATCTCCGCGGCCGAGGCGCTGCCGGCGTCGACGAGGACCACGATCGGAAGGCCGCGGGCGGCGTCGCCCGGCTTGGCGTAATAGCGCTCGATGTCGCTCTTGCGGCGACCGCGCTGCGAGACGACCTCGCCGCGCTCGAGGAAGACATCGGAAAGCCCGACCGCCTGATCGAGCAGGCCGCCGGGGTTGGAGCGCAGGTCGACGACGTAGCCGAGCGGGGGCCGGCCGAGCGATTTCTCAATGGCGGCGATGGCGGCGAGCGTCTCGTCCGTGGTGGTGCGGCTGAAGGTGTTGACGTTGATCACGCCGACATTGTCCTTCACCGACCATTTGACCGCGGGCAGCTCGATGATGGCGCGCGCCAGGGTGACGTCGAACGGCTTGTCGCGACCCGGGCGGACGACGGTGATCTTGATCGTGGTGCCCGGAGCTCCGCGCATCTGGTCGACGGCCTCGTCGAGCGTTCCGCCGTAGATCAGCTTGCCGTTCAGGTGGGTGATGTAGTCGCCGGCCTTGATTCCGGCCTTGAAGCCCGGACTGTCCTCGATCGGAGCGACGACCTTGACCGCTCCGTCCTCGAGCGTGACGTTGAGGCCGAGGCCGCCATAATTGCCGTCGGTGGTGGTCATCAGCGCCTGGTAGCCGCGCTCGTCCATATAGGCGCTGTGCGGGTCGAGGCTGGAAAGCATTCCGTCGATGGCGCCTCGGATCAGGGTCTTGTCGTCGACCTGCTCGACATATTCGGAGCGGACGCGCTCGAACACGCTCATGAACTGGTCCAGCTCGCGATAGGTGTCGACGTCGACCGCGGCCATGGAGGCGGTCGCCGCGGGGACGATCGCCACCGCGCTGACCAGGGCGAGCGAGCGGAAAAGATTGCTGGGCATCGGGTAATCCTGCTGGGCGGTTCGAGACGCGTGTACCGCCTTTTTAGGCGGGCGAAAAGCAACCGCAGGTGAACGGAGCAATTGCTGTGGCTAGAGGAGCGACGTGATCGGCACCGGCCGGCCGTTGCGGCGCAGCTCGACGCCGACCTCACCGCCCGCGGTTCGGCCGAGCGGCTGGCGGGCCCTTACCGTGTCGCCCCGCGCCACGGCCAGGGCGGCGAGGTTGGTGACCGTGGTCGTCCAGCCTCCGCCATGGTCCAGGATCACGACCTCGCCATAGCCCCGGACCGGACCGGCATAGGCGACCCGGCCGGGGCGCGGGGCGACCGCCTGGGCGCCGGCCGGGGCGGCGAAGGTGAGGCCTCGGGCATGCACTCCGGCATCCGAAATCTCGCCGGTGCCGGTCACCAGCCGACCCTCGACCGGGAGCAGATAATAAGCCCGAGCCGGTCCCCGGGCGGGGGCGGCGCCCGGCCGGGGGGCGGGCCCCGGCAGCTCGGCGAGGCGGCGGGCGAGGCGAGCCTGGAAGGCCTGAGTGCCGGCCAGCTCGGCGAGATCTCGAGCCTCCTCCCCGAAGGCCAAGGCGCGATCGCCCTCCTGGACCGCCGACTGCATCAGGGTCGCCGAGCGCCGGCGCTGATCCTGCTCGAAGCGGGCGAGGGCGAGCCGGCGCTGGTGCAGGTCCTGCCGGCCCGAGCTGAGCTGGACGACCGCCTCGGCGGACTGGCGGCGAAGCTCCTCGCCGCGCGCCATCTCGGCCCTCACTCCGGCGGTGCGGGCGCGGATCGCGGGCAGCGAGGAGGCGAGAAGCGCTCGGACATGGACCACCTCGTCGAGCGAGCCCGGCTGGATCAGCGCGAGGGCGGCGGGCCGCCGGGCCATCGTCTGAAGCGCCGCGGTGAGGCGGATCAGGGAGCCCTGGCCGGCCGCGAGGCGGGCGCGCTGCGCCATGCTAAGCCGCTCGATCAGAGCGAGGCGGGACTGGGCGGCGGTGATGTCGGCCTCGGCCGCCTCGATCCGAGCGGCGAGGGCGGCCGCGGCCGCATTGGCCCGAGCCGCCTCGCCGGTGGCGCGCTGCGCCTGGCGCTCGAGCAGCTCGGAACGGCGGCGCGCCTCCGCTGCTTCCCTCCGGGCCTCCGTGAGCGTCGGGGCGCGCGCTTCCTGAGCGGCCGCCCAGCCGCCGGCGAGCAGGGCGATCGCGAGCGCGGGGAAGAGCAGTCGGCGCATGGCCTATCCTTCCCTGTGATAGGGGTGGTTGGCAAGGATCGAGGTGGCTCGCCAGAGCTGCTCGGCGAGCATGGCGCGGGCGAGCAGGTGCGGCCAGGTCGCCCGGCCGAAGGAGAGGAGGAGGTCGGCGGAAGCGCGGGCGGCGTCGTCGAATCCGTCGGCTCCGCCGATCAGGAAGCGGGCTTCGCGGCGGCCGTCGTCGCGCCAGCGCTCGAGCCGCTTCGCGAACTCCGCGGAGCCGAGGGCTTCCCCTTTCTCGTCGAGGAGGATGGTGACCGAGTTCTCGGCCGGGGCGGGGAGGCGGCTGCCGCTTTCGGGAAGCTCGGTGACGTGGGTGGGCCAGGAAATGCGCTTTAGGTAGCGCTCGACCAGCTCCGCCTCGGGGCCGCGGCCGATCCTGCCTCGGGCGACGATGTGGAGCTTCATCTACCCGTCATCCCGGCGCTGGCCGGGAGCTCGCGCCGGAAGGGTCTCGGCGGGTCTCGCCGAGGTCCCGGCTTTCGCCGGGATGACGCTAACCAGCCGCCGTCGCCGGTGCGGCGGTCCCGGCATCCCCCTCGAACGCCCACATCCGCTCCAGATTGTAGAAGCTTCGAACCTCCGGCCGGAAGATGTGAACGATGACGTCGTCGGCGTCGATCAGCACCCAGTCGGCGACCGGAAGCCCCTCGACTCGGACGTGGCGGCCGAGCTCCTGCTTGATGCGCTCGCCGAGCTTCTGGGCCATCGACGCGACCTGCCGGGTCGAGCGCCCCGAGGCGATCACCATGTGGTCGGCGATGTTGGACTTGCCCGTGAGCGGGATGGTGACGACGTCCTGGGCCTGGTCATCGTCAAGCGATCGAAGCACGAGACTGTGCAGGGCTTCGACCTTCTCATGTGCTTCGCGGTCAGGCGAAGCCGGTGCTTTAGCGGGCAAACGGCCTCCTCAGGTCACGAGCCGCCGCGTTACGCCGTCGCGCAGGGCCCGGGGGTTGAACGAATAGGCTTCCGATTGGTGCCAGTTGGGCTCGGCGGCACGGATGCCTGTGGCAGATGTAGGATCGAGCGGCAGTCTCAGCAACACGAGCGCCGGCGGTCTCCACTCCGTCCAGTGCCGAGCCTGGTCCGCGGGATGGACGAAGCGCCGCAGCCAGCCCATCGCGCGAGCCGCGTGGGCGGCGCCATCATATCCCGGACGCGAAACGACCGCAATCGGAACTAGTTGGGCAATCTTGCGCCAGTGCCGCCAGCGGTGGAACTGTGACAGATTGTCCTCACCCATCAGCCAGATGAAGCGGCGGTCGGGATAAAGCGGGCGGAGCGCCGCCAGCGTATCGACCGTGTAGCGTGTGCCAAGCTCGGCCTCGATCGCGGTGGCGCGGATCGGGAGTCCGCGCGCCAGCCGCCGGGCCGAAGCGAGCCGGGCGGGGAGGGGAGCCATGCCTTCCGCGGGCTTGAGCGGATTGCCGGGCGAGACCAGCCACCACATCTCCTCCAGGCCGAGGGCGCGGATCGCGGCCGCGCTCACCCGGCGGTGGCCGCGATGGGCGGGGTTGAAGGAGCCGCCGAGGAGGCCGGTCGGGATCACCCCTTCGTCGATAGCATGGCGTGGGCGCTTGCCAAGCGCTTCCGCCTCTGTTGTTCTGCCCCGCCGTGGCCATCCAACTTCCCCCCGAGCAGGACGTGCGCGGCTTCATTCGCGAGACGTTCGGCTGCAGCGACGAGATTGCCGGCTACATCTTCGTCCGCGGGACGGTCCGTTCGTTCGCGGCCCACGACATCATCATCCGCCAGGGCGACAAAGCGGCCGCGGCCTATCTGCTCACCCAGGGGCGGGCGCACGCCTTGCTCTACAGCGCGGAGGGACAGGTCGTCCTGCTCTGCGAATACCTGCCCGGCGACCTGTTCGGAGCGCTCGGCGAGATCGATCCGGCGCCGGAGGAGGCCGAAACCGTGGCCGTGGAGCCGGCTCGAAGCTTCATCCTGAGGTCCCGCGAGCTGGTCGCCCTGGCGGAGAGCTACGGGAGCATCGGCCTCGCTTTGTCGAGGCTTCTGCTTCGCCAGCTGAGGCGGGCGACGTCGCGGATCTACGAGCGGGCGGCGGTGTCGGCGGTGGGGCGCGTCCATGCCGAGCTGCTTCGGCTGGCCCGCGCCGCCCCCGGCTTCGTCATCCGGCCGGCGCCGATTCTGTCCGAGCTTGCGGTCCGGGTGTCGACGACGCGGGAGACGGCGTCGCGGGCGGTGAGCGCGCTGGAGCGCCGCGGCATCGTCCGCCGCGACCCGGACTCACTGACCGTCGTCGCCCCCCAGCGGCTGGAAGAGCTGATCATATGATTTGAGAGCGTAGAGCCCGACCGGCGGGCCGGAATCCGGCGGGTCGAGCTCGCCGATAAATTCGCTGGCAGGATTGCTCGGCCCGGCGGCGGCGAGCGCGGCCGCGAAATCGTCGGTGACGCAGGCGGTGCCGGGCGGGGCGGAGGCGAGGGCGCCCGCCGCGGCGGCGGTGGCGGACGGGGCGAGCCGGACAGCGCCCGAGAAGGGGTCGCGAAAGGTGGCGGCGGCGCCATACTGCCCGCCGATGCGCAGGCCGGGCCCTTCGCCGGCCGAGCCGAGCAGCCGCAGCGCGGCCTCGGCGGCTTCGGCCGGGCCCGGATAAGCGAGGACGAGCCGGTCCTCGGTGAGGTAGGGAGCAAGCGCCGGCCCGGACAGCCCGGCGAGCCACTCGTGCAGTCTCTCGAGCGCGGCTTCGAACGCCACGCCGGCGTCGACGCCGACGGCCAGCACCGCGAGAGTCCGCGATTCCACCGGCGGCGCGGCAGGCGGATCGTGCCGGGTCTCGCGCGGCGCCGCCAGGATCCGCTGCCGCCGTCCCCCGGCCGCCCAGATTTCGCTCGAGCGGCCCGACGCGCCGTTGGCGGCTCCGCCGGTGGAATCGAGCACGAGCAGCTGCGCCGCGGAGCTTTCCAGGCGGCGCCCGTTCATCAGGGCGGCTCCCATCGCGATCTCGTCGGCAAGCCCGATCATCGTCGAGTCGGGCGCCGCGCCCAGCGGCCGGACCGGCCGGACGGTCTCGGCTTTGTCGAGGACCGCATCGAAGCGCTTGCGCCAGGCCTTGCCGAACGGATCTACCGAGATCGCGGCAAAGGCCTCGACTCCTCCGGGCAGGATCGCGTGCACCTCCGCGCCCCGCTGCAGAAGGGCCTCGGCGATGATGATGTCGGCTCCGGCGGCGAGCGCTCCGTAGCCGAAGCCGACATCCTCTTCCTCCAGCACGGCGGCGATCTTCTCGTCGAGATGCTCGCGCCGAACGACCCTGGAATCGAACGACATGTGGCCGCCGAAATGGAGCGACCGGGGCGGCCGGTGGGCGTCCAGCCAGGCCGCGTCGCGGCCCTGGGCGGAGAGGATGAGGGTGAACTGGCGAAGGGTCGAGGCGTGGTCTTCCCAAGCCTGGGGGGCGAGGGCGATGGCCTCGGCGAAGGCCGCCCGGGCTTCGGCTTCGCGGTCGAGGAGGAGGAGCGCTTCCGCGCGGGTGGCGGCGCGGTAATAGGGAGTCTCCGGCTCGTCGGGATCGGCCTCGACCCGGTCGAGCACCTGGCGGGCGAGCGCCTGCGCCTGCGCCTCGTCCTGGGACATCAGCGACAGCGAGGCGGCGTTGATCAGCGGGTAGGTGGCACCCGATAAGTCCGCGGCGCTGCGATAGGCGGCGGCGGCCTCGCCGAAAAGCCGCCGCCGCTCGCCCCCTTCGCCGGCAAGCGCGCGATCCTTGAGCAGGCGGCCTCTTACTCCGAGCGCCGCCGGGTCGTCGGTCATTCGATCATACCCCGCCGCCACGAAACGCTCCCAGGCGAAGGCGGACGCGCCCGCCCGCGCATAGGCGATGATAAGGGAAAGGGGGGCAGGGGGCATGATGCCTTATACCCACCGCCGCGGCTCTTGTCCCAAGCCACGGATCTCCTGCGGAGCGGATGTCGCGCTGATAATCAGCGTTTGTCCGCAGCCGATCCTCCGAATCGCATCACGTTTTCGGATTCTGGAGATCGGGATCGATTTCGTGCTCGACCATCACGCCCGCGGCATTCCGCAGCCGGACGTTATAGCTGAACTTGTGTCCGGTGCCCGGAACGCCTTTCGCATGGTGGAGCGCCTTGAACCGAATGCGCTGGCACGAAGGCTGATCGAAATTCTCCCGCTTCAACCACCGGCTGCCGTTCCAATAGCGAAGCTCGCCATAGGTCGGCGAATGGTCGTCGAGGGTCATGACCGCGTCCTTGTGCAAGGACCAGAACAGATCGGCGCCCACCGTGTCGACCTGGATCAGGGTGTCGCCCCCGTCGATGCCGATGTCCAGGGAGGTTTCGAAAACGTCCTGGGCCATGAATTTCGACCACTCGGAAAACTCGGCACTGCCCGCGAGAAACTTGCTGGAGGCGTCACGGACGATGGAGCGGTAGCTCCATACGTAATCCCCATCGTCGATTCGATATTGCAGCTGGAGCTCGACACTGACCTTCTTCGCAAAGCCGGTCGGCTCCCCGTCTTTCAGCTTGTAGGGGCTAGTCGTCATCGTAGCCATCGTCGCTCTCCTGTTCGGAAGCAGGATCGCTAGCATGCCGAGCCCCGCCGAAGCGTGATGCCGGTCACGCTCTCCGAACAATTCCCGCGCCCGAAGCGACATTGATCCCGCGGCGGTCCGGTCCCAGGCGGCGCGGCCGACAATTTTCCTGCTTGTCAGGTTTTCGGGTTCTGGAGGTCGGGATCGATGGTGATGGGCAATAGCCCGTCCGACCCCCAATCCAAGATCACGTTCATGTTGAACGGATCCTTGGGTCCCTCCTGACCACCCCGATAAACCGCGCCGAATCGAATAGTATGGCATACTCCGTCGTCGCTCGGTTGTTTCAACCAAGTCTTGCCAACCAGATATCGCAGCTGCCTGTAATAATTACGCCTGGAAACCGCAGTCGTAATCGCATCTTCTGGCCTCCAAAACCAATCATATTTATCATTAATCAAGGTGATCTGGACAAAACACGTCATTCTAATCTCGATATTCAAAAGGTCAGTTATCGGGCCCCGTTCGAATTCCGAGCGGTCTGGGAATATTAAATCTGGGTCTCCTTCCCTGACCGTCGTAACGCGTTTGAACTTTATCGCCCTTCCGTCAATCTCGGGAAAGATATATTCCAACTGGGTGGGAACGTTGGTTGGAAAGGAATCGGTTCCAAGCGGATTATGTTCTAACGGTTTCAGTTCCATATCGGATCTCCCACAATCTAGCGTGAAGCGAGTCTGTCCAAGGCCGTCACGATCCTTTTTTTGCGGCTTGCCCAATCGGCGTTCGCCGGATCCTTGAGCGTCATTTCCTCCACCATGGCGCGCGCGCGCAGCAGTCGCGCCCGCGCCGCCGCTCGCTCGCCGCGGGCTTCTTCGAGCTCCGCCATGGAGAATTGGTTGGTCAGCCACGGCTCCCGGAACTTGAAGCTCGAGTCCCGGCTCAGCAATCGGCCCAACATGTCCTGCTGCCGCAACCGCAGCTGCCACGCTCGGGCGTCGTCACCCTGCGCCCGGTAGGCGTCCGCAAGCCAGGCATAGCGGTTGGCCAAGGCGGCGATCGTGTCGGGCTCGTTGGAGCCGCGAGCGACCTGCTGCATCGCCGCGGCGGAAGCCTTGCACCTGTCGACCGTGTCGGCGACGACCGTTCGTTCCTGAAGCCCGACGGCGCACAGGCTCCCCTCGGCATAGGCCAGCTCGGTCAGCGCTTTGGCGCTGGCACCGTCGACGGCCACCAGCTTTTGAGCGAGCGCCCGGTAGCGCCCGAAGGCTCGCCGGGCCGTGGCATTGTCGTCGCCATTATACGCGACGCTGCCGATCCAGAATTCACTTTGGGCGTGATTGAATATCCGTTCCGGATCGTTCGGCGACTCGGCCAGCAATCGCGCGGTGGTCGCCGCGGCTTCGCGGAAGCGCTGCAGCGCCCGGTCGAGCCGGTCGCGGGCGATGTCGTCCTCGCCCATCGCATGCAGGATGCGCGCGCGCCGCTCCAGCGATTCCGCCGGAAGCCCGTCCAGGTCCTGCTGCCGGTAATATTCAAGCGCCCTCTGATTGGCCGCCGTGAGGACCTTCAGGCTCCCGACTCCCCGGAGCTCGGTGCGGAGGTCGGTGAGCATGAACTCCACCAAGCCTTCCGCCTGGGCGCGCTGGCGCTCCGCGTCGGACCGGGCATTGAGCGCGAAAAAGGTCAGCAGGGCCATCATCAGCATGCCGGCAATGGCCGCGGCCGTGACGTAGGTCACCTGCCGCACCCGCCGGGCGGCATCGCGCTGCACCAGATCATCCAGGCCAACGCCCGCCAGACCCGCGACCAGCTTGAGGAGCCCGAGCCGCCGTCCGTCCCCCTCCGGGCGCAGGTCGGCCGCGAGGGGCTCAGCGCCGCCCGCCAGCAGGGCGGGGGAGAAGCACTGGCCCGGCTCGCCCTCGATTATCGCAGTGAAGATCGGACGGTCGGGGTGAAGCTCCCGGAAGGTCGCGATCTCCTTGGCGACCCAGGGCGAGGCGGCGCTGTGCGGAGAGCAGACCACGATCAGGTTTTTCGATATGGCGAGCGCTGCCCGGACCTTTTCGCTGAGGTCGCCCGCCGCGGGAAGCTCGTCGCGGTCGCGGAAGATCGGGATGAGGCGTTCCGGAACGAGGCCGTCCTCGCCCTGGGTCCCCGCCAGCCGCCTCGGCAGCCTGTACGCTTCCAGCTTCCGATGAAGCCACCGCCCGATGGCGGCGTCCTTGTGGCTGTAGCTGATGAACGCGACATAGCCCCCGGCCGAGCCGGGCATGGTTTCGGCCATCATCTGTCCCCCACTGGCGCGACCCCCACCCACGCCGCCGGGCAAGGTGCCAGAGCGAAACCGACTCCACAATATATCAAAAACTTAGATTTGGACTCCGGGAGTCCCGGAGGGGATCAGCCCAGCTTCTGCGCAAGGAAGCTCGGCACCGGGCCGTTCCAGCCCTCCTCGTCCTCGGCGGACACGGGCTCTGGGCGCGGCTCGGGCCGGGGTTCCGAGCGGGCTCGACCCGAGCGGGGCTCGCGTTTCGGCTCGTCGCGGCGGGCGGCGGGCTCCGCCTCGGCTTCCCCGCGGGGTTCGGCACGCCGCGAAGCCGGCTTCGGCTCGGGCTCCCGCGCCTCGCTCCGGGCCCGCGGCTCGCGCCGGGGCTCTTCGCGGCGCCCACGCTCGCGCGGCGGCCTCGCTCCGCGCTCGCGGCGGGGACGCTCCTCTTCCTCGCCCTCGGGAGGAGCGGACTCGGCCAGTTCCGCGGCCGCGGCTGCCTCGACCGGACGAATCTTCGCGCCGGTCAGCTTCTCGATGGCGTCGATCGCCTCGGCGTCGGCGGCGGTGGCGAGGGTGATGGCCATCCCGGTCTTGCCCGCCCGGCCGGTGCGGCCGATGCGGTGGATATAGTCGTCCGGGTGCCATGGAACGTCGTAGTTGAAGACGTGGCTGACGTCCTTGATGTCGAGGCCGCGGGCGGCGACGTCGGACGCGACGAGGATGTTGATCTCGCCGGACTTGAACCGGTCGAGCTCGCGGATGCGCTCCGGCTGCTCCATGTCGCCGTGGATCTCGCCGGCGTTGACGCCCGAGCGCTTGAGGCTCTGCATCAGCTCGCGGACGGTCGTCTTGCGGTTGCAGAAGACGATCGCGGTGCGAACGTCATTGCCCTTGAGCCGGTCGGTCAGGACCTGCTTCTTGCGGCGCGAATCGACCTTGAGAAGGCGCTGGTCGATCGAGACGTTGGCGGTCGCCGGGCGGGCGACCTCGATCGTCTTGGGGCCGGTCAGGAACTTGTCGGCCAGCTTCTTGATCGGGCCCGGCATGGTCGCCGAGAAGAGCAGGGTCTGGCGGACCGCGGGAAGCTTCGAGCAGATCTCCTCGATGTCCGGGATGAAGCCCATGTCCAGCATCCGGTCGGCCTCGTCGATGACGAGCAGTCCGCAGCCGTTGAGCATGATCTTGCCGCGGCCGAACAGGTCCATCAGCCGCCCGGGCGTGGCGATCAGAACGTCGACGCCCTTCTCCAGCTTCTTGATCTGATCGGTCATGTTGGTGCCGCCGATCAGAAGCGCCATGTTGAGCTTGTGATACTTTCCGTATTTCTCGAAATTCTCGGAGACCTGCATCGCCAGCTCGCGCGTCGGCTCGAGGATCAGCGAGCGCGGCATCCGGGCCCGGCTGCGGCCTTCGCCGAGGATGTCGATCATCGGCAGGACGAAGGCGGCGGTCTTGCCGGTGCCCGTCTGGGCGATCCCGATCAGGTCCCGGCCCATCAGGACCGAGGGGATCGCCTGAGTCTGGATCGGGGTGGGATCGCTGTAGCCGGATTCCTCCACGGCTCGGAGCAATTCGTCGGATAGGCCGAGATCGGCAAAACTCATAAGGGTTCCGGGTGATTGAGGGGCTTCGTCGCGAGCCGCTTCAGGCCAAGCGCTTGGGGGAAGCGGCGGCTCAAGTCAAGAAAGCTCAGCGCCGAACGACCGGCTCGAGGCTTCGGAACCGGTCGATTTCGCAGGCTCCGCCCATCCGCGAGCGGATGATGTCGCGATCCTCGCAGATCAGGCCGTCGGGATTGGGAGAGATGTAGAAGCCGTAATAATAATCGAGCGCGGGGCAGCTGCTCTCGAGCTTCGCCCGAACCCGCTGGCGGCTGCGAAGGATCAGGTCGACGCTGTCCTTGCCGACCAGGGTGGCCGCGAGGATGCCTCGAGTCGAGATGCATTTCGGGCCCTTGCCCTCCTTCCAGTCGATCCGAGTCGGAGTCGACTGGCGAAAGCGGATGATGACCTGCTCTCGAACGACGCCCTGGCCATATTGGGCCGGGCGCTGGGACGGGGCCGCCGCCGGAGCCGCGGCGACGAGCAAGGCCAAAGCGGTCGCGGCCGCACGGATCGGGGTGCCCTCCATCGGCTCGTCCCATCCCCGCAAGCGCTTGAACATGCGATTAATCCCCTGGAGCGGGCGGCGGCCGCTTCCGTGCTTGCAGAAGGCGCGATTGCGCCATAGTAACCGCCGCCACATTCGGGCGGCCCCAGCACGCGGCCGCTTCCAACGCTAGCGGAGATACGAACATGGCGACCGAACCGCCGTCGAACCCCCTGCCGATTTTCTATGGCGGCCTCGAGCCGCTGTCGAGCAGCGTCCATGCCGGCTATCGCAGCCGGCCTTCGGACAGCGCCCCGTTCCTGGCCAAGAACCACGCGGTGCCGATCACGGTCGACGAGTTCGTCTCGGTCCAGCGCTTCTACCCGATCGTCTTCTCCTCCGGCGAGAATCCGGTTCCGCTGGCGCTGATGGGACTGAACGAGAGCGTCAACGTGTTCGTCGACGACGAGGGCAAGGTGCTCGGCGACATGTACATGCCGGCCTATGTCCGCCGCTATCCGTTCATGCTCGCCCGACTCGCGCCCGACGCCCAGGAATTGTCGCTCTGCTTCGATCCGACCAGCGGCCTGGTCGGCGCCTTCGAGGAAGGCGAAGCCCTGTTCGACGGCGGCAAGCCCAGCGAGGCGACCAATTCTATCCTCAAATTCTGCGAGGAGTTCGAGCTTTCGGCGCAGCGCACCGTCGCCTTCATGCAGGAGCTCAAGGACGCCGGCCTGCTGATGGACGGCGAAGTCTCGATCCAGCCGGCCGGAGTGGAGCAGCCCTTCGTCTATCGCGGCTTCCAGATGGTCAACGAGGAGAAGCTCCGCGAGCTCGGCGGCGACGACCTCAAGAAGATGAACCAGAACGGCATGCTGCCGCTGATCCTGGCCCACCTCTTCTCGGTGTCGCTGGTCCGCGAGGTCTTCGCCAAGCAGATCCAGCAGGGCAAGGGCCCCCAGCTTCCGGGCGCCGCGGCGCCGGCGGCGGGCACCGCCTGACCGCGCCCGACCGATAGCCGGCACGCTGCCGGATCGGTCGGCCTAGGCGTTCGAGGCGAGCTCGGCGACGACCGCGGCCGGGTCCATTCCGAGCAGCCCGGCGATCTGGATGAACTCGGACACTTCGAGGCGTCGAGTCCCGCGCTCGTAATTGGAGACGAAGGATTGCGGCCGTCCGAGCCGTTCGGCGAGGTCGGCCTGGCGAAGGCCCCGTGCCCGGCGCGCCTCGCACAGCCGGCGGCGCAGCCGGTCGGCGGGGCGCTCGCCGCCCGGGGCGGGGGGCGCAGGCTCCGGCGGCGGATCCCCACCCAGGCGCACGAGCTCCCCCGCCAGCCGCTCAAGCTCGACGCTCAGCCGCGCCAGGCACATCTGTTCCCGACTTTCCACGATCGCAATGCCCCACGTTAATCGAAACCCTGTGACGGTCGATAATTGCTTTTCGGTGAGTTGTCGAGACCGTCAATCGTTGCAGCCTCGCCCGCACGGCGCTAGCCATTCGCGGATGGCCACCCTCGCTTCCCCGGACCTCGCCCGATATTCCCGAGTTGCCGTCTGGCTGCACTGGATCATCGCCTTCCTAATCGTCCTCAACCTGCTGCTCGGCTTCTTCAGCGGGGATTTCGGCAAGCCGGTCCGCGCAGCGATGATGGAGGTGCACAAGGCGACCGGGCTCACCATCCTCCTTCTCACCCTGGCCCGGCTCGCCTGGCGCCTCGGCCACCGGCCGCCGCCCTTCGATCCGGTGATGAAGGCATGGGAAGTCGGCCTGGCCCGGCTGATCCACTGGCTGTTCTACCTGCTTCTGGCCGTGCTCCCGCTGACGGGATGGATGATCGTCTCGACCCGAGGCCGAGCGACGAGCTGGTTCGGGCTGTTCGACGTCGCTCCGCTGCCGGTGGCGCAGGGGGACGAAATCCATGAATTCTTCGAAGAGGCGCACGAAATTCTCGCCTACGGAATCTTCGTGCTGCTCGCCCTCCACGTCGGCGGCGCGCTCAAGCACCATTTCGACGGCCACCGCCACCTGATCGGGCGGATGTCGCCCTGGCCCCGGCCAAGCGATCCGCGCCCTTGAAACCTATCAAGCCTTTCATACATTTAGACTGACGCGCCGGCGTATCTCCCCCTTTGCGGCGGCGCGTTGGGTCCTTCGGGACCCTCCTCCCTGAACCTGGCCACCCCGCGATTCGCGGGGTGGTCTTTTCCTTTCCGGGGCAGCGTTTCCGGTCGCCGCTTCAGCGCCGCCGCCTCAGCTCCCGTTTCCAGTCCATCTCCGGCGGCATCGGCAGGCTCGTCTCCGTGGGCGGTTCGAGGACGAGCTCGAATTCCGGATTGCGAACCTTGCGCCGCCGGGTGTGCAGGCACATCAGGCAGATGCAGCGCGAGCGCGCGTCGCCAAGGCCGTCGCGCCATCCCTTCTTGCGAAACAGCCACCACAAAGCGTGGCTGCTCAGGATTGCGCTGTGCCGGCATTCGCGACAAGTCAGCCGAACCGAGCGCCCGCGCACCGCAGCGTCGAACAGGTCGCGAAGCGGAAAGGCGGAAGGCGGCTCGGACATGTGGAACATATAGCGAACATACGCGCGCCCCGACAGGAGTTTTTGAGGTCCGAATATTGTCCTCGGGTGCTTCGGAAAGGGCGGTAGGCGGTTTAAAAGCAAAGTCTTGACCGGCTTACCGAATCGATCAAGGTTGCGCCCGGGGTGGAGCCGCTTGTGGCGAGTCCACACCCGGGTGCCGGCGTTCCCTTTCGCAAACTTGGGTGGGGTGGAGAATGTCGAATCGCCGAGTCGCCGGGGGCCGCCTTCGGGGGCGTGCCTTTCTTTCCTTTTCGATCTTCGCGGCGCTGAGCCTCGCCGCCTTCGGCGCGGACGGCGCGAATGCCGCCAACGCCGCCAACGCGGCGCAAGCCGCGGCCAATGCGGTCGCCAACGCCGCGGACAATGCCGCCGACAACGTCGCGGACAATGTCACGGCGAACGGCGCGGACAATGCCGCCGACCCCGTCGGCAACGGCGCCGGCGACGCGACCGGCAACAACGGCGCCGGCAACTCTGCCGACGAGCCGCCGCCCAATCCCGAGGTGGACAAGGAAGTCTATGCTCAGGTGTTCAGGCTGCTGTTCATCATTTTCGCGCTCGCGGTCGTGCTCGAATCCGGCTTGGCGGTGATCTTCAACTGGAGGCCCTTCCTTCGAAGGTTCGACGGACGCGGAGTGCGGACCGTGATCGCCTTCTTCGCCGCTCTTCTGATCGCGGGCGGACTGGACCTCGACCTGATCGAGCGGCTGTACGCGGCCCTCGATGCCGATGACCGGGCCAATAACGACCTCGGGCCGGTCGGCGAGGTGATCACGGCACTGGTCCTCGCCGGGGGCAGCTCGGGCGTCAACAACATCTTCCAGGCGCTCGGCTTCCGACGGGTGGGACGGGCCGAAGAGGTGGTCCGGAGGCCCAAGCGCACCGAGGGCTGGCTGGCGGTCCGGCTGCACCGCGCCGACGCCGTCGGCCCGGTCCGGGTCGAGCTCAAGAAAGGAACCGAGGGCGCGTGGCTTCTGATCGGAGCGATCACTGGCGAGCGCAGGCCTCCCGCCGCCTTTGCCTGGGCGGTGCGCGACGAAACCCGGTTTCCCACCACCGGCGGCTACTCCCTCCCCGAGAATGTCGAGGTGGAGCTAAAGCTGACGGGGGTGGACGAAGACGGCGGCCCGCTCACCTGGACCTCGGGGAAGCTCCTTCTCGCCGGCGGCGCCATCATCGACCTCGACGCCAAGCTCTGACCTCGCCCCGGAAGGCGGCCGACGGCGAGTCGTCCCGGACCGGCCCGGATCGTCCGTGCCATTGACGATCCGCAGGGCGGGAGCCATCCTCTTTCGCGGCGCGGCCGCCTGGCGCCGGTCGCGAGGGGGCCCGCGCTGAATGCTCGAAGCCTATCTTTTCGTCATTGTCTCGATGCTCGCGGTGCCGCTGCTGCTGCTTCCGGTCGAGCGGCTCGCCCCGGTCGAGCGGCGCCAGCCGGCGCGCCGCTTGCTTTTCAACCTCGCCTACGGGCCGTGCATCTACGCCTTCGCCCTGCTGGTGCTGGTCGTATCGGCCCCGATATCCCTGTTCGTCGCCGGCCAATCGGGCGGCGGGCTTCTGCCCCGGTTCGGCGGGCCGGCGGCACCGGTCGCCGCTCAGCTTCTCTTCGCCCTCGCTTTCGCTTTCGCCTGGGATTTCTGCCAATATTGGCTTCACCGGCTGGAGCATCGCCGGCCGCTGCTGTGGGAGATCCACCTCTTCCACCACCAGGAGACGGCTCTGAACGTCGCCGCTTATGCGCGCGGCCATCCGCTCGGCGTCGTCGCGGTGGTCCTGTTCAACCTGCCACTGGCGCTGCTGTTCGGAAGCCAGGCGCCACATGCCGCGGCCGCCTTCGTCCTGTTCCCCTTATGGGGCTTCGTGACCCACGCCAATCTGCGCCTCGGCTTCGGTCCGGTGACTCCGTTGATCGCGAGCCCGCAATGGCACCGGATCCATCATTCCAGCCTGCCCGAGCATCGCGACCGCAATTTCGCCAACCTCTTCCCGATCATCGACATCGCCTTCGGCACCTATCACCGGCCCGGCCGCGACGAATATCCGCCGACCGGAGCGGGGGGCGAGCCGGTGGGCGACCTGCGTTCGGCCACGGTGCAGCCGTTCATCGCCTGGTGGCGGATGGCCAGGGAGCGGCCGGCCGGGCCTATTCCGCCGCGATCGCCTCGGGCGGATCCAGCGCCGCGGCCGCCAGCGCGCCGGCGATCGCCGCGATGAGCCGGGCGACCCGGTCGAAGCCCGGTCCCGACGAGCGCAGGTCCGGGGCCAGGTAGAGCGATCGGTCGAGCTCGACCTGGAGGGCGTGGATTCCGAGCGCCGGGTTGCCGTGGCGCTCGGTGATGTGGCCGCCGGCATAAGGCGCGTTGCGGGCGACCCGGAAGCCGGCTTCGCGCGCGGCGCGCTCCGCCGCGGCCACCAGCGGCTCGGCCATGCTCGCGCCGTGGCGGTCGCCGAGCACCACCGGCGCTTCGCCGCCCGAGCCGCGCGGCGGCATCGAATGGCAGTCGAGCAGGAGCGCGATCCCGAACCGGGCCTTGGCGGCGCGCAATTCGGCGTCGAGCGCCTGATGATAGGGGCGGTGGATTCGATCGACTCGCCGAGCCACCTCGGAGGCGGCGATGCGCTGGCGCCAGATCGCCCCCGAGCCGGCGATCCGAGCCGGAATCAGGCCGAGGCCGCCGCGGGTGCGCGGGGATTCGAGCGTCGAGTCCGCCGCCGGCCGCGGCTGCACCATCGCCGGATCGAGCTCGCGCTCGTCGCGGTTGAGATCGATCTCGGCGCGCGGCGAGTCGGCGATCAGCGCTACGGCCCCGCCCTCCACCGCTCGCCAGACGAGGCGGTCGACGAGCCGGTCCTCGAGGCTCTCGAGCCGGGCGCGGGAGAGGCGAGCCGAAGCGAGCAGCCCTTCCGAATAGGCGCGGCCGGCATGGGGCACCGAAAGCACCACCGGAGAGCGGGGCTTTTCCGGCCCGACGCGGCGAAAGGGAGGCGGGAAATCGCGCATTTGCATGTTGAAGGTAAGTAGTCCGGATTTGGCACGCAATCGTCTTCCGGCGCATCGCCGCCGCCGTCCGGCGCGCTCGCGCTGGAATCCGCCGAGACTTTGAGGCATAGCAGGGCAGCGGCGGATGCGCATCGGGCGCGGCCGGCTCAGGGGCATGCATGGTCAGGATCCTGCTGGCGGAAGACGATGCGTCGATGCGGGCCTATCTCGCCCGGGCCCTCGAACGCGCCGGCTACGAGGTGGTCGCCGTCGACCGCGGCACCGCCGCGCTGCCGCTGATCGAGGCGGAGACCTTCGAGCTGCTGCTGACAGACATCGTCATGCCCGAGATGGACGGGATCGAGCTCGCCCAGAAGGCGGCGCTGGTCGCTCCGGCGATGCGGGTGATGTTCATCACCGGCTTCGCCGCGGTCGCGCTCAAGGCCGGCAAGTCGGCGCCGAGCGCCAAGGTTCTGTCCAAGCCCTTCCACCTTCGCGACCTCGTCGCCGAGGTCGACCGACTGTTCCAAACCGAGGACCAGCACGGGCGATTGTAGGCGGATGACCGCCCGGACCCAGCGGAGATTCGCAATGGAGGGACGCGCCGATCGGCTCGGCGCGGGCGATGACATCGAGGGGAAAATGGTGGGCGTGGCAAGGATTGAACTTGCGACCCCTGCGATGTCAACACAGTGCTCTACCACTGAGCTACACGCCCACGCTGCGGCTATCTAGCGACGGCGCCGGGGCGGCGCAACCCGCCCGGCTCGACATTCGGATCGCCGGCCGGCCGCCTTCGGCGGGGCGAGGCGGACGGCAGCTTGGCGAGAAGGATTGGAAGGACGGCGACAGCGGGGTAGAGACTCGCTACGATCCGTAGCGAAGCGTGAAGGGAGGAAGAGGTTGAGCACGAAGCCCCACGGCGACGATCCCCAGGCGGGAGAGGCGCGGCCGCCGACTGTCAGCCACATCCTCGGCGAGATGACCTGGCTGCTCACCCAGTCCCTGCTGCACAAGGCGCTTCCGATCCAGGCGATCGAGTGGCTGGTGATGCCGGCGCTGATCCACGAGCAATTCTACGTCTTCCGCGACGGCGAGCGGCCGGTCGGGCTTGCGCTCTGGGCGAAGTGCAACCCGCAGGCCGAGGCCAAGCTGGAGCGCGGGATGCTGGAGCCGGAGAACCGGCTCAGCCTGGAGGAGTGGAACAGCGGCGAGACGATCTGGCTGGTCGACCTGATCGCGCCCTTCGCCAACGCGGAGAACAAGCATAACGAGATCATGATCGCCGACCTGATCTCCGGGCCCCTGTCCGGCCGGCCGTTCAAGTTCCACCAGACCGACCCCGCCACCGGCAAGCGAACGGTCCAGTCGGTCGACGCCGACGCCGGCGAGAGGCTGAAGGCCGCCATCCTCGCCGCCGCCGGAACCGAGCCTCCGCCCGAATGAGGTGACCCGGTCCCGGCTGAGCGGGAGACCGGCCTAGGGTTCATCCTGTCGAGATGGAATCGTCACCCCGGACTTGATCCGGGGTCCACCTTTTTCACGGTCCGACCTGGGAACGGAGAAGGTGGATGCCGGATCAAGTCCGGCATGACGAGGTGGGCCGCTTCCGTCCAAACAGGACAGACTCTAGCCGCCGCGGCGACGGACGCCGATCACCAGATCCGGACCCGGTCCGCAGGGGCGATGTAGAGCTTGTCGCCCGGCTTGACCTCGAAGGCCTCGTACCAGGCGTCGACGTTGCGAAGCGGAGCGAAGGCGCGAATCATGCCCGGCGAGTGCGGCCCCCCGACCAGCTGCTGGCGAAGCGCCTCGTCGCGGAACAATGTCCGCCAGACCTGGGCCCAGCCGAGGAAGACCCGCTGGTCGCCTGAGAAGCCGTCGAGCACCGGCGCCGCCTTGCCTGCGAGCGAGGTCCGGTAGGCTTCGAGCCCGAGCGTGATTCCGCCGAGGTCGCCGATATTCTCGCCCATCGAGACCCGGCCGTTGATCTTCATCCCCGGCAGGGCGGGGAAGACATAGGCCTCGTACTGGGCTCCGAGCCTGGCCGCCTGAGCCTCGAACTTGGCCGCGTCCTCCGGCTTCCACCAGTCGCGAAGAACTCCGGCCCAGTCGGACTTGCGCCCCTGGTCGTCGAAGCCGTGGATGATCTCGTGGCCGATGACTCCGCCGATTCCGCCATAGTTGATCGCGGGATCCGCGGCCGGATCGAAGAAGGGCGGCTGGAGGATCGCGGCCGGGAAGACGATCTCGTTCTTGACGCTGTTGTAATAGGCGTTGACCGTCTGCGGGGTCATTCCCCACTCCGCCTTGTCGACCGGCTGGTCGATCCGGTTGCGGCGATAGTCCCACTCGAACCGGGCGGCGCGCTCGGCGTTGCCGACGAGATCGCCGGGAACCACGACGAGCCCGGAATAATCGCGCCATTTCTCCGGATAGCCGATCTTGACGGTGAAGCCGTCGAGCTTCTTGAGAGCCTCGGCCTTGGTCTCGGGGCCCATCCATTGCAGGCCGCGAAGGCGCGAGCCCATGGCGGTTCGCAAATTGGCGACGAGGGCGTCCATCTTCGCCTTGGATTCGGGCGGGAAGTAGAGGCGCACATAGTCGCGCCCGATCGCCTCGCCCATCGCGTTCTCCGCGAAGGTCACGCCCCTTTTCCACCGCTCGCGCTGCTCGGGCTGGCCGTTGAGGAACTTGGAGCGGAATTCGAAGCTGGCGTCGTCGAACCGCTTCGACAGCAGGGGCGCCATCTCGTCCGCCGTGTGGAAGGCCTGCCACGCCTTGAGGGTCTGGATGTCCGTCTCGGCGAACAGCCGCGCGATCTTGGGAAAGGCGGTGTTCTGGGCGACGATTGCGCGCTCGGCGGGGCCGACTCCGGCGGCGTCGAGGAAGGCCGCCCAGGGGAAGCCCGGAGCCTGCGCCTGGAGCTCGGCCGGAGTCATCAGGTTGTAGGTCTTGTCGCGGTTGCGGCTTTCGGCGCGGGTCCAGTGCGCCTCGGCGATCTTCGTCTCGAGCGCGAAGACCTGGCGGGCCGATCCGGCCGGGTCCGGCCAGCCGGCCATGGCCAGCATCTGCTCGACATATTGGAGGTAGCGGTCGCGCTGCGGCTTGAACTTGGGGTCGACGTACAATTCGCGGTCGCCGAGGCCGAGGCCGGCCTGTCGAAGGTAGAGCGCGTAGACGTCGGGCTTCTTGGCGTCGTCGCTGACCCCGGGGCCGAAGAAGCTCGAGCCGAAGCCGCCCAGCGCCGCCCCCATCAGCCGGGCGATGTCCTCCCGGCTCTTGGCCCGGTAGATCGGAGCGAGCCGGGCGAGCAGCGGCACGGCGTCGGCGCGCTCGGCCGCCGCTTCGTCGAGGAAGCCGCGATAGAGCGCCGCGACCTTGCCCTCGTCCCCGGAGGCGCCGGTGCGATAGCCTTCGAGCAGGGTCCTCAGCCGCGCCTCGGAAAGGTCGCGGAGAATCGCGAACGCTCCATAGGAGGAGCGGTCGGCGGGAATCTGGGTGGTCTTCGCCCAGGCGCCGTTGGCGTAGGCGAAGAAGTCGTCGCCCGGCTTGACCGACCGGTCCATTCCGGTCGTGTCCAGCCCCCAGCTGCCATAGCGTTTCGCCTCGACCGCGGCGGCGGCCGCCGAGCCGCTTTCGGCCTGGAACAGCGACTGCATCGTGCAGGCCTGGTCAAGACAGTCATGGACCTCGTGAGCGACGGCGGGCGCGGCGGTCGAAACGAGGAGGGAGGCGGCGATTGCGAGGCGCTTCTTCAACTGGGAAATCTCCGATTTCTTCGTGAAATTAGGCGCTTGTGCGCCGGCGCCAGCGAATAGCGCGTGCCGAGCGAGATCGCAAATCCGTCGCCCGGCGCGCCGCAAATTCCACCGGAAGTTTCGGAAGTTTCGGCTTCCCTGGAAGCTGAAAAACGTGGCTGAAACTTGCGATTTCGACACGGCGGGCGCCGGCTCCGAGCTGGAGTCCCGCCTTCGCGGGAATGACGGAGCCGTTAGCGGCCGGGAGATCGAGGCTGAATCCATCTTTTGGAACATAATACGAACGAGCGCTTCGTCAAGCGAACCGCGCTTGGCTGGCGACCGACTCGCGCTTATCCAGCCCAAGCACGGGGCGGAGGGGATTGTCGTGACCAGGTCGATGTCTGTCATGCTCGTTGCGGCCCTCGCCCTGTCGAGCGGCACGCCGGCCATGGCCCGGAAGGCCGCGACCCCGGTGGCGCACACGCAGTGGCTGGGGATTCGAATCGTCCAGGACGGCAGGCCGGTCGCGCTGGTGAGGACCGACCTGCGCACCACCGAAGCTCGACTCGCGCCCCGGCCGTTCCGGATCCTCTTGCCCAAGGCGAAGGCGGACGTCGCCTATCAGCTTTGCGCCTGGACGGACAAATCCATCTTCCGGGCGCTTCGGCGCCGCGAGGTGCCCGGCGATCCCAATGCGGGCGGCGAGCATCCGTGCTTCCTTCCGGGCACCGGAATGGCGGACACCGAGGCCGGATCGGGAATGCTGATGCTTAGCGACAGCGGCCACAATTACCTGATCGATCTCAGGCTCGGCCCCGATCCGGACCGGCCGGCCGTCTATTATTCGGCGCTTTGGACGAGGGCCGGCGGCCAGACGCCGATCGCGGCGGCGCAGCGGCCGGTCTACATCGTCGTCTTCCACGATTCCGACCGCGACGGCTATGTCGGCAACGGCGAATATGACCATCTGGTGCTGAGGTTCCGGCAACCCCCGGATTGACGGCTAATACAGGATCCTGACCGCGGCCGCGGCGCGGGCGGCCAGCGATCGAGCTTCGCCGGCGATCGCCCCGGTCGCGAGCGCGACCCCCATTCGCCGAAAGGGCCTGGTCGCCGGCTTGCCGAAGATGCGCACGTCGACCTCGGCCCCCTCGCCGCCCAGTGCGAGCGCCTCGGCCACGCCTTCGTAGCGGAAGCGCTCCGACTCCCGGTCGGCGAGGATCACCGCCGACGCCGCGGCCGGCGCGGTCAGCGCGATGGCCGGGATCGGAAGGCCCATGACGGCTCGCGCGTGGAGGTCGAATTCGGAGAGATTCTGCGAGATCAGGGTGACCATTCCGGTGTCGTGCGGGCGGGGCGACAGCTCGGAGAAGATCACCTCGTCGCCGGCGACGAAGAACTCGACCCCGAACAGGCCGTAGCCGCCGAGATCGTCGACCACCTTGCGCGCCATGTCCTGCGCCTCGGCGAGGGCGCGCCCGGACATCGGCGTGGGTTGCCAGCTTTCCTGATAGTCGCCGCGCTCCTGGCGATGGCCGATCGGCGGGCAGAACAGGATTCCGTCGCGGGTTCGGACGGTGAGCAGGGTGATCTCATAGTCGAAGCGGACGAACTCCTCCACGATCACCCGCGCGCGGTCGCCGCGCATGTTGGCGACGGCGTGATCCCAGGCGGGCCGAAGGCCGTCCGCGGAGTGGACAAGGGTCTGGCCCTTGCCGGACGAGGACATGACCGGCTTGACGACGCAGGGCAGGCCGGTGTGGGCGGCGGCGGCCTCGACCTCGCCGAAGCTCCCGGCGAAGCGGAATCGCGACGTTCGAAGCCCCAGCGCTCCGGCGGCGAGCTCGCGGATCGAGTCGCGGTTCATCGTCATCATCGCCGCGCGCGCGGAGGGAATGACGACCTGGCCCGCGGCTTCGAGCTCGGCCAGGATCTCGGTCCGGATCGCCTCCACTTCGGGAACGACGAAATCCGGGCGGTGGCGCTCGATCGTCGAGCGCAGAAGCCCGGCGTCGAGCATCGGGAAGACCTCGGCTTGGTCGCTGACCTGCATGGCCGGAGCGCCGGCATAGCTGTCGCAGGCGACGACCCAGGCTCCGAGCCGCTTGGCGGAGATCGCGAATTCCTTGCCGAGCTCGCCCGAGCCGAGCAGCAGGATCCTTGCGGTGAAGCTCATCCGACGCCCCCGAGCCGGGCCTTGCAGAGCGCTTCCCGCTCGGGCCCGGCGGGAATCAGCTCGACTCGCTGGACCTCGAACTGGGCCTCGCCTTCGGGGAGGAAGCGGATGACCTTCTCGCCGCCCTCGTCGGCGACCCGGTAGGCGAGCTCGACCGTGGAATCGCCGATCTTGCCGGACTCGCGGCGGATCAGCCGCATTCCGTCGCGCAGGCCCGCGGCGTAGGCCGGGCCGTCCGCGACCACTCCGGCGATGATTCCCCCGGCGAGCCGGGTCGCCTGGGCGTCGTAGCCGCGGTGGAATTCCTTGCGACGCTCTGCGACCAGCCGGGCGCAGTTTCCGAACAGGTCGGGTGCCAGCAGCAGCGGCTCGCCCTGGCGGGCGTAGCGCTCGAGGTCGGGATCGATGTCGATTCCGGTGCGCTCGCGAAGCACTTTGCGGAACAGGACGGTGGCGAGCTCCGGGCTGTCCTGGGCGGCCTTGCGCTGGACTCGAAGCACCGCCTCGAGGCTGTCCGAGCGGCCCGAGCGGGCGGCGATCTCGGAGTCGAGCTTGGCGGCGAGCAGGTGGCCGCGGTCGTAGCTGACCTGCTGGACGGCCGCGTCGGTCCAGAAGCGGGCGGCGATGTCGCTCCCCTTGACGGTCTTGGCCGGCGAGGTCCCGTAGCGGAGCAAGGTCTCGTTCTTGTCGGCGGCCCATTCGGCCAGCGTCCAGAGGCCGGCTCGGAGCAGCACCTTGGAGGCGAGATAGTCGTTGAAGCCTTCGCTGAACCAGTAATCCCTCGCTTCGTCCTCCTCGGGCATTCCGCCCAGTTCGATCGGCACCCAGGAATGCATATATTCGTGGGCGAGGAAGCGGACCGCCTGCTTCAGCTCGAAGGCGCTGGTCGAGGCGATCGAGAAGGCGTCGGTCCGGCCGGTGCCGGTATAGGAGAGGCCGGAGGGAAGCTCGCCGAGCGGCGCCATCGCGACCAGGAAGGGGCTGCTCCTTTCCTCCCAGAAGGAATCCTCGGCGGCGACGATCGGTGCGACGGTGTCGGCGAGCTGGTCGGCGGTGAAGCTCCAGTCGCCGAGCAAGGCGACGCGAAGCGGAGCTCCGCGAAGGTCGCGCCGGACGACCTGAAGGCGCTCGCCGCCGATGGCGACGCTGTTGATCAGGTTGGCCAGGGTGGTCGGCTTGCCGTCGAGATGGTCGAGATCGGAGGCCACGGTCCAGCCCCTGGGAAGCCTGCCCCAGCGGAAGCGGGCCGGGCGGGCGATGTCGCCGGCCGAGGCGAAGACGGTCTCGCCATGGACGAAGAACCAGTCCGGCCGGACCATCGGCCGGGCCTTCTCATAGTCGAATCCCGGATCTTCGGAATAAGCCGATACGATCCGGTAGCGGACCTTGAGCCGGGCCCCGGGCCGGTGGCGGATGAGGGGACGCTCGTAGGTGCCGCTTATGCTCTTCGAGCCGCTGATCCTGAGCCCGGTGGCGTGGCGCCACAGCTCGCTCGTCCCGGCCCAGACGCTGGGGAGTTGAAGTTCGGTCTCGCCGTCCGGCTCGCCTCGAAGCCGCATCTCGACATCGAGCGCCCGGCTTCCGTCCTTCTGGAGGGCGGGGGTGATCTTGAAGGAGATCGGCTTTTCGGCGGGCGGCCCGGCGGCGACGAGGAGCGATGCGGCGGCGGCGAGGGCTGGGCAAGCGACAGGTTTCAAGAAGTCCTCCCGGATTCGGGAGCGACTATAGGGGGCGGCGGGAATAATTCCTCCCCGAGATTTCTCGCGGAGGACGACCAGGCGAAGGCGGCGGAGGTGATGAATTCCTAAAGCTCGAAATAACCCTTCAGCCGGTGAAGGGTCTCGTCCACGCTTCGGTGGTGGATGAAGATTCCGCCCATTTCCTCCCACAGATGCGCGTGCTTGATCTGGTCGTCGACGAGCACGTCGCCTTCCTTGCCATGGTCGCGCTTGTTGCGGGCCATGGTGGTGATGATCCGGGTTCCCGGGAAATGCTTCGCCGCCCAGCGCACCTTCTGGTCGGCGGCCCAATTGCCCTGGGGAAGGCCGGTGAGGATGATCGGATCGAGATGGCGCACCGCCTCGAACAGCTCGGTGGCGCCGTCCAGCAGCGGAAGGCTGAAGTAGAAGTCGGGAGCGCTGGCGAGCTTCGCCCAGAAGCGGCCGAGGCCGTTCCTTTTCTCGAAGGCGCGGGGGTGCATCCCGAGCACCGCCGCCGCGCCCTTGTCGAAGTCGGCGAGCACTCCGTCGCAGTCGAGATAGAGCCGGCGGGTCACGAGCCCCGGGGCCAGCGTTCGGGCCGGAGCCTGACCGGCATCGGCGGGTCGAACTTCTCCCAGCGCCGGGCGGCGAGGACGTCGTTGGATTCCTGGGCCTTGCGGCCGGGCTCGAGCGACCAGGTGATGTGGTAGGTGCTTCCGTCGGGCCGGCCGGTGGTTCCGCCGAGGCTGACCACCATCGCCTCCACTCCGTTGCCGTCGTCGACCCGGCCGACGATCTCGGCGGTGGTCTCGTCGGGCAGGGGCGAATCGCCGGCCGCCCCGGTGCGCAGGGTAACATGGTCGGCGTCGACGTTGCGGTAGCGGGGCGGGAATTGCTGGAGAAGCTCCTTGCGCTGGTCGCGGTCCAGCTTCCAGCCGATCACGCTTTCGCCCTCGCCGGCGCCGGCGGAGGCTTGCTGTGCCGAAGGTGCCATGGCGCTTTCAAAGCCCGGGACGGGAGCGGGTTCCCGGCCCGGGCGTTGAGGGCGGCGAAGGAGAGGCGCGATGGGCGGCGACAAGATCGAGGACCTTCCCTCCGACGACGAGTCGATCGAGGAGCAGGCGCAGGAGAGCCGGAAGGCTCTGGACGAGGTGCCGGAGCCCGGCACGGACCCCCTGCACGAGGGGCCCTGATTTTTCCCCTCCCTGGGAGGGAGGGGCGAGGGGTGGGTCCGCCGCGGGCGGCCGAAACTCCGGCTCGGCAAAAAGTCTCGCTGCGTCGACTAGCCACCCCCGGCCCCTCCCTTCCAGGGAGGGGAGTTCCGGAACCACGCCTCCACCCGGCCCACTCCTTCCGCATCCATCGCCAGCCCGAGCTTGGTTCGCCGCCACAGCACGTCTTCGGCGGTTCGGGCGAATTCGCGGTCCCTGAGCCAGCGAAGCTCCGCTTCGAAGAGGCCGGCGCCGAAGTCGCGCCCGAGGTCCGCCACGCTCCTCGCGTCGCCGAGCATGTCCTTCAGCCGGGTTCCGTAGGCGTGGGAGAGCCGGGCGAGGAGCGGCTGGGGGAGCCAGCGGTCGGCCTCTTCGAGCCAGGCGAGGAACTCCGGGTAGATGTCGCCGCCGGGCAGGAAGCTGTGCGAGGTGGACCGGCGCCCCTCCACTCCGAGCCGGTCGAGCGCTTCCTGAGCCAGGGCCCGGGCGGTGGTGATCTTGCCTCCGAACACGGAGAGCAGCTTGGGGCCGGGATCAGGGTCGAGCTCGAGGCGATAGTCGCGGCTGACCGCCTTCGCGTCGGCATGGCCGTCGTCGTGGAGGGCTCGAACTCCGGAATAGCTCCAGGCCACGTCGCCGGGCCCGACCTGCCGGACGAAATAGCGGTTGGCGGCTTCGCACAGGTAGCGGATTTCTTCCGGAGCGATCGCGGCGTCCCCGGGCCGGTCGACGGGAATGTCGGTGGTTCCGATCAGCGTGAAGTCGCCGTGGAAGGGGAGGGCGAAGACGACCCGGCCGTCGGGCTGTTGCAGGATGTAGGCCTGGTCGCCCGGCCACAGGGCCGGGACGACGATGTGGCTGCCCTTGACCAGCCGGACCCGGCTGTCGCTGGTCTCGGCGAGGCGCTCGTTCAGGACCTCGGCCACCCAGGGTCCGGCGGCGTTGACGATCACCCGGGCGGCGACGACCCGGCCGCCGGACAGCTCGGCCCGCCACGCCCCGCCTTCGCGGCGGGCGGAGAGCAATTCGGTGCGGACCGCGATCTCGGCGCCATGCTCGGCGGCGGCGACGGCGTTGAGGACGACGAGGCGGCTGTCGTCGACCCAGGCGTCCCAATAGCTGAGGGCCCGGCGCCGCTCCTGGAGAGGGGTGTGGAGGTCCGCCTCGCTCCGGCCGACCCGGCGCGAGCGGGGGAGGCTGCCCCGGATCGAGAAGAGGTCGTAGAGGAGCAGGCCGGAGCGGATCATCCA
The DNA here is from genome assembly GCA_036386795.1 of Allosphingosinicella sp. Lineage (GTDB taxonomy): Bacteria > Pseudomonadota > Alphaproteobacteria > Sphingomonadales > Sphingomonadaceae > Allosphingosinicella. The sequence continues at coordinate 51,799 of DASVUZ010000030.1, forward strand.
GTGCTGCCGTAGCCCCGGGCCCTGGGGCAGGACGAAGCGCAGCGGGCGGACGATGTGCGGAGCGGTCCGGAGCATCACCTCCCGCTCGGCGAGCGCCTCGCGGACCAGCCGGAACTCGTAATATTCGAGATAGCGAAGGCCGCCGTGGATCAGCTTCGACGAGGCCGAGGAGGTGTGGGCGGCGAGATCGTCCTTCTCGACCAGAAGCACGCTCGCTCCGCGCATCGCGGCGTCGCGGGCGATCGCGGCGCCGTTGATTCCGCCGCCGACGATGAGGAGGTCGAAACCGTCGATCGAGAAATTCTGCTTGCCCATTCCTCCTCGCTCATCCTGAGTAGGGACTGAGCCTTGGCGAAGGCCCGTATCGAAGGACCGCTGAGCGTCCTTCGATACGCCGGTTCGTCAGGCTCACCGGCTACTCAGGATGAGCGGGGCGATGCAAGCGGATAGGCCAGTTTCCGGTGACACCATCCTGGTCATCGACGAAGGCACGACCAGCACGAGGGCGATGCTGTTCGGTCGCGACGGGACGTGCCTGGCGACCGAGCAGCGCGAGCTGGCCCAATCCTATCCGAGGCCCGGCTGGGTCGAGCATGACGCCGAGGAGATCTGGGTCTCCAGCCTCGCCTGCGCCCGGGCGGCGGTGGCGGCGGGCGGCGGGGCGGAGCGGATCGCGGCGCTCGGAATCACCAACCAGCGCGAGACGATCGTCTTCTGGAGCCGGCGGACGGGGCGGGCTCTGGCCCCGGCGATCGTCTGGCAGGACCGGCGGACCGCGGACCGGTGCGCCCGGCTCAAGGCGGAGGGCCACGAGGAGTCGGTCCAGGCCAAGACCGGGCTATTGCTCGATCCCTATTTCAGCGCCTCCAAGATCGCCTGGGCCCTGGAGCACTGGCCGCAGGTCGGCGAGGCGGGCGAGGATCTGTGCGTGGGCACGGTCGAGAGCTGGCTGGTCTTCAGGCTGACCGGCGGGCTTCACGTCTCCGACTCGACCAACGCGTCGCGGACGGCGCTGATGGACATCGGCGCGGGCCGCTGGGACGAGGGGCTGCTCGACCTGTGGGGCGTGCCGGCGTCGGCCCTGCCCGAGATCGTCGACTGCGCCGGGCCGCTGGGAGAGACGCTGGCCGAGCATTTCGGGCTGCCGATTCCGATCCGCGGAATGGCCGGTGATCAGCAGGCGGCCTCGATCGGCCAGGCCTGTCTCGCTCCCGGCGACAGCAAGGCGACCTACGGAACCGGCGCCTTCATCCTCGCCAATACCGGAGCCGAGTTCCGCCGAAGCCGCCACCGGCTGCTCTCGACCGTCGCCTCGCAAATCGGCGGGCGCCGAAGCTATGCGCTCGAAGGCTCGGTGTTCGTCGCCGGGAGCCTGGTCAAATGGCTCCGCGACGATCTCGGGCTGCTCGCAAGCGCGGCCGAGACGGAGGCGCTCGCACGCTCGGTGCCCGACAGCGGCGGAGTGCGTATCGTCCCGGCCCATAGCGGGCTCGGCGCCCCGTATTGGCGGCCCGACGCGCGCGGCGCGATAACCGGGCTCAGCTTCGCCAGCGGCCGCGCCCATATCGCTCGGGCCGCGCTCGAGGCGATGGCGCACCAGACCCACGATTTGATGGCCGCCTTCGCCGCGGACGGAGCGCCTTGGGGGGTGCTCAAGATCGACGGCGGAATGGCCTCGAACGGCTGGCTGGCCCAGGATCTGGCGGACCTGCTCGGACTGGCGGTCGAGCGGCCGAGCTTCGTCGAGACGACGGCGCTGGGCGCGGCGATGCTCGCCGGACTGGGCTGCGGGATGTTCGCCTCGCTCGAGGAAGCGGCGGCGATGCGGGGGGCGGTGGAGCGGTTCGAGCCGGCGATGGCGTCGGAGGTGCGCGAGGCTCGGCTGGCGGGGTGGAAGACCGCGGTGGAGGGGGTGCTGGCGTGAACCGTCACCCCGGCGAACGCCGGGGCCTCGGGGAGACCCGCCGAGGCTTCTTGTCCTGAGGTCCCGGCTTTCGCCGGGATGACGGTCCCGGCCAACCCTATCTTTACCCTTTCGCGCTACCTGCGGTTCATGGTCCAGCGCATCCACCTGATCGCCGCCGCGCGCCCGAATTTCATGAAGGTGGCGCCGCTCTACCACGCCCTCGCCGCCACGCCGGGCTTCGAGCCGGTCCTCGTCCACACCGGCCAGCATTACGACGTCAACATGTCTGACGCCTTCTTCGCCGACCTCAGGCTTCCGGAGCCGGACCATCATCTCGGAGTCGGATCCGGCAGCCATGCGGAGCAGACCGGCGGGGTGATGATCGCCTATGAGAAGGTCGCGCTCGCCGACCGGCCCGACTGGATAATCGTGGTCGGCGACGTCAACTCGACCGCGGCCTGCGCGATGGTGGGGGGCAAGCTCGGGATTCCGGTCGTCCATCTCGAGGCCGGCCTCAGGAGCCGCGACCGGACCATGCCCGAGGAGCTCAACCGCCTCGTCACCGACGTCCTTGCCGACGTGCTCTGGACTCCCTCGCCCGACGGCGACGAGAATCTCCTCGCCGAGGGAATCCCGGCCGGCCGGATCAGCCGGGTCGGAAACATCATGCTCGACAGCTTCGAGCTGGTCCGGCCGGCGATCGAGGCCGCGAACGTTCCCGGCGAGCTCGGGCTCGAGCTAGGCGGCTATGGAGTCGTGACCCTCCATCGCCCGTCCAACGTCGACGATCCGGCGCAGCTCATCCGGCTCGTCGACTCGCTGATCGAGGCGCAGCGCCGGCTTCCGCTCGTCTTCCCGGTCCATCCGCGCACCGCCAGGCGGCTGTCCGCCGCCTTGTTCGACAGCCGGCTTCGCCGGGCCGGCGTCCGGCTGGTCGAGCCTCTTCCCTATGTCCGGTTCATGAGCCTGGTGACGGGCGCCGCCGCGGCGATCACCGATTCGGGCGGGATCCAGGAGGAGACGACCTATCTCGGGATTCCCTGCCTGACCCTGAGGGAGAATACCGAGCGGCCGGTGACGATCACCGAGGGGACCAACCGGCTGGTGACTCCCGAGACTCTTCTGATCGAGCTCGAGCGCGCGCTGGCCGGGCCGCGCCCGGTGCGCTGCCCCGAGCTTTGGGACGGCAAGGCCGCGGCGCGCTGCGTCGAGGACCTGCGGAGGCGGTCGGCGGTGGTGAAGCTGCCGGTGGCGGAGTCCAGTGCCGAGCAACTGGCCGCCCGCTACGCCGGCGGGGAACGGCGCGCCGCCGGGACGAACTACAGACGAGCGACCTGAAGCCGCACCGTCATCCCGGCGAAAAGCCGGGACCGAAGAACACTTAGGGCAGAAATCCGGAAGGGTCGGTGTTCCTGGGTCCCGGCTTCCGCCGGGATGACGGCCTACTTCCCGTCACCCCCATCGCCCTTCCAGCTGTCGTCGATCATCCTGATGATCGCTGAGAAATCCTTGCCGGAGCCGCCGCGGTCGGCGAAGCGGGCGTAGAGGGTCTCGGCTTCCGAGCCCATCGGCGTGTAGGCGTCGACGCTCTGGGCGGCCTCCATCGCAAGGCGAAGGTCCTTGAGCATCAACGCGGTAGCGAAGCCGCCTTCGTAATCGCGGTCGGCGGGGGTCACGGGACCGACTCCCGGGACCGGGCAGTAAGTCGTCATCGACCAGCATTGCCCGGAAGCCTTGGAGGCGATGTCGAAGAAGGTCTGCGGATCGAGCCCGAGCTTCCCGGCGAGGACGAACGCCTCGCAGGTGGCGACCATGGAGGCCCCGAGAAGCATGTTGTTGCAGATCTTGGCGGCCTGGCCGGAGCCGGGGCCGCCGGCGTGGATCACCGCCTTGCCCATCTTCTCGAGAATATCGTTGGCCCGCTCGAACGCCTCGGGGCTGCCTCCGACCATGAAGGTGAGGGTGCCCGAGTCGGCGGCCGCGATTCCGCCGGAGACGGGCGCATCGACCATTGCGTAGCCGGCCGCTTCGGCCTTGCCGATCTCCTCCCGAGCGGTGGCGACGTCGATGGTCGAGCAGTCGATGAGGAGCGCGGTCGTGGGCGCGATTCCGATCACGCTCGATTCGTAGACGTCGCGGACATGCTTGCCGGCGGGGAGCATGGTCACCACTGCCTCGGCCCCGGCGACGGCATCGGCGGCGGAGCCGGCGCGGGCGCATCCGTTCGCCTCCGCCTTCCCGAGCGCCGCCTCGCTCAGGTCAAAGGCGCGAACCTCATGGCCCGCCTTGACGAGGTTGGCGGCCATCCCGCCGCCCATGTTGCCGAGCCCGATGAATGCGATCCGTGCCATCACTTACTCCTGAGGAAGGGCGGGAGAAACACCGTTCGCCCTGAGCCTGTCGAAGGGCTTCCCTTCGCTCGGGCGTGGCGGAAATCAAGGGAGGGCTTCGACAGGCTCAGCCCGAACGGGTGGGTGCCGACTTCCCTCGCCTCTATCGCCCGGTCCACTCCGCCTTACGCTTGTCGACGAAGGCGGCCATGCCTTCCTTCTGGTCCTCGGTGCCGAACAGGCCGTGGAAGAGGCGTCGCTCGAAGACGATGCCCTGCGCCAGGCCGGTCTCGAAGGCGGCGTTGACCATCTCCTTGGTCGCCATCGCCGCCAGCGGGGCCATGCCCGCGATCGCCTCGGCCGTCCTCAGCGCCTCGTCGAGCAGGTCGGCGGCGGGAACGACCCGCGCGACGAGGCCGCAGCGCTCGGCTTCCTCGGCGCCCATCATCCGGCCGGTGAGGCACATCTCCATCGCCTTGGCCTTGCCGACGGCGCGGGTCAGGCGCTGCGAGCCGCCCATTCCGGGGGTCACTCCCAATTTGATCTCGGGCTGGCCGAACTGGGCGGAGTCGGCGGCGATGATGAAATCGGCCATCATCGCCACCTCGCAGCCACCGCCCAGCGCATAGCCCGCGACCGCGGCGATCCACGGCTTCCTGGTCGCCGTCACTTTCTCCCAGCCCGCGAAGAAGTTGGTCGAATACATCTCCGCAAAGCCTTGGCTCGACATCTCCTTGATGTCGGCGCCGGCCGCGAAGGCGCGCTCGTTCCCGGTGAGCACCGCGCAGCGCTGGCTTTCGTCGGCGTCGTACGCTTCGAAGGCCCGGATCAGCTCGGCCAGAACGCCGCTGTTGAGGGCGTTGAGCGCCTTGGGCCGGTTGAGCGTGATCAAGGTCACCGCCCCGCGCTGCTCGACCAGGATGTTCTCGTAACTCATAGCGGCGTCCACTCCTCTCCCTCGGGCATCGGCGCGAAGATGGTGTCGATGAGGTGCTGCGACACCGCCTCCGGCGTCGGCGGGTCCCATCGCGGCTGGTTGTCCTTGTCGACGAGCAGGGCGCGCACCCCCTCGACGAAATCGTGCCTCTGCACCACCCGGGTCGCCACCGCATATTCCTGGCGCATCTCGTGGGCGAAGTCCTGCACGCGGGCGCCGTCGTAGATGATGCGGAGCGACACCTTGCACGCCTGGGGGCTTCGGGTGCGCAGGGTCTCGA
>DASVUZ010000031.1:0-63361 GCA_036386795.1 Allosphingosinicella sp.
TCCTCCAGCGCGTCGACGAGCCTGATCAGCTGCTCGGCATCCCCCTCGCCAAGCTCGACGCTATTCTGCGGGCGCCAGGCGAGCTTGACGCTCTCCGGCTCGCCGAGCGCCGCCTCGAGCGCCTTGGCGACCGCGTGGAGATCCTCGACGCTGGTCCAAACCTGGTGGCCCTCCTCGTCGCTCTCGACATCGTCCGCGCCCGCGTCGACCGCCGCCTCCAGAATCGCATCGGCCGATGCCGCGCCGGCGGGGTAGGTGATCAGGCCCATCCGGTCGAAGCCGTGGCTGACCGAGCCCGAAGCACCGAGATTGCCGCCGTTCTTCGAGAAAGCGGTGCGCATGTTGGTCGCCGTGCGGTTGCGATTGTCGGTCAGCGCCTCGACGATCAGTGCCACTCCGCCCGGGCCGAAGCCTTCGTAGCGAAGCTCCTCGTAAGTCTCGGCATCGCCGCCCGACGCCTTGTCGATCGCCCGCTGGATATTGTCCTTGGGCATGGACTGGGCGCGGGCGGTGGTGACCGCGGCGCGCAGGCGGGCGTTGGCGTCCGGATCGGGAAGGCCCATCTTGGCCGCGACCGTGATCTCGCGCGAGAGCTTGGAGAACATCGCCGAGCGCTTCTTGTCCTGAGCGCCCTTGCGATACATGATGTTCTTGAACTTGCTGTGGCCGGCCATGGGTCCGGAATGATCCTGCAATGGGGTGGAGGCCAGCCGATAGCCGAGAGGATCAGTGCTGCGCAACGCGCCTGTAGGCTTCGGCGGCAAGCGCGAAGCCGATCAGCGCCCCGGCCGCGCTCAGCGGACCGTCGACCAGCGCCACCGGCCAGAACCACCGGCCCGCTCCGTCGACCAGCCAGTCGCCGAGCAAAGCGTGGAGGATGTTGAGCGGGGTCGCCAGCAGCAGGCCCCAGAAAATGAGCTGAGGCAGCCAGCGGCCGAAGTCGCGGAACCAGGGCCATGGCCGCCAGGCGAGCGGCCGCTCGACGGCGATGGCCGTGAACCAGGCCGCGAGCGGAGCCGTGCCGACGGTCACCAGCACGCCCCGCACGACCGCCGCGGCCGGGCCTCGGCCGCTGCCGGCGGCGACCTCGACGGCGACGCTCGCGGCCATGAAGAGCAGCAGGGTCGCGGCGTAGAGCCAGAAGGCGCCGTCGGGCCGCCACGCCGGCCTCGAGCTCCCGGTCATGAGGCGGAGGACCGCGACCGTGGCCAGGAACAGCCCGGCGACCCGGGCGATCGCCGCGGCGGCGAACGGCCAGGGCGGCGGCTGGTGCGGAATCGGGCGGTTGAGCAGGATGACGATGTTCGTCGCGGTGAGCAGCACGACCAGCACCAGCACCGGGACCAGCAGCCGGCTCGAGAAGAGCGGGCGCATGGAATCCGCGAGAAAGCCGCCCAGGCCCGGTCGGCGGTCGAGGTTCGAAGTCATTTCATCCCCCACGATTCGAGCGCCCGACACCGCGGCGGGCTCAGGCCAGGCCCAGAGCCGCCTTGTAGGTCTCGAGCAAGGCGTCCGCCTCCTGGCGGTCGTTCGCCTCCATCTTCCTCAGCCGGACGATCGCGCGCATCGTCTTGGTGTCGTAGCCGCGCGACTTGGCCTCGCCGTAGACGTCCTTGACGTCGTCGGCGATCGCCTTCTTTTCCTCCTCGAGCCGCTCGATCCGCTCGATCAGGAGCCTCAGCTCGTCGGCCGCGATACTGCCTTCCGCCATTTGATCCTTCTTCCATATCGGGGTTGAGCGGCGGGCTTAGTGGCGGCTATGCGCACCGGCAATGGCCAATTCCGAAACGCTTCCAAGCAAATTCGTCCCCCGAAGCCGCAAGGTCCGGATCCTGGCGACGCTCGGCCCGGCCAGCCGGACTCCGGAGATGATCCGGAAGCTCGCCGAGGCCGGGGCCGACGCCTTCCGGGTCAACATGAGCCACGGCGACCACAAGGACCACCAGCAGCTGATCGAGACCATCCGCGGCCTCGAGAAGGTGCTCGACCGGCCGACCACGATCCTCGCCGACCTCCAGGGCCCGAAGCTCCGGGTCGGCCGGTTCGAGGGCGACGGGGCCGACCTCAGGGCCGGCCAGACCTTCGTCTTCGACCGCGACTCGGCGCTCGGCGATTCGAACCGGGTCGAGCTTCCACACAGGGAGATTTTCGGCGGAGTCGAGAAGGGAACCCGGCTCCTGATCGACGACGGCAAGCTCGTCCAGCGGGTGGTCAGCGCCACTCCCGACCGGATCGAGACTCTGGTCGAGGTCGGCGGCCGGATCTCCAACAACAAGGGCGTCAACGTCCCCGACGTGGTTCTTCCGCTCGCCGCCTTGACCGACAAGGACCGGGCCGACCTCGCCTTCGCGCTCGACCAGCATGTGGACTGGATCGCCCTCTCCTTCGTCCAGAGGCCCGAGGACGTCGCCGAGGCCCGCCGGCTGATCGCCGGCCGGGCCGCGCTTCTCGCCAAGATCGAGAAGCCCGCCGCGGTCGAGCGGATCGACGGGATCCTCGAGCTCGCCGACGCGGTGATGGTGGCTCGCGGCGACCTCGGAGTCGAGCTTCCGCCGCAGGCGGTGCCGCCGCTCCAGAAGATGATCGTCGAGGCGGCGCGCCGGATGGGCCGGCCGGTCGTGGTCGCGACCCAGATGCTCGAATCGATGATCAGCTCGCCCAGCCCGACCCGGGCCGAGGTCTCGGACGTCGCCACCGCCGTCTATGACGGCGCCGACGCGGTCATGCTTTCGGCCGAGAGCGCCTCGGGCAAATATCCGTGCGAGGCGGTGTCGATGATGAACTCGATCGCGACCAGCGTCGAGGCCGACCCGAGCCACGCCGAGCGGGTCCATTTCACCCAGACCCTGCCCGATCCGACCACCGCCGACGCCATCGCCCAGGCGGCGAACACGATGGTCGGGACGGTCGGAGCGGCCGCGATCGTCTGCTTCACCAGCTCGGGCTCGACCGCCCGGCGGCTGTCGCGCGAGCGGCCCGCCGTGCCGCTCCTGGTCCTCACCCCGTCGCTGAGGACGGCGCGCAAGCTCGGCATATTGTGGGGCGCGCACGGGGTCAGGACCCGCGAGATCGCAAGCTTCGAGGAGATGATCGCCAAGGCCAAGCGAATGGCGCTTCGCCACGGAGTCGCCAAGGGCGGCGACCGGATCGTGATCATCGCGGGCGTTCCGTTCGGCACCCCGGGCTCGACCAACGTCATCCATATCGTCCGCCTGGTCGGCGACGAGCTCGAGCGGCACCGGATCGCGGAAGCGAAGGGCCAGCGGGCCTCATGAGGGTGGTCATCGCCATTCCGGTCCACCGGCAGATGGAGGCCGATTTCGGAGTCTGCCTGGCCAGCCTCACCATGTTCACCGTCCGGGTGGCGCCGCATATCGACATCGCGATCCAGCGCGTCTCCTCGTCGATCCTGGCCCAGGCCCGGACCCGGCTGTGGCGCTGGGCGGAGTCGAACCAGGCGCAATATATCCTGTTCGCCGACGCCGATCAGACCTTCCCGTCGAACGCGCTTCTCCGGCTTCTCGCCCACGATCTGCCCGCCGTCGGCGCCAATTATCCGGCCCGGATCGCCGAGGTCATGGTGTCCACCGGCTGGGGGCTGGACGGCCGCCAGCTGAAGCTTCCCCGGCCCGGCGACGGAGTCGAGGAGGTCCTCCACCTCGGCCTCGGACTGTGCCTGATCAACGTTCCCCAGGTCAGCGCCGCGCTCGCCGCCCAGGCCGAGCGCGAGGGGCGAAGCACTTATTATCCGCTGTTCGCCGCGCTTCCCGATCCGGACGGCGCCCGCCATCCCAATGGCGACGACAAGTTCATCGGCGAGGACGTCTATTTCTTCGACAAGCTCCGCGCCGCCGGGATCAAGCTTCACGTCGACCACGATTTGTCGCGCGAGGTCGGCCATCTCGCCGACATCCACCTGGCCTTCCCCTGAGGCGCTTCGGCTACCGGCCTTCCATGAGCCCGGGCACGAGGTCGAGAAGCTCGCGCGCCAGGAAGCCGATCCGGCCGACGTTCCCGCTCAGCGCCCGCCCGGCTTCGCCGTGCAGCCACACGCCCCACAAAGCCGCCGTCAGCGGATCGGCGCCGCGGGCGCAAAGGCCGCCGACGATTCCGGCGAGCGCGTCGCCGGAGCCCGACGTCGCGAGCCCGACTCCGCCGCCCTCGAATCGGAAGGCGCGCCCGCCGGGATCGGCGATATGGCTGAAGCGGCCCTTGATCAGGGTGACGGCTCCGAACGTCCCGGCCGCCCTGCGCGCCGCCGCCAGGGGATCGGCCTCGACCGCTTCCGCCTCGCATTCGAGCAGCCGGGCCATCTCGCGCGAATGGGGGAGAAGGATGGTCCCGCCCGGCCAGGCCCGCAAGGCCGCCGCTCGCGGCGCCAGGCTTCCGAGCACCGCGGCGTCGAGCACGAGCGGAGTGTCGAGCCCGCTCGCAAGCAGAGCGTCGAGCAGGGTGTCGAGGCCCGCCCCGTGCTGGAGCCCGCAGCCGATCACGGTCGCCTGGGCGCCCCGGAGCGATTCCAGCAACGCCTCGATCGCTCCCGACGCTATGCAGCCGTCCTCGGCTTCCTCGCAGCCGATCACCCGAGCTTCCGGCACCGCCACTCCGAGCAGGGCCGCGACGCTCGCCCCGGTGGCGATCTGGAGCTTGCCCGCCCCGGCGCGCAATCCGCCGGTGCCGGCGAGCAGGGCGGCTCCGGCCAGCTCGCGGCTTCCGGCGATGACGAGCAGCCGGCCGCGCTCCTCCTTGTCGCTGTCTTCGGGATGGTCGGGGAGTGGAAAGCGCCCGAGCAGGTCGCGATCGAGCGCTTCAGGGCCGCTCATCGAGCGGCGACCATCGCGTCGGGCTCGGAGGTGATCGGAGCGTCCTCCTCGATCAGGGGCGCCGCGAAATTGTAGCAGACCAGCTTGGGGACGCAGTCCTTCTCGTCGTCCGGCTCGAACTCGTACTGGAGTAGGCCGCAATTGACGACGTCGCCTTCCTTGTCGATTCCCAGGATCCGCGCCTCGTCCAGCTCCTCCAATATGTAGCGGAAGCACAGGACGACGACCTGGTGGCAGACGATCAGCACCCGCCGGTCGGCATGGTGGAGGCTGACCGTGTCGAGAGCGCTCCTCAGCCGAAGGATGACGTCCGCCCAGCTCTCGCCGCCGGGCGGGCGGTGGTAGAATTTGCCGAGCAGGGTGCGCTGCTCGGCCTGCTCGGGGAATTTCTCGCGCACCCCGGCGGTGGTCAGCCGGTCCCACAGTCCGAACTCGCGCTCGCGCAGCCGCTCGTCCTTGACCGGCCCCTTGGTTTCGGAAACCGTCCCGCCCGCCTCGCAGATCGCCGCCGCCGTCTGCTGGGCCCGGACATAGGGCGAAGTCAGGACAACCTCGGGCCGGTCCTCCTCGGGCAAAGCGGCGAACCAGCGGCCCAGGGCATCCGCCTGCCGTCGGCCGAGATCGCTGAGCGGAACGTCGACGTCGCGGATGTCGAGGTCGATCATTCCGAGCCCCGCCGCATCCGCCGCGTCGCGCGCGACGTTGCCGGCGCTCTGCCCGTGGCGGACGATCCAGAGCTTGGCGGGCCATCTTTGTCTCATCGCCGAAATGAAAAGCGCGAGAAGGGCGGAAGTTGCTTCGGGGGGCAGCCGTCATTGCGAGGAGCGCAGCGACGAAGCAATCCAGCCGGGCCTCCGAGCCCGCTCTGGATTGCTTCGCTACGCTCGCAATGACGGGCCTAGAGCAGCCCCTCCGCCTCCAGCAGCCGCCTCAGCCCCCCGGCGTCGGTGAACAGATGCCCCCGCATCCCCACCGCCTCGGCCCCCTCGACGTTGATCCTGCGGTCGTCGACGAAGAGCGCCTCCCGGGCCTGGAGCCCGAAGCGGTCGAGCGCTCGATAGTAGATGGCGGGATCGGGCTTGAGCAATTTCTCCTCGCCCGAGACGACGATGTCCCGGAAGCGGCGGAAGAAGCCGTCCTCGCGGGCCCGGAACGGGGCCCAGAATTCGGCGGAGAAGTTGGTGATCGCGAACAGCGGGATTCCGCGCGCGTCCAGTTCCTCGACGATGGCGTGGACGCCCGGAACCGGATCGCTGATCGTCTCTCCGAACCGCTCGCCCCAGGCGGCGATATAAGCGGCGTAATCGGGGAATTTCTCGGAAAGCTCGGCCGCCGCCTCGTCGAACGGCCGTCCGCCGTCGAGCGAATCGTGCCAGCTCCACAGGTCGACATCCTCGATGAAGCGCAGCCGCGCCTCGTCCTCGGGCAGCTGCCGGGCGAGGAAGGATTCCGGGTCCCAGCCGTAAAGGACGTTGCCGACGTCGAAGATGACGGCCTTGGGTGGCGAGGTCGTCATTGCGAGCGAAGCGAAGCAATCCAGCGGCTCAGGCGCCGGAACCTGGATTGCTTCGTCGCTTCGCTCCTCGCAATGACGGTCTGCGCGGACAACGCGCAGCCCGTCAGCCCTGGCGCGCCTTGAAGCGGCGGTTGGTCTTGTTGATGACGTAGGTGCGGCCCCGGCGGCGGATCACGCGGCAGTCGCGGTGGCGCGACTTCAGCGATTTGAGCGAGTTGCGGATTTTCATGGCCTCGGACGCCTGCCTGTTCTTTGAAGATTTTCGAGCTGGAAAGGAAGGCGCGCCGTAGTGGGAGCGCCCCGCCAAGTCAAGCTTGGAGCAGCTCCGCGCGACGGCCGGGGACCAAGAATGGATCATGCTGCGGCAGCCGCCGTCGCGCAAAAGGCGCGCAGGTCATGAAGATTTTCCCCAATAACCGTCGAAAATAGTCAGTCCAATGTGCATTCTAGGAAGAGTCATAATGGATCAGCCTACGCTTGTAGATGATGGTCCATGGGGCCATTCCCTAAAAACATATTAATCGTAATTGACGATTAACCGACCGATGGAGATCGATGATGGCGACCACATTGCCAGCGCCCATAGACGCGAAAGTTGCTATTTGGCACATCACGCTCGCCGACAATGTTTCGGAGGATTATCCAATAGACAAGGTTCCTGCCCCTACATCTTCTCTCGTGCGAGCGGCAAAACAAGATATATTGACTGATCTCGATCTAAACGAGATGATATCTAATTTAAGTCGGGTCTCAGATCTTTTATATCTTGCCTATTGTGGAGTTGGGGGCATTAGCGGAATTTGGGCTGACTTGTCGGACCGGCGCAGGGAATTCCTCGATCTTTGCGCGAAATGCGTTACCGCCATGACGCAGTACGAAAGGACAAGCAAAAATATCGCGCGTTATATTGCCGACGCCTTCCACTGGGTGATTAATACGGACGAAAAGCGTGCCTTCGAGGTCCTCGATAGGGCCGCCAAGCTGGCCTCGGTCCTGGCCGAAGAGGCAAAGGATCTCGCCACGCAATTCCACAGCATCGCGGCCAGCGTCCAGAAGTCTCAGCACGCCACCCTGGAGGCCGCGGCTTTCGAGCTGCACGAGCTCGACGACATTCGCAGGAAGCAGGCGGACATGACTGCGCTCCTCGCGCTCCAGAAGAGCCGCGGCGAGGAGCTGACGACGAGCATCGCGACTCTCAACACGCTGTACGAGGATGCCAAGTCGCGGGAGAACACCGCGCAAAACCAGGCCTTCATCACCGGGCTGGTGAGCGGCGTGGCAGGGGCGATGGGCTCGGCTTTCGGCGGCTATGCCGCCGCCAAGAACCCGCTGGGCGCCGCCGCCGGCAACCTGACTCGAAAGGACGATTCCAAACCGGATTCCGGTAGCGGGTCGGCCGGCAGCGGTTCCGGGCGCCCGGCCGGCCCGAGCGAGCAGGACAAGGCGGTGCTTGCCACCGCAAGGGCGGATGCGGCGGAAGCGGACGCGGCTCAGAGCGCGGCTGATCGCGATTATGAAGCGAAAAAGAAGGCGGTCGACGACGCCGGCGCGGCGGGCGGCGAGCCGACCGCGGAAGAGACGGCCGCCCTCGGCGCGGCGAGCAGCGCCCGGACGGCGGCGAGGGAGAAGGCCAAAACGAGCCGGAAGACGGCGGAGGATCTCGCCGCGAAGCTCGCGCCGCCCGGGACCGACACCAGCGTCGAAGCCGGGATAGCCGCCGGCCTGGGAAGCGCCTCCGCGAGCGCCGGCCAGTCGTCCGCGGCCGCCCAGGGCGCCAGCGATTCCATCCGCGAGGAGAAGATGAAGCTGCTCGATATCAAGCTCAAGCAGGAGGCCGACAAGCGTGACTCGGTCAACAAGATGACGGAGCTGACTTCCCGGCTGAGCGCGTCGGCCGTCGAGCAGAAGGTCCACGACTCGGCCCAAGCCGCGCTTCAGATCGCGGTCTATGCCCTTTCCGCTGTCGGCACGACCTTGGGGAAGGCCGAGCAATTCTGGAACAATGTCGCCGCGGCCTGCAAGAACCTCGACAGCTCCGACATCAAGGCCGACATCGACTACGAGTTGAAGAACGGCGGTAATGAAGAACACCGGCGGACTTATTATCTCAGCGATCGGTTCCTTTCCGCGGCGGTGGGTTACCTTGCTAACTGGGCCGCTTTGGCCTCGCTGAGCGGTGAATACAAGGATGGCGCTATCGCCGCTCGCGACAAGACGGTCGACAATATCAACGCGGCTCCCACCGTCGAGGAGGGGCGCAATCTGCTTCAGCCGCTCAAGGAGAGGATCAAAGGGGAATTTGCTGCCGAGCGTGCCGCGTCCGAGCGGCGCACGGCGGCAGTGAAAGCCCAGCGAGCTCTTATCTCGGCCGGCTGAGTCCGGAGCAACGGAAGGAGCAGGATCATGACGGAAGCCAATTTTACCACCAGGGCGCTGCGCGTCGTCAATGGGCTGGAGCAGGCCGCCCTCCTCGACCGGCAAGGCAATGACGATGAAGCGGACACGCTTCTCCAGGGGCTCCGCGAAGACGTCGGGGCGCTCCAGACCAAGGCTCGCGCCATGTGCAACGACGCGGCGTCGCAGGAACTTATCGCCCAACGAGGCCTCAGGCAGACACTGAACGCCATAGCAGAGACCAGATCGGCCGAAGAAAAGGCGCAGTATTCGATCGACAAACTTCAGGCGGCGGAGGACGGAGACGAGGCGGCCCTTGACGAGGCCGTGAAGCAGGGCACGTCGTATCTGGACAAGATGGTGGATCTTCAAGCCCAGATCAACGAATTGTCCCGCCAGATCCGCGAGAATGCGCAAAGGGTCAAGGACTATTGGTGGGTGCCGGGCTACGGCCTGTATGCGGCGATACAGAGCCTGCAGGATCTGCTGGGTGGCAAGGAGGGCGACCTTGAATCCGCCATACGCGGCTACCAGGAGATTGGAAGGGAGGTCTCCGAGCTGACGCAGGACACCGACAGGCTGAAGGAGCGGTTGGTGGGATTGAAGCGCCAGCTCGCCGATCTGCACGTGTCGGAAGACGAGCTGAAGGCGCAGGAAGCTGCACTGGAGCAGCAGCAGAAGAGTCTGGCGGTCGCAATCGTGACGGCCTCGACCGTCGGCTCCTTCTACGACGAGCTTGGAGTCTCCCTGCGGGGCACGAAGGATGAGCTCGATAGCGCCTACGGTATGGCCGACCGCCTGGCCGACTCGGTCGAGATAATCGGCGCCGACGGCCGGCTCCATCCCGGCACGCTGAAGGACGCGCTCACCTATCTCGCCGACCAGGCCGACAGGCCGCCGATCATCTTGCAGTCGGAATACGCGGAATGCACAGCGTTGGAATAATCGCGGTTAAGCGCCGGTCGCGCCGGACGGCGCCGCGAAACGCCGGCTACCGGTCCGAGGCCTGGCCGCCCCCGTCCCGGCCGAAACCGTCGATCGCCTCGAACATAAGGGACACCCCGCGTCGTTCAGCTTCGCTCAGCTCGGGCCGCCAGATGTCGAAGATTAGGACGACCCGGAGCCGGTCGGAGGGGTTCCTGGCCTCGTGCTCGATGCTGTCGTCGAAGATCAGCAGCCGGCCCTCCTCCCACATGCGGGTCTCGGCGCCGACCCGAAGCCATCCGCCCGGAGGCACGATCAGCGGCAGGTGGCAGATCAGGCGGGAGTTGAGCATTCCGTGGTGGGGCGGAATGTGGGCGCCGGGGCGCAGAAGCGAGAAGAAGACCGACGGCGTTCGGGCCCCGATCGCGCTCAGCGGCACCCGCCGGATCGCCTCGGCCGTATGCGGGCAGCGGGCGGCATTCTCGGCGACCGGGGCGCCGTCCTTCCAGAGGTAGAAGGCGGTCCAGCTGGGATCGCCCTGCAGGCCGTGGAAGTCGCGCTTCGGCCGGTTCCGGTCCTGCTCGACATAGGGCCGGAAGTCCGCGCCCTGGGCGAGCAGCGCCTCGGCCTCGGCCCGGATCGGGCCGGTCGCCGCCTCGAGCCCGGGGACCCAGCCGAAGGCCTCGAGCTCGTAGAAGGGCCGCTGCGGCAGGCCCGGAAAGTGGAACAGGCTCGGCCGCTGCGGATAGGGGATCGGCGGGATGTGAAGCGGCTTGCGGCCGAGCAGCATCGCGAAGGCCTCGTCGAGCCTCGGCCCGGCCCGGGCCCCGGCGACCGCGCTTTCGAGATGGGCCTGATAGTCGGCCGCGGCCTTGCGCACATAGGCCTGGGCCTCGCCGAGCTCGGCGGCGAGATCGTCCGGAGCCCCGGCCGCGGCGGCTCGAAGCGCGGCGGTGAAGAAGCTCGCCGCCGCCCGGGCGTCGCCGGCCCGCGCGAAGCTCCGCCCCTGGGCGAGCAGGCCGCGAATCTCGCTTCGCGAGTCCGCCACGCTCAGCCCCGCTCCGCCAGCTTCCTCTCCCAGGCGAGGGCGTGGGCGACGATCATGTCCAAATCGTCCAGTTGCGGCCGCCAGGGGAGCGTGGACAGGATCTTGCCGTTGTCGGCGACGAGCGAGTCCGGGTCGCCGGGGCGCCTCGCCTCGAGCCGGCGCTCGACCCTGAGGTTGGTCACCCGGTCGACCGCGTCGAGCACTTCGAGCACCGAGAAGCCGCGACCGTAGCCGCAATTCATGATGTGGCTCGACGAAGGGTCCTCGACCAGCTTGTCGAGGGCGTGGACATGGGCGGCGGCGAGGTCGCTGACATGGATATAGTCGCGAACGCCGGTGCCGTCCGGAGTGTCGTAATCGGTGCCGTAGACCGAAACCGAGTCGCGCTTGCCCGTCGCGGCCTCGACCGCGACCTTGATGAGATGGGTCGCGCCCGCGGTCGACTGGCCGGAGCGCCCCTTCGGGTCGGCGCCGGCGACGTTGAAATAGCGAAGGGCGCAGAAGTTGAGCGGATGCGCCGCCGCGACGTCCGCGAGCATCCGCTCGGTCATCAGCTTCGACCAGCCATAGGGATTGATCGGCTGGGTCCGCGAGGTCTCGACCACCGGCACCCGCTCCGGGATTCCGTAGGTCGCGGCGGTCGACGAGAAGATGAAGTGCCGCACTCCGCCCTTGACCGCGCTCTCGATCAGCGAGCGGCTCTTGGCGGTGTTGTTCTCATAATATTTGAGCGGGTTCTCCACCGATTCCGGAACCACTACCGAGCCCGCGAAGTGGATGATCGCCCCGATGCCGTGCTCCGCGATCAGCCGCTCGACCAGGGGCTGGTCGGCGATGTCGCCCTCGGCGAACTCGGCCCCTTCCGGCACCGCCCAGCGGAAGCCGGTGGTGAGGTTGTCGATCACCGCGACTCTCCAGCCCGAGTCGAGCAAGGCGAGGACGGCGTGGCTTCCAATATAGCCGGCGCCGCCGGTCACCAGCACGGAAGGCTTGGTCATCTATCTCTTTCCTCAAGGAACCCTATTGCGGCAAAGAACGCTGGACAGGTCGTCGCAGCGCTCGCACGATCCGCGCGCTAGACGAAGAGGTACCGGGATGAAAACAGCTTTTCTGCGCAGCTCCGCCCTTCTCCTCGCGGCCTCGCTCGCGGCCTGCGCGGGCGGCGGCGGCAACAAGCGGCCGGCCGCGGGCGGGGTCGACGTCGCCCGATTCCACCTCGGCGAGCCGGTGGCCCGGGCGCAGATCGCGGTCGAGCCGTTCGACAAGGCGGATTCCAACCGGCCGGAATATCCCGCTTACGCGGCCGCCGTGGGCCGCCAGTTGAGCCGGCTCGGCTGGACCGTGGTTCCGACGACGACCCAGTCCGAGCAGGTCGCTTTGATCGACCTCGAGCAGGGCAGCCGCGAGGCCGTGGCGGCGCTGAGCGCGGCCCGGATCGGCCGCGGGGTGTCCGCGGCGGCGCCGGTGGGAACCTCGGCCGGGATCACCGCGACCCTTCTCGAAGTCGCGATCCGCCGCCGCTCGGACGGGACCGTCTTCTGGGAGGGACGGGCCGTCGGAGAGGCTCGCACGGGCGCCCCGGAGGCGGCCCGGACCGCCGCCGTGGAGCGCCTCGCCGAAGCCCTGTTTCGGGACTTCCCCGGGGAGTCGGGCCGCACTATCAGGGTCAAATGACCCTATCCGTTACGAGCCCCTTCGATGGCGGCAACATTCGAATTGTCGCCATCGAGGACAATCGCGTCGACCTCGAAATCGCCAAGGACCGCCAGTCCGACTTCTACCAATGGTTCTACTTCCGGCTCACCGGCGCCGCGGGGCGGCCGGTCGAGCTGAGGATCCTCAACTGCGCCGGAGCGGCCTATCCGCTCGGCTGGGACGATTACCGCGCCTGCATGTCGGTCGACCGCGAGGAATGGGAGCGGGTCGACACCAGCTATGAGGGCGGAATCCTCACCATCCGGTCGACTCCCCCCTCCAACAGCGCCTGGTTCGCCTATTTCGCCCCCTATACGATGGAGCGGCATTACGATCTCGTCTCCTCGGTCGCGGCGCATCCGGCGGTCGAGCACCGGTCGCTCGGCCGGACCCTGGACGGACAGGAGATGGACTATTTCCGGATCGGCGACGGCCCGGTCCAGGCCTGGCTCTACGCCCGCCAGCATCCGGGCGAGACCATGGCCGAATGGTGGATGGAGGGAGCGCTCGAGCGGCTGCTCGACGATTCCGATCCGGTCGCCCGCCGGCTGCTGTCCCGGGCGACTTTCCACATCGTGCCGAATATGAACCCGGATGGTTCGCGGCGAGGACATCTTCGAACCAACGCCGTCGGGACCAACCTCAATCGCGAATGGCACGATCCGAGCCCCGAACGAAGCCCGGAAGTGCTG
The DNA here is from genome assembly GCA_036386795.1 of Allosphingosinicella sp. Lineage (GTDB taxonomy): Bacteria > Pseudomonadota > Alphaproteobacteria > Sphingomonadales > Sphingomonadaceae > Allosphingosinicella. The sequence continues at coordinate 13,093 of DASVUZ010000031.1, forward strand.
TTCGTCAGGAACGAGATGGACCGCACCGGGGTCGATTTCGCGATGGACGTCCATGGCGACGAGGCGATCCCGGCCAATTTCCTGGCCGGCTTCGAGGGCATTCCGAGCTGGAACCCGGCGCAGCAGAAGCTGTTCGACCGGTTCAGCGAAGAGCTCGTCCGCTTCTCCCCCGACTTCCAGACCCGCAAGGGCTATGAGGTCGCCAGGCCCGGCGGCGCCAACATGTCGATGTCGACCTCCCAGCTCGCCGAGCGCTTCGGCGCCGTGTCGATGACTCTCGAAATGCCCTTCAAGGACAATGACGACCTGCCCGATCCGCGCCGCGGCTGGTCGCCGGAGCGCAGCGCCCTCCTCGCCCGGGCCTGCCTCGACGCCCTCCACGCGATCATCGACGAGCTTCCCGCGCGCAAACGCTGATGCCCACCCTCGTCCTCATCCGCCACGGCCAGTCGGAGTGGAACCTCGAGAACCGGTTCACCGGCTGGTGGGACGTCGACCTGACCGCCAGGGGGGTCGAGGAAGCCCGTGCGGCGGGCGAGCTGATGTCGGCCCGGGGCTTCGATTTCGACCTCTGCTTCACGAGCCTGCAGACCCGGGCGATCAGGACCCTCCACCTCGCGCTCGAGCCGATGAAGCGGCTGTGGCTCCCGGTCGAGAAGGACTGGCGCCTGAACGAGCGCCATTATGGCGGCCTGACCGGGCTCGACAAGGCGGAGACCGCCGCCAGGCATGGCGACGAGCAGGTGCGGATCTGGCGCCGCTCCTTCGACGTCCCGCCTCCGCCCATGGCTCCGGACAGCCCCTACGACCTCGCCGCCGACCGCCGCTACGCCGGAATCGAGGTCCCCCGGGCCGAGAGCCTCAAGGACACGATCACCCGGGTCCTGCCTTATTGGGACGGCCGCATCGCTCCGGAGCTCCGGCAGGGGCGGAGGGTCCTGATCTCCGCCCACGGCAATTCGCTCCGGGCCCTGGTCAAGCATCTGTCCGCAATCCCCGACGACGAGATTACCGGCCTCGAAATCCCGACCGGCCAGCCCATCGTCTACGCCCTCGACGCAAACCTCGCTCCGACCGACCGCTACTATCTGAGCGACCGCTGAGCTGGGTGCAACGGCGGACGGATTTGTCCGGACCGCCGCCCTTCCCAACCCGCCGCCCGTCGAAAAAAGCCGCCGATTAATCGAACGCCGCGAGCCGCCCGAGCGATCTCCGCTAGCCTGCGCGAAGCAATTTGCATGGGATGAGCAAGTGGATATGCAGCCCCGCCGGTCCGCGTCCGAAACCCCTGAGCGCGACCCCGTCGGGCTCGGACTGAAGCTGCTGAGCGAAGGCGGCCCGCCCGGCGAGGGCGCGGCTCTGATCGAGGACGCCTTTCGAGCCGGGGACGGCGAAGCCGCGGCCGCGCTCGCGACTCTCGAGGCGATGGGCGCCGGCCGGCCGCAAAGCTGGGACCGGGCGCTGGATTATCTCGAGATCGCGGCGCAACGCGGGTCGCCGAGCGCCCAGGCGCAGCTGATGGCTCTCGCTCGCTCGGCCTCGCGCGACTGGCGGGCCCTGCGCGAAGGCCTCGACATCCCCGCCGTCACCACCCCGCCGGCCCGGCGGGCGGTTTCGGAGCAGCCCCGAATCCGGGTGATCGAGGGCTTCGCGACCGCCGGGGAGTGCGACTGGGTGATGTCGGTGGCGAAGGACAGGCTCCAGCCCGCCCGGGTCTGGGATCCCGTTACCGGCGAGGGCCGGGCCGATCCCAATCGAACCAACCGGGCGCTTGAGCTGGGCCTCGCCGACATGGACGTGGTGCTTCAGCTGCTCCGGGCTCGGATTTCGGCCGCGAGCAACCTCCCCCTCCCCGTGTTCGAGCCGGCGCAGGTCATGCAGTATCGGCCCGGCGAGGAGTTCCGCCCGCATTTCGATTTCCTCGATCCCAAGCAGCCTGGCCACGGCCCCGAGCTGGCCCGCTTCGGCCAGCGGATCGCGACCTTCATCCTCTATCTCAACGACGATTATGAAGGCGGCGAGACCGAGTTTCCCGATGCCGGCTTCAGCCATCGCGGCCGCAAGGGCGACGCCTTGCTGTTCGCCAACGTGGATTCGGCGAGAGCCCCCGATCCCCTGACCCGCCATGCCGGCCGGCCGCCGATTGGGGGCGAGAAATGGATATTCTCGCAGTGGATCCGCGACCGCTCGCCCGGGCCGCCTCCGGCCTGAGGTCAGTCGCCGGCCTTGGCCAGGGCCAGGTTGCGCTTCGACCTCGCCAACACATCCTCGACGACGTCGCCCGGCATGATCCCCGTCGTCGCGACCGCCGCCTCGATCGTGACCCTGACGTGGCCGAGATCGAGCGGGTTCTCGGCAATGCAGCGGGCAAGCCGCTCGCCGGTGTCGATGGCGCTGTTATGGTCCAGGTGGTCGAGGATCAGCGCGAAATCGCGCTCGCCGGTGCGGGCGAGGATGTCGGTCGACCGGATCAGCCCGCACAGCAGCCGGGCGACATGGACGATCGCCGCGTCCGACGCGAAATGCCCGAAGCGCTCCTCGACGGTGGCCAGTCCGGTAAGCTCGATTCCGACCACCGCCGCGGTCGTGCCGTGGCGCTCGGCGAGGCCGACCACCCGTTCGAGCTCGGCACGGAAGCGCCGGGCGCTCGGCAGGGGAGTCAGGGGGTCGCTTTCCGAGCTTCGCTCGAGCTCGCTGATGCGCTTCTGGGCTTCGGCGAGCGCCGCTCGAAGCAGGGCGTTCTCGTCGGCGGCTTCGACCGGCAGGCCGGCGAAATCTGATGCGTGCTTGGACATGAAAGCGACGATAGCGAAGTCGGGTTAAGCAATAACGAAGCTCTGGCCTCCCCGCCCGGCGGGGGATAGAGGTGCCCGCTTCGCCGGCGAGACGAAGGTGGGCAATGGCCGAGGTCGGGATCATCATGGGCAGCCGCTCCGACTGGGAGACGATGCGCCATGCCGCCGACATGCTCGACTCGCTCGAGGTCGCCTACGAAACCCGAATCGTCTCCGCCCACCGAACGCCGGAGCGGCTTTTCGACTATGCCAAAGCGGCGGCCGGGCGCGGCCTCAAGGTCATCGTCGCGGGCGCCGGCGGGGCGGCCCACCTGCCTGGAATGGCGGCGTCGATGACCCGGCTGCCGGTGCTCGGAGTCCCGGTCCAGTCCAAGGCCCTCGACGGCCTCGACAGCCTGCTTTCCATCGTCCAGATGCCCGCCGGGGTTCCGGTGGGGACCCTGGCGATCGGCCAGGCGGGCGCCGCCAATGCCGGCCTCCTCGCCGCCTCGATCCTGGCCCTTTCGGACGAGGCCCTGGCCGGTCGGCTGGAGGCGTGGCGGCGCGCCCAGACCGACGGCGTCGCCGAAGCGCCCGAATGACGGCGCCTTGATGGCTCTCCCGCCGGGCTCGACCATCGGCATCGTCGGCGGCGGCCAGCTCGGCCGGATGCTGGCGATGGCGGCGGCCCGGCTCGGCTTCAAATGCCATGTCTACGCGCCGGACGACTCGCCCCCGGCCGCCGAAGTCGCCGGCCGCTTCACCCGCGGCGGCTGGGACGACGAGGCCCGGCTCGCCGCCTTCGGCCGCGAGGTCGACGTCGCCACCTACGAGTTCGAGAATATCGCCGCCGCGCCGCTCGCCGCGCTCGCCGCGCAGGCGCCGCTCCACCCGCCGGCGACGGCGCTCGCCATCGCCCAGGACCGGCTCAGCGAGAAGAATTTCATCGCGGAGCTGGGCGGAGCCCCGGCGCCGTTCCGGCCGGTCGACGACCGCGAGGGGCTGGAGGCGGCGCTTGCGGCGCTCGGCGTGCCCGCTGTGCTCAAGACCCGGCGCTTCGGCTATGACGGCAAGGGCCAGGCCCGGATCATGAGGCCGTCGGAGGCGGGCCAGGCCTGGGAGGCGGTGCGCGGCGCTCCCTCGATCCTCGAGGCCTTCATCCCCTTCGACGCGGAATTCTCGATCCTGCTGTGCCGCGGCCAAGACGGCGGGATCGTCGCCTGGCCGGCCCCGCGCAACGAGCATGAGGGCGGCGTGCTTCGCCGCTCCAGGGTCCCGGCGGAGGAGCTGGGCGCGCAGGTCGGCGAGGCCGAGGCGCTGGCCCGGACCGCCGCCGACGCGCTCGATTATGTCGGAGTGCTCGCGCTGGAATTCTTCGCGACGCCCGAAGGACCCTTGTTCAACGAGATGGCGCCGCGGGTCCACAATAGCGGCCACTGGACCGTCGAAGGCGCGGTCACCTCGCAGTTCGAGAACCATGTCCGCGCCATCTGCGGGCTGCCGCTCGGATCGACGGCTCTGACCGGCAAGAAGGTGGAGATGGACAATCTGATCGGCGGCGAGGCGGACGGCTGGGCGGCGATCCTCGCCGATCCCTCGGCGCACCTCCACCTCTACGGCAAGGGCGAGGCCCGCCCGGGCCGCAAGATGGGCCATGCGACCCGGGTGGTTCGGTAGAGCGGTGAGCGTTCGTCATGCCGGGACCTGATCCGGCATCCACCTTTCTCTTGGATTCCAGAAGCGAAGAAGGTGGATCCCGGATCAAGTCCGGGATGACAGATTCAAGCCGAACACTCGCCGCCGCTCCCGCCGTCATCCCGGCGAAAGCCGGGACCTCGGATCAAGAGCGCTCAGTGGGCCTCGCCGGGATCCCGGCTTTCGCCGGGATGACGAAGAGGGCTCGAGCCCTCCACGTCACTTCGGCTGCACTTCCTCGATCGGCAGCCCTAGCCCGGTGAGCTGCGGCCGCACCTTGGCGGCGTCGCCGACGACGACCCAGACCATCTTCTTGGGGTCGATCACCTTGCGCGCGGCCTGGTCGATCGTGCTGATCGTCATTCCGCGATAGCGGTCGGCGATCGACTCCCAATAATTGTCGGGACGCTTGTAGAGCGCGTTGGAGCGAAGCGCCCCGAGCACCGCCTGCGACGTTTCGAACTGGCCGGCGAGCTGGCGGGTGTTGCCGTTGATCACTCGGGTGAGCTCGACGTCGGTCAGGCCCTTGTTGGTGACGAAGCCCGACACCTGATCCATCAGCACCCGGATCGCCGGCCCGGTCTTGTCGGCCTGCACGGGGGCGGTGATCAGGTAGGGGACGATTTCCTCCCGCATTCCAAGGTTGCTTCGCGACCCGTAGGACCAGCCCTTGGTCTCGCGCAGGTCCATGTTGATCCGCGACAGGAAGTTGCCGCCGAGCACCTCGTTGGCGGCGTTGAGAGTGAGAACGTCCTCGGTGCCGCGAACCGGAAGAACGGCTCCGGCCAGGATCAGCGACTGGGGCGATTGCGGACGATTGACGATGACGATCCGAGGCCGGGGCGCGGGCGGGGTCGCGGTGAAGTTCTTGACCCCCTTCGGCGCGGCGGGCGGGGTCCAGTTGCCGAACCGCGCCTCGAGCATCGGCACCAGCTCGGCGAGCGGGATGTCGCCGACGGCGAAGATGGTCGCGTTGTCGGGCCGGATCCAGCTCTGGTGGAATCGGATGAGGTCGTCCCGGCTGAGCCGCGCGACCACCGCCTTGTCGCCGGTTCCGCTGGACGGCCGGCCATAGGGATGGTTGGCCCCGAACAGAAGCGGCGGCAGGGTGCGAGCGCCGAGGCCGCTCGGCTCGGTCAGCTCCTGGTCGATCGCGGCGAGCTGCTGCGCCCTCAGCCGCTCGACCTCGCCCGGCTCGAAGGCCGGATTGCGGACGATGTCGGCGAGCAGGTCGAGCGAGGGCCCGAGATTGGGAGTGAGCGCCGCAAGGCTCAATGCGGTCCGGTCGAGCGAGGTTTCGGGGCCGATCACGGCTCCGAGCCGCTCCTGCTCCTCGGCGATCTGGATCGAGTTGCGGCTGGTCGTGCCTTCCTCGAGCAGGTTCAGCATCAGCGACTGGGTGCCCAGCGCATCGGCCGGATCGGCCGCGACTCCGGCGTTGAACTCGACCGCGACCCGCACCACCGGCACCGCCGTCCGGCGCGCGTAGACGATCGGGATGCCGTTCGACAGCTGAGCCCGCTCGATGTCCGGGAAATCGAGGTTCGAAATCTCGCCGACCTCCGGCATCGGGATCTTCTGGAAGGACAGCGGCTCCGGCGCATTCTCGTCCGGAGCGACGAAGGGCAGAGGCGCCATCGGCTTCTCGCCCGGCTCCGGCTGGCGATAGTAACGCGGCCGCTGGCTGGCGGCGCCGCCGCGCGAGCCCTTGGCCTCCTCATAGGCCTTGCGCTCGCCCGGCTCGACCCGGAGCGCGTAAACCGGCCGGGTCAGCCACTTCTGCATCGCCGCCTTGACGGTCGCGGGGGTGACCCGGCCGTAGGCGAGGAGCTGCTTCTTGTAGAATTCGGGATCGTTCGCGTAGAGCGCGCCCTCGGCCAAAGCGACGGCCTTGCCGCCGAAGCCGCCGACCTGCTCGAGCCCTCGGATCCGGCCGGCGACGTCGGTCATCACGACGCGCTGGACCTCATCCTCGGTCGGGCCGTTGGCGATGAGGTCGGCGACGATCTGGTCGAGACGGGCGCCGACCTTGTCGGCATCCTCGCCGGGCTTCACGTCGACCTGGATCTCGAATTGGCTGACCCGGTGGAAGGGCAATATGTAGGCGCGCACGCCCACCGCCGTCTGGTCCTTGCGGACCAGCTCGTTGTCGAGCCTCGAGCTGGCGAGGCCGCCGAGAACTCCGGCGGCGACGTCGAGCTGGACCGCGGCGTCGTCGAGCATCCCGGGGACGATCCAGTTGCGGTAGAGCCGGACGTTGGCGACGCGGTCCTGCATCACCTCGACCTTGGGCGCCGGCAGGGTCGGCACGTCGGCCTTGGCGGGGTTGTTGACGGGCCCGCGCGGGATCTTGCCGAAATGCTTCTCGACCAGGGGCCGCGCCTCGGCGGCCGAAACGTCGCCGGCGAGGACCAGGACGGCGTTGTTGGGCCCGTAGCGCGAGCGGAACCAGGTCTTCACGTCCTCGAGCGTCGCCGCGTCGAGATCGGCCATCGATCCGATCGTCGAGTGGCGATAGGGGTGACCCTCGGGGAAGAGCGCTTCGAGCTGGGCATATTCGACGAGGCCGTAGGGCTCGTTATCGCCCTGCCTCTTCTCGTTCTGGACGACTCCGATCTGGTTGGTGAGCTTCTCCTGGGTCACCGCTCCGAGCAGATGGCCCATCCGGTCGGCCTCAAGGAACAGGCCGCGCTCGAGCGCGGGCTTCGGAACGGTCTGGAAATAATTGGTGCGGTCGAACCAGGTGGTGCCGTTGAAGTCGGTCGCGCCGATCTCGCGAAGCGGCTCGAAATAGTCTCCGGGCGCGTTCTCGGAGCCGTTGAACATCAGATGCTCGAACAGATGGGCGAAGCCGGTGCGGCCCTTGGGCTCGTCCTTCGAGCCGACATTGTACCAGATGGAGATGGCGACGACGGGCGCCTTGCGGTCCTCGTGGACGACGACCCGAAGGCCGTTGTCCAGGGTGAACTGCTCGTAGGGAATGTCGATCTGGCGGACGAGCTCGGCGACGGGAGCGGCGGCGGCCCTGGCCGGCGCCGCCTCGGGAGCGGCCGCGAGCGCCGGGGCGTCCGAAGCGGTCGCGACCTCGTCCGACGCGGTCGAGGCGCATGCGGTTACGGCGAAAGCGGAAAAGAGCGCAAAGGGGAGCAGCAGGCGGCGCATTCGGCAGTCCTTCCCGAGTCTTAAGTCGGCGGCACCATAGCGGCCCGCCTTGGCTGCGCAATATGCCGCGATTGCCCAAGCGCTTTTGACGCGGTGCCGAACTGCTGTAGGGAGCGGCCGACCCTAACTCGCCAGGATTCTCCATGCGCTTCAACGCTTTCCGTCTTGCAATCGTCGGCCTCGCGCTCGCCTCCACCGCTTCGGCCCAGCCGGCCGCGGAGCCGGCGCAATTCACTCCGGAAAGCTTTCGCAGCCACGTCGCCTTCCTCGCCGACGACCGGCTCGAGGGGCGCGATTCCGGAACTCGCGGCTACGACATTGCCGCGCTTTACGTGGCCAGCCGGTTCGAGGCCCTCGGGCTGAGGCCGGCTGGGCAGGACGGCTGGTACCAGCAGGTCCCGTTCCTCGAATATCGCCTCGCCGGCGAGCCCGCCTCGGTCACCATCGGCGGCCGGCGCTTCCTCCACGGCCAGGAAGTCATGCTCAATCCGACGCCCGAGGATTCCCCGGTTCGGGTCGAGGCTCCGGTCGTCTTCGCCGGCTACGGGCTCCACGCACCGGAGATCGGAATCGACGATTATAAGGGCCTCGACGTCCGCGGGAAGGTCGTCGTCGTTCTGAACGGCTTCCCCAAGGACATGAAGAGCGACGTCGGAGCCCATCTCAACTCCGAGAAGCGGCGAGTCGCTTCCGAGCGCGGGGCGGTCGGCCTGGTCTCGCTTCGCACCCGGTCGGAATCGGCCCGGCGGCCCTGGTCGCGGCTCCAGGAAAATGCGAACGAGCCCGGCATGGGCTGGACCGGCGCGGACGGGCGCCCCTACAGCCCCGCGCCCGGGCTTCGCTTCCGGGCGACGCTCGACTCGGCCGCCGCCGAAGCCCTGTTCGCCGGAGCGAGGATTCCGCTCGGCCGGGTGCTCGACGAGGCTGAGCGGAGCGGCGGCCGGCCGAAGGGCTTCGCCCTCGAGCCGAGGCTCTCGGTCAGCCAGGCGAGCAGCCAGCGCCGGTTCACGAGCCCCAACGTGCTCGCCGTCCTGCCGGGCTCGGACCCGGCGCTGGCCGGCGAATATGTGCTTCTGATGGCCCATCTCGACCATGAAGGAGTCAAGGCCGCGGGCGCCAAGAGCGGGGACGGGGACGACCGGATCTACAATGGCGCGATGGACAATGCGGTCGGAATTGCGACCATGCTTGAGGTCGCCCGGGCGATGGCCGCCTCGCCGAAGCGGCCGAAGCGCTCGATCCTGTTCGCCGCCGTCACCGCGGAGGAGGACGGGCTGCTCGGCGCCCAGTATCTCGCCCGCCATCCGGTGCCGGGAGGAAAGGTCGCCGCGGTCGTCAACCTCGACATGCCGGTGCTGCTCTACGACTTCACCGACGTCATCGCCTTCGGAGCCGAGCATTCGACGATGGGCGCGGCGGTCGAGCGCGCGAGCCGGGGCATGGGCGTGGCGCTGTCCGAGGACCCGCTCCCGCACGAAGGCCTGTTCACCCGCTCCGACCATTACCGCTTCGTCCAGGAAGGCGTGCCCTCAATCTTCCTGATGACCGGCTTCGCCAATGGCGGGCGCGAGAAGTTCACCCACTTCCTCGCCAACCATTATCACAAGGTCACCGACCAGCTCGGCCTTCCGATCGACTGGCGGGCCGGCGCCAAGTTCGCCCGGATCAATTACGAGATCGCCACCGAGATCGCGGATGCCCCCAAGGCCCCGCGCTGGTATTCGGACAGCTTCTTCGGAAAGGTGCTCGCTCCGGCGAGCGAGAAGGCGCAGCGGGCCTCGCCCCGCTAGCGCCCGGATCCGCGGCGAGCCGGCCCGCCGCGGCAATTAGCAATAACGGTCCTTGCCGGGGCCGCCGGCCGGGCTAAACCCCTCCCGTTGAAGAGCGGGGATGAAGCTATGCGATCGATCTGTCTTGGAAGCGCGGCGGCGGCGCTGCGGGCCGCCACCGCGGCTGCGCAGCCGGCCGAACTGCCCGAATTCAGCGCGGATCGGGTCAGGGCGCATGTCGCCTTCCTCGCGGACGACCTGCTGGAGGGCCGGGACGCCGGCACTCGAGGCTATGACATCGCCGCCCGCTACGTCGCGACCCAGTTCCAGGCGCTCGGGCTCCAGCCCGCGGCCGCCAATGGCGGCTGGTACCAGAACGTCCCCTTCCGCCGGAACCGCTTCGGGCCCGCCAACGCCCGGCTCGCCATCGCCGGAACCGCGTTCGAGAACGGCAAGGACATCATCATCGCTCCGGGCGGGCCGGAACCGCGCCAGGCGATCGACTCCGAAGTCGTCTTCGTCGGCTACGGCCTTCAGGCGCCGGAGCTGGGGATCGACGATTACAGGGGCCTCGACGTTCGCGGCAAGGTGGTCGCCATCCTCAGCGGCTTTCCCAAGGGCATGGCCAGCGACATCGGCGCCCATCTCGCCTCCCAGAAGGCGAAGGTCGCGCAGTCGAACGGAGCCGTCGGAACGCTCTCCATCCTTACCCCGACGGCTCTCAACACCTTCCCCTGGGAGCGCCGCGCCGCTTATGCCGCCGTCCCGACCCTGAACTGGCTGATGGCCGACGGCCGGCCTTATTCGGATTCGCCCAACCTCAAATTCGGCGCCGCGCTCAACGCGCCCGCCGCCGAGCTGCTGTTCCGGGGGGCTCGCCGCCCGCTCTCCGAGGTCCTCGCCGAGGCCGAGCGCGAAGGCGGCAGGCCCGGCGGCTTCGCCCTCGCCCAGCAGCTTCGCTTCGAGCGGGAGAGCGCCGGAACCCGCTTCGACAGCCCCAACGTCGTCGCCTTCCTGCCGGGATCGGACCCGGCGCTGAAGGACGAATATGTGCTGGTCATGGGCCATCTCGATCATGACGGGCGCGACGAAACGCTCCCGGGCGACGACAAGGTCTACAACGGCGCGATGGACAATGCCGCCGGCATCGCCACCATGATCGAGGCCGCCCGCGCCCTCGCCGCGTCCCCCGTCCGGCCCCGCCGCTCGATCCTCTTCGCCGCGGTCACCGCCGAGGAGGACGGACTGCTCGGCGCCCAGTATCTCGCCCGCAACCCGCTGCCCGGCCGCAGGATCGTCGGGGTCGTCAACCTCGACATGCCGATCCTGACCTACGATTTCGAGGACGTGATCGCCTTCGGCGCCGAGCATTCGACGCTCGGCCCGATCGTCGAGCGCGCCGCCGCCCGGGACTCGGTGACGCTGACTCCCGATCCCTATCCGGCCCAAGGCCTCTTCACCCGCTCGGACCATTATGAGTTCGTCAAGGTCGGAATTCCCTCGGTGGCGCTCGCCACCGGAATCAAGGGCCCCGGCAAGGCCGCCACCGAAGCCTTCCTCGCCGACCATTATCACCGCGTGAGCGACGAGTCGGACCAGCCGATCCGCTGGGACTCCGCCGCCAAGTTCGCGAGGATCAACTATCTCATCGCCCGAGAGATCGCCGACTCCCCGCAGGCCCCGCGCTGGTATTCCGACAGTTTCTTCGGCAAGGCCTTCGCTCCGGGCGCGGCGAAAGCGAAGCGGCCGTAACGCTATGGACTCCGCGTCCGGGAAGCGCGCATGATCGGGCCCCAGCCGCCGTTGAGGCGCCGATGCCAAGCTTCGCCGAGCCCGTTCGCCCGCCCGAAATACGGTGACAGTGCACTCATTTCGAAATCCGGTGACAGTGCAGAAATCCGGTGACAGTGCACTCATTTCGAAATCCGGAAGTCCGGGGGCGGCGCTTGCATTCGGATAGGGCACAGCCCAGCAGGGCAACCGGCGCGCCGCCCCGGGGTAATAAGTGCACTGTCACCGGATTTATATGTGCACCGGATTTATAAGTGCACTGTCACCGGATTTTCCCGGATTTCCCTGCCAGCGGATTCCGCACCGATCACGGGTTCGAGCGCTTGGGTTTGCGGCCTGGGCGGCCCGGCTCGAGGTTTCGGCCGGCGAGGGCGGCGAGCCGGTCGAGGAAGCCGCGGTCGCCGACCGGCCTGCCGGTGCTCTCCGCCCGGCGCAACCGGCGGCTCATCGCTTCGTCCTCGCCGGCCTCCAGAAGCGCGGACAGGTCCGGGCAGCGGCCGGCCACCGGATCGCGGCGGGTCAGCCCGTCGTCCCGCCCGCCAAGGTGGGCGTGAACGCTCGACCAGGGCCAGTCGGCCGCCCGCGACACCAGCCCGGCCCGAACCGGGTTGAGAAGGACGTAGCGGATCGCCGCGGCGAGATGCGGCTCGTCCATCGCGACGCAGCCGAACCGGCCCTGCCAGAAATGGCCGCACCGATCCTCGCGCGCGTGGATATAGCCAGCATAGCGGCGATGAAGCGGCGCGAGCGCCCGGCGCAGGCCGTCGGAATCGGCCGGGACGAGGATGAGGTGGACGTGGTTGGGCATCAGCACCCAGGCCCACGCCTCGACCTGCTGGGCCCGGCAGGCCTCGGCGAGCCAGTCGCGATAGCGGGCATAGTCGCCGTCGCGGAAGAAGACCCGGGCGCGGCCGTTGCCGCGCTGGGTGACGTGGTGCGGGATTCCCGGGACGACGAAGCGGGGCAGGCGCGCCATTGGATCAGGCTGTCATGATCGGAAAGCGAGGTCAATCCGGGACGAGTTGAACGGTTTCCAATGAGTGCACTGTCACCGATTTGGGAGGGTAATACGGTGACAGTGCATCTATTTCCCGTCCGCGGCGCGACAAAGTGCACTGTCACCGGATTTCGAGCGGAGGCGCCGGTGTCCGGGGCCGACGAAGCGGCAGGCGCGCCGTCGGGCGAGACTGCATGATCGGAAGCGACATCGGGCCGGGCCGGGCCGAACGTTCCAATAAGTGCACTGTCACCGGTTTGGGGAAATAATACGGTGACAGTGCACTCATTTCCGCGGTCCGGGGGTCGCCCGCGGGCCCGGCAGTTCCGGGCGAGGCCGGCCGTCACCCGGCTTCGGACCGCCCCCTCCCCCGTCACCGCGCGGCACGGAGGACGATTCCTCTTGTGTTGCTCAAAGGCCACACCATATCGTTCGCAACGATTGGACAGGGGCTGATATGAACCTCGAGAAATTCACCGAACGGGCGCGGGGCTTCCTTCAGGCCGCGCAGACCGTGGCGCTTCGGCTCAACCATCAGCGGATCACTCCGGCGCATCTGCTCAAGGCCCTGCTCGAGGACGAGCAGGGCATGGCCTCGGGCCTGATCGCCCGCGCCGGCGGAAGCGCCGAGGCGGCGAGGCGCGAGACGGACGAGGCGCTCGCCCGGATTCCGGTGGTCACGGGCGGAGGCGCCAGTTCGACGCCCGGGCTCGACGCCGAGACGATGCGGGTGCTCGACCAGGCCGAGCAGGTCGCTCAGAAAGCCGGCGACTCCTACGTCACCGTCGAGCGGATGCTGCTCGCCCTGGTGCTCGCCAAGACCACCGACGCCGGCAAGGCCCTCGCCGACGCCGGCCTGAAGGCCGAGGCTCTCAACGCCGCGATCAACGAGCTTCGCGGCGGCCGCACCGCCGACACCCAGTCCGCCGAGGACCGCTACGATGCTCTCAAGAAATTCGCCCGCGACCTCACCCAGGCGGCCCGCGACGGCAAGCTCGACCCGGTGATCGGCCGCGACGAGGAGATCCGCCGAACCGTCCAGATCCTCGCCCGGCGCACCAAGAACAATCCCGTGCTGATCGGCGATCCCGGAGTCGGCAAGACGGCGATCGCGGAGGGCCTGGCGCTGCGCATCGCCAACGGCGACGTCCCCGACAGCCTCAAGGACCGCAAGCTGATGGCGCTCGACATGGGCTCGCTCATCGCCGGCGCCAAATATCGCGGCGAGTTCGAGGAAAGGCTGAAGGGCGTTCTCGACGAGGTCCGCCAGGGCGAGGGCGACATCATCCTCTTCATCGACGAGATGCACACGCTGATCGGCGCCGGAAAAAGCGAGGGCGCGATGGACGCGTCCAACCTTCTCAAGCCGGCCCTCGCTCGAGGCGAGCTCCACTGCATCGGAGCGACCACGCTCGACGAATATAAGAAGCATGTCGAGAAGGACCCGGCGCTCCAGCGCCGATTCCAGCCCGTCTTCATCGGCGAGCCGACGGTCGAGGACACGATCTCGATCCTGCGCGGCCTCAAGGAGAAATATGAGCTCCACCACGGCGTCCGGATCACCGACGGCGCATTGGTCTCGGCGGCGACCCTGTCCAACCGCTACATCACCGACCGATTCCTCCCCGACAAGGCCATCGACCTGATGGACGAGGCCGCCTCGCGCCTGCGCATGGAGGTGGAATCCAAGCCCGAGGAGATCGAGAATCTCGACCGCCGGATCATCCAGCTCAAGATCGAGCGCGAAGCGCTCAAGAAGGAGAAGGACCGCGCCTCGCAGGACCGGTTGGCGTCGCTCGAGGGGGAGCTCGCCAATCTCGAGCAGCAGTCCGCCGAGCTGACCCAGCGCTGGCAGGCGGAGAAGGAGAAATTGGCCGGCGAGGCCAAGATCAAGGAGGAGCTGGAGCGGGCGCGGCTCGAGCTCGAGCAGGCCCAGCGCGCCGGCGACCTCGCCAAGGCCGGCGAGGTCCAGTACGGCCGGATACCGCAGCTCGAGAAGCAGCTCGCCGAGGTCGAGGCGGCCTCGCAGACGGCGATGCTCCGCGAGGAAGTGACCGGCGAGGATATCGCCTCGGTCGTGGCGCGCTGGACCGGGATCCCGATGGAGCGGATGCTGGAAGGCGAGCGGGAGAAGCTTCTCAACATGGAGGAGGTGATCGGCCGGCGCGTGATCGGCCAGGAAGACGCCGTTCGCGCCGTCTCGAAGGCGATCCGGCGCTCCCGCGCCGGCCTTCAGGACCCGAACCGGCCGATGGGCAGCTTCCTGTTCCTGGGGCCCACCGGAGTCGGCAAGACCGAGCTGACCAAGTCGCTGGCCGAATTCCTGTTCGACGATCCGCACGCCATGGTCCGGATCGACATGTCCGAGTTCATGGAGAAGCATAGCGTCGCCCGGCTGATCGGCGCTCCTCCCGGCTATGTCGGCTACGAGGAAGGCGGAGTCCTGACCGAGGCGGTTCGGCGGCGGCCCTACCAGGTGGTCCTGTTCGACGAGGTCGAGAAGGCCCATTCGGACGTGTTCAACATCCTCCTCCAGGTGCTCGACGACGGCCGGCTGACCGACGGCCAGGGCCGGACCGTCGACTTCACCAATACGATCATCATCCTGACCTCGAACCTGGGCAGCCAGTATCTGACCGGCCTCGGCGAGGGCCAGGCCGTGGGCGACGTCGAGCCTCAGGTGATGGAGGTGGTCCGAGGCCATTTCCGGCCGGAATTCCTCAACCGGCTCGACGAGATCATCCTGTTCCACCGGCTGGCGCAGGAGCATATGGGGCCGATCGTCGACATCCAGGTCCAGCGGGTCCAGCAGCTTCTGGCCGACCGCAAGATAAGGCTCGAGCTGACCGGCGCCTCCCGCGCCTGGCTCGGCCGGGTCGGCTACGACCCGGTCTACGGCGCGAGGCCGCTCAAGCGGGCGGTGCAGCGCTACCTGCAGGATCCGCTCGCCGACGCGCTTCTTCGGGGCGAGATCCCGGACGGGAGCCTGGTCCGGGTCGACGAAGGCGACGGCGCCCTGAAGCTCGACGTCGCGGAGAGCCGCGAGGCGGCGTGACCATCCCCGCCGGTCCCGAACCTCCGTTCGGGCTGAGCCTGTCGAAGCCCTCTCCCACCGGCGGTGGGCGAAGCAAAGGGAACGGGCTTCGACAGGCTCGGCCCGAACGGGTTTTACCAGGGCTCCCGTCCCGGCCCTAGGCCGGCCTCGCCACGTCGAAGGCGACGGTGAGCCGCTCCCCCGCCTCGAACGGGACGGTGCCGTGCCATAAGGTCGAAGGGAAGAGCACCAGCCGCCCGGGCTTGGGCTCGACCAGCCGGATCGGCGGAAGGTCGATTCCGAGCTCGGCCTGGGGCACGCCCAGCGTCAGCCAGCCCGCCGGCTCCGGAATATCGGCCGGCAGGGCCACATAGACCGCCGAGCTGAACCAGCCGGCGGGGTGGATGTGGTTGGAATGGTGGCCGCCGCCGGTCAGCCGCACCGACCAGGAGCCGGCGAAGCGCACCCGGCGCCCGCGCGGGACTCCGAGGAGCGGATGGCCCGGCTGCGGCGGCGGCAATTGGGCGATATGGGCCTCCACCGCCGTCACGATGGCGGCCCGGAGCGAGCGGATCGGCGGCTCGATCCGCGCGAAGAGCGCGCCCTGGGTCTGGGTGCCGTTGCGCACCGACTGCTCGAGCGGCTGGTGGGTCGTTCGGTGCAGCGCCCTCAGCTGGTCGGCCAGGGCGTCGAGTCCGGGCAGGTCGAGATCGTAGATTCCGACGAAGCGGGGATCGCCTTCCAGCCATTCCCATCGCGAGTCGCCGAGCAGCCGCCAGGCGATCGAGAGATAGGGCCAGAACAGCATCGAATCCTCGGTCTTCGTCATCGCCTCGGCGACGGCGGCGGCCTCGGCGGGGCGGCCGGTGCGCAGCAGGTGGCGGACCCGGCGGACCTGGAACGGGCCGTCCTGGAGCTCGGCCAGGCGCTCGAACAGCGGCTCGGCGGCGTCGAACTCGCCGAGCTCGGCTTTCGCGACCGCTTCGTTGACGTCGAAGATGAGATGATCCCCGGCCGCCTTCCTCCCCCGAAGGACCGTCTCGAGCGCCTGGTCGTAGCGGTTCGCCTGGGTGAGGGCGATGATCAGCGAGCGCCACAGCGCGATATTGCGCGGATCGGCCGCGAGCGCCCGCTCGAAATCGGCCATGAACCCTTCCCGGTCGCCGCACATCCAGCGCAGCTGCATCGCCGTCTCGAGGCCGGGAAGCCAGTTCGGGTTGGGGCCGAGGAGCATCTCCAGCGCCTCGATCGCCGCCTTCGGCCCGATCTGGTCCTCGACGGCGGCGACCAGCCCCTCGAGGATCTCCGGATCCATCGGGGCGAGCCGGCGCGCCGCCTGGAACAGGTGGATCGAGGGCAGGCCCGCCTCGAGATGGGCTCGGGCGAGGGCGTGGGCGACGAGCCGGTCCTTCGGAGCGAGCCGAGCCGCCTCGCTCAAGGCGGCGATGGCCGGCTCGAGCTCCTCCAGCTGGCGGTGGAGAAGGCCCGTCATCTGCCACAGCCGGGAGTCGCCGGGGTTGATCCGGCGGGCGCGCTCGAGCAGCGCCAGCCCCTCCGGCTCGAGGCCGCGGTTGAGGGCCTCGATCGCAGCGTTGAACGCCGCGGCCGGGTCGGCCGGGTCGGCCGGGATCGCGCTCACAGGCCCTCCGCCGCCGGAGCTGCGCTTCGCGGGATGATCGCCGCGACCGCCTCGCGCTCCGCCTGGCTCAGGGCCCAGGCCCAGACGTCGAAGATGAAGACGACCCGAAGCTCGGCGCTGTCGTTCCACGCCTCGTGCTCGATCGTGTCGTCGAACACGAAGGCGCTTCCCGGCCGCCACAGGCGGGTCTCGGCCCCGACCCGGAATCCGCATCCCGGCGGGACGATCAGCGGCAGGTGGCAGACCAGCCTCGTATTGGCCACTCCGCTATGCGCCGGGATCCGGGTCCCCGGAGCGAGCAGCGAGAACATCGCGTTGGGCGAGGCGCCCGCGACTGCGGGCTGCGGAAGCCGCTCGAGCAGCGCCATGGTCCTCGGGCAGTGGCGGGCGTTGCGGTCGATCCGGCCGCCGTTGCGGAGCAGGTGGACGGCGGTCCAGTCCCTCGACCGGTTGAGCCCCTCCCACTGCCGCAGCGGAACGTCGTCGGGATATTGGATATAGGGCACCAGCTCGGCCGCCTCGGACCGGATCAGAGCGTCGAACTCTTCGCGGATCGCCTCCGTCGCCGACTCGAGCTCCGCCAGCCAGGGGAAATGGGCGCGGTCGTGAAACTCGGCCGCCGGAAGCCCGGGAAAGGCGAAATGGCTCGGCTCCTGGCCGAACGGCCGGGTGATCCGCGCGATGTTGGTGCAGAAGCGCTCGATCCTCGCCTGCTCTTCGGCGGAAGCTCCGGCCGCCGCCGCGATTCCCCCGCGAAGCCGGGCCAGGGCGTCCTGCTGGAAGCGGCGATAGCGTTGCTCCGCATGGGCGAGCATCGGCCCCAGCCCCGCCGGCGCCGGCCCGTCCGGCCGCTGCGCCAGGGCATGGCCATAGGCCTCGCCCGCGCCCGCCTCGTCGCCGCTCTTCTCGAGCAGGACCGCCCGCATCAGCAGAGCGGAGAGGTCGAGCGGCTCGATCGCCAGCGCCCGCGACACCGCCGCCAAAGCGGACTCGAGATCGCCGGCGGCCCGGCACATCGCCGACAGCTTGAGCCAGGTCTCGAGCCGCCCCGGAGTCTCCCGGGCCGCGGCCTCGAGCAGCCGGCGGGCGTCCGCCAGCCGCCCGGCGCCGGCGGCGGCGTCGGCTTCGGCTTCGCTCGGTGAGGGGCCGCTGTCCATCGCCGGCCTTGTGCCGGGATTCGCTCGAAAAGAAAACGCCCGCCCGGCCGCTTTCGAAGCGCTCGACAGGGCGGCGGCGGAGTCCTAGGCCATTGCGGGTGAGCGCGGGCACGATTCCGGAACGGCTGCTTCGGGCGGCCGCCGAGCTCCGCGATGCCGGGCGCATCGCCGAGGCGATCGCCGCCTACCGCCAGGCTCTCGCCCTCAATCCCCAGGCCCCCAACAGCTGGTACAATCTGGCCCGGCTTCAGCGCCAGGCCGGGCAGCCGGAAGCGGCCCTGCAATCCTATGCCGAGGCCCTTCGCCGGGGAATCGGCGACGCCGAGGAGGTCCATCTCAACCGCGGAGTGATCTTCGCCGACGATCTCGGCTCGAGCGATTCCGCCGAGGCGGAGCTGAAGCGGGCGCTCGAGCTCAGGCCCGATTATCTGCCGGCCTGGCTCAACCTCGGCAATCTCCACGAGGATCGCGGCGATCGCCGCCGCGCCCGCTCGGCCTACGAACAGGCCGTCGCGATCGCGCCTTCCGAGCCCATGGCGCTGGCCCGGCTCGCGGGAGTCGCCGATCTGTCGGGGCCCGGCGACCCGCTCGTCGGCCGCCTTCGGTCGGCGATCGGCGAGGCCCGCGCCGATCCGGCGGCCCGGGCCGATCTCGGCTTCTCGCTCGGAGCGGCGCTGGACCGGGTCGGCGCCTATGACGAGGCCTTCGCCGCCTACGCCGCCGCCAACGAGTCGAGCCGCGCCATCCTCGGCGCCCGCTACGACCGCTCCGCCCAGGAGGCGCTGGTCGACCGGCTGATCGCGGCCTTTCCGTCCCCGGAAGCCCGGCGGCCGGACGGGCCCGGCCGCGCCCCGATCTTCATCTGCGGCATGTTCCGGTCGGGCTCGACCCTCGCCGAGCAGATTCTCGCCCGCCACGAATCGGTGACTCCGGGCGGCGAGCTCGGGCTGGTGCCGGCGCTCGCCGAGGCGCTTCGGCCCTATCCCGAAGCGGCCGGCTCCGCGGCGCCCGAAGCCGTGGCCCGGGCTCGGGCCGCCTATCTGAACGCGCTTGCGAAGGTCCATCCCGGCGCCGGCCTCGTCACCGACAAGAGGCCCGACAATTTCCTTCATGTCGGGCTGATCAAGCGCCTCTTCCCGGAGGCTCGGATCGTCCACACGATCCGCGATCCGCTCGACAATATCCTGTCATTGTATTTCCTGCATCTCGATCCCGGAATGGCCTATGCGCAGGATCTCGGCGACGCCGCCCACTGGTACGGCCAGTATCGCCGGCTGATGGCGCATTGGCGGAGCCTCTATCCCGGCGACATCCACGATCTCGATTATGACGCGCTGGTCGCCGATCCGAGGCCGAGGATCGAGGCGCTTCTCGAATTTTGCGGCCTGCCGTGGCTGGAAGCCTGCCTGTCCTTCCATGAGGCCGGCAATGCGGTGAGGACGGCCAGCGCCGGCCAGGTGCGCGAGCCGCTCTATCGCCGCTCTTCCGGCCGCTGGCGCAATTACGAGCGCCATCTCGGCGGCCTGGTCGAGGCTCTTCGCGGCCTTTAGCGCCCCGGCGGCGGGACAAAGAAAAAGGGCGGGCTTCCGAAGAAGCCCGCCCCGTTTCCGCTATTCGCCCGTCTTAGAAGTCGAGCGTCACGCCCGCGAAGATGTAGCGACCCAGCGAGTCGTACACCTGCGGATAGGTGTTGCCGTTTCCGAACGGAGCCGGAGTGACCGAGGTCGGCGGATCGCGGTCGAGGATGTTGTTCGCGCCGAGGCGGAAGCTGTAATGATCCCCGATACGAGCCGTCATCACCAGGTCGAGATAGCTCTGCGCCTTGTAGCCGGCATTGCCCGCGAGAGTCGTTCCGGCGAGATCCGGATCGGCGCTCGAGGTGTCGGCGTCGACGGCGGAGAAGTACCTCCACTGCGCCGACAGGCCGATGCCGTTCGGAGCGGTGTAGGTGAGGCGCAGCTTGTGCCTCCACTCCGGGTTCGGAGTTCCGCACTGGGCTCCGAAGAACCCGGCGCAGTCGAACCGGATGTCGGCCAGCGGGTTGCTGACCAGCTGGTCGAGCCAGGTGCCGACGAAGCTGAACGCCAGGCTTCCCATCCCGCCGAGCGGCTGGGTGTAGGAAGCGTTGACGTCGACGCCGCGGGTCGTGATTCCGCCGACATTGGTGTTGGTGTCGACCGTGAAGCCGTTCGACGTCAGCCACAAGGTGCCCTGGGCGTCGCGGTTGATCCTCGAGCAGAAGAACGGATCGCCCGTCTTGACGCACTGATCGAGGATGACGTCGGCTCCGATGATCCCGATCGCATTCTTCAGCTTGATGTCGAACCAGTCGACCGTCAGCGCGAAGCGCGGCAGGAAGCGGGGCTGAAGCACCACGCCGAGCGTGATCGAGTCGGCGACTTCCGGCGTAAGGTTCGGGTTGCCGCCGAGCAGGCTGTTATACTGCTCCGCCGGGTTCTGCTTCACCTTGCCGTACTGAGCCGCCGAGACTCCGGCCAGGACGCACTGCGCCTGGGTCGCGGTCGGGGGCGTATCGGCCGAATCCGGATCGAAGTCGCCCGCGCACGGATCGGTGCTGCCGCTGAGGCCGACCGACTGAGCGGAGAACAGCTCGACGATGTTCGGAGCGCGAACGGCCCGGTTGTAGCTGCCGCGGAAGCGAACGTCGCGGATCGGAGCCCACTCGCCCTCGAACTTGTAGGTGTCGGTCGAGAAGCTGTTGTTGGCGACGTCGTACTTCGAATAGCGGTAGCCCGCACGGAATTCGAGCTGCTCGAAGAACGGCCGGTCCGAGATCAGCGGGATCTGGAGCTCGGTGAAGAGCTCCTTCACGTCGAACTGGCCGGACACGCCGATCGTGGCGCCGCCCTGGCCGGCGAGGTCGCCGGTCGAGAAGGCCTGGTCGGTGTCGAACTCGAGACGCTCCTTGCGATACTCGGCGCCGACGTTGATGGCGACGCCGCTGTCCGAAAGCGGGCTCTGGACGCCATATTCGCCAAGCTCCGCGGTGATCGACCCGGTCGCCACCGTCTCCTGCGTGTTGCCGCGCGAGAAGCCCGGGGTCTGCAGGTAGGCGAGGGCCGCCGGATTGACGTTGTTGATCGCGAAGATGTCGTAGGGGACGCAGTTCGGATCCTGACCGTTCAGCACCGAACGGCAGGTCGGAGCGCCGCCCGGACCGGCGACCACGTCGATCGCCCGCGCGCCGCGGATGACCGAGAAGTCGTTGAAGTAGGTCTGGGCGAAGACGACCCGGCCATACTGGTAGGAGGCATCGTAGGAGAAGCCGCCGCCCAGGTCGCCGCGCATTCCGGCGACGATTCGATAGTCGGTGTGCTGGAGGTCGTCGCGACGGCCGCCGCCTTCCGTGTTGCGGCGTCCGATGTAGAGGATGCCGCGATTATACGGATTGCCGTTCTGGTCGATGAAGACCGTCGGCGGAGTCGCCGGGGCCGCCTCGTTCACGAGCGGAGTGCTGGGATCGTCCGCGACCGCCGGAGCGAAGCCGACCAGGTTGGCGGGCGAGCAGACGATCGCGCGCTGCTGGGCGCTGAGCAGCGGGTTGTCGCAGTTGATGCTCGTGGTGTTGCCGATGAACAGTCCCGACGGAGCGATCTGGGCGACCGAGCGGTCGTCCATGAACATCACTTCGAGGTACGGCTTCAGCCCTTCGTTGATCTCGTAATTGGCGAAGGCGCCGAACGTGTAGCGCTCGTCCGGCCGCTGGAAGAAGTTGTACGGCGCGAAGTTGAACAGCGGCACCGGCTGGATGAAGGTCCGGTTCGGCCCAATGGTGAAGGTGCCGACGTTGGTGATGAAGCTGCCCGGGTTGCCGGTGCCCGATCCGCCGCAGTCGTAGAGGCGGCCGGCGCGGGCCGGAGTGGCCGACTGGGCCGCGGTCAGGGCGGTCAGCGAGCAGGCCGAATAGTCGCGGTCGCGCTGAAGGACCTGGGTCTGCCTGCGGTAGGTCGCGTAGGCGGTGACGTGGCCGCGGCCGTCGTCGAAGCCGGCGCCGATCACCATGCTCGCATCGACCGTTCCGCCGTCGGCGACGTGGCCGCTGGGAAGCGGGAAGTTGCGGGCGGCGATCGCCTCACGGATGTCCGCGCGGCCGTTGTTGACGTGGTCGAAGAAGCTGTACTGGGCGTCGAGGCGGATGCCCTCGAAGTCCGTGTCCATGATGAAGTTGACGACGCCCGACACGGCGTCCGCGCCGTAGACCGACGAGGCGCCGCCGGTCAGGACGTCGATGCGGTCGACGGCCAGGGCCGGGATGAAGTTGATGTCGGGAACCGGCGAGCGGGGATCGCCCGGCATCAGGCGGCGGCCGTTGACCAGGACCAGGGTGCGCTGCGAGCCGAGGCCGCGCAGGTTGACCGTGGCGGTGCCGGTGGCGCCGTTGGAGATGTTCGAACCCTGGGCCGCGAAGGACTGCGGCAGCGAGTTGATGATGTCCTCGGTGCGGGCCGTGCCCTGAAGCTTCACGTCCTGGTTGTTGAGGACGGTGATCGGGCTCGCCGAGTTGAGGTTCGGCTGCGGGATGCGGGTGCCGGTGACGATGATGTCGCCCTCGGTGTCCTGGCCCTGGCCTTCGGGAGCGGCGTCCGCGGAGACGGCGGGATCCGCATTTTCGACCGGGCCGGCCTGCGGCGCTGCGGGCTCTTCGGTATCCTGCGCATAAGCCGGCGCGGCGAAACCGATCGCGCCACAGATAAACGTGGTCGCCATCAAGTTGTTGAGAATGCGGTTCTTATTCATGTCCGTCCCCTTTTAACGGCCTTTTGGCCGCGGATTTCTTTCATCCCTGTAGCGCCGCTAAGTGTCGGCGACCCAAGCCTTCTCTAAGGGAAGTCGTTAAAGGGAAGCAATTCGCTGCCGCCATCGCCCTAGCGAAACACCCTTCGGTGTGGCTTTTGGGTCACGCAGGCGCCGGGCCGGCGAAGCCCGGAGCGTCAGGGCATGTCGCCCCAGCGCTGAAGCAGGTTGCGCTGGACGAGCTGCAGCCGGGCATAATTTTGCGGATCCATGTTGAGCCCCTCGAGCGCGGCGACCTCGTTGAGCTCGAAGAGCAGCTCGCGAAGGAAGGCGTCCGGGATCCGGCTCTGGATGAAGGTGATTCCGGCGAGCCTTTCGCCGCGGGTCAGCGGCTCCACCTCGTGGAAGGTGGTCGAAGGATAGATCACCGCCGATCCCGCCGTCCCTCGGAAGCGAAGGTCGCGCGAGCCGAGCTGGATTCGGAGCGCTCCGCCCTCATAGCTGTCCGGATCCGACAGGAAGATCGTGCAGCTCATGTCGCAGCGCAGCGGCTTCTCGCCGAGCGGGAGGTAGGCGGCGTCGG
The DNA here is from genome assembly GCA_036386795.1 of Allosphingosinicella sp. GTDB lineage: Bacteria > Pseudomonadota > Alphaproteobacteria > Sphingomonadales > Sphingomonadaceae > Allosphingosinicella. Next base: position 36,449 of record DASVUZ010000031.1, read on the forward strand.
CATGGCCGCCATAATGCATGCCCGGGCCGTAGCGGCTCAGCATCGGCGGAGCGAGCACGACCGGAAAGGTGAAATTGGTGAAGTCCTCGCAGCGATACAGCGCCCGGGCCAGGATATCGGCCGAATTCTTCTCGTAGAGCTGGAGATTGTTCTTCACCGCGGAATGGGGATTGCTCTGGCGGCCGTCGATCCATTGCGCCGCCGCGGCGATCCGGCGCAGGGCGAGGATCTCGTCGCCCGTCAGCAGGTCGGGAATCTCCTTGAACATGCGCTCAGCGATTAGCCGCTGGATCGGCGCCCGTCGAGGCGGAGGCGCGCTCGAGCGCCGCCGCGACCGGAGCGCAGCCGGCCGCCGCGGACTCGAGCCAGCGTTGGCCCGAGGCGATCGTTCCGGCCTGGTCCCGGCGCGCCTCGGCCAGAACCTGCTCGCGAAGCTCGCGGCTATATTCATATTCGGCGGCCTTGGAGTAGCGGCGCATCAGCGGGTCGGCGGCGAGATGCTCGGCGCCGGCCCGGTCGAGCTCCACTCCGAAGAAGTCGGCGAGCGCTCCGAGCGAGGCGGCCGGGTCGGCGAGGAAGTCGTCGAAGTCCAGCCACATCGCGCTTCCCGCCGGAAGCGCCTGCGCCGCCCGAACCAGGCTCGCCATCTCCGCGGCCCAGGCCATCGCGACCCGCTCGCCCTCGCCCAGCTCCCAGAGCCGCCAGCGCTCCGCGCCCGCGGCGCGATGGAGGCGCTTGAGCCGGTCCCGGGCCGTCATCGCCAGCTCCTGGCGGGAATTGGGGCCGGCGAGGATGGTCTCGATATAGCGCTCCGGCCGGGCGTAGAGGAGCAATGCCCGGGAGCCGGCCGGGACCAGGTCGGCGGCGGCCTCGCTGACGAAGCTGGTCGCCTTGACCAGGACCCGTTGCTCGCGCCGGAAGGTTCGCGAGAGAAGCGCCGTCAGGAGGTCGAGGCGGCCGGGGATCGATTCCGGGTCCCACAGCGCCTCGGCCTGCCCGCGCTGCCCGAGCATTTCGGCGAAGGTTCGAAGGATCAGGGGCTCGCGCAGCGACAGGATCGCCGGAAGCTCGCCGAGCAGCCTCGAGATCAGGGTCGAGCCGACATGGCCGATATGGAAGATATATTGGGCGTCGCGCCTGGCCGCCGGCGGGAAGGCGGCGGCCAGGTGCCACCATTCCACTCCGTGCCGAGCGGCTCCGGGCTTGAGCGAGCGCTCGTCCAGGAAGGCCGAATCGCGATAGTCGGCCTCCGCCTTCTCGACGAGGAGGACTCGCTCCGTCGCCGGATCGAGGAGGTGGGGGAACCAGTGCGGCGTCGCCGCCAGGGTCCCCGCATTGAGGCTCGCGGCCGGGTTCATGGCGGCCCCGCTAGCCGCGCCGGGGGATGCGGGCAAGCGGGGCGGCTTGCGCGCGCCCGGCCCTTGGCCCAATATTCGGTCAGGCAAGGGCGGAAAGGGTTTCGAATGCGTGCTTTGGTGATTGCGGCCGCCGCGGCGGCACTGGCGGCTCCGTCGGCGCTTCCCGCCCAGAAGGGCAAGCCGCAGCAGCGGCCCGAGGCGTTCGAGGCGCTGGTCCGCTGCCGGGGGCTGGCGGACGATTCGGCCCGCCTCAAATGCTTCGACTCGGCCGCCGCGACTCTCCAGCGGCAGGCCGAGAATCGCGACCTCGTCGTCGTCGACCGGAAGCAGATCCAGGAGACCAAGCGCGGCCTGTTCGGCCTCGACATCCCCAATCTCAACCCGTTCGGAGGCGGCGGCGGCGACGACGGGGTCGAGGAGATCAAGTCGATCGAGAGCACGATCCGCTCGGCCCACACCGACGGCGACGGCCGCTGGGTGATCACCCTCGAGGACGGAAGCACCTGGGCGCAGACCGATTCCTACCCGCTCGCCGTCAACCCCAAGCGCGGCCACAAGGTGAAGGTCGTCAAGGCTTCGATGGGAAGCTACATGATGCGGGTCAACGGCCAGCCGGGCGTGAGGGCGAGGCGCCGGATCTGAGCGTTTCGGCCGGTTTCTTGCGGCCTTACCAGCTGCCCTTCTCGATCTTCTCGCGGCGCTCCATCTCGGCGGCGCTGGGCTCGCCGGTCGCGAAGCTTCCCGGCTCGACCGGGCCGGCCGGCTCGTAGTCCGCGATGATATTGCCCCGGGCGGTGACCCGGTGCCCGGTCATTCGCATCGCTCCGGGCGGAGCGCCTTCGCCGAACAGGCGCTTGCCCGAGCCGAGCACGACCGGGAAGGTCATCAGGACCAGCCGGTCGATCAGCCCGGCGCCGAGCAATTGCGGGTAGAGGGTCGAGCTGCCCTGGATGACCAGGTCGGGGCCCTCGGACCGCTTCAGGGCGGCGAGCGAGTCGAGGCTGTCGAGCCGGTGGCTGCCTTCCCAGTCGAGGCTTCGGTCGCTCCGGGTCAGGACATATTTGGAGGCCCGGCCGAACCGCTCGCCGATTCCGCCCGGCTCGTCGGCGTTGAACGGCCAGTGGGCCGCGAAGATGTCGTAGGTTCGGCGGCCGAGCAGCAGGTCGAAGGGCGGTTCGAACAGGGCGTCGATGCGCTCGCCTGTCTCCTCGTCGAAGAAGCCGGCCAGCCAGCCGCCCAGGGCGAAGCCGCCGCTCCGATCCTCCTCCGGCCCCCCCGGCGCCTGGACCACCCCGTCGAGCGAAACGAAAGCCGCCCCCACGATCCTGCGCATGATCCTCTTCTCCCTGCCCCCACCCGAATCCCCTCGATGGGCGTTGGGCCCTATCCGCGGCCCTCGGCCTTTACCGAAAGCTCCGCCGAGGCGTAGGCCTCCTGCCTCGCCACGCTCCAGTAGCGCAAGTCCTCGAGCGGGATCGGCTGGCCGGTGGCGGCGCAGCGGACATGGTCGCCGGGGGTGAGGATGCGGAAGGTGCCCGGCATGTAATGGAGGCGCGCCTCGCGGCCCTGGTTCGACATCAGCATCTTCGCCTTCGTCCTTGCTCGTCGCGCCGGACCTGATCCGGCATCCACCTTTTCCGGAACCTGAACCCCTGAAATAAGACGATGGACCCCGGATCAGGTCCGGGTGACGATCCGCCTCGCCCAACGACGTCCTAGAGCAGCTTGGGCTGCTCCGCCGCGGGCTTCACATAGGACGGCTTGCGCGCCCTCTCAACCGGCGCCGCGCCCACATTGGCCTCGACGTCCCCGTCGCCGAAGATCAGCCGGAGCCGCTCGGCCTTGCGGGCGGCGGCTGCCGAGATGAGCGTGCGGCCGTCGCGGTCCTCGACTCGGGCGTAGCCGCGCTGAAGGGGACGGTTGGGATGGGCGAGCTCGGCCACGCGCCACAGCGCCTCGAGCCGCTCCCTGGCGCGGGCGTGGGCCGCCTTGAGAAGCCCCGGCCGAAGCGCACCTGCGGTCTGGCCAAGGGCGGCGCGGGCGTGGCTGAGCTCGGTTCGGAGCGCCCGGGGCAGCCGCTCGGCGAGGTCGTCGAGGCGCTGGCGCTGGGGGGCGAGCAGGGCATCGCGCCCAGGCCAGCGGCGGGCCGTCGAGTCGAGCTGCTCGCGGCCGCGGTCGAGCGACCGGCGGGCGCAGCGGTGGATGCGGTGGCCCAGTTCGCGAAGCTGGCCGAGCAGGTCGCCGCGGACCGGCACCGCCATCTCGGCGGCCGCCGTCGGAGTGGGAGCCCGGACGTCGGCGGCGAAGTCGCACAGCGAGGTGTCGGTCTCGTGGCCGACGGCGGAGATGGTCGGGATTCGGGATCCGGCGACGGCCCGGACCAGCTCCTCCTCGTTGAACGCCCACAGGTCCTCGATCGAGCCGCCCCCGCGAGCGATGATCAGCAGGTCCGGTCGCTCGACCGGGCCGCCCTCCGGCAGAGCATTGAAGCCGCGCACGGCGGCCGCGATCTGCGGGGCCGCCCCCTCGCCCTGGACCGGCACCGGCCAGACGATGACGTGGCACGGGCAGCGGTCGGCGAGGCGGTGGAGGATGTCGCGAATGACGGCCCCGGTCGGGGAGGTGACGACTCCGATCACCCGCGGCTGGAACGGAAGGCGGCGCTTGCGCTCCTGGTCGAAAAGGCCCTCGGCGGCGAGGGCCCGGCGGCGCTTGTCGAGCAAGGCCATCAAGGCGCCCTGGCCGGCCAGCTCCAGCCGCTCGATGATTATCTGGTAGCGCGACCGGCCCGGATAAGTGGTGAGCTTGCCGGTCGCGACGACCTCGATTCCATCCTCGGGACGGAAGGGCAAAGCGGCGGCCGTCGCTTTCCACATCACTCCATCGAGGACCGCCTTGTCGTCCTTGAGGCACAAATAGCAATGGCCCGACGCGGCCCGCTTCCAGCCGCTGATCTCGCCTCGGACGCGGACGAAGCCGAACGCGTCCTCGACCGTGCGCTTCAGGCGCATCGCCAGGTCGGAAACCGAGACTGGCGCCGAATTGTCGCCGGGGCTTTCGGTTGCTACGAGGCCGCTCTCGGCTGGAGGGAAGTCGTCCATGAATGTCCTGCTGCTTGGCTCCGGCGGCCGTGAGCATGCGCTCGCCTGGAAGCTCGCGCAATCGCCGAAGCTCGGCAAGTTGTTTGCCGCTCCCGGCAATCCGGGCATCGCCGAACATGCCCAGCTGGCCTCGATCGACCCCGCCGACCATCGCGCTACTGTCGATTTCTGCCTCAAGAACAGCGTTGAGCTGATCGTCATCGGCCCCGAGGCGCCGCTCGTCGACGGCCTTGCCGACAATTTGCGGACGATGGGCTTTTGCGTGTTCGGACCGAACCGGATCCCGGCCCAGCTCGAAGGCTCGAAGGGCTTCACCAAGGATTTGTGCGCCCGGCACGGAATTCCCACGGCCCGCTACGTCCGCGCCTCCGACAAGCTCGGCGCGGAAGCGGCGCTTGAGGATTTCCCGGCGCCTCTCGTGGTCAAGGCGGACGGCCTCGCCGCCGGCAAGGGCGTCATCGTCTGCGCGACCCGCGAGGAGGCGCAGGCGGCGCTCGATTCGATGTTCGAGGGCGGCTTCGGAAGCGCCGGGGGCGCCGTCGTGATCGAGGAGTTCCTCGAGGGCGAGGAAGCCAGCTTCTTCGTCCTAACCGACGGAACCACATTGCTGCCGTTCGGCTCCGCTCAGGACCACAAGCGCGCCGGCGACGGCGACACCGGCCCGAACACCGGCGGAATGGGCGCCTACAGCCCGGCCCCGATACTGACCGCGGAGCTCGAGCGCCGGGCGATGGACGAGATCGTTCGCCCGACGGTGGAAGCACTCGCCGCCCAGGGCACGCCTTATTCGGGAATCCTCTATGCGGGGCTGATGCTGACCGCCGAGGGGCCGAAGCTGATCGAATATAACGCCCGCTTCGGCGATCCCGAATGCCAGGTGCTTATGATGCGCTTCGAGGGGGATCTGCTCGAGCTGCTCCACGCCGTTTCGCGGGGCAGGCTGGCGGAGGCGGATCCGGTGAAGCTGTCCGCCGACTCCGCGCTCGCGGTGGTGATGGCGGCAAGGGGCTATCCCGGCACCCCAGAAACCGGCGGAGCGATCGCCGGCCTGGAGGCCGCGGCTTCCGATCGGGTGAGGATCTTCCATGCGGGAACCGCCCTCGACGGCGGCGAGCTTGTCGCCTCCGGGGGCCGGGTCCTGGCGGTCACGGCCAAAGGCGGCACCCTCGCCGAGGCCCGGGACTCGGCCTATGAAGCGGTCGACCGAATCCGATTCCCGACCGGCTTCTGCCGCCGCGACATAGGCTGGCGCGAGATCGGCCGGGGCGGCTGAGGCTGGACAGCAAAGCGGCTTCGCTCCTAAGCACACGCCGGACTCTGCAGCGGGAGCGCTCACCATGCCGACGGCCGTAAAGCTGCTGATCGGGCTCGTGCTCGCGCTTGGCGCCGGCTGGATCTCGCACGGGCCGCTGGGCGGCGGCTCCAGGCTGGTCGACCGCCTGGAAAGAGAGGCCCGCGCCGGGGTCGCAAGGGCGGGCGTGCCGGGCGTCGCCGTCCGGCTCGGCCGCGATCCGCTCACCCGGACCGCCACTTTGAGCGGGCCCGCCAACGACCTTCAGCGCGAGGGGCTCGGCAGCCAGATGGGGATCAGCGACCATGTGCGCGCGGTCGAGGGCATCGGCGCGGTGCGCTGGGCCGATGAACCGCCGAGCGGCGGGCGAACGATGCTCCTGCTGATCGAGACCCAGCTCCTCGCCGCCATCGCCTATCTCATCGGCCTCGGGGCCGCCTGGCTCCTCTGGGGCCGGCGCCGCCGCGAGGGCTTCGCCTGATCCCAAGAAGGAACCGATCCGACCATGTGGAACGTCGCCCAGAACAATCTCATGCTCCTCGCAGTCGCCCTGCTCATCGGCCTGTGCGTGGCCTTCTGGGCCTTCAGAAGGACGCGATCGGGATCGAAGCCCCGCTCGCTCGAGGACGGGCCGGAAGGCAACGCGCTCCACGACGAGTTCGCGGCCGCCACCCAGGACGTCGCCGGCGAGATCCTAGGAGTCGACGCTCATCCGACCATCCCGGGTCCCAGCGGCCCGCCCGACAATTTGCAGCGCCTCAAGGGAGTCGGCCCGAAGCTCGCGGCGCAGCTCAACGAGTTCGGAATCACCCGCTTCGACCAGCTTGCCGGCCTCACCGAGAATGAGGTGACGCTGCTCGATCGCCGGATGGGCGCCTTCGAAGGGCGAATCGCCCGCGACCGGCTGGTCGAGCAGGCATGCTACCTGGAGCGCGGGGATATTGACGGCTTCGAAGCGAAGTTCGGGAAGCTGGGCGGCTAGCCGCCCCGCCGCTTCCTCACCACCTCGCTGGCAAGCAGCTTGTCGATCTTGAAGCCATCCATGTCGACGATCTCGAACTTCCAGCCGCCAAAAGTGAAACGCTCGCCGACCTCGGGGATGTGCTTGAGAACCGAAAGCGCGAACCCCGCGGTGGTCGCATAGTCGCGGTCGGCCGGCAGCGCGATCCCGAGGCGGTCCGAAAGCGCGTCGGCCGATAGCGAGCCGGACACCCACCAGCTGCCGTCGTCGCGCTCCACCAGGGGAGCCTCGGGGCCGCCCTCGAACCCGCCCGCCAGCACTCCGGAGATCGCGTTGAGCAGGTCCGCCGACGTTACGATTCCTTCGAAATGGCCATATTCGTCGTGGACGAAGGCCATTCGAGTCTGACTGCCACGAAGAACGGCCAGCGCGTCCATCGCGTCCATCTGGTCCGGCACCACAGGCGCGTCGTGGGCCATCGCGCGCAGGTCGAGCGGCCGGCCCTCGATCAGCGCCGCGACGATGTCGCGGGCCTGGACGATTCCGATCAGCTTGTCGACCGAGCCCTCCGCGACCGGGATCCGGCTGTGGGGAGTCTCGAGCAGAGCCTCGCGAATCTCGTCGGGCTGGGATTGGACGTCGATCCAGGCGACCTCGGTGCGCGGAGTCATCACCTCGCGCGCCGGGCGGTCGGCGAGGCGGACCACGCCCGAGATGATCGCCCGCTCATATTCCTCGAGCACGCCGGCGCTGTGCGCCTCGGCCACGACCAGGTGGAGCTCCTCCGCGGTGACCTTGTTCGAATTGTCGCGGCGCATTCGAAGCAGCCGGAAGATGAGTGCGCTCGTGCGGTCGAGCAGCCAGACCAGCGGCGCGGTCGCCTTGGCGATCCAAAGCATCGGCGGACCCATGAATGCCGCGAGCGGCTCCGGCGAGCGGAGCGCGAATTGCTTGGGGACGAGTTCCCCGATCACCAGCGAGGCGTAGGTGGTGAGGATGATGACCACGGCGAAGCCGAGCGTCGCGGCCGTTTCGGCGCTGAGCCCGAGCCCGGCCAACCGTGCGCCGACCGGCCCACCGAGGCTAGCGCCCGAGTAGGCGCCGGCGAGAATCCCGATCAGGGTGATTCCGATCTGCACGGTCGACAGGAATCGGCCGGGATCCGCGGCGAGGTCCAGCGCGGTCTGCGCCCCCCACCGCCCCGACTTGGCCATCGCCTTCAGCCGAGGCTTGCGCGAGGAGACGATCGCCATCTCGGCCATGGCGAACACGCCGTTGAGCGCGATCAGCATCAGGATGATGACCACGTCGAACCAAGGGAATGGCGGCAAGGGGGGGACGGGCGGCATGGCGCCTCCGCCTCTTAGCCGGGAAGCTTTCGCCGCGACAAGCGGTTCATCGGCCAGATCGGAACGGAACAAGCCGTTCGGGCGGTCGGTTGTCCGCTCGTTCGATTAGCCCTTCACGGGAAAAGGAATTTGTATGCGTATCGATAATCGCCTCCTCGGCGCGGCTGCGGCCGCCGCCCTTCTCTCCGCAACGGCCTGCACCACCAACCCCGATACCGGCGAGCGCCGGGTCTCGACCAAGGGCGCGATCGGCGGGGTCGTCGGCGCTGTCGTCGGCTATTTCGGCGGCGACCTCATCGGCGGGCGGCGCGACCGCACCGAGAAAATCCTCGGCGCCGGAATCGGAGCGGTCGCGGGCGCCGCGGTCGGCAGCTACATGGACCGGCAGGAGAAGGAGCTCAGGGACAGGACCGCCGGCACCGGGGTCGAGATCGACCGCCAGGGCGACGAGCTGCTCCTGACCATGCCGGCGGGAATCACCTTCCCGATCAACCGCTACGACATCCAGCCGCAATTCCAGGCGACTCTCGACCAGGTGGCCTCGACGCTGTCGACCTATCCTTCGACCATGATCGACGTTTACGGCCATACCGACCCGTCGGGCGGCGAGTCGATCAACATCCCGCTCTCCCAGAACCGGGCGAGCTCGGTGGCGAATTATCTCGCGGGCCGGGGCGTGCAGCGCGAGCGGATCGCGACCCAGGGCTTCGGCTCGGCCCAGCCGCTGCCGGGGAACGACAATGGCAGCGAAGCCGAGCGCGCCGCCAACCGGCGGGTCGAGATCAGGATCGTGCCCGTCTCCCAGCAGGGCTGAGTTGATGCCCCTCCCCTGCTTCGCGCAGGGGAGGCTTCTCACGCCCGCCGATCCCTGAAGAACGCGCGCAGCATCTCCCCCGCCTCTTCCTCCGCCAGGCCCGAATAGACCTCGGGCGCATGGTGGCAGGTGGGCTGCAAGAACAGTCGCGGGCCGTGAAGCACCGCGCCGCCCTTCGGATCGAGCGCAGCGAAATAGAGGCGCGACACCCGGGCCACCGCCATCGCGCCGGCGCACATCGCGCAGGGCTCGAGCGTCACCCACAGGTCGCAGCCGTCGAGGCGAGGACTGCCGAGCGCCACGGCGGCGGCGCGGATCGCGACCATCTCGGCATGGGCGGTAGGATCGTTGTCCAGCCGCATTCGGTTGCGGCCCGAGGCGATGACCGCACCGCCGCGAGTGACGACCGCGCCCACGGGTACCTCGCCGTCGGCCGCGGCGGCTCGAGCCTCGTCGAGGGCCCGGCGCATCGGTTCGGAGAAAGCCGCGGTCATCATCGGGCCCGCCTAGTCGGCCCCCCAATTGGCGAAAAGCCTATTGCTGGTTCGCTGCCGCCTCGCCGGTGCCGACGGTGACGCTCGGCACCTCGACCTGCCGGGTCTTCATCTCGACGGTCGGGGTCTGGACGTTGGCCGTCGTGGTGCCGACGGTCACCGGGTTCACCTTGACCTCGAACTTGGGCGCCTGGGCGTTCTGGGTCTGGTTCAGATCGACGAGCCCGAGCCAAACGGCGCCGATGAGGAGCAGGATGATCAAGGCAACAAGCATCAGGACGGCGCGTAACATGGATCAGCTTCCTCCGTTCATCGAACAACGACGGGTACGCGATTCGGTTGCTGGTCCGCAACGACCCATTGGACCCCCCTGCCGCCAGCTGCAGGTTGACGAAAGCGCGTTCCGCCGCTATCCGCCCCGGCTTTCCGGGACCGTCTACGGCCCCGCTTCAAATCAGGACGAGAGATCATGTCGCGCATTTGCGAGCTGACCGGCAAGGGCCGGCAGGTGGGCCACAACGTTTCCCACGCCAACAACAAGACCAAGCGCACCTTCCTGCCCAACCTGCAGAACGTGACGTTGATCAGCGAAGCGCTCGGCCGCGGCATCAAGCTCAGAGTCTCGATGAACGGGCTTCGGTCGGTCGAGCATGTCGGCGGCCTCGACAATTGGCTGCTGAAGTCGAAGGACGATTCGCTCAGCCTCAAGGCCCGTCGCCTCAAGCGCGAGATCGCCAAGAAGCAGGGCGAGACGGCGGCGGCCTGACGCCGCCCGGCTTTCCCCGAGTGGCGGTCGCCGGCGTCACTCGACGAGCTCGAACTTCATCAGCAAGGTCCGCTGCAGCGGATTGTAATTGTCGTCGGACGCGATCCACAGGATTGTCCGCCCGCCCTCGCGGCTGGCGCTCAGCGCCTCGAAATTGTCGCGAGTCACCGTTCCGTCGAACGTTGCGGCGTCTTCGCCTTCGATCAAAGCGCCTTCGGCGAGCGCCGGCAGGCGGGCGATGGTGAGCTTGGCGGTGAAGCCCTCGAACAGCTTTACTCGCCGGTTGAGCAGGGCGAGCCTCCCGTCCGGCAGCAGAGCGGCGTCCGTCACCCGATAACCCTCGGGCGGCCGGTAGCGCAGGCGAAGCGTCCCGGTGCCGGGCGCCGCCGGATCCCCGGCGAAGGCCAGCGCCTCGCTGTCGCCCCCGCTCCCTTCCGAAAAGACGAGGAAGCCGCCCCCGGGTAGCCTCACCATCGCCTCCGCGCCGCGATTGCCGCGCCATCGGGCCATCGCCCGGGGGGTGGCGGCGGAAAGGACGGCGAAGCTGGCCCGGTGGTAACGCCAGACGGAATTGGCCTGCTCATAGCCAAGCCATATTTCCGCGCCTTCGGCGACCATCGATTCGACGTCGCGATTATATTTTTCGTCCTCCGGGCCCGGGCCCTGGGGGACCATGGCGATGTCGGCGCGCACCCGGCCCCGGCCGGCCCCGACGGGAAGGCGGATGCGCCAGCCCGCGTCGCTCAGCGCCAGCACCTCGCCCGTCTCGACGTGGAGCGCCGAAATGCCGCCGAACCGGGGGTCGTTGCTGGTCAGCGCCCAGCCGCCGAGGAAGCGGAGCGCGCCGAGACGCGACGCGTCCGAGTTCGAGTCGAGCGGCACGGGCGCCAAGTCGACAAGGCTGATCGCCGGCGGCGGCTCGCGTCTCTGCAGGCGCGGCGGAGCGAACGTGGCGAGAAGGATGAGCGCGGCAAGGAGAAAGGCGACTCGCACGCTCGGCTACCGCGATTCCGGCGGGCAGATCAGGAACGGACCGGTCGGAATAAGCCTGACTCCTTCATTTCGCCCCGTCCGTGGCACCAAAGCATCGCCTTATCGCAAAAGCGCAACACCCGCGCTGCCCATTCGTTGGGTCTTCGAAGCGGGGGCGCTTGGTGGAGTATGAGTTATGAAAAAGATTCTTCTTTCGATGGCCGCAGTCGGCGCGCTCGCCGTAGCGGCGCCTGCCGTCGCCCAATCGGGCTATAGCAATGTCAATGCCGGCGGCGCCGTCGGCATCTCCAACCGAATCGCCCAGCTCGACGCCCGCCTCCAGGCCGGCATCCAGGCGGGAGTGATCGATCGCACCGAAGCGCGCAGCCTGCGCATGCAGATCCGGCAGCTCTCCAGGCTCGAGGGCCAGTACAGCTATAATGGCCTCACTCAGGCCGAGCGCGCCGACCTGCGCACCCGGCTGCGCACCGTTCGGCAGAACCTCAGCCTCGCCGACGGCGGCCGCTTCGATCGCGACAATCGCTACAGCTGGGACGACCGTTACGACAATGACGGAGTCTACACTCAGCGAGTCGACCGCGACCGCGACGGCTGGGACGATCGCGACTTCAATCGCGACGGCCGCATCGACGACGGCTATACCGGCCGCGGCGGACCCTACGAGCAGCCCTACGACACCGCCTGCGACACCCGCAGCGGCATCGGCGGCATCATCGACGGGGTCCTCGGCCGCGACAATTGCGGCCTGAGAGTCGGCTCGCGCGCGACCGGCAACCTCTATTCGGTCCCGTCGCAATATCGCTACCAGTTCCGCGACGGAAACGGCGTCTATTATCGGTCGGACGGCCGTCAGATCTACCAGATCGACGCCCGCACCGACACGATCCTCAGGGTCTATGCGATGGATCGCTAAGCCCTGCGAGGCGCAAAAGGAGAGGCGCTCCGGCAAGTCCGGGGCGCCTTTTCTTCATTCGGACTCTTCGGCGCTCACGTAGACGAAGGCTTCGCCGCCCGATGCCAGGGTGGCTGCGATCCGCTTGATCGGGCCGGCCTCGTAGCGGTCCGCCGACTCAAGCTCGGCCTCGGTGATCGTGAAGACGAGACCGGGCACCCGATCCGCCGGGTCGCCGCTCGGCCGCGCGATGGTATGGACGGGAGAACCGCTGGTCGCGATCACGTGCGGATCTTCGATCGCCATCGGCGACAAGGTGAAGCCTTCGAGCGCGTCCGGCCGGCCCTCCAGGAGGCGCCCGAAGGTCGCGAGCTGGACGTTCGGCTGGCGCAGGGTGCCGTAGGAGAAGAGGTCGACGCTGCCTTGCCCACGCGCCGTCATGGTCGGCTCTCCACGATTTCCTGCGCTCCATTCCCAGGACGAACCGTCATCCTAGCAACCAAAGCCACCGAAAAATAGAGTCTGGCATAACGCCGCGCTTCGGCTAAACAGTTGAAGAAATTGGAAAGCTTTAGGGGATGGGGATGAAGCGCTGGCGGTTCGGGACGGCATTGGCCTTGCTCGCGATGCTGTCGTCCTGCGGCGGCGGGGGCGGGGGTGGCGGCGGTGGTCCGGCCCCGGACCCCGGTCCGATCGGCTCGGTGCCGACTCCGCCGCCCCCGCCGCCGACCTCCACCTGCTCGCTCCGTTCCCGCCAGGACTGGGCCGCGGCGCAGATCCGCGAATGGTATCTGTTCCCGGAGACGCTGCCGGCCAGCCTCGATCCCGCCGCCTTCACCAGCGTCGAAGCCTATATCGATGCGCTCACTGCGACCGCGCGCTCCCAGCGGCGGGACCGCTTCTTCACCTATATAACCTCGATCGCCGAGGAGAATGCCTTCTTCAACTCCGGCTCGAGCGCGGGCTTTGGAATCCGGCTCTCCTACGACGTCAATGCGCGGCGCGTGTTCGTCGCCGAGGCGTTCGAGGGCGCTCCGGCGCTCGCGGCGGGGATCGACCGGGGCACCGAGATCCTGGCCATCGGCACCAGCGCGGGCACCCTGCGACCGGTGAGCGACATTATGGCGGCCGAGGGCCCCGACGGAGTCATCAACGCGCTCGGCCCCTCAAGCCCCGGAGTGACCCGGGTGCTGCGCTTCACCCCCGCAGGCGGCGCCACCCGCGACGCCACCGTGGCCAAGACGGATTATGAGTTGACTCCGGTTTCGAACCGCTACGGCGCGAAGATCATCGACGATGGCGGCCGGCGCGCCGGCTATGTCAACCTGCGCACCTTCATCTCGACCGCGGACCCGGCGCTTCGGACCGCCTTCGCCAATTTCCGCGCCCAGGGCGTCACCGACATCATCGTCGACGTGCGCTACAACGGCGGCGGCCTCGTATCGATCGCGGAGCTGATGGGCGACCTGCTCGGCGCCAACCGATCGACAAGCGACGTGTTCAGCTTCACCACCTTCCGGCCGGAGAAGTCCTCGAACAATTCGACCCGCTTGTTCCGGCCCCAGCCGCAATCGGTGGCGCCCACCCGGATCGCCTTCATCGGCACCGGCGCCTCCGCCTCGGCTAGCGAGATGGTGATCAACGCCTTCATCCCCTACCTGCACGCCAACGCCGCCCTCATCGGGACCAACACCTACGGCAAGCCGGTCGGACAGATCGCGCTCGACCAGGCGGCGTGCGACGACCGGCTCAGGGTCGTCGCCTTCAGGACCGAGAATGCGGCTCGCCAGGGCGATTATTTCGACGGGCTCGCAAGCAAGGTCGAAGCGAGCTGCGCGGCGAGCGACGACCTGGCGCGACCGCTCGGCGATCCCGCCGAGGCGTCGACGCGGGCCGCGCTCGACTTCCTCGCCGGCCGGGCCTGCACGCGGATCGGCGGAGGCGGCGGAATCACCACTCAGGCGATACGCGAGCGCCGCGAGCTTCTGACCCCCGAGCGGCCGAGCACGGTCCAGCGCGAGGTGCCGGGGAGCTTCTGACGCCGCTTTTCGGCGACGACCGCGATGAACCTCACCTGTGGAGGCCGTTCAGGTCGACCTCACAGCAAAGGGCGCTGGGTGTCGGCAAGCGTTGGGGAGCGCCGAACAGGAGCACGACACATGAACAAGATCATCATCGCCCTTGCGGCCACTACCGCCTTCGCCGGCGCCGCGCCGGTCGCGGCCCAGTCCGGCGGCTATGGCAGCTACGGCAACGGCAATTTGCAGCTTCGCTCGGACCAGCTGCAGATGCAGCTCCAGGCCGGAGTGCGGAGCGGCGCCATCACCCGCGCCGAAGCCATGCCGCTGCGCGACCAGCTTCGCCAGCTCGTCCGCCTCGAGACGGTCTATGCCGCCGACGGAATCAGCGGCCGCGAGCGCGCCGACCTCCAGCACCGGATCAACTCGCTTCGCCAGGGCATTCGAATGGCGGAGCGCAACGGCGACGGCCGCTACGGCCGCGACGACGAGCGGCTCGACCGCGACGACCGCTACAGCCGCGACGACGACGGCCGCTGGGATCGCAACAATGACGGCTGGGACGATCGCGACGGCAATCGCGACGGCCGCTGGGACGTCGATTCGCGCAACGATTCGAACCGCGACGGCTGGGACGACCGCGACTACAATCGCGACGGCCGCTGGGACAATGACGAGGGCTACCGGCAGACCGACAATCGCGGCGTCGTCGGCCAGATCCTCGACCGGGTCACCGGCAATGACGGACTTCGAGTCGGCCAGCGGGCCCCCGCCGATCTTGGCGGAGTGCCTTATGCCTACCGCGCCCGGTATCGCGACGGCAACGGCGTCTACTACCGCTCGGACGGGCGCCAGATCTACCAGATCGACGCCCGCACCCAGACGGTGGTTCAGGTTTACGCGCTGAACAGATAAAGCGCGTTTCCGCCCGGCTCGAAAGGCGCCTCGGCCGAAGACGGCCGGGGCGCCTTTTGCTTTGCGGAGCGACGAATTGAGTCTTGAGCCCGCGAAGTCCAGACAGGAGCGATGATTCGACCGATCGCGATGCTCGCTCTCCTGGCCATCGCGGGCTGCGGCGAGCCGCCGCCGGCGACCGCGCCGACGAACGAGTCGGCCCCGCCCGAAACGGCTTCGGCGCCCCTGTCGGACGTCGTGAAAGTCCGGCTGGAAACCGAAGCCGGGTCGATTCTGCTCGCGCTCGACCACAAGAGCGCGCCCGTCACCACGACCAATTTCGTCCGCTACGTCGATCGCAACCGGTTCGACGGCACATTCTTCTACCGCGCCGCCCGGACGAAGGGCGACGTCGGCCGAGGCTTCGTCCAGGGTGGAATCCGGCACAGCGCCCGGCGCTCCTTTCCGCCGATCGAGCACGAGCCCACGACGACGACGGGCCTGAAGCATGTCGACGGCACCGTCTCGATGGCGCGCGCCGCTCCCTCCGGGGCGATGGGGGACTTCTTCATCGTCGTCGGCGGGGCGATGCCGGCCATGGACGCCAAGCCGGACAGCCCCGGCTTCGCTGCCTTCGGACGGGTGGCGGAGGGGATGGACGTGGTCCGTTCCATCCTCGCCGCCCCGACCTACGCCAATGCCGGGCGCGGGCCGATGAGAGGGCAGATGATCGAGAAGCCGGTGCGAATCCTCAAGGCTCGCCGGGAGCCCTAGCCGGAGCGGCAAGGGCCTTCACCGGGCGAACTCCACAAGATCCCACAAATTGCCGTAGAGATCCTCGAACACGGCGACCCTGCCGTAGGGGGCCTGCTTCGGCTCGCGCACGAAGGCGACTCCGTTGGCCAGCATCGCGCCATGGTCGCGGTCAAAATCGTCCGTTTGCAGGAAGAGGAAGACGCGCCCGCCAGCCTGGTTGCCGATGAATGCGGCCTGCTCGGGCGACGAAGCCCTCGCGAGGAGGAGCGTGGCGGACGCTTCCGGCGCCCCGGGCGGGGCGACGACGACCCAGCGCTTGTCCTGCTCGGCCTGGTATTCGTCAGCAACGACGGTGAAGCCGAGCTTGTCGACGTACCAGGCGATGGCCTCGTCATAATCGCGGACGACGAGGGCGACATGGGCGAGCGACTGGGCCATTTTGCTCAGTCTGCCGGATTTGCTCGACCGCGAACAGGCGCGTTCGCTTCCAAGCCATTGCGTCCTGAACCTTTGGCTTCCCGATCGGTTGGGCCGGGACGACCGAACCAGGATCAGGAGATGCCGCCATGGCCGACAAGAGCCTCGCCGAACTTGCCGGGAAGATGAAGGACATCGACTTCACCGTGCTTTCGACCCGCACTTGAAGCGGCGCGATCGCGGCTCGGCCGATGAGCAACAATCGCCAGGTGGACTTTGACGGCGACAGCTGGTTCTTCACCTGCGACGAGACCGGCACGGTCGCCGACATCGAGGGCGATCCGAACGTCGGCCTCGCCTACCAGGCGAAATCGGGCCTGCTCGGAATGCGGCCGTTCTTCCTCACCATCGAGGGACGCGCCGAGCTGATCCGCGACAAGGCCCGGTTCGCCGAGCATTGGACCAAGGACCTCGACCGCTGGTTCAAGCGGGGCATCGACACTCCGGGACTCACCCTGATCAAGGTCGCGGCCGAGCGGCTGCATTATTGGGACGGCTATGACGAAGGCGAGCTCGAGCTGGCGGCGGAGCGGGCCGAGGCCTGACCTGGGAGGTGCCATGAACAGATTCATCCGCGGCGGAGCGCTGAGCCTGGCGGCGCTCGCCGGCCTGGCCGGGATCGGCGCCGGGCCGCTTCCCTTCGCCGCCCCCGCCCGAGCCGCGCCCGCGCCGGCCAAGATCGACGGAACCTGGGACCTGACCTGGAAGAACCGGCGCGGCGAGATCCGGAGAGGCTCCATGACGATCGAGCAGCGCGGGAGCCAGCTCGTGGCGGAAGTTTACGACCGTGGCGGAGCAACCGCCACGGGCTCGATTTCCGGTTCGGCCTTCACGCTTTACGGAAGGCGGCTGGGGCTTCCCTTCACGGTCACCGGGCACGTCAAGGGGCGCAAGCTGACCGGCCTTCTACAGGCCTTGGGCACCGAGCGCCGATTCACCGGGATCCGCCGGGGGCGCCGGTAGACGAGCCTAGAGCGGCGCCGCGCAGCCGGTGCGCCGCTCGCCTCCGACCACCAGCTCGACGGCGAATGGATAGCGTTTGTCGGACATTCCGTCCGAGCAACCCTCCTGGGAGCGCGTCACCAGCCGGAACGGCCGCCCGCCGAGCGCGCCCGTCCAGATGCCGCCGTCCGGGCCGGAGGCGAAGCGGGCCCATATCCGGGTGCCCTTCTGATCCCCCGGATGGGAGTAGGTCACGCACCGGCCCTCGATCCGGGCACCCCAGAAGGGCTCGGTGCCGACGGCCCTGAGCGGAGATATTCGGAGTCGCTCGCCATCCTGGACCATGCACGGGCTGGTCGAGGCCGTCGGCCTGTCGGCCGACTGGCGAGCCGCCGACGCCCCTTCGCCGCAGGCGGAGACGAAGGCGGCGGCGAGCGGCTGCGGAGGGGCCGGGTGCGGTCCGCTTCTTTGCGCGCCATAGCTGGCGGAAACGGGGCCCCGGACCAGCGCCTTGAGGTTGTCCGGGACCTCGCCGCTGCCCGTGACACCGCCGCGCTGCCTGTCGCCGCGCGAGTCCGCGACCAAGGCGACGGCATCGCCGCCGCTGCCGAACGACAGCCGCTCTTCGCTTCCGACGGGGCGGAAGGCTTGGATGATGACCACCAGCTGGTTGCGGCCGGCGGGACAGAAGAGCCGGAGCGCCGGCCGGGTGTCCGACACCAGCACCAGCGCTACGCCTTCGCCGCTCGATTGCAGGTCCCAGCCGGGAGTGGCTACGGGCTTGGCCGCGCTCGCGGGCGAGTCGCCCGAGCTGGCCGTGGGGGTCGCGGCGGGTCCGGCCTGATTGCTCTGCACAGGGGCGGCGGACCGCTCCTCGCCGGCGCAGGCGACAACGACGAGCAGGGTCGCGGCGATCGAGGTCCGGACGTGCATCTTGGCCATTCCTCCCAGGCCGGCCCTCCCACCGGGCCGCGGCGCGGTCAAGGACAAGAGTCGAGGCCGGCCCGGGATCGCCGCGAGCTCCACTCCTCGCGGCGAAGCTCCCAGACGTCGCAGGGATCCCGGAACGGAGTGAACCGCTCCGCCGTGCGCCGCTCGCCGAGCCTCTCGGCGACCTTGCGGCTGGCGAGGTTGCGCGGATCGATGATCGAGACGATCCGGTCGGGCGCGAAGGTCTCGAACGACCATTGGATCGCTGCGGCCGCCGCCTCGGTCGCATAGCCCCTGCCGCGGCCCGCCGGAGCGAGCGACCAGGCGATTTCGAAGGCCGGCCACCAGGGCGGCCGGAGCGGGCCGACTCTGCCGACGAACGCCCCGGTGGCGCGCTCCTCGACGACGAACATGCCGAAGTCAAGCGCTTGCCAGTGGCCGATCAGCCAGAGCGTCTCGCTCCATGCTCCGGCTTCGCTGAGCGCCTTGCCCCTGGCCGTGATGAAGCGGGCGGTGGCGTCGTCGGCGAGCATTGCGGCATGGGGCTCGAAATCGCCGGAGCGCCAGCCGCGCAGGCGCAGGCGCGGAGTTTCGAGCGTCGGCGCGGCCGGAGTGGCGAGCATCGGCCGATGGTGGCACCGGCTTGTGGCGCAATTCGGGCGGGGGAGCGGTCGCGCCGCGCGCCGGCTAGGCCTTAGTGACCGTGACCTTCAGGTAAGTGGCGGGGATCTCGGTCCGCCCCGCGTCCGCCCGGTTCTGGGCTTCGAACAGCTCGACGAGCTCGGCCTGCAGCCGGGCCTCGCGGCCGTCCCTGGCCGCGGCCTCGAAGGCGTTCATGGTCGGCCCGTAATAGAGGCGGAACATCTCCAGGAACTCGGCCGGCGGGCCGGAGTGGCGGAACACCCAGCTGGAGCGCTCGAAGGCGATGTTCGCAGGGTCGATTCGCGCGGCGGCGAAGCGTTCGCGGACATTGTCCTCCACGCCCCAGCTGACCGGGCTGACAAAGCCTTCGGGCGGCGGCGGGGTATAGGCCGCGCTGATCTTCAGGATCTGCGCGACGAGAGTGGGGTCGCCCGGGATCCAGTTGCCCATGACGATTCGGCCGCCGGGGCGGGCGACCCGCACCATCTCGCGCGCGACGTCGAACGGGCGCGGCGCGAACATCGCTCCGAACATGCTGAGGACCAGGTCGAAGCTCGAATCGGCGAGGCCGGCCAGGTTCGAGGCGTCGCCTTCCTCGAAGCGAAGCCGGGCAAGGCCGGCCTCGGCGGCGCGGGCACTGCCTGCCGCGACGAGGTTGGAGGCGATGTCGACTCCGAGCACGTCCGCGCCGGCGCGGGCGGCGGGAAGCGCGGTGGTGCCGTCGCCGCAGCCGAGATCGAGCATTTTGAGGCCTTCGCCGATTCCGAGCGAGGCGATCAGCGCCTCGCCGCTTTCGCGCATGGTTTCCGCGATCCGGGTGAAATCGCCTTTCTCCCAGAGAGCCTTGTTCGGGTTCATCGGCCGCTGGTCCTTCTCGCAGGGATTGATTTCGGAGCGGCTGCGGCCGCCGGATCGGGCGACATGCGCCGTCCTTGTGTCAGGTCTATGCCGCCCCAGCGGGAGAAGCGTGGCGATTGTTGCAGGAGCATCGCGGCCTTCTCATCGCTGCGCGACGAAGCGCTCGAGATTTTCGAGCGAGGAGGCGAGCCCGGCTTCATGGTCCCGGGCCGAGATGCCGGCGGGGACATTCTCCGCGACGACGGCGACCCGGGTTCCTCCGGGCTCCGGCTCGAGCGACCAGGTCATCACCATCGTGCCGGCGAAGGCGGGATCGGCCGAGTCGAACTCGACCGTCTGGACGATCCGCCTGCCCGGGACGAGCTCGAGGAAGCGGCCGCTGGTCACGTCGGTCCGCTCGGTCGTCTTGCCGGCAAGCTCATGCCCCTCCCCCTCGAGCGCCAGCTCGATCCGGTAGCGTCCGCCTTGCCTCGGCTCGAACCGCAGGATCCGGCCGCTCATGCCCCTGGGCGGAAGCCACGCCATCAGCGCCTCCGGATCGACGAAGGCGCGATAGATCTCGTCCGGGGAAGCCTCGACGAGGCGCGTTGCGGTGTCGGTTCGCATTATCTATCCGCCTGTCGATCGGAGCGAACGCAAGGGCGGGCAAGACGAGGATCGAGTCAAGCGCCGATAAGGCATGAGGAGACGGGGATGAGCGAGGAGACCGGATCGCAGGCGATCGACTCCGGGATCGTGGCGCTCGGCGACTGGCGGGGCGATGCGCTGGCGCGGATCAGGGCCCTGATCCGCGAGGCCGACCCGGAGGCGGTCGAGGCGGTAAAGTGGCGCAAGCCGTCCAACCCCGCGGGCGTGCCGGTGTGGGAGCATGACGGCCTGATCTGCACCGGCGAGACGTACAGGGACAAGGTCAAGCTGACCTTCGCGCGCGGCGCGGCGCTGGAGGATCCGTCGTCGCTGTTCAACGCCGGCCTTGAGGGCAACACGCGCCGCGCCATCGACATAAGCGAGGGAGACGAGATCGACGCGAAAGCGCTGAAGGCCCTGGTCCGCGAGGCGGTGGCCCTCAATCGATCCAGGGCCCGGCCTGGAGGTTCTGGGTGAGGCTGAGGCCGTTGCCGTCGGGATCGCTGAAGAAGGCGACCTTGCAGCTTCCGTCCGGAGCGCCCCAGATCCCGTTTTCGTCCTGGCCGAGCCCTTCGTAGACGTTCATCGCCACTCCGTTCGCCGCAAGCGCCGCGACCGCCGCCTCGATGTCCTCCACTTCCCAGCCGAGCACCGGATGCGGCTGCGCCGAATAACCCGGCGCCTCGGTCAGCCGAAGAGTGACTCCGGCAAGGTCGAACAGGGCCGCGAAGCCGTCGTCGCCCTTGCGCCGGAGGCCCAGGATGTCGGCATAGAAGGGCTCGGCGACCTTGCGGTCGCTGGTGGTGATCATGGCGACCGGGCGGGCGTCGGCGAGGGGCATGGCGAATCTCCTGGCGGGTTTCGAGGCCCGCGATATGCGGCAGTCCGGCGGCCGAAAGCCATCGCCCGAACGGGTGATTTCGAGGATCGGCCCTTCACGGGTGAGGGCGAACGGTCGATCGCCTGGCGCCGGGCTGCGGCGTTCCGAACGATGGCCCCTCGGCCATCGCGCCGCTAGACGGGAGCGATGACCGTTCGGGACTTCTCGCCGGCCGACGCCGAGGCCGTCAACGCCGTCGCCCTCGCCGCCTTCGCCCAATATGAGGGCGTCTACAGCGACTGGGACGCGCTTGCCCGGGCGGTCGGATCGATGGCCGGGCTCGCCCGGGGCGGCAGGATCCTGGTCGCCGAGGACGCGGCCGGGACGATCGTGGGGGCGGTGGCCTATGTCGGGCCCGGCGCCGGCCCGAGGGCGGACTTCTTCGAGCCCGAATGGCCGATCGTCCGAATGCTCGTGGTCGACCCGGCGGCCCGGGGACAGGGGATCGGCCGGAGGCTGACCCAGGCGTGCATCGACCAGGCCCGCCGCGACGGCGCCGCCGCAATCGCGCTCCACACCAGCCCGGCGATGGCGGTCGCGCTGGAGCTCTACCTCCGGATGGGCTTCCGGCTCGAGAAGGCGGTGCCGGACCGGTTCGGAGTGCCCTATGCGGTCTACCTCAAGGCGCTCGGGCCGGAGGCCGGATAGCGGCGGCCCGGCGACGCTTGTTGCATTACTGTATTATTGGTATAATACACTGGCAGGCCGAGGGAGATGCCGATGCGACGCTTGCTGGTTTGCGCACTTGCCATGCTGGCCGGGACCGGGGCTCCGGCCCTGGCTCAGCCGGCCGACGCGCCCGGCCCGCCGGCGGCCCGGGTCGAATCGAACCTCGTGAGCCACCGCGGCGAGGGCGTGACCGTTCGGGTCCCGCGGAAGGCGGCCTATGCGGGCGGCGACCGGTTCATCCTCTACGGAGTCGCCGACTGCGAGGTTCACGTCTTCGTCGAGGCCGACGCCCGCCGCCGGGTGCGCCGGCTCTACTGGATCCAGTTCGAATCCTACCTGCCGGGCCTTCAAGACCGTCGCTACGATTATTCCGACGGCAACCGGCGGATGGACCTGTGGGGCGCACCAGCCTGGGTTCGAGCCGCGCCGGCGGACACGAGCGCGCCGGGCCGGCCGGGGTCGGACCGGGAGCGGGTGCTGGCCATATTGAAGCGGGGCGGCTTCGCGGTCCCCGCCGACGTGCTCAGCGTCCGGCTCGTCCGGCTGCTCGACGACCCGAAGGGGACCGGCCGCGGCCGGCGCGAGCTGATGCTGATGTATGTCGAGGACCTGGCGCCGGCCGGCCTCAAGGCCGCCGACTTCGCCACCGACGGCAAGCCCAACGCGCGCTGGACCGGGGCGGAAGCGCCGCTGATCGCGCGGGCGGCGAAGGCGTTCAGGGTGGCGGCGGCGCGGTAGCGGCGGACGCGGTCCAGGCCGGCGGACGGCTTCGAGCCGGCGGCGCGGGCGGAAGTTCCGAAGTTGCCCGAAAAATAAAAATCCTTCCGATCAATGGCCCGCGACTGATCGGTTTTCCCGATGAACGACTCCCGAAGGCCGGGCGCCGCGGCGCGATTCGGCTTGAGGCGAAGCTGACGATGAGAAAGACCCGTGTGGCTCGAACATAGCACGAACAGGAGGCAGGGACCAGCCGCGGCGAGGCTGCCCGGCACCCTGGATCGACGGTGGCTCCACGCCGTGCGGCCGCCGCGCGCGAGCCGGGCGGGTGCCGGGTCGGTGCGGGGCCTCGGCGGGGCGCGCGCCGTGCGCTTGCCGGAGCGAGCGCCGGTCCGAAGCGCGGAGCAGGCGGCTTCGGCACGGCGGCGGCCCGTGCGGGAAAAGCGTTCGCCCGCCGGTCGACCGCCCGATTGCTGGGGCCAACGGCCCATCCTGCAAATTTTTGCAAAAAGGGCGCGCCCGCCATGCGTTTATCGAGAGCGACGCGAGCCCAGCCAGTCCGAAGCGGCGGCGTGGGAGTCAGAGCGGAAGTTCTCCGGGAGTCTCCAGGGGCCCCGGCCCGGTCCCTGAGTTCGGCTCAGCCAAAACAGTGACAGTATACATTTACCCCCGACCCCGAGCGGCCGCGCAGGGCCGGGGGTAAATGTATACTGTCACTGTTCAAAACCCCTCCGACAAGCTCAGGGCGGACGGGCGAGCCCGGTCCGGCCGGGCCCCCGGCGCGCTAGAAGAGCCGGCCGCCGTCCGGCACCGCGAGCGAGGGCTGGACGAGCACGACCTTTCCCTCGGAATCGGGGAAGCCGAGAGTCAGCACCTCCGAGCGCATCGGCCCGATCTGCCGCGGCGGGAAGTTGACGACGGCGGCGACCTGGCGGCCGGGCAGGTCCTCGAGGCGGTAATGTTCGGTGATCTGCGCCGAGGAGCGCTTGCGGCCGATCGCGGGGCCGAAGTCGATCTCGAGGATGAAGGCGGGCTTGCGGGCCTCGGGAAAGGGGTAAGCGGCGACGATGGTTCCGACGCGGATGTCGACGGCGAGGAAGTCGCCGAAGGCGATCTGCGGCGCGGGCGGCGAGGCGGGGTCGTGGGTCATGTGCATGAGCGGGCCGGTAGCAGGGAGCCCCGCGCCGAAGGAGGGGCTTATTTTTAAGTGCACTGTCACCGGAATCCCCGGTAGCAGGGAGCCGCGCGCCGAACGAGCGGGGTTATTTTTAAGTGCACTGTCACCGGATTTTACCGGATTCCCACCGGATTGCGGAGCCGCTTCGGCCGGAGCCGGAGCGAGCTCGCCTCCTGCCCTGTGTGGAGCAGCCGCTCGCTGGATCGGAGCCGGAGGCGTAGCCTTGGCGTGCAGTCCTTCGGCGCGCGGGCGGACCCGGCGCAGGCCGAATCGTCTAGTGCTGCTCAGTCGTCGCCGACCTCGCGGGGGCAGGGGAACCTGTCGACGACGACGCAGCCATAATCGCCGCACGAAATGTAGCCGCAATTGCCGTTGCCGTCGTTGAAATAATAATATCCGACCTGCTGGGCGGTGGCGATTCCCGGAGCCATTCCCGCCGCGACGGCGAGGCCCAGGGCGGCCATTCGAAACGCGAGCTTTCTCATATGCGATGTCCTTCCCGTTGAGGACGGGGAGGCTCCGAATTTCGCGGCGCCCGGTCAACAACACATTGATCGGAAACGGTTCTATCCGGCCGCGAGGCGGATCCGCCCGCGGCGGGGCGAAGTAGATGACGGCGGCGACCTGGCGGCGGGCAGGAATTACGGTGACAGTGCACTCAATTCGAAATTGGTGCACTGTCACCACATTGAAGGCCCGGGGCGACTCCGTCACGGGCGAGGTGGAGGAGCGGCTCCGCCGCTACTCCGCGGCGGGCAGGTAGATCTCGCCGCCTTTCTCCCGGAATTTCTCGCTCATCTCCGCCATGCCGGCCTCGATGTCGCTTGGCGCGGGTTTGCCGGCTTCGGCTTCCGTTCGGGCCGAGCCTGTCGAAGCCGCTTCCTTGTCGATGGGGCGAGGCGTGTAGGGCTGCCCTTTCGACAGGCTCAGGGCGAACGGTGGGGGGGGATAGGGGTCGCCGCCAGGAAGGCGTCGGCGGACTGGTTCTGCTTCGCCGCGAAATCCCGCACCTCCTGGGTGATCTTCATCGAGCAGAATTTGGGCCGCACATCGAGCAGAAGTAGGCGGCTTTGGCGCCCTCCGCCGGGAGGGCCTGGTCGTGATATTGCTCGCCGTGTCGGGATCCAGGGAGAGGTGGAACTGATCGCGCCAGCGGAAACTTGAAGCTCGCCCGTGCCACAGAGCCTTCCGCATTTCGCCTTGCCTACTTCCCCTGCGGCGAACCGAGGGTGCCGCGGACGCGTTCCAGGTCGTATCTCAGCATGACCAGGAAATCGTCCCTGAAGGCCTGGAGGACCTTCGGGCGGTCCGCTTCGCCGATCGCGGCGGCTTCGAGCTCGCGGGCGGCGGCGGATTCGAGGGCGGTGCAGGCGGCCAGCGCGCGTTCGGCGACGGCGACGGGGTCGAGGGCGGACAGGGCCAGCCGGGACGTCTCGCCCCAGGCGCAGCGCGACCACAGGTTCATCGCCGCGGCCGGCCGCTCCGGAAGGGCGATCCGGGTCCAGCGGGGCGCGGGAAGCTTCCACTCGATCCGGCCCTCGAAATCGTCCGCGCGGGGCCTTCCCCGCTTGTCGCCGGCGGGGGTGAAGCGGGCCCTGCTCGTCATCAGCCGGCAGGTCGCCGAATCGAGCACGGCGGAGCCGCTGGAGCCGGTCACCGCGCAGCCATAGACCCGCCCATCGGCGCCGACGGACAGCCGGAAGGAGACGGTGCCGTGCTCGCCGGCGCGGATCGCCGCCGCGGGATAATCGTCGGGGGTGAGGAACGACGTCAGCGGCGCCACGGGCTTGGCCCGGGCCCCCGGCTCCGGCTTCAGATGGAGCATCGGCGTTGTAGCCATGGCCGGGCCGGCCAGCGCAAGACCCAATGCGAGGGACCGGAAAAGCCCCGTCATTGCTCGGCCGGCAGGTAGATTTCGCCGCCCCTTTCGCGGAATCGCTCGCTCATCTCCGCCATGCCCTGGTCCGCTTCGAGAAAGGTATCCGCGCTTTCATTCTGCCTGGCCGCGAAGTCCCTCACCTCCTGGGTGATCTTCATCGAGCAGAATTTCGGGCCGCACATCGAGCAGAAGTGGGCGGTCTTGGCGCCTTCGGCGGGGAGGGTCTGGTCGTGATATTGCTCCGCGGTGTCGGGGTCCAGGGAGAGGTGGAACTGGTCTCGCCAGCGGAATTCGAATCTCGCCCTCGAGAGGGCGGCGTCGCGCATTTTCGCCGCCGGGTGGCCCTTGGCGAGGTCGGCGGCGTGGGCGGCGAGCTTGTAGGTGACGACTCCGACCTTGACGTCGTCGCGGTCGGGGAGGCCGAGATGCTCCTTGGGGGTGACGTAGCAGAGCATCGCGGTTCCGAACCAGCCGATCATCGCGGCGCCGATCGCGCTGGTGATGTGGTCGTAGCCGGGGGCGATGTCGGTGGTGAGGGGGCCGAGGGTGTAGAAAGGGGCCTCGCCGCAGGCTTCGAGCTGCTTGTCCATATTGGCCTTGATCTTGTGCATCGGCACGTGGCCGGGGCCTTCGATCATGACCTGGACGTCGTGCTTCCACGCGATCTGGGTGAGCTCGCCGAGCGTGGCCAATTCGGCGAACTGGGCTTCGTCGTTGGCGTCCGCAATCGAGCCTGGTCTCAGACCATCGCCGAGGCTGAAGGCGATGTCGTAGGCCTTCATGACCTCGCAGATCTCCTCGAAGCGGGTGTAGAGGAAGCTCTCCTTGTGGTGGGAGAGGCACCATTTGGCCATGATCGAGCCGCCGCGGCTGACGATGCCGGTGACGCGCTTGGCGGTCATCGGGATGTAGGGCAGGCGGACGCCAGCGTGGATGGTGAAATAGTCGACGCCCTGCTCGGCCTGCTCGATCAATGTGTCGCGGTAGATCTCCCAGGTCAGCTCCTCGGCGACTCCGCCGACCTTCTCCAGCGCCTGGTAGATGGGGACGGTGCCGATGGGCACGGGGCTGTTGCGGATGATCCATTCGCGGGTGTCGTGGATGTTGCGCCCCGTCGAGAGGTCCATGACGGTGTCGGCGCCCCAGCGGATCGACCAGACCATCTTGTCGACTTCGGCGGCGACGTCGGAGGCGACGGCCGAATTGCCGATATTGGCGTTGATCTTGACGAGGAAGTTGCGGCCGATGGCCATCGGCTCGCTCTCGGGGTGGTTGATGTTGTTGGGGATGATGGCGCGGCCGCGGGCGACCTCGTCGCGGACGAATTCGGGGGTGACGAAATCGGGGATCGCGGCGCCGAAGCTTTCGCCGTCGCGCGGTGCGGAGAGGGCAGCTTCGCGGCCGAGATTCTCGCGCGCCGCGACATAT
>DASVUZ010000032.1:0-29259 GCA_036386795.1 Allosphingosinicella sp.
GAGGCGGATGCAGTCCATGTGGAGGAAAACCGGCCTTCGCCGGGTTCGGGCGTAATGGACGGCCTGCGTGGCGCCACGATAGGCATCGGCCATGTCGAGGCCGCTGCAATGGATGTATTTGAGCGCCGGGCGGTCCTGGAAAGTGGCCTCGATCCAGCCCTTCGGCGTGCGCGTCGAGATGCCGATGCCATTGTCCTCGCAGATGAAGACGAGCGGCATCGGCGTTCCCTGATACGCGGCCCAGGCGGCGGCGTTGAACGCGCCCTGGGCTGTCGAATGGTTGGCGGAGGCGTCGCCGAAGCTGCACAGGACGACGGAATCGGGCGCCAGCGCCGTCTCCTGGAGCTTCAGAGTCCTGGCGATGCCGATGCTGAAGGCGGCGCCGACTGCCTTGGGAAGGTGGGAGGCGATGGTGCTGGTCTGCGGCGGGATCGACAGCGGCTTGGAGCCGATCACCTTGTGGCGGCCGCCCGAGATCGGATCCTCGGCCGAAGCGGCGAAGCTCAGCAGCATGTCCCAGCACGGCGTCTGGCCGGGCAGCTTCTTCGAGCGGTGGATCTGGAAGGCGTTGGACCGGTAATGGAGGAAGGCCATGTCGTCGAGGCGGAAGGCGTCGGCGACGGCCGCATTGTTCTCGTGGCCCGAGCTTCCGATCGTATAGAAGCCCTCGCCGCGCGCCTGAAGCTTGCGCGACAGGCGGTCCATCTGCCGGCTGGCGACCTGGCTGTAGAACAGCTCGACCATCGCCTCTCGGGAGAGGCCGACCTCGTCCGGCCGGACGTCCGCTATCCGGCGCGGCAGGTTTCCGGCCCGCACCTTTGCGACGAACTTCTCGTGAATGGCTTCGGCGGCGTCCACTTTCACTCCGTTCGGGCTAGGCCCCGACTCCGTTCGGGCTAAGCCCCGACTCCGTTCGGGCTGAGCCCCGACTCCGTTCGGGCTGAGCTCCCCTCCGTTCGGGCTGAGCCCCCCCTCCGTTCGGGCTGAGCTTGTCGAAGCCCCTCCCTTCTTCCGGTCCCGGTAAGAGAAGGAAAGGCCTTCGACAAGCTCAGGCCGAACGGACTGGACAAGCTCGAGCCGAAAGGCCTTCGACAAGCTCGGGCCGAACGGGAAAGCAAGTCTCGTCCCGCCCCCCTTGACCTGACGTTTACGTAAAGTAGGGATGAGGCCACCCAGCGGGAGGAAGATCATGATCAAGAGCGAAATGGCCGCGGCCCTCAATTCGAAGAGCGCCTGGCTCCCGGGCAAGAGGGTGAAGCTCGATTTCGGCTCGGAAGGCGCGGTGATGCTCGACGGGGTCGCCAATGCGGTGACCGAGGAGGACGGCGCGGCCGACACGACGATCAAGGTGGCCTGGGAAGACTGGCAGGCGATGAGCGACGGCAAGCTGGACGGAATGACCGCCTTCATGCAGGGCAAGCTAAAGGTCGAGGGCGACATGTCGAACGCGATGCAGCTCCAGGGCGTTCTGGCGAAGCTTCGCAGCTAGGCCGTCATCCCGGGAGGGACCCATCAAAGTCGTACTTTGATGGGAACCCGAAGCCGGGACCTCGGGGAGACCCGCCGGGACTTCCCGTCCTGAGGTCCCGGCTTTCGCCGGGATGATGGGAGGAAGCGATGCTCCGCCTTTTCTACTCGCCCGGCGCCTGCTCGCTGGTGCCGCACGTCGCGCTCGAAGAAGCGGGCGCCGAGTTCGAGGCGGTGCGGACGCCGATCGCCGAGAAGGCGCACAAGCGGCCCGAATATCTCGCGATCAATCCGCGCGGGCTGATCCCGGCCATCGAGGTCGAGGGAGACGTCGTCACCGAGAATATCGCCGTCCTCGCCTATATCGGCCACCGCTGGCCAGGGAGCGGCCTGATGCCGCTGGATGATCCGGCGGGGCTCGCGCGGGTGTTCGAATTGCTCTCCTGGTTCGCCACCACCGTCCATTATGGGGGCTTCGGCCCGATCTATCGCGCCCGGGCCGCGGGGATCGAGCGACCCGAAGCGGAGGTGGCGGCGGACCGCGACCGGCTTCGCGGCCTGTTCGGCGAGATCGACGCCCTGCTCGCTCCGGGGCCGTGGCTGCTCGGGGATCGCTACAGCCTCGCCGATCCCTATCCGCTCGCCTTCCTGCGCTGGGCGCGAAGGCTCGAGCTCGACCTGTCCGAGCATCGCCGCTGGACGGAGCATGCGCGGCGAATGGTCGAGCGGCCGGCCGTGGCTCGGGCGCTGGCCCGCGAAGGGCTCGACCCCTCGGAATTCTAGCGAGCGGACGCGGCCGCCCGGGTCAGCTTCTCGATCCGGTCGAGCCAGGCGATCCAGGCGTGGCGGCCGCGGTGGGTGAGAGTGATCCGGGTCTGCGGCTTGCGCCCGGCGAAGCTCTTGGCGACGCTGACATAGCCCGCTTCCTCGAGCTTGCCGAGATGGGCGGAGAGGTTGCCGTCGGTGGCTCCGACCCTGTCGCGCAGCTCGGTGAAAAGGGCCGATTCCACCGAAGCAAGGTATGCCACTGCACCCAGTCGAATGCGGCCGTGGATGACGTCGTCGAGGCCGCTATGGTCGAAGGGATTGTCCTCCATCGGCTCAGCGCGGCTCGGCCCTGAGGAGGAGGAGGCCGGGCAGGAGCACGGTCGCGAAAACTCCGGCGGCGGCCAGCAGATAGCGGTCCGGCGACCCGATCAAGGCCGCGAACAGTCCGACCATCGCGATCGCCCCGGCGCCGGCGGCGAGAGCGGTCCGGCTCTTCGCCAGGGCCCCGGTGACGAGGAGGGCGCAGGCATAGACCGCGAAGGCCAGCGGAACGATCCAGTCGAACGTCGCCGGGCCTCCGCCCGCCACCGCCGCGGCGGTGACGCCGCCGACCATCGAGGCGATGGCGAGGGCGGCGGCGCACCAGGCCACCCGCGAGGCCCGGTTGCCGGCCGAGCCCGCCCCGGCCTTGGGAGGCATCGAGCGGGCGAGGAGAAGCTGGCCGCCGAGCCCGAAAATCCCGAAGGCGGACCAGATCAGCGGATAGATCGATCCGCCGTCCCCGATCGCCCCGCCGAGCGCGAGATGGTGGGCGACATAGGCGGCGGTCAGCAAAAGCCCCCACCAAGCCATGAACCGGCCGCCGAGCAGCGGCGCGTGGGCGCCGCTCTCCGCAAGCCGGCGGACGTAATCGAGGTCGTCGCGGGTCGATTCGGCAGCAGTCATGGCAGCGCTCCAAAGAACTATAAAAAGCAGAGTACTCTGCCAAGACGAGGTGTCAACCGTCATTGCGAGCCCTTCGACGCCGCCTGCGGCGGCGCTCAGGATAAACTGCTGCTACGCAGCAGCGAAGCAATCCAGCCCCGCACCGGGCGCCGACCCTGGATTGCTTCGTCGCTGCGCTCCTCGCAATGACGGCGGGTTTCCTCCCGGGCGGCTAGTTTCTTGACCGGGCTTGCCCGGCCCGCCTATCGCGCACCCGTCCAGCCAGGAGCGGTGAATGAAGAAACTCTATGCCGATGCGGCGGCGGCGCTCGACGGGCTGCTGTTCGACGGAATGACGATCTGCGCCGGCGGCTTCGGCCTGTGCGGAATTCCCGAGCGGCTGATCGACGCGATCCGCGACAGCGGGGTGAAGGACCTGACCGTCGTCTCCAACAATGCCGGAATCGACAATGAGGGCCTCGGCAAGCTTCTGAGGACCCGCCAGATCCGCAAGATGATCTCCTCCTACGTGGGCGAGAACAAGGAGTTCGAGCGGCAATATCTGGCCGGCGAGCTCGAGGTCGAATTCTGCCCGCAGGGCACTCTGGCCGAGCGCTGCCGGGCGGGCGGCGCCGGAATTCCGGGCTTCTATACCAAGACCGGAGTCGGCACGATCGTCGCCGAGGGCAAGGAGACCAAGGCGTTCGACGGCGAGGAATATGTGCTCGAGCGCGGAATCCGGGCCGACCTCTCGATCATCAAGGGCTGGAAGGCGGACGAGGCCGGCAACCTCGTCTTCCGGAAGACCGCGCGCAACTTCAACCAGCCGATGGCGACGGCGGGCAAGGTCTGCGTCGCCGAGGTCGAGGAGATCGTTCCGGTCGGAAGCCTCGACCCGGACTCGATCCACCTGCCGTCGATCTACGTAAAGCGGATGATCGTCGGCGCGCCCTACGACAAGAAGATCGAGTTCCGCACGGTCCGGCAGCGGGAAGCGGCGTGAAATTCCGCCCTGTCGGATCCTTCTTCGAGTGGGACGAATTTGACGTCGCCCAGGCTCGGGCCGGCGTCCATCTGATCGGACCCGAAGTTTCCGACGAGGAGTTTGTGCGATCCGCGCGCCTCCTCGCATCGATCCCGCGCGTGAAAGCCGTGGAGGTGACCGCCGGCGACAGCTGGTTCGGCGCAACCCCCGCAGCCGGCCAGCCTACCGGCCAGGTGGCCTTCGCCGGCCTGCTCCGGGCGGTTCGGAACGCCGGCTGGAGGGTGACCAACGTCCGGCGGCGGTTCAGCCCGGCGACCGCCCTGCGCGCGGCCAGGCGCTACGGCCGTCGCGCGCTGGGCTGGCGGAACAGCTGGTTCAAGATCGTCGCGCCGGAGGCGGTGGCGGTCGAGCGACATCTTCAGCGCTACCCGCAGAGCGTCGACAACATGGTCGCCGCCCTTGCGGGCGAGCCGCCCGTCATGACCGTCGAGGCCTTCGTCGAGCTGAGCAAGACGAGCATTTCGAACGCCATGCCTCGCGACGAGGCGGCGGAATATCTGAAAGCCATGAGATAGGAGCAGCCATGCCCTGGGACCGCAACCAAATGGCCGCCCGAGCCGCGAAGGAGCTTCGCGACGGCTATTACGTCAATCTCGGGATCGGGATCCCGACGCTCGTCGCCAACAACATCCCCGAGGGGATGGAGGTGACCTTGCAGAGCGAGAACGGGATGCTCGGGATCGGGCCGTTCCCCTATGAGGACGAGGTCGATCCGGACCTGATCAACGCGGGCAAGCAGACGATCAGCGAGCTCGACAGCTCCTCCTATTTCGGCTCCGAGCAGAGCTTCGCGATGATCCGCGGCGGGCATATCGACCTCACCGTGCTCGGCGCCATGGAGGTCAGCGAGAAGGGCGACCTCGCCAACTGGATGATTCCGGGCAAGATGGTGAAGGGGATGGGCGGCGCGATGGATCTCGTCGCCGGAGTGAAGAAGATCATCGTGGTGATGGAGCACAATTCGAAGAGCGGCGACCCGAAGTTCATCCCGGAATGCACCCTGCCGCTGACCGGCAGGAACGTCGTCGACATGATCGTCACCGACCTGTGCGTCTTCCACCGGCCCGACCATGACAGCCCGTTCCGGCTGATCGAGCTGGCGCCGGAGGTGACGGTCGAGGAGGTGCGGGCGAAGACGACGGCGAGCTACGAGGGCTAGGGGCGGGATATGCTTTGCGTTTGTTCAATCCGTTCGGGCTGAGCTTGTCGAAGCCCTCTCCTTTTCGACCCGAGAAATGAAATGAAGGGCTTCGACAGGCTCAGCCCGAACGGGTGGAGGAGGCGGCGTTGCGAATTCTTCTGACCGGATCGTCGGGCTGGCTCGGCCGCTTCCTGGCGCCTCGGCTTCGCGAGGAAGGGCACGAGGTCACCGGCCTCGACGTCGCCCCCGGCGCCGACACCGACATCGTCGGCACAGTCGCCGACCGCCCGCTCGTCGAGCGGACGCTGGCCGAGCTCGGCATCGAGGCCGTCGTCCACTCGGGCGCCCTGCACAAGCCGGACATCGTCCGCTACCCGAAGCAGGCGTTCGTCGACGTCAACGTCACCGGCACCCTCAACCTGCTCGAAGCCGCCGCGGCCGCGGGCTGCAGCCGCTTCGTCTTCACCTCGACCACGTCGCTGATGATCTCCGAGGCGATCCGGGCCGGGAAGGCGGGCGGAGCGACGCGGGCCGCCTGGCTGAGCGAGGATTTCGGGCCGCTCGAGCCGCGCAACGTCTACGGCGTCACCAAGCGCACCGCCGAGCAACTCTGCGCGCTCGCCCACCGCGAGAGCGGCCTTCCGGTCGTGGTCCTGCGCACGGGCCGCTTCTTCCCCGAGGAGGACGACACCCATCGCGATCTCACCGGCCCCAACATCAAGGCCAACGAGTTCCTCAACCGGCGCCTCACCGTCGAGGATTGCGCCGAGGCGCATCTCGCGGCGCTGGTGAAGGCGCCGGCGATCGGCTTCGGCCTCTACATCGTCTCGGCCCCGCCGCCGTTCGACCTGAGCGATTCGGAAGCGCTGATCGACGACGCCCCCGCCGTCATCGCCCGCTATTTCCCCGATGCGGCGGACCTCTATGCGAGCGCCGGCTGGAGCCTGCCGCGGCATATCGACCGGGTCTACGATCCGTCCCGGGCGGAGCGGGAGATCGGTTTCCGCTGCCGTACCGGCTTCGCCTCCGTGCTGGAGGCGCTTCGACAGGGCGGGGCGTTGCCTTTCGCTCACGATCCCTCCTACGTTTCGCCGATGCTCGAGCCCCGCGATCGATGAGAATCCTGATTCTCGGCGGCACCCTGTTTCTCGGCCGGGCGCTGGCGGAGGCGGCCCTGGAGCGCGGCCATGAGGTGACCTTGTTCAACCGCGGGCGGAACCGCGAGGTCTCGTTTCCGGGCGTGGAAAACCTGATCGGCGACCGCGACGGAGGGCTCGACGCGCTGAGCGGACGTTCCTGGGATTCGGTCGTCGACACCTCCGGCTATTTGCCGCGGCTGGTGCGCGATTCCGCCCGGCTGCTGGCCGGCCAGGTCGAGCGCTACGTCTTCATATCGTCCATCTCCGTCTATGCCGATTTCAGCAGGCCGACCGAGGAGGGCGCGCCGCTGGCGACGATGCCGGACGAGACGCTGGAGGAGGTGACGGGCTCGTCCTACGGGCCGCTCAAGGCGCTGTGCGAGCGGGCGGTCGAGGAGGCGATGCCGGGCCGTGCGCTCGTCATCCGTCCCGGCCTGATCGTGGGGCCGCACGATCCGACCGTCCGCTTCTCCTACTGGACGGCGCGCTCGGCCCGCGGCGGCGAGGCGCTCGCTCCCGGGGAGCCGGATTCTCCGGTCCAGCTGATCGACGTCCGCGACCTGGCCGAGTGGATTGTGCGGATGATCGAAGACGGCGGGGTCGGCACGTTCAACGCTTCCGGCCCCGGCGACGTCCTGACGATGGGCGCCCTGCTCGAAACCTGCCGGGCGGCGAGCGGCGGCGGCGTCCGTTTCACCTGGGTCGACGAGGCGTTCCTGATCGAACGCGGAGTCCGGCCGTGGAGCGAGCTTCCGCTCTGGCTGCCCGAGTCGAGCGAGACCCACCGGTATTTCCATCGCGCCGCCATCGGCCGAGCCCTCGCCGCCGGGCTGACCTTCCGGCCGCTGGCCGACACCGTCCGGGCCACGCTCGACTGGCAGCGTGCGAGCGAGGGCCGGCCGCTTCCCGAAAAATCGGGGGTCGCGATGCCCGACGTGACGCTCAGGCCGGAACGCGAGGCCGAACTGCTGGACGAGTGGCACAGGAGAAGGGGCTAGACTGTATGACTCTTTCCCCTCTCCCGCTTTCCGCGGGAGAGGAGGGGCCCAAGCGAAGCTTGGGAGGTGAGGGTCTGGGCACTGAGTCGGCAAGACCCTCACCTCCCACCGCTTCGCGGTGGGCCCCTCCGCTCCCGTAAGAACGGGAGAGGGGCTTCAGGTCGGCGCCGAATGTCGACACCAGCCTGAGGCGCGGCTAGCGTCGCTCGCCAAACGCCTTCATTCGATGGGGAACATCATGAGATTCGCGCTCGCCCTCGCCGCGCTCGCCGCCTCGCTCGCCGCGCCTGCAAATGCCCAGCCGTCTCGGCCCGCGGCGCCGGCCGCCTCGCCGGCGACGGTCGAGCTGTGGCGGCTCGACTGCGGGGAGTTCGTGATCAAGCAATATGGCGCCTTCTTCTCCGACACGTTCCAATATCCGGAGGGCCCGAAGGACATTGTCGGAAGCTGCTACCTGATCCGCCACGGCGGCCGCTACATGCTGTGGGACACCGGCCTCACCGACGCGCTGATCGGCAACGATTTCGACAATGCGGCCCAGACCATCCGCCTGAAGCGAAGCCTGGTCGACCAGCTCGGCGAGGTGAATGTCCGGCCCGGGCAGATCGAGACGATCGGGATCAGCCACTGGCATTTCGACCATGTCGGCCAGGCGGGCCGCTTCCCGCAGGCGAAGCTGCTGATGGGCAAGGGCGATCTCGAGCTGCTTCGAGCGACCCCGCCGGTCGACCAGGATTCGGCGAGAGGCCTCGCCCACTGGCTCGGCGGCCAGGGCAAGGTCGAGGAGGTCACCGCCGACAAGGACATTTTCGGCGACGGCCGGGTGGTGATGCTGAAGCTTCCCGGCCACACGCCGGGCCATTATGCGCTGCTCGTCCGGCTCGCCTCCGGCAACGTGCTGCTCTCCGGCGACCAATATCACTTCACCGAGCAGGTGAAGAATCGCGGAGTGCCGCCGTTCAACCACGACCGCGCCGACACGCTCGCCTCGTCCGACCGGTTCGACCGGATCGCGGCCAACCTCAAGGCGAAGGTCGTCATCCAGCACGAGCCGGCCGACATCGCCAAGCTTCCGGCCTTCCCTAAGTCAGCCCGGTGAGGGCGCTCCCGGCGCTCGCCGCCTCCCGTCATGCCGGACTCGATCCGGCATCCACCTTGTTCAGTCCAAGCCGCTCGAAGGGCAGATGGACCCCGGATCAAGTCCGGGGTGACGGAGCGAGCGTGGAGTCGGCCCGGTGAGGGCGCTCGCCGCCTCCCGTCATGCCGGACTCGATCCGGCATCCACCTTCCTTCGCGGCGGCGGCCGCGAGCGCGGATGGACCCCGGATCAAGTCCGGGGTGACGGAGAGAGCGTGGAGTCGGCGCGGTGACTGGGGTCGTGGCGGTTGCGGCTCGCCGTCATGCCGGACTTGATCCGGCATCCACCTTGTTCAGTCCAAGCTGCTCGAAGGGCAGATGGACCCCGGATCAAGTCCGGGGTGACGAATCTGGAAAGGTAGTTCTGTGAAGGCGCTGATGTCCAATGCCGCCGGCGGGCCCGAGACTCTCGAGCTCGTGGACCTGCCCGATCCCGAGCCCGGCCCCGGCCAGCTGCTGGTCCGGGTTCGGGCCTGCGCGATCAACTATCCCGACGTCCTGATCATCGAGGACAAATATCAGTTCAAGCCGCCGAGGCCCTTCGCTCCGGGCGGCGAGGTCGCCGGGACGGTCGAGGCGGTGGGCGAGGGGGCCCAGGGCTGGAGCGAGGGCGACCGGCTGATCGCGATGATCGGCCATGGCGGGCTCCAGGAGAAGGTGCTGATCTCGACCGCCCAGGCTGTGCCGCTGCCGCCGGAGCGCAGCTTCGAGGAGGGATCGGCGCTGATCCTCACCTACGCGACCTCGATCCACGCCCTGCTCGACCGCGGACGGCTGAAGCCGGGCGAGACCCTGCTCGTCCTCGGCGCCGCCGGCGGAGTGGGCCTGGCGGCGGTCGAGCTCGGCAAGGCTTATGGCGCCCGGGTCGTCGCCGCCGTGTCCTCCGAGGAGAAAGCCGAGGTCGCCCGGCGGGCCGGGGCGGATCTCGCGATCGTCTACCCGCCGGGGCCGTTCGACAAGGACGGGTCGAAGGCGCTCGGCCAGATGTTCAAGGAGGCGGTCGGGCCCGGCGGGGCGGACCTGATCTACGATCCGGTCGGCGGCGACTATGCCGAGCCGGCGCTTCGCTCGATCGCCTGGGAGGGGCGCTATCTCGTCGTCGGCTTCCCGGCCGGGATCCCCAGGCTTCCGCTCAACCTCACCTTGCTCAAGAGCTGCGACGTTCGCGGGGTCTTCTGGGGCGCCTTCGCGGCGCGCGACCCGAAGGCCAATGCGGCGCATGTCGAGACCCTGTTCCGGCTGTGGCGCGAAGGCAGGATCGCCCCCAAGGTCAGCCGCACCTGGCCGCTCGAGCAGGGCGGCGAGGCGATCGCCCACATGGCGGCGAGGAAGGCGGTCGGGAAGCTGGTGGTGACGATGGGGTGAGGGGGGCCGCCTGTCCCGTCATCCCGGCGAAAGCCGGGACCTCAGGCCGAGAAGTCTCGGCGGGTCTCCCCGAGGTCCCGGCTTTCCCCGGGATGACGACCAGCGCCGTTGCACCTCCCCCGCGCCGGGCCTATCTGACTCGAAAGCAGTGCAAGGGAGCGCCATGACGACTTTCGACGATCGCGAACGGGCCTTCGAGACCAAATATGCCCGCGACCAGGACATGCAGTTCCGGATCGTGGCCCGGCGCAACCGGCTGCTCGGCCAGTGGGCGGCGAACCTGATGGGCCTGAGCCAGGCGGAGGCCGACGCCTATGCGAGCGACGTCATCCGAGCCGATTTCGAGGAAGCCGGCGACGAGGACGTCATCCGCAAGGTCCTCGGCGACCTGACGTCCGCCGGGGTCGAATGCGACGAGGCCAGGATCCGCGAGACGCTCGACCACAAGACGGTCGAGGCCCGGCGCCAGCTGATGGAGTCGCAGGGCTGATGGCGATGGCCGCGGACGAGATCGAGGCCTTGATCCGCGAGGGCATTCCCGACGCCCGGGTCGAGATCACCGATCTCGCCGGCGACGGCGATCATTATGCCGCCCGGGTGGTCGCCGAAAGCTTCCGCGGAATGCCGCGAGTTCGCCAGCACCAGCGGGTCTACGAGGCGCTCGGAGGCCGGATGGGCGGGCTCTTGCACGCGCTCCAGCTCTCAACCGCGACTCCCGACTGAGGAATTGTAGAATGTCCGACACCAAGGCCCGAATCGACGAGATCGTCGGCAATAACGACGTCGTCCTGTTCATGAAGGGCACCGCGCTCTTCCCGCAATGCGGCTTCTCGAGCCGAGCCGTCGCCATCCTCGACCATCTCGGAGTGGGCTTCGAGACGGTCGACGTCCTCCAGGACCCGGAGATCCGCCAGGGCATCAAGGATTATTCGGACTGGCCGACCGTGCCGCAGCTCTACGTGAAGGGCGAGTTCGTCGGCGGCTCCGACATCATGATGGAGATGTACGAGGCCGGCGAGCTCCAGCAGCTTCTGGACGAGAAGCAGGTGGCGAAGGCGTAAGCCCGGGCCAGGGCGTAGGCCCACCACCGTTCGCCCTGAGCCTGTCGAAGGGCCTTCTTCTTCGCGCTGAAGAGGAAGGGAAGGGCTTCGACAGGCTCAGCCCGAACGGATCTAGGCCGCCGCCGCCCGGATCCGGCGCAGGCCGGCATATTCGAGCAGCGCCACCACCAGCACCGCGGCCGCCTGGCCGGCGACGAAGGCGGTTCCGAGCGGAGTGATGCGGCCGCCTTCCATGGCGATCAGCAGGAAGCTCTCCGCCGTCCAGGCGGCGTTGCCGACGATGACCAGCCAGACGAGCAGGCTGGGCGGGTTCGGCCGCGACGCCAGCCAGCCGATGAAGGCGGCCACCGGCAGGAGCAGCAGGCCGGCGCCCAGTAGCAGCCGCTCGCCGAGGCCTAGCAAAGGCGAGAGCGCCGCGCTGTCGAGCGTCAGGAGCCCGCCGAGCAAGGCGCAGCTCGCCGAGTCGAGGGCGAGGATTCGGCGGAGGAATGTGGTCGAAGCCATGATCGATCCTTTCATCTGAACGATGGCGCTTCATCCGCCGCTCAAGGTCATGCTGTCGATTACCTCGCAGGTAATGGGATTCGCGCCCGACCCGGGCTAGGCAGGGCCATGGCCACTCAAGCCCACGCCCATGTCGGCGACCGGATCCGCGCCTGGCGGGGCCGCCGCCGACTCAGCCAGCTCGACCTCGCGCTCGACGCGGAGATTTCCGCGCGCCACCTGAGCTTCATCGAGACCGGAAGGTCGCGGCCGAGCCGGGCCATGCTGCTCAGGCTGGCCGAACGGCTGAGGCTGCCGGCGCGGGAGCGCAACGCACTCCTCGTCGCCGGCGGCTTCGCCCCCGCCTTGCCGGAGCGGACGCTCGACGATCCGGCGCTGACCGGGGCCCGCCAGGCGGTCGACAAGGTGCTCGCCGCCTACGAGCCCTGGCCGGCGCTGGCCATCGATCTGCACTGGCAGCTGGTCGCCGCCAATGCCGGAGTCGCGCCGTTCCTGGCGGACGTCGCGCCGCACCTGCTCGAGCCGCCGCTCAACGTGCTTCGCCTCAGCCTCCACCCGGAAGGCCTGGCGCCGCGAATCGAGAATCTCCCGCAGTGGCGAGCCCATGTCTTCCGCCGTCTCGAGGAGCAGATCGACCTGACCGGCGACGGAACGCTGGCCGCCCTTCTCGACGAGCTTCGGGCCTATCCGGGCGGTACCGCGCGCCACGAAGGCGGTCCGTCCGACGTCGCCGTGCTTCTGAAGGTCCGATCGGGCGACCGACTTCTCTCCTTCCTCAGCATGACGACGGTCTTCGGGACACCGCTCGACATCACGCTTTCGGAGCTCGCCATCGAGACGTTCCTGCCGGCCGACAACGCCACCGCCGAGGCGCTTCGGAGCGGTGCCGCCGCCGCCGCCTGAGCTGCGGATCGCATCCATCGCCTTGTCCGCAATTGCTTTTCCGCCGCGTGTCGTCTCGCCGTCGGCCGCCTGGCGCATTAGGGTTGCCGCTCGCGCAAGCGTTGACTACGCTTGTAGTCGTTAGCAGGGAAGGGCGGTCGATGGTGAAGCTCAGGTTCAGGTTCGCGGTGGCGGCAGTGGCGCTCGCCGCGGCGACGGCTCCGGGATGGTCGGCGGACCGCGCCTGGCATTTCGACACGAGCGCGATCGACCGAACCGCCAATCCCGGCGACAGCTTCTTCCTCTACGCGAACGGCAATTGGGACCGGAACACGCCCATCCCGGCCGACAAGCCGGCCTTGAGCAGCTTCTCCGTCCTCCAGGACCGGGTGGATGAGCAGGTCCGAACCGTCCTCGAGGAGGCCGCCAAGGCGGCGGCGCCGAAGGGCAGCGTCAGGCAGAAGGTCGGCGACTATTATTCGAGCTTCATGGACGAGGCCGCGATCGAGGCGAGCGGGACCGCGCCGCTGAAGGCGGATCTGGACTCGATCGCCGCCGCCAGGGACAAGGCCGATCTCGCCGCTTTGTTCGCCAAGGCCCAGTCGAGCAACATTCCCTCGCCGGTTTCGGTGAACGTCGGCACCGACCTGCGCGACAGCAGCCGCTATCTGGTCAACCTGAACCAGGGTGGGCTCGGACTGCCCAATCGCGACTTCTATCTCGACGAGACCAACCCGCGCTTCGCCGAGGTGAGGGCCAGATATCAGGATTATGCCGGCAACATGCTCCGACTCGCCGGCCTGACTGAGCCGGAGGCGAGGGCAAAGCGCGTCTTCGAGCTGGAGAAGAAGCTCGCCAAGGCGCACTGGAGCACGCTCGAGCTGCGGCAGGTCGAGAAGAGGTACAATCCGACGACGCCGGCCGATCTCGCGGCCGCGGCGCCGGGCCTCGACTGGGCCAGGTTCCTCCGCGAGGCGGGCCTGGCCGGGCAGGCGACCCTCAACGTCGGCCAGCCGAGCGCTCTCGCCGGCACCGCCGCCCTCGTCGCCTCGGAACCGCTGGAGACCTGGCAGGACTATCTGAGGCTTCGAACCGTCCAGCGTTATTCGAGCGTTCTTCCGAAAGCGTTCGTCGACACCAATTTCGATTTCTACGGCAAGACGCTGGCGGGAACGCCCCAGCTCCAGGAGCGGTGGAAGCGGGCTCTCAACTCGGCCAACGGCGCCGTCGGCGAAGGGGTGGGGCAGCTCTACGTCGAGCGCTACTTCCCGGCCGAGGCCAAGGCCAAGGCGGACCGGCTGGTGCGCAACCTCATCGCGGCGATGGACAAAAGGCTCGCCGCCCTGGCCTGGATGGCTCCCGAAACCAAGGTCAAGGCCCGGGCCAAGCTCGCCGCCTTCAACCCGATGATCGGCTATCCGGACAAGTGGATCGACTACGCGCCGCTCGAGATCGTCCGCGGCGACGCTTTCGGCAACCTGCGGCGGGCCGCGAGCTTCAACTACCGGACCGACCTGGCGAAGCTCGGCCGGCCGGTGGACCGGAACGAATGGTTCATGAGCCCGCAGACGGTCAACGCCTACGCCAATCCGAGCCTGAACCAGATCGTCTTCCCCGCCGCCCACCTCCAGCCGCCCTTCTTCGACCCCAATGCCGACGACGCCGTCAATTACGGCGGCATCGGAATCGGCATCGGCCATGAGATCAGCCATCATTTCGACGATCAGGGCCGCAAGTTCGACGCCTCGGGCAAGCTGGCGGACTGGTGGACTCCGGCCGACGTCGAGCGGTTCAAGCAATTGGCCGCGCCGCTCGCCGCGCAGTTCAGCGAATATGAGCCGCTGCCGGGGTTCAGGGTCAATGGCGAGCAGACCCTGGGCGAGAATATCGCCGATCTCGCGGGGCTGGCGATCGCCTATGACGCCTACAAGATCGCGCTGGGCGGCAAGCCCGCGCCCGTGATCGGAGGCTTCACCGGCGACCAGCGCTTCTTCCTGGGCTTCGCCCAGGTCTGGCGCGCCAAGTATCGCGAGCCGCTGCTTCAGCAGCAGCTCAAGGCGGGCGTTCACACCCCCAGCCACCTGCGGTCGAACACGGTGCGCAATTTCGACGCCTGGTACGAAGCCTTCAAGGTCAAGGACGGCGCCCTCTATCTCCCGCCGGAGAAAAGAGTGCGGATCTGGTAGCTGCCGTCATCCCGCCGCAAGCTGGGACCAAAGGACAAGAAGTCTCGGTGGATCTCCCCGAGATCCCGGCCTCCGCCGGGACGGCGGCTGCGCCGAATAAGGAAAGGGGCGGACGGCGGGACCAGAAAGACCGCTCGTCCGCCCCTGTTCGCGTGGAAGCGTGTGGACGCGGATCAGGATACATGCTCCGTGCCAAAGGGCGCCGTTGGCGGAATTGCGCGCCTTGCGATGGTGAACGCGAATTAACGGTTCTTGCTTATTGTAAAGCGGCCCGACAGCACCCGTTACATTGCCGTGCCATTCATCGGCCGTTCAGTCCGGCGGGGTGATTACACGTGTAATCGACAGGGAGGGATGAGCCGTGGAGAGAATCGCCGAAGGCGAATATGCGGTGATGGAGGTGCTCTGGGACGAGGCGCCGCTGACGGCCGCCGACGTCGCCGCAAGGGTGCCGGAAGACCGGGGCTGGAGCCTCGCCACCGTCAAGACCATGCTGTCGCGGCTTCTCGCCAAGGGCGTGCTCACCCATGAGGAGGAGGGCCGCCGCTATCTGTATCGGCCCGCCATCCGCCGCGAGGATTATGTCGCCGAGGAATCGGGCCGGCTGATCGACCGGATGTTCGGGGGCAGGGTGCCGGCTCTGGTCGCCCAGCTCGCCGCCCGCGACAAGCTGAGCCCGGCCGACATCGCCGAGATCGAAACGCTCCTCAAGGCGCTCAAGTCATGATCGCGTGGCTGATCGAGACGGCCGTCGCGGTCACCCTTCTGATGCTGATGGTGCTCGCCCTTCGGGGACCGGTCGCCCGCAGCTTCGGCGCCGGCTGGGCCTACGCGCTGTGGGCCGTGCCGGCGCTTCGACTGGTCCTTCCGCCGCTGCCGCAGCTGGCGCCGGACCTCTATTTTCCGCCCGTCGTAACCTTCATCCCGACGGCGGCGGAAATGGCCGCACCCCTGCCGGCTGACGCCGGACCCGGGCAGTGGGTGCCCTTCATGCTCGCATTGTGGGCCGGGGGTGCGGTCATCTTCCTCATCTTGCAATGGCTCGCCTATCGGGCCTTCCTGGGCCGCATAAGGGAAACTTCCCGCCCTGCGCGGCCCCCTTTGTTCGGCGGCATCCGCACCTGGATCAGCGACTCGGTCGACGGTCCCCTCGCGCTCGGCGTGATCGAGCGGCGGATCGTCCTGCCCGGCGACTTCTCGCGCCGCTACAATCCGGTCGAGCGACGGCTCGCGCTCGAGCATGAGCTCGTCCACCACAAGCGCGGCGATATCTGGTGGAACCTGGTCGCCATGCTGGTTCTCGCCGTCTTCTGGTTCAATCCGGTGGCCTGGGCGGCGTTCCGAGCCTTCAGAAGCGACCAGGAGCTGGCCTGCGACGCCGCCGTGGCCCGCGCCGCGACGCTCGAGGAGCGCTGCGATTACGCCCGGGCCCTGGTCAAGTCGGCGAGCCGGCCCGGGCTGATCGCGGCCTGCGCCCTCAACCCGGCCGGCGAGCTGAAGCGCCGGCTGCGCATGATGCGAAGCCATCGCGGCAGCCGCTTGCGCTCCACCGGAGGCCTGGGGGCGCTGGCCGCCTTCGCCGCCGCCGGACTCGCG
The DNA here is from genome assembly GCA_036386795.1 of Allosphingosinicella sp. Taxonomy (GTDB): domain Bacteria; phylum Pseudomonadota; class Alphaproteobacteria; order Sphingomonadales; family Sphingomonadaceae; genus Allosphingosinicella. The sequence goes on from DASVUZ010000032.1 coordinate 16,214, forward strand.
CTCGGAAGCGGAGCGGCGCCGCCGGCCGCCGAGGTCGCGGCAAGCTACGCGCAGGCGAGCCCCGCGGCTCCGGCCGCCGCCCCGGCCCGGTTCGCCGCCGCCGCCGAGCCGGCTCGGGCCGTCGCCGCCGGCGCGCGCAAGCAGGCGAGGGCGGCCACGAAGGCGGTTGCGGCGCGGCTGACCTCGGAGCCGATGAGCTTCGCCTCCGTGAAGGCGCCGGTCTCATCGACCCTCTCCTCGATGACCAGCATTCTTCGCCACCTGCCTCGGGCGGCGACGGCGCCGAGAGGCCTCACCTTCGTCGAGTCGACCCGCCACGACGTCCATCGCCACGATGTCGGCGAGGCCCGGATCGTCCGGATCTCCACCGGGCGGCTCTATGTGGTCGGCGAGCGGCTGAGCGCCGACGAGGCCGCCGAGCTTCATCGAGCGGTCGCCGAGGCGGTCGCCGCCGGGCAGAAGCTCAGGTTCCGGGTCGACCGCGGCCAGGGCGGCGGCGGCGGCGAGGCCGTCTTCGACACCAACATCCAGACGCTGGTAACGGGAGATTAGCCAATGAACCTCGATCGGAAACTCGGCCTCGCGGCCGTGGCCTCGGTCCTGCTCGCGGGCGCGGCCGGCGCCGCTCTCGCCCACCCCCATCCGGATGGCGACGGCGACGGCAAGAAGGGCGAGCGGGTGATCATCATGCGCGACGGCCATGGCGAGCATCACGGCAAGGGCAAGGGCGACCGGGTCCGGCGGTTCAAGATCGTCCGCGAGGGCGGCGAGCCCCATGCCCGCGGCCCGGGCGAGCGGATCCGCCATTTCGAGCTTCACGGCGGCAGGCTGGTCGGCTGCGAAGGCGGGGAGAAGATCGTCGACGAGACCGGCGGAAGCGACGACAGGAAGACCAAGGTCGTCATCTGCACCAAGGGCGCGCCCAGCGCCGCCACCGCCGACCGCCTCGAGAAGGCGCTCGCCCGGATCAATTCCAACGACGAACTCAGCGACGAGCAGAAGGCGAGGATCGAGACGGCCTTGCGTTCCGCGATCGACCGGGCCCGCAGCGCCCGCTGAGGGCAGGCGCGACTCGGGGGAAGGGCGGGGGACCCCAAGCCCCCGCCCTTTCTCTTGCCCGTGCCGTCTTTGCGAGGAGCCCTTCGACGCCGCCTGCGGCGGCGCTCAGGATAAACTGCCGCTCCGCGGCAGCGACTCGGCAATCCAGCCATCGGCGCTTGCTCACACGCTCGTGACTGATTGCTTCCCCCGGCCTTCGCCGGGGGTCGCAATGACGATGCCAGAAAGGCTTGCCCGCTTGGTTTTCGCCGCCGCCGGTGCCACATCGGCGCCATGGCGGAGAGCGGCAGGGTGGAAAGGCTTGGGCCCCGGGTGCGCCGGGTGCTTGCGCCCAATCCCTCGCCCTTCACCTATACCGGCACCCAGACCTATATCGTCGGAAGCGGCGAGGTGGCGGTGATCGATCCCGGCCCCGATTTGCCCGAGCATGTCGAGGCGCTTCTCGCGGCGCTCGACGGCGAGCGGGTCGCGGCGATCCTGTGCACCCATACCCACCGCGATCACAGCCCGGCGAGCCGGCCGCTCAAGGCCGCCACCGGGGCTCCGATCGCCGGCTGCGCTCCGCTCGGCCTCGACGATTCCGGGCCGCGGGCCGACGAATCGTTCGACTTCGACTACCGGCCGGACCGGATCCTGGCCGACGGCGAGCGGCTCGCCGCGGACGGCTGGACGCTCGAGGCGGTGGCCACGCCCGGCCATACCTCCAACCATCTCTGCGTCGCTCTGGCGGAGGAGCGGGCGCTGTTCACCGGCGATCATGTCATGGGCTGGTCGACGACGGTGGTCGCACCGCCGGACGGCGACATGGCGGACTATCGCCGGAGCCTCGACAAGCTGCTCGCCCGCGACGACCTCATTTACTATCCGGCCCACGGCCCCGCGGTCGAGGATCCGAAGGGCCATGTCCGCCGCCTGCTCGTCCACCGGCACATGCGCGAGCGCCAGATCGTCGGCCAGCTCGAGCGCGGCGAGGGCAGGGTCGAGGCGATGGTCGAGCAGATGTATGCCGGAATCGATCCGCGCCTGTTTCCCGCCGCCGGCCGATCGGTGCTCGCCCACCTGATCGATCTCGAGCGGAGCGGCCAAGTCCGGCGGGAGGGCGAAAGTTGGACCCTCGCCGGCTGAGCCCGCGCCTGCTGCTTCCGGCGCTCGGGCTGCTGCTGCTCGGCCTCGCGCTCGGCTACGCGCTGCGCCCTTCGACCGCCTCGAGCCGGCCCGATCCCCAGGCCATCGCCACCGCCGCCTTGCTGTCGGTTCGCGACCAGGGCCGGCTGGTTCCGTTCGGAGCTCGCTTCGTCGCCGTGGTGAGCGCCAGCGAGAGCCATCTCGGCCTCACCGCGCGCAAAACCCTGATCCTGCCCGGCACCGTTCGCTACGGAATCGACCTCGCCCGGCTGAAGCGCTCCAGCCTCGCCTGGGACGAAGCCAGCCGAACGCTCTCCGTGACCCTTCCGCCGCTCGAGCTGTCCGGCCCCGACATCGACCTCAACCAGGTCCAGGAATATTCCGACGGCGGCATGGTCATGGCCCTGGCCGGCTCCGAGAAGACGCTCGACCGGGCCAACCGCCAGTCCGCCCAGGACGAATTGATGCGCCAGGCCCGCGAGCCGGCGGCGATGCAGCTCGCCCGCAACGCGGCGATGCGCGATGTCGCGAGGAGCTTCGCGATGCCGCTTCGGGCCGCCGGGATCGACGCCAGCGTCGCGGTCCGCTTCGTCGACCCGGCGGGGCGCGAAGAGGCCCTCTATCTCGACCGCCCGCGGCGGATCGAGGAGACCTTGAGGGATCGGCAGGCGGAGCGCTGAGGGCCGTCCCGAATCGGGGCGCCGGCCTGTTCCCGGCTGCGCAAGTCGATTATGCTGGGAGCGGCGGCGCGGGCTTCGCGCCGGCGAACAGGGAGGCGCCGATGCGCATCATCTCGTTCCTTCTGATTGCGGGCGGCGCCGCGGCCCTGAGCGGCTCGGCCCTGGCCCAGTCCGGGAGCCTGCCGGGCCGCCCGAGCGGCGCCGCGCCGACCGTCTCGGGAAGCTGGCTCAAGGGCAAGGGCTTCGGCCGCCATCACGGCGTCCGCCCGGGCCCCGGCCGCCATCATCGCCGCTTCGACCGCGGCGGCGACCGCTTCGAGGGAGCCTATGGCGGGATCGCCTCCGTCGAGGATTTCGAGGCGGTCGACCCGCACGGCAACGGCTTCTTCGCGGGCGGCGGCGGAGAGGTTCGGCTGAACGGCGGCCGGCCCTATTACGATTATGACCGCTCCTATCCCTACGAATGGGCGTCCGCGAGGGACGGCGGCGCCCGCTGGGTCGCCGAAGCCGTCGACGAGCCGGAGCGCTGCGCTTCCGAGCGCGGCGTGCGCGTGTGCAGGGGCCGCTGAGCTAGAGCGCCTCGACGATCGTCACGTTGGCGAGGCCGCCGCCCTCGCACATCGTCTGGAGGCCGTAGCGCTTGCCCTGCGCCCTGAGGGCGTGGACGAGGGTGGTCATCAGCTTGGTGCCCGAGGCTCCGAGCGGGTGGCCGAGAGCGATGGCGCCGCCGTTGACGTTGAGCCTCGCCGGATCGGCGCCGACCTCGCGGAGCCAGGCGAGGGGGACCGGCGCGAAGGCCTCGTTGACTTCGTAGAGGTCGATGTCGGCGATGCGCATTCCGCTCCGCTCCAGCGCCCTTCGGGTGGCTGGGATCACTTCTTCGAGCATGATCACCGGGTCGCCGCCGGTGACCGTCAGGTTGACGATCCGGGCGAGCGGAGTGAGGCCGTGGGCCTTCAGCGCGCGCTCGCTGACCACGACCACGCCCGAGGCTCCGTCGCAGATCTGGCTGGCATTGGCGGCGCTGATCTTGCCGCCTTCCTTGAGCAGCTTCACCGAGGCGATGGAGTCGAGCGTGGCGTCGTAGCGAATGCCCTCGTCCTTCGAGTGGAGGGTCTCGCTGCCCTCGGCATCGAGCACCTTCAACGGCACGATCTCCTCGTCGAACGCGCCGGCTTCGGTCGCCCGGGCGGCCTTGCGGTGGCTGTCCAGCGCGAAGGAATCGAGCTCCTCCTTCCGGAACTGATATTTCTCGGCGATCATCTCGGCGCCGACGAACTGGCTGAACATCGGCACTCCGAACCGATCCTGGATCCGCTTGGAGAAGGGGCCGGTGCCGATCCCGTGCTGCATCGGCAGCGTGACCGGGAGGCCCATCGGCACCCGGCTCATCGATTCGACCCCGGCGGCGATGACGACGTCCTGGGTGCCGCTCATCACCGCCTGCGCGGCGAACTGGACCGCCTGCTGCGAGGATCCGCACTGGCGGTCGATGGTGACCGCCGGGACCGAGGTCGGAAGCGAGGAGGCGAGGACGGCGTTGCGGCCGACATGGAAGGCCTGCTCGCCGGCCTGGCCGACACAGCCCATGATCACGTCCTCGACGCTAGCGGGGTCGAGGCCGGAGCGCTCGATCAGGGCGTCGAGCACCTCGGCGGCCATGTCGGCCGGGTGCCAGTCCCTGAGGGCTCCGCCCCTGCGCCCGCCGGCGGTGCGGGCGGCGGCGACGATATAGGCTTCGGGCATGAAAGGCTCCTGTCGTTTCGACCGATGTAGGGTCGCCGGGGAGCGGGAGGCAAGCCAGGCTCGCCGGCGCGGCGGATTGCTATTCACTGGAACGGCGGCGCTCGCCGCGATAAAGGGTCGCAATGGCCGACAATCCCTTCACCAGGCATCCTCGCGAGGCGGGCGAGAGCTATACCCAGCATTTCGGAGTGGCCGCCGGCTTCGGGCTCAGGATGATCGCCGGGGGTCTCGGCTGCCTCGTCCACGCCGTCTTCCCCTTCCTGTGCGAGCGCACCGGAAGCGACGCCGTGAGGGGCCTCAACGCCACCTTGTGCAAGCGCGCCGACAAGCCGAACTGGGAGCGCCACCCGATCATCTGAAGCCCGGTCAGGGTTGCGGATAATCCTCGAGCGCCGGGCCGAGCGCCGCCTTCACCGGCCCCAGCCACGGCTCGAAGGCGCGCCACCGGTCGAGCCCCTCGCGGTTGATCGGCCGCCGCACCTGCTCCGAGCTCGCCGTCCTCACCGCCCGCTGGTTCTCGTAGAAGCGCAGGCATTCGGGCTCGAACGGAAGCTCCAGATAATCGAGCAGCCGGCGCACCTCGCCTTCGGGATCCTCGACGATGCGCTCGTAGAAGATTCGGTGGACCCGGCCCGGAAGCACGCGGTCGAAATGGGCCATCAGCCGGACATAGGCTCGATAGTAAAGCCCGAGCTCCGCGAGATCGTAGCTGAAATTCTGCCCCCGGGCGAAATGCTGCTTGAAGTTGGAGAAGGTGCAGGCGAGCGGATGGCGGCGGGCGTCGACGATCTTCGCGTTGGGCAGGATCAGGTGGATGAAGCCGACATGGGCCCAGTTGTTGGGCATCTTGTCGATGAAGAAGGGCCGACCGCTCCTGCGCTGGATCCGGGTCCGCTCGAGATAGTCGTCGCCGAGCGCCTCCAGCTCCGAGGCCGAAAGCGGAGCGAGGCTTTCGGGATAGGCGGTTTCGTCGGACTTGAGCTTTCGACCTCCCAGGCGCCGCGCCAAAGCGGGGATGTCCGGCAGCTCCTGGGTGCCCTCGACCAGCGAATGGCTGGCGAGGATCTGCTCGATCAGGGTCGAGCCGGCGCGCGGCATTCCGAGGATGAAGATCGGGTCGCGGGCCGCGCAGCCCGAGCCCTGCCGGGCGGCGAGGAAGGCGGGCGTGAACAGGGCGATGCTTCGATCGACGTGGCGGTCGGTTTCCTCGGGATCGTAGTCGATCGCCGAACGGCGAAGCCGGTTGCCCTTCGAATAATGGCCGAAGGCGCGCTCGTCCTCGCCCTCGTCCTCGAGCGCCTTGCCGAGCGCGAAATGGAGGTGGAAGCGGTCCTCGTCCGACAGGGCCGGCGACTCCAGCGCGGCTTCCATGGCCGCGACGTCGCCCGCGCCGAGCTTCACGGTCTTGAGGTTGGCCAGGCTCCACCAGGCCTCGCCCAGCGCCGGCGCCGCCGCGATCGCCCGGCGGTAGGCGGCGATGCTGTCGCCCTGGCGGCCGACCGTCTTGAGGACGTGGCCGTAGCTCATCCACACCCTGGGCTGAGCCGGGAAGCGGCCGAGGACTTCGGCGTAGAGGGCGATCGCCTCCTCATAGCCGCCGATCCGGCCGAGCGCCGCGGCTTTCAGATTCTGGTGGGCGGGGTTGTCCGGCTCGCCGTCGAGCAGGGAGTCGAGAATCTCGATCGCCTCGGCGGGCCGGTTCTGGCGGTAGAGCACGGTGGCGAGATTGGCCCGGGCGGCGGTGAATCCGGGCGCGAGCTCCAGCGCCCGCCTCAGCAAATTCTCGGAATCGCCGTAGCGGCCGAGCCGCCCGGCCAGCTCGGCCATCATCCGGATCGCCGCGATGTCGGTCGGCTTCTCCTTGAGGTGCGGGCGGAGCAGCCGCTCGGCGACGGCGAGCCGGCCCTCGACCAGCGCCAGTCCCGCCTCCATCAGCCGCGGGTCGCGGACCGAGGCGGCGAGCGCCTGGTCGACGTTGGGGACCTGTGCTTCGCCGGCCATCACCCGGCTATAGAGGAGGGCGGCGGCGCTGCGCGAGTCCCGCCGCGTCGGAAGGTCTGGCGGGGCCGATGTGCCGGGGCGGGACAGCGGCTTTCGAGGCCGGCTCGAGCCCTTGCCCGCGTGGTAAAGAGCACGTTAACCCCGGGCCATGGACCGCCTGATTCCCGCCTCCGAAGACGTCCGGCTCTTCCTGCTCACCTTCGCCGGCGGGCTGGTCTTCTTCTCGGCTTTTTTAGCCTGATCCCGTCCTTCGATACGGGTCTTCGCCAGGCTCAGCCCCTACTCAGGATGAGCGAAAGGGCAGGCCTGATCCGCCGTCATTGCGAGGAGCGCAGCGACGAAGCAATCCAGCTTCGGCGGTGGGAAGGGTCGCGGCTCTGGATTGCTTCGCTTCGCTCGCAATGACGGCCGTTAGTCGCAGGCCTTGTGGAGCTTCCAGGCCAGCCAGGCGGAGATGAGGCTCGATACCGCGACCAGCAAAAGCGTCTCCTCGATCGACACGCCCAATTGGACGAGGCCGGTGAGGATCAGGGCCGCGAGCACCATCCCGCCCGAATTGACGATGTTGTTGGCCGCCACCGTCCGGGCCGTCTCGGACTTGGGGACTGTGGTGGTGAGGAAGGCGTAGAGCGGGACCACGAACATTCCGCCCGAAACCGCGACCCCGAACAGGTCGAACATCACCCATTCGGCCTGGCCGATTTGGATGAAGCTCTTCAGGTCGAGCAGCTCGGGTCCCTGCGCCGGCCAGCCGAGCGTGTTGTAATAGAGGTGGCAGATGAACAGGCCCATCGCGATCGCCGAGGCCGGCGAATAGATGGCCAGCACCCGGCCCTTCAGGAGCCGGTTGATCAGTACCGAGCCGAGCCCGACTCCGACCGAGAAGATGGCGAGGAAGAGCGTCGCCACCTGTTCGTTGGCATGGAAGACGTTCTTGACCAAGGGCGGGAATTGCGCGGCGAGGATCGCGCCCATCATCCAGAAGAAGCTGATGCACACGATGGCGAGGAACAGGCGCGGGATGTGAAGGGTGGCGCTGACCAGTCGGATCGAGGCCCGGATGATGTGCCAGTCCATCACGGCGGGCGGAGCGTCCGCTTCCGGCGGCGCCGGCGGCACCTGGCGCCCCGCGAACCAGCCTGCGACCGCGACCAGAAGCACTCCGGCGGCGGCGACATGGGCATGGTTCGCTCCGAGCAGCCCGCCCACGATCGTGCCCAGAAGGATGGCGATATAGGTCCCGGCCTCGACGAGGCCGGTGCCGGCGAGCACTTCGTCGCTTCGCAAATGCTGCGGCAGGATCGCATATTTGATCGGGCCGAAGAAGCTGGAGTGAATGCCCATCGCGAACAGCCCGGCGAGCAGGAGCGGGATGCTGTGGAGGAGGAGGCCGATCGCTCCTCCGACCATGATGAGGATCTCGGCGGTCTTGACGATCCGGATGATCCGCGCCTTGTCTCCGCCGTCGGCGAGCTGGCCGGCGAGCGCCGAGAACAGGAAGAACGGCAGGATGAAAAGCGCCCCGGCGACGGCGTTGAACGTCGCCTCCTTGGTCGGATCGGAATAGATTGCGTAGGTGACCAGGATCACCATCGCCGACTTGTAGAGATTGTCGTTGAACGCCCCTAGGAACTGGGTGACGAACAGCGGCAGGAAGCGCCGCTTCGACAGGAGATGCATCGAATCCTGCACTGGCCTCAGGCGCGGGCGGCGGGGGGCTGAACGGTCATGCGCAGGCGGTCATAGACGCAATGGCGCTCGGGTCAAACGTTGAGCACGGCATGCTGCGCAGCATCGAGGCGGCGGCCGGCGTTCCCAGCAACGTCATCCCGGCGCAAGCCGGGACCCAGGAACACCGACGCGGGACAATAGCCTCCCTCGTTCGAGTTCCCGGGTCCCGGCCTCCCCGGGATGACGGAAGCGGGCGGCCGGAATATTCGCTCGCGCCCGCGTTCCCGGGCGCCGGCTTCGGCGGGATGACGGGGACGTTCACAGCCGCCCGCCGACCCGCTAAGGCATGCAGCCGAGCCGATGCTGACCCTGCCCAACATCCTCACCTTGTCGCGCATCTTCGCGGTGCCGCTGCTGGTGTTCCTTCTGTGGAAACCGGGCTGGTACGATTATGCGGTGACGTTCGCGCTCTACTGCCTGGTCGCGATCACCGATTATTTCGACGGCTATCTCGCCCGCGCGCAGGGGACGGTGTCGAGGCTCGGAATCTTCCTCGATCCGATCGCCGACAAGATCATGGTGGTGGGCGTGCTCGTCATGCTCGTTTCGAGCCGCCAGCCGCACGCCGAGCCTGTGATCCACGGCTTCCACATCGTCCCGGCCCTGATCATCCTCCTTCGCGAGATCGCCGTCTCGGGCCTTCGCGAGTTCCTCGCCGGCCTACAGGTCTCGCTCCCGGTCAGCCGGCTCGCCAAGTGGAAGACGGCCTTCCAGCTGATCGCTCTCGGAGCCCTCATCCTCGGCGCCGCGGTGCCGCAATGGCCATGGGTCCACTGGGTCGGCCTCGGAAGCCTGTGGGCCGCAGCGACGCTCACCCTGGTGACGGGCTGGGATTATCTCAGGGTCGGCCTGAAGCACATGGACTGAGTATATCCCGAGGGACGATCGGACGACCCCGGCCTCGTCGTTGCGAGGAGCGAAGCGACGAAGCGATCCAGCGGGCCTCAGGGGCGGCTCTGGATTGCTTCGCTACGCTCGCAATGACGGTGAAGCGATCGTCCCGCTCAGAAGGGCTTCACCCGCTCGAACTTCACCCCTTGGAGCTCCGGAAGCGCCTTGAGCTGGGGCTCGACCTTGGCGAGGTCGCCGACGACGACGATCGTCATCCGCTCGAGCGGCAGCTGGCGGGCGGCGATCTCCCGCATCGCCGGAGCGTCGACGGCGAGCACTCCGGGGATGTAGCTTTCGAGCCAGTTGGACGGCAGGCCGTGGAAATCGCGGTTCGCGATCGAGTTGATCAGGCCGGCCGGGCTGGCGTTCTGGAGGACGAAGATTCCGGCCATGTAAGTGCGCATCCCCGCCGCCTCGGTCGCAGTCGGCGGCTCGGTCTGCAGGCGCCTGATCTCGCCGATCACCTCCTTGAGCGCCGGGCCGGTGACGTCGGTGGTGACGTCGGCGTTGAACGCCCACATCGCCTCGCCCGGATTCCAGGTGACGCCCGAGCCCGGCGAATAGGTGTAGCCCCTTTTCTCGCGGATGTTGGTGGTGATGCGCGAGTTGAAGGCGCCTCCGAGAAGCGCGTTGGTGACCCGGAACCGGAGGTCGCTCGGATCGCCGGCGACCGGCGCCGGGAAGGCGATCCGCATCGTCGACTGGGCGGCGTCGGGCCGGTCGACGAGGATCAGCCTCGGCCCCGGCTGGGGCTGCGGCGGAAGGCGCAGGCGCTCGGGACCCGCGGCCCAGTCGCCGAAGGCGAGGTTGACGGCTTCCCTGACCGCCGCCGGGTCGAACCGGCCGGCGACGTAGAGCCGCGCTCGGCGGGCGCCGAAATTCGCCTGATGGAAGGCGCGCGCCTCTTCGAGCGTATAGCCCTTGAGCTGGCCCTCGGTCGGGAACAGCCGGCCATAGGGATGGCGGGCGCCGTAATAAGCCGCGGCGAGCGCGGCGTTCGCGGCCGGCTGCGGCTGCGACTTGGTGACGGCGAGGTTGCGCAGGAGCGAATCCCGAACCCGCCCGAACTCGGATTGGGGAAAGTCCGGCCGCCTCGCCACGTCGCCGATCAGCCGGATCGCATTGTCGGCATGCTCGGAAAGGACGCTGAGGCCGAGCGTGGTCTCGTGCTGGCTGGTGCCGATGCCGAGCTGGCCGCCCATTCCGGCCGCGGCTTCGGCGATCGCGGCTCCGCTTCGCCCGGCCGCGCCTTCGCGAAGCATCTGGGCGGTGAGAGTGCTCAGCCAGCGGTCCTCGCCTTCGTTGAGGCCGCCCGCATAGACGTGCAGGCTGACCGTCGCCTTGGGGATCTGGCCGTAGGGGATGAGGGTCACCTGCATCCCGTTGGCGAGCCTGTACGTCTCGGACGCCGGCACCGTGAACGGCTTGGGCGTGCCCGCCTCGGGCATCGTCTTCGGGAAGCCCTGCGCCGGGGCCGCGGCCGGAGCGGTGGCGAGGCCGGCGGCGGCGAGCGCTGCGATTAGGCGGCGGATCATTTCGAAGCTCCCGTCTTGGCGGTCGGCTGCGGCGCCGGCTGGATGACCAGGATCGACCGGTTGGTCGGCCTCAGATATTCGCGCGCCGTCGCCTGGATGAGCTCGGGCGTGACCCGGTCGAAGCCGGCCTCGAGCCGGTTCACCCATTTCGGGTCGTTCTCCCACATCGCCCCGACCGCGAGCAGGTCGACGAGCCCGAAGCGGGTGGCCGGATCGGCGATGTTGTAGAGGTTGGAGCGGATCTTGGTCCGGGCCCGCGCCAGCTCCTCGGCTCCCACCGGAGTGGTTCGGATAGTCTCGATCACGGAATCGATCGCCGCGGTGATCTCCTCGTGCGACTTGCCGGGATCGTGGATCAGCCCGACCGTCCACAGCATCGGCCCGTTATAATTGTACATGTTGCCGAGGCCGATGTTGATGCCGCCCTGGATCCCGCCGGCGAAGCCGCGCTTCCTGACCAGCTCCTCGAACAATCGGCTGTCCTGCCCCTGAACCAGGATCTGGTCGATGAGGCCCATCGCATACCATTCGGGCGTGTTGCGCTCGGGCACGTGCCAGGCGGCGCTGTAGGCCGGGCGCGGCGCCAGCTTGTCCGGCTTGATCCTGAACTTGCCCGCCACCTGGCGCGGCTCGGAGATGTCCGGGAAGATCACCTTGGCGCCGCCCGCGATCGGCCGGAAATAGCGGTCGATCATCGCCCGCGTCGCCTTATAGTCGATGTCCCCGGCGACGACGAGCACGGCGTTGCTCGGGCGGTAGAAATCGCCGAAGAACTTCTTCGCGTCGTCGACCGTCGCCGCCTCGAGGTCGGCCAGCTCGCCGTAGAAATTGTGGGCGTTGTGCCAGTTCTCGTTGGCGAGCTGGGGCATGTCGAGCCACGGCCAGCCGCCATAGGGCTGGTTGATGACGTTGACCTTGACTTCGTTGGCGACGACGCCCTGCTGGTTGGCGAGAACCTCCGGGTTGATCACCGGCCGCGCCATCCGGTCCGCTTCCAGCCACAGCACCTGGTCGAGCGCGTTGGAGGGCACCACCTCGTAATAATTGGTGAAGTCGAAGCGGGTCGATCCGTTCATCGCCCCGCCGGCATTGGTGATCGAGCCGATGAACACGCCCTTGGGGGCATGCTCCGATCCCTGGAACAGCAGATGCTCGAACAGGTGGGCGAAGCCGGTGCGGTTGCGCGGCTCGATCCTGAAGCCGATCCCGTAATAGACCCCGACCGTCGCCGTCGGCACCGACGGGTCGCGCGACAGCACCACCTTGAGGCCGTTGGGAAGCGTATAATATTGGCTGTCGATCCGGAGGCCGGCGGGCGCCGCGGCGGCCGCGGTCCGGGCTCCGGGCCCGGCGGAACCGCTCGCGCATCCGGAGATTGCGAGCCCGAGGGCGGCCGCGACCATGACGGGGATTCGCATCTTTTCCCTCTCCTGTTTTGCGGTTGCCCTAGGATGCCCCGGCGGGCGGGTCAATTTGCACGTCTTGCTTCAAAAACAAGCTCCGGCGCGGACTCCATGGCGCTTTTCCGCCGCGGCCGGAGCGCCCTCCCGCCGCCCGCCCGACTTGGAAGCTCGATCGTGGCGGGCGCCGGATTGGCGCAGCCGGCCGGACAGGCGGGTCCTCGACGGATCGCCGGCCGCGGGCGAATCCGTCGCTTATCCTAACTTTGGATTTCGCTCGGACTTCAGTTCGGCTATCTGCCCGATTGAGGGGGTCGCACGGGCGATGACATTCGGGGCACGGCTCAAGGAGGAACGGAAGCGGCTCGGGCTTCAGCAGGCGGAGTTCGCCGAGCGGGTCGGAACCGACGTCCCCAAGCAGAGCCTCTACGAAACCGGCAAGCGCCAGCTTCGGGCGGACTATCTGTCCCGAATCGCCGAAGCCGGGGTGGACGTGCTCTACGTGATCACCGGGCAGAGGAGCCAGGGCGCCTGGCTCGATCCCGACGCGGCGAAGTTCCTGTCGGCCGCCTTGGCCCTGCCTCCGGATCTTCAGGACGCGCTCCGGCGGCTGATCGCCAGGCTGTAGCGGGATCGCAGCCTTGCCGTCCGGGTCGCGGGCCCGCTGCTCGAAACGGCTGGCGCTGGCGGCGCCGGCTGTGAACAGGGCCGAGGCCGGGGTCGAATCGTCGAACCCACCGGGGACCGCCGGCGACGGAAAATGGGTCCGTTCGAGCCGGTCGTGGCCGTCATAGGTGAACTCGGTCCGGTTGCCGCGGCCGTCGACGAGGAGATGGACCTGGCCGTTGGGGCGATAGGCATAGGTGGCTTCGGCCGCC
>DASVUZ010000033.1:0-114583 GCA_036386795.1 Allosphingosinicella sp.
TCAAGCTCGCCATCGTCGGCCGCCCGAACGCCGGCAAGTCGACCCTGATCAACCGCATCCTCGAGCAGGAAAGGCTGATCACCGGGCCGGAAGCCGGGATCACGCGCGATTCGATCGCCATCGACTGGGAATGGCAGGCGCCGGACGGCGAGCGGCGGCCGGTGCGGCTGATCGACACTGCCGGCATGCGCAAGAAGGCGAAGGTCGACGACAAGCTCGAGAAATTGGCGGTGGCCGACGCTCGGCGTGCGGTGGATTTCGCCGAGGTCGTGGTGCTCCTGCTCGATGCCACCCGAGGGCTCGAGGCGCAGGACCTTCGAATCGCCGACAACGTCCTGAAAGAGGGTCGGGCGCTGATCGTCGGGATCAACAAATGGGACGTCGCTGATCATCCCAGTTCGCTGTTCAACGGCATCAAGGCTGCGCTCGAGGAGGGGCTCAGCCAGGCCCGCGGCGTGCCGCTGCTGACCGTGTCGGGAATCACCGGCAAGGGCATCGATCAGCTGCTCGGGGCGGCGTTCGAAATCCGCGAGATCTGGTCGAAGCGAGTCTCCACCGGCCAGCTCAACCGCTGGTTCGAGGAGGCGGTCGAGAAGAACCCGCCGCCGGCGCCGTCCGGCCGCCGGATCAAGCTTCGCTACATCACCCAGGTCGGAACCCGCCCGCCGAGCTTCGTGGTCTTCGGAAGCCGCCTGGAGGCCCTTCCCGAAAGCTATCGCCGCTACCTCATCAACGGCCTCAGGCGGGAGCTCGGATTCGGAGCGGTGCCGATCCGGGTCGCGCTTCGCGGCGGCAAGAATCCCTACGACACCAAAGCGTCGAGGGAGTAAGGTTGGATCGGCCCGCGCTCCGTTCGCCCTGAGCTTGTCGAAGGGCCTTCCTTCCGGCTCCGAGGTTGAAGGGAGGGCTTCGACAGGCTCAGCCCGAACGGGGAGGGCGATCACGGTTCGTCATCGCCCCTAAGGCCGATCGCCGTCAACGGGTCCTTTACTCCCGGGCGCCTAGGCTGGCCGGGTGGACGAGTGGACCGGGAAAATGGCTGAGGTCGTCGATTGGACGGTCTTCTGTGCGGCGCGCAGCGAGCTGGGCGCCGGCTTCGCTCGAATCCTGAGCTATTTCCGCGAGGACGGCGAGAAGGCGGTGGCCCGGATCGAGGAAGCGATGCATGCCCGCGACACGGCCGGGCTGGTGCTTCCCGCCCACACGATGAAGTCCGAGGCTCGCCAGTTCGGAGCCGAGCCGCTCGGAGCGCTCGCCGAGCAGGTCGAGTTCACCGCCCGCCGGGCGATCGAGATGGGCTTCTTTCCCGACGAGCTGGTGCCCGCCGTGGCGCGGCTGCGGCCGCTCTACCTCGAGACGATCACCCAGCTCGAGGCCGAGGCGAACCCCCTCGTTCGCCGGCGGGCGACGAGCTAGGCGCCCAAACCCTTCAGGCCGCGGCCGGCCTGCGCATCGGCTGCGGCGAGCCGCGCGCCAGCGAGCGCCACAGCCATTCGAGCGGGCCGTATTGGAAGCGGTCGAGCCAGGGCTTCGACCAGAGTAGCATCAGCCCCCACATGGCGAGGACGGGAAGCCACAATTGGGCCCGGCTGAGATGGCCGTACAGCCCGGCGCCGTAGCCGTAGAACAGGGTCGTCATGACGAGGCTGGTGCCGAGATAATTGGTGAAGGCGGCCCGGCCGGCGGCGGCGATCCGCTCGACGAGGGCGCCGCCCTTCCGCGTGGCGAGGATGATGAGGGCCGCGGTGGCGACCACCATCGCGACCCGGAACGGCACCGTGGCCGCCATCGCGACCGCGAACAGCATCGGAATCGAGAAGCCGTCGCGGGCGAGCAGCCAGGCGAGCAGCGCATAAGCGGGAATTCCGATTCCGAAGCCGATCAGCGCGGCCCGCCGGTAGCGGGCCCGGCTCCAGCCGCCGGTGAGGAAGCCGGTCCTCAGGGCGGCCATTCCGAACAGGAAGTAAGCGAGGGTCTCCCAGCCGAAGAGCATCAGGCCCTTCAGCGGAGCGATCGCATGGGCGCCGAGCCGGTAGCCGGTTATGCCCCCATAATCGCCCCGGAACATGTCCAGCTTCGTCGCCAGGGCTCCGCCGCCGATCACTCCGAACTGGCTTTGCAGTCCCTGCCACTCCTTCACCACCGCCGCTGAGGCGCCGGGGGCCGAGGCCGCGGCCTGGAGGTGGAAGGCGCCGGCGGCGAGCGCGGCGAAGACCATCAGCTGGACGGTGAGAAGCCCGATGCCCCAGCGGACCAGCGCCGAAGGCTCCTTGCCTCGGAAGAACCAGGCGATCATCCCGACCAGCGCGTAGCCGTGGAGGATGTCGCCGAACCAGATCAGGTAGAGGTGGACGAGGCCGAAGGCGAGCAGCCAGGCCATCCGCCGGAAATGGATCGAGGCGGCGTCGCTCCCGCCGGCCTGCGACCGCTCGATGACCAGAAGCATGCTCGCCCCGAACAGGAAGGAGAAGAGGCCTCGCATCTTGCCGTCGACGAGGATGAAGCTGGCCAGCCACGAGACGAAGTCCGCGCTCGATTCCCAGCCGTAGGCGAGCGGGTTCATATAGGCCTGGAAGGGCATTGCGAAGGCAATGATGTTCATCGCCAATATGCCCATCACCGCGACTCCGCGGACGATGTCGAGAGTCGCGATCCGCGGCGGCGGCTCGGTTGCGGCGGTCATCCGGATCCCCTCCCGAACTCGGTCGCGCGGGACTGTGGTCGGATTTCGAGCCGAGTTCAATAAGCGACTCAGCCCTCCGCCGGCTTGCTCTGCAGCTGGATGTAATTTTCGAGCCCCATCCTGGCGATCATCTCGAACTGGGTCTCGAGCGAGTCGACATGGGCTTCCTCATTCTGAAGGATCTCGGCGAACAGGTCGCGGCTGACATAGTCGCGGACGCTCTCGCAATGCTGGATCGCGCCGCGAAGCTGGATCAGGGCCTCGAGCTCGAGGTCGAGATCGGCCCGGAGCACCTCCTCGACCGTCTCGCCGATCCGCAGCCGGCCGAGCAGCTGGAAATTGGGCAGGCCGTCGAGGAACAGGATCCTCTCGGCGAGCCGGTCGGCATGCTTCATCTCGTCGATCGACTCGGAGCGCTCGAAGGCGGCGAGGCGAGCGACTCCCCAATTGTCCAGCATCCGGTAGTGGAGCCAATATTGGTTGGTCGCGGTGAGCTCGTTCCTGAGCGCCTCGTTGAGCAGCTCGATGACCTTCGCGTCGCCCTTCATCACCGCCTCCTGATCTGCCCCGTCCTTTACTCCAGCAGGGCTAAGAGCGGAAGCAAAAAGCGCGGAAAACTGCGGAAAATCGGGCTGCTCATGCCATTCATTCGCAACGGATCCGGCAGTCCTCCCAATGCGAGTGCGAAGCGTTCGCAGGCGTCCCAGGAAGGTTACAAAAGTTCAAGAAAGGCGGCGGTGCGGCCACTAGTGCCTGTCGATAGATGTGGCCCACCGCCGTTCGGGCTGAGCTTGTCGAAGCCCCGCTTTTTCGCTTCGAGAAGAAGGAAAGGCCCTTCGACAGGCTCAGGGCGAACGGTTGGGGGCGATCCGACCTGAACCTCCCGCGCTTCCCGGCCCGGGTGCAATATGAGGATTTGCCGATGCCCTCTCCGTCCCGTTTCCTGCTTGCCGCGATCGCTTTGTCGGCCGCCTCGCCCGCCGCCGCGCAGCCCGCGCCGGCCGCTTATGCAGGCTCGCTCGCCGCCTATGTCGAGCGGCTGCGGTCGACCGCGGCGGCCCCGCCGGGGACCGTCGTCGTCGTCACTCACGGCCCGCGAACCCTGTTCGAGCGCGCCTACGGCCATCGCGACCTTCGGACCAAGGCTCCGATGACGCTCGACACGCCCGTCTACAACGCCTCGGTCACCAAGGCCTATACGGGGCTGCTCGCAGCAATGCTCGACGCCGAGGGCAAGCTTCGGATCGACGAGACTCCGCTCGACGTCTGGCCCGGCCTGACCCTGCCGGCGGGCGTGGACGGGCGGGCGATCACGATCGGGCTGCTCCTCTCGCACAGCGCGCCGCTCAACGCCGACGGGCTGGTCTGGCGGTCGGTGGTCACCGGCGAGGGCACCCGCGCCGCCGACGTGCCGGCGCATCTCGCCGCCTATGCCGCGCCGCGCGAGGCGACGTTCGAATATTCCAACCAGGGCGCGTTCCTCTGGTCGGCCATGGCCGAAGCGCGCACCGGAATGCCCTGGCGGACTCTACTCAACCGGCGGATCCTCCAGCCGCTCGGCCTTCGGCGGAGCACGGCCCGGACCGAGGATTTCGCCCCGGGCGAGCTTGCGACCTGCCACCCCCGGGCCCGCGGCGCCTGGCTTCCCACCCCGCCCAAGCCGACTTCGCTGATGAACGCCGCCGGCGGAATGTTCACCAGCGGCCGCGACGCCGCCCGCTTCGTCCAGCTCTTCGCCACCGACGGAGCCATAGCGCGCGGCCGTATCCCTCCCGCCATCCTGCGCCGGACCTGGCAGCGCCAGTCGCCGCAGGATCGCGACTTCGGGGGAATGAAGCGCGACGGCTACGGTCTCGGCTGGGACCTCGGCACCTTCGTGGGCCAGCGCTTCGTGTCGCGCAGCGGCGGCTATGCCGGCTGCCGGGCGATGGTCCTGTTCCTGCCGGAGAGCCGCCTCGGAATCACCGTCCTGACCAACGGCGACGCCGCCGCCAACGCCCATAATATCGCGATCGTCGCCCAGGCCATCGACCTGTGGCACGGCGGCGCGGGCGCGGCGACACGCGGCGAGGCTCGGATCGCCGAATATCATCGCGCCTCGGCGGCGGAGGTCGAGCGGGCCGACCGGGGCCACAAAAGGCTGGGGGAGGTGAAGCCGCTCGACCTGGCGTCCTGGTCCGCGGCGGCGGGCCGCTATCGCAACGGCCGCCTCGGCTCGGCCGAGATCCGGGCGGAAGGGGGAGAGCTGAAGCTGAGCTTCGGGATCAGCCGCGGCCGGCTGATGTGGCTCGGCGGCGACGAGTTCCTTGCGACCATCGATCCCGATCCGGCGCCGGACCTGCTCCGCTTCGAGCGCGGCCCCGACGGCCGGCCCGCCGCCTTCGTCATCGACGGCGACCGTTACGAGCGGCTGCCGGGCTGAACAGGCGGCGAAGGCCGGCGGGGGTCGCTCCGGTGGCGAGCCGAAGCGCCCGGCTCATGTGGCTCTGATCGGCGAAGCCCGCGGCCCAGGCGATCCCGGCGAGCGGCTCGTCGCTTCGAACCGTCTCTCCCACCGCTGCGGCGAGGCGCATCTGCTGGCGATAGACGGCGAGCGGCAGGCCGTAGCAGGCGGCGAAGGCGCGCGAGAGATGGACCCGGTGGACTCCCGCCTCGCCGGCCGCCTCGGCGATGCTGAAGCCCGGGTCGCGGGCCGCGGCCTCGCGGATCCGGGCCAGCCAAGGCGGCGGCGTCCGCCGCCGGCGAGGCTCGGCGCCGATGCAGGCGAGCAGGTCGGACGCGAGCAGGTCGGACGAGAGGGCCTCGCCGCCGGCCAGGGCGGCCCGAAGGATCGACGCGACTCCGCCTACGTCGGCCGGGCCCCAGCTCCCGACCGCAACGGCCGGAGCTCCCGACTCGAGCGCGGGCAGCCGGAGCGACAGCATGAGCGCGCCCCGGCGGCCCCAGCAATCCTCATGATCGGTGCCCGCCGGCTTGACGCAGGCGAAGCCGGCGATCGGCTCGTGGCTCTTGCCTCCGATCCGCTCCTCGATCTCGCCGCTGAGCAGGAAGGAAATCTGGGCGTGGTCGTGGACATGCCGCGCCTGGCGGCCGCCGGCCGGATAATGGCTGAGTCGAAGGGCGCCGCTCGAATCGCCGCAAATCGTTCGGCTCAGGGGGTGGGGAGCGTCGGCCATGGCCGCCATCGTGCCGACCGGCGGGCGGCGATCAAGCCCCGGGCGGGTCAGGCGCCGGCGGCCTCGGCGATGATCTGGCGGGCGAAGGGGAAGCATTGCCCGCAGCGCGGCTTGGCGCCGAAGCGGCCATAGGCGCTGGACGGGCAGGAGGCGCCGTCGCGGGCCGCCTGGCGGACGTCGGATTCGCGAATCGCGTTGCAGACGCAGACGATCATGAGCCTCATGTACCGATAATGCGAAGCGTTCGCAATAGTATTTGAGTCCGGCGGTCGGATCGTTCGTTTTGACGAACGATTCTTTGACGCTCAGACTCGGCGGTATGGAAAAGACCGACGTCCTGGATGTGCTCAGGAGCTATCCGCGAATCTATCTCGCCTGCCATGTCGAGCACCGCACCCGGGCCTCGTCGCCGACCGGGCTGACGGCTCGGGACGGAAGCCTTCTCGCCCATGTCGAGGATCCGGCCGGAAGCAGCCCGGCGCGGCTGGCGCGACACCTCGGGATCGCCGGCTCGACCCTGTCGGCGGCGCTGGCCCGGCTCGAGGCCGCGGGAATGCTTCGCCTCGACCCGGATCCCGCCGACGCTCGCCGGCGGCTGGTCCGGCTCACCGACTCGGGGCGCGAGGCGGTGGAGCGGGATTCGGTTCTCGATCCGGATCGGGTGGCCGCCCTGCTCGCGAAGCTGTCGTCGGCGGAGCGTCGGCGGGCCGTCGACGGCCTTCGGCTGATGGCGGAGGCCGCTCGGCGGCTTCAGGAGGAAGGCTGATGTGGAAATATGTCCTCGGGGCCGCGGTGGCGGCGCCGGCCGCGGCGGCGATCCTGGTCTGCGGCACGGGCTGGCTGCTGCCGCGCGACCATGTCGCCTCGGTCGAGGCCGTCGTCGCCGCCACGCCCGACAAGGTGGCCAGGCTGGTGCGCGACGTCGAGGACCAGCCGAGCTGGCGCGGCGGGGTCACCGCGATCGAGGTCGGCGAGCGGCGGCCGGGCGGGCTTCGCTATGTCGAGCGCTCCGGCGGCGACTCGATCGCCTTCGACTTCGCCGAGGAGGAGCGCGGCCGCCGCTTCCGCTCGACCATCGCCGATCCCGGCCTTCCGTTCGGCGGCGCCTGGACGATCGAGCTCGACCCGCAGGGCGGCGCCACCCGAGTACGGATCGAGGAGAGGGGGTTCGTCACCAATCCCGTCTACCGCTTCTTCGCGGCGCTGGTCTTCGGGCACGAGCGGACCATGAAGGCCTATCTCGCCGATCTGCGGCGCGCGGCGGAGCAAGGCGCCGAGCCGTAATCGGTCGTCCGGTCAGCGCTTGCGGCGCACCATCAGCTTGAGGCCCGACCAGATTGCGTCGACGGCGCAGACCTTGACGTCGACGAGGTCGGTGGAGGGGAGGATGGACTCGCGGATCCGGTCCTCGGTGATGTCGGTCTCGACCTTGGACGCCTTCTTGGGCCAGCTCACCCAGATGAAGCCGCCCGGCCCGAGCAGCGGGCGCAGGGCGGCGAGCTTCGACTCCATGTCGGAACGCCCGGTGACGAAGATGTGGGCGGCGTCGAGCGGCGCCTCGGGCGCGGCGAGAAGGTCGAGGGCGAGGCCCTCGCCCAGGATTTCGTCGGCGACGGAATCGGGCATTCCGTCCCACCAGACCCGCATTCCGTCCTTCAGCGACAGCTTCCTCGCAAGCGGAGTTCCGGAGTACCCAGGCACGTCAAGCCCCCGGCTTGACTGAGGATCGCCGGGGGCGATCCTCACCTGGGTACCCCGCGCTCACAACTCGCTGGCCATCAGCTTCGGGAAGAAGCCCTCATGCGCCTCGCGCAGCTCGGCGAGGGTGACGCAATGGTCGCCTTCGGGAAGCTCGAAGATCAGCCGGCTTCCGCACGTCCGGCCGATCGCCTCGACCTCGACCCCGGCGGCATGGGCCCGGCGAAGGAAGGTCAGAAGGCAATCGTCGCAGATGGTGGCGAGGTAGAGCCCCTGGTCCTCGGCGAAGAGCTCGGCGTTCGAGCCCGGCCTGAGCTTGTTGATCAGGGCTCCGACGCCCCCGGCCAGCGCCATTTCGGCGAGCGCGACGGCGAGGCCGCCGTCGGCGACGTCGTGGCAGGCCGTGATCGCGCCGCCGGCGATGGCGGCCCGGACGAACTCCCCCGCGGAGCGCTCGGCGACCAGGTCGACCGGCGGCGGCGGGCCCTCCTCGCGGCCGTGGATCTCGCGAAGCCAAAGCGACTGGCCGAGATGGCCGCGCCGGTCGCCGATGGTGACGATGACGTCGCCGGAGCCCTTGAAGGCGATACCCACCGCCTTGCGCCAGTCCCTCAGCAGCCCGACTCCCCCGATCGCCGGCGTGGGCAGGATCGCGCTTCCGCCGCCATCCTCCCCCTTGGTCTCGTTGTAGAGCGAGACGTTGCCCGAGACGATCGGGAAGTCGAGGGCTCGGCAGGCCTCGGCCATTCCGGTGATGCAGCCGACCAGCTGGCCCATGATCTCGGGCCTCTGCGGGTTTCCGAAATTGAGGCAGTCGGTCGCCGCCAGCGGAGTGGCTCCGACCGCGCAGAGGTTGCGCCAGGCCTCGGCGATGGCCTGCTTGCCGCCCTCGACCGGGTCGGCATGGCAATAGCGCGGAGTGACGTCGGTGGTGGCGGCCAGCGCCTTGGCGGTGCCGTGGACTCGAACGATTGCGGCGTCCCCGCCGGGCGGCTGGACGGTGTCGCCCCCGACCTTCTGGTCATATTGCTGCCAGATCCAGCGGCGGCTGGCGAGATCGGGCGACCCCATCAGCGCGAGCAGGTCTGCGGCGACGTCATTGCATTGCGGCACGTCGCCGAGCGGCTGGGGCGGCGGCGTCGGCAGCCAGGGCCGGTCGTAGCAGGGGGCGTCGTCGGCGAGCGGAGCGAGCGGAATATCGGCTTCGATGCCGCCGTTCCATTTGAGCACCAAATGCCCCCCGTTCGGGCCCGGCTCGGTGACCCGGCCGATCACCGCGAAGTCCAGCTCCCACTTGCGGAAGATCGCCTCGGCCTCCGCCTCGCGGCCGGGCTTGAGCACCATCAGCATCCGCTCCTGGCTTTCCGAGAGCATCATCTCATAGGGCGTCATCCCCTCCTCGCGGCAGGGGACGGCGTTCATGTCGAGCTCGAGGCCGACTCCGCCCTTCGACGCCATCTCGACCGACGAGGAGGTGAGGCCCGCGGCGCCCATGTCCTGGATCGCGACGATCGAGTCGGAGGCCATCAGCTCGAGGCAGGCCTCGATCAGCAATTTCTCGGTGAACGGGTCGCCGACCTGGACGGTCGGGCGCTTCTCCTCGCTGTCCTCGGAGAAATCGGCGCTGGCCATGGTCGCGCCGTGGATCCCGTCGCGGCCGGTCTTGGAGCCGACATAGACGACCGGATTGCCGATCCCGGCCGCGGCCGAATAGAAGATCTTGTCCTGCTCGGCGATCCCGACCGTCATCGCGTTGACCAGGATGTTGCCGTCATAGGCGGGATGGAAATTCACTTCGCCGCCGACGGTGGGGACTCCCACGCAATTGCCGTAGCCGCCGATTCCGGCGACGACTCCGGCGATCAGGTGGCGCATCCGCGGATGGTCCGGGCGGCCGAAGCGGAGCGCGTTCAGATTGGCGACCGGGCGGGCGCCCATCGTGAAGACGTCGCGCAATATGCCGCCCACCCCCGTCGCCGCGCCCTGATAGGGCTCGATGTAGGACGGGTGGTTGTGGCTCTCCATCTTGAAGATGGCGGCCTGGCCGTCGCCGATGTCGATCACTCCGGCATTTTCGCCCGGGCCGCAGATCACCCAGGGGGCCTGGGTCGGAAGCTTTTTCAGGTGGATCCGTGAGCTCTTGTAGGAGCAATGCTCCGACCACATCACCGAGAAGATGCCGAGCTCGGTGAGGTTCGGCTCGCGGCCCAGGGCGTGGAGGACCCGCTCATATTCGGCTTCGGAAAGGCCGTGTTCTGCGACGATCGCGGGGGTGATGCTGTCGGGCATGCGGGGCGCTCTATCCGACCGAATAAGGTTTGTCGAAGGGCAGCGGAGCGTGTAGGGATGATCCTGTTTCGTTCTCAACAGCCAAGGAGCGGATCATGGCCGCCAAGCCCATTCCGGAAGGCTATCACAGCATCACGCCCTACCTGATCGTCAACGGCGCCGACGAGGCGATTCGCTGGTACGGCCAGGCTTTCGGAGCGGCCGAGCGGCTTCGCCTGCCGATCCCGGACAGCGACAAGCTCGGTCATGCCGAGATCCGGATCGGCGACAGCGTCGTCATGCTGTCCGACGAATGGCCGGACATGGAGATGCTCGGCCCGGCGTCGCGCGGCGGCGCGACCTCGAGCCTGATGATCTATGTCGAGGATTCGGATGCCGTCTTCGCCCGGGCGATGGCGGCGGGGGCCACCCAGGAGCGGCCGGTGGAGACCCAGTTCTACGGCGACCGGTCGGGCACGTTGATCGACCCGTTCGGCCACCGCTGGACGATCTCGACCCATGTCGAGGACGTGCCCGAGGACGAGCTGCAGCGCCGCATGGCCGAATATAGCGGGCCGAAGGAAACGGATTGAAGCCGCCGCGCGTCTGCAATCGTCCCGGCGAAGGCCGGGATCGAGTTTCGATGGGAAGCGGGGCTGGTCCCCGGCTTTCGCCGGGGAGCAGGGTGTCGGCTCAGGCCTTGCAGCTTTGCGCGCCCTTGCCGGGGGCGGTGTAGCTGATCTGGGCGGCGTTGGCGCTGAGCGAATAGCCTTCGGCCGCATAGGGCTGGTCCGCCCCGGGAGCGGTCAGGATCGTGCCGGGGCCGTCCTTCTTGTCGCGGACGTTCACCGTGTTGTTGGTGTAGAAGTCCGCATAGAGCAGGCTGTTGTCCTTGCAGCGATAGGTTCGGCTCGCCTGGATCATCGGCGGCGCTTCGAGCGTCGCGGCCGAGTTGGCGGCGGCGGCGGCGTTCGCCTGTTCTTCCTTGTTCGGATCGATTGTGGGGTTGTCGCAGGCGGCAAGCGCGAACAGCGCTGCGAGCGTGGCGGTGGCGAGGGGGGCACGGGTTTTCATCATGAGGTCACTTCGCCAGCACAGGCCTGCGCCGTCAAGGGCTTTTCTGCGAGCGCTTCGCAACAGCGGCGGCGGGTTCGACAAAGGCCGCGGCTTGGGTTAGGCCGTTGCGCCTACGCTTGCGGGGTGGAGATCGGGAAAGCGTGCAACGAGTCCGAATCGGCCTCACCGGCCTCGCCTTCGTCTTCCTTCTCGTCCTTCTCGGCGCGGTCTTCACCAGCCCGAGCGCCGAGGAGCCGATCACTCCCAACATGATCGAAACCCAGCTGACCGGCGGCAACCGGGCCGCGGCTGCGGCCGCGGCCGCCAACCAGGCCCAGCCGAAGGAGCCGCTCGCCGAGCTCGGAGTCGCTCCGGGCAATGCCGACGACGACAACGTCGCCCAGCCCGCGCCCGCACAAGCGAGGTAATTCCGCTCCCGGCCTTGCGGGAGAGGAGGGGCCCGCCGGCGCACGGCGGCGGGCGATGACCTGCGGCTCCGGCCCGGCGGGGCCGGTGCTTGTCGCGATCCTGCTGCTGCTCGCCGCGGGAGCGCGGCCGGAGCGGCCGGGGGCCGAAGCCCGGCCGGACGTGATGCTGATGACCGGCCTGCCCCTGGTCTGGGGCGAGGGCGGGGCGTTCGACCCGTCCTCGCGGCCCGCCGCCGCTTATTCCGACCTCAGCCGCGACTTCGACTTCCGGCCGGTCGACCTGCTCGACGAAGCGACCCTGGGGCGCGGACGCGCCCTGTTCCTGGTCCAGCCGCACCGGCTCGCGCCGGCGGAGCTCGCCGCCATCGACCGCTGGATCCGGAACGGCGGGCGGGCCCTCATCCTCACCGATCCGACGCTGGCCTGGCCGAGCGCGCTGCCGCTCGGCGACATCCGGCGGCCGCCGCCGGCCGGCCTGCTCGCGCCCCTGCTCGGCCATTGGGGGCTGGCGATGGATCCGCCGCCCGCCCCCGGCGAGTCGAGCCTGCGCTGGAACGGACTGCTCGTGGCGATGGACTCCCCCGGCCGCCTGCGCAGCTCCGGGCCGGCCTGCGTCGTCGGCTCGGAAGGGCGGACGGCGCTCTGCCGGCTCGGGCGGGGCCGGGCCCGGGTGGTCGCCGACGCCGACCTGGTGCGCGATTCGCTGTGGACTCGCGGAACCTCCGACAATCGGGAGGCGGTGGAGGCCTGGCTCGGCGAGCTCACGGGAACGCCCCGCCCGCGGGCGGGCTTCCGCCCAGTGGCGGCCGCATGGGCCGCGCTCGCCTGCGCGCTGGTCGCGGCGGGGATCGCCATTCGACTCTTGCTGAGGCGCCGGAGAAAGCGGTAACGAACAGACTTATCCACAGGACCATTCTTGCGAACATCGGTTGAACATATTCAAGAACAGACCATGAAATGCCCTCTTCAGGCATCAAATCCCCAAAAAAGGCATGAAATCCCCTTCCCTTAGGGGTCCGCCGATGTTATCCCCGCCTTCTGATTTTTGGGGCACTTTCTCGGCTGACCGGCGAGTCACGCGGCGCACTTGGTGTTTCCGCGAACGGGGAGGCTCCGTGTATGGGAGCGGACAGGGGCGGTGGAGGTCGAGGACTTCTTCCAGGGCAGCGCGCTCAACGCGGTGGACGCCAAGGGGCGCCTCTCCGTTCCAGCCTTCGTCCGCTCCGTAATCGAGCGCCGTTCCGACTCGAGGGCCATCGTCGTCGGCGCCCATGAGGTCGCGCCCTGCCTGACCGCCTACGGCCGCAATTACGCCCGCAACCTGTGGACCGACCTCGAGCGCCGCCGGCTCGCCGAGGAAGAGCGCGGCGGGACCCTCGACGATCATTACGCCCGCGCCCGGCGCATGTTCGGAATGACGGAGGACGTGCCCTACGACACCAGCGGCCGCATCGTCCTTCCGCCGATGATGCGGCGCAAGGGCAGGATCGAGGATCTCGCCCTGTTCGTCGGGATCGGCGGAATCGTCGAAATCTGGAACCCCCGGATCGCCCTCGTCGAGGGCGACCGCGACCTCAAGGAGATCGCCGCCTGGCGCCTTGAGGAGAAGGGGATCGCCCCGTGAGTGCCCGGGAAACCCTCGACGTGCCCGCCCCGCACGTGCCTGTGCTCCTGGACGAGGTGATCGCCGGACTCGCCGTCGCCCCCGGCGAAACCCATGTCGACGGCACCTTCGGCGCCGGCGGCTATACGCGCGCCATTCTCGAAAAAGGAGCTGCCAGGGTCTACGCCTTCGACCGCGATCCCGATGCGATAACAGAAGGCGAGGCGCTGGCGGCTTCGAGCGGGGGGCGCCTGACGCTTGTTCCGGAGCGTTTTTCCCGGATGCGTCAGGCGCTTGCCGCCCGCGATGTGGACTCCGTCGACGGAGTCACGCTCGACATCGGAGTCTCCTCGATGCAGCTCGACCGCGCCGAGCGCGGCTTCTCCTTCCAGGGCGACGGCCCGCTCGACATGCGGATGGCCCGCGAGGGCCAGACGGCGGCCGATTTCCTCAACAATGCCTCGGAGGAGGAAATCGCCGACGTGCTTTGGCGCTACGGCGAGGAGCCCAGGTCGAGGCGCATCGCCCGGGCCATCGTCGCCCGGCGGCCGATCGGCCGGACGGGCGAGCTGGCGGAGATCGTCCGGCGCGCGGTCGGCTGGCACGAGGGCATGAAGAAGGACCCGGCGACCCGGACCTTCCAGGCGATCCGGATCCACCTGAACGAGGAGCTCCAGGAGCTGGAAGGCGGGCTCGAAGCCGCCGAGCAGGTTCTGAGGCCCGGCGGCCGGCTTGCGGTCGTCACCTTCCACAGCCTCGAGGACCGGATGGTGAAGCGCTTCCTCAAGGAGCGCAGCGGCGACCTGCCGTCGGGCTCGCGCCACCTTCCGCAGAAGGCGAAGGGCCCGGCCGCCACGTTCGACGACGTGGCGAAGCCCGTTCGCGCCGGCGAGGCGGAGATCAAGGTCAACCCGCGGGCCCGCTCGGCGACCTTGCGGGTCGCCCGGCGGACCGCCGCCACCCCATGGACGAGCAGGGAAGGGATGCCCTCATGATCGCTAAGGGCTTCAAGTCCGTCATCTGGGTCGCCACCGTCGGCGGCGCCGCTCTCGGCTGTTACATGGTGTCGCTCCGGGTGGCGACCGAGCGCAACGAGCTCGCCCGGGTCGAGATGCAGATCGTCGAAGCCCGGCGCGACATTCGCTCGCTTCAGACCGAGCTCGGCACTCGCGGCCGGATGGCCCAGCTCGAGCAATGGAATGCCGAGGTGCTGGCCTTGTCGGCGCCGAGCTCCGCCCAGTTCCTCAAGGACGAGTTCACGCTGGCCCGGCTCTACCGCAACGATCCGACCGTGGCCGAGCGCTCGGCTGAAGTTCGGCTCGCCTCGGCCGAGGCGCCCGTTTCGAAGCCGGCCGAGGCGCCCAAGGCTTCGGCTCCGGCGGTCGTCCAGGCGGTTGCGGAGCCGCCCGCGGCCCAGCCTCCACTGGTCCACCGAGCCAGCTTCACGACTGCGGAACCGGTCGAGAAGCCGAAGGCCAAGCCGGCGCCCAGGCAGAAGTCCGCCGTGCCGGAACCCGATTCTCCGGCGGCGACCGCGGCCAAGCCCGCCAAGCCCGCTCCGCAGCGGATCGCCTCCGCCGCGACCGCCAGGCGCGAGCCGTCACAGACTCGCCCGGCCGTCAAGCCGGCGGCCAAGCCCGCCGGTGCTTCGGCCAAGCCCGCCGCTGCTTCGGCTAAGCCCGCCGCTGCTTCGGCCAAGCCCGCAGGTGGTTCGGCCAAGCCCGCCGTCGTCGCGGCGAAGCCTGCGCGCGAGCCGGCCGCCGGCGCCCGCGACTCCAGGGGCAATGGCGGCGGCGGCGACTGATGGCCACCGCCGCGATCCATCCGGACCGCTTCGGCGGGGCAGGGCAGCGGCCGCAGGGGCTGTCGCTCACCTATCAGCGGCTGATGCTGATGATGCTGGTGTTCGCCGGAGTGACTCTGCTCATCGCCGGCCGGCTGCTTTTTCTCCAGCTGTTCACCGATCGCGCCGGCGCCAACTCGGCCGGCAATCCGCTGATCCCGCCGCGCGCCGACATTGTCGACCGCAACGGCTTGCCGCTGGCCCGGACGATCGACGCCTGGTCGATCGCGATTCATCCCAACCGGCTGCTCGGCGACCCCGCCGAGCTGGCCGTGAAGCTCGCCGGGCTGATGCCGGAGCGCAGCGTCGGCGAGTACAAGGCGATGCTCACGTCCGGGAAGAGCTTCGTCTATCTCAGCCGGCGCGCCGTCCCCGAGCTGGTGAGCGCGGTGAACGCGCTCGGCGAGCCCGCGATCGAGTTCAGCCGCGAGCCGCAGCGCATGTATCCCCAGACCGCGATGGCCGGCCACATTCTCGGCTGGACCGATTTCGACGGCCGCGGAGTCGCCGGAATGGAGCGGGTGCTCGAGCAAAGGCTGAGCGATCCGGCCCAGCGCGGCGTTCCCGTCGCGCTGTCGATCGACGCCCGGGTCCAGGGGGTGCTGGAGACCGAGCTCAGCGCCGCGATGGCCAAGTTCAGCGCGATCGGAGCGGCCGGAATCGTGCTCGACATCAAGACCGGCGAGGTCATCGCAATGACGTCCCTGCCGCAGCTCAATCCCAACAAGCCCGGCCGCAACGCCGAGGAGGCCGGCTTCAACCGGGCCACCCTGGGCGTCTACGAGCTCGGCTCGACCTTCAAGCCGTTTACAGTGGCGATGGCGATGGACGCCGGAGTCGTGAAGAGCTTCGGGCAGATGTACAATTGCCCGCGCGGGCTTCCCGCGGGCGGCTTCACGATCACCGACACCCATCCGTTCGGCCGGGCCTGCTCGGTCGCCGAGATCATGAAGGAATCGTCGAACATCGGCACCGCCCAGATCGCGGCCCAGGTCGGCTCGGCGCGGCAGCAGGAATTCCTCCGCAAGATGGGCTTCCTCGAGCCGGTCTCGATCGAGCTGAACGAGCGCGGCCGGACCCTGACCCCGGGCTCCAACTGGGGCGAGGTCGCGACGATGACGGTCGGCTACGGCCACGGCATCGCGGTGACTCCCCTCCACCTCGCGAACGGCTACGCCACCTTGTTCAACGGCGGCATCTGGCGGCCGGCGACCCTCATCAAATATGACAGCCGCCACCCGGTGCCGAAGGGACGCCGAGTATTCAGCGAGGACACGTCCTACCGGATGCGGGCTCTGCTCCGGCTCGTCGTCACCGACGGCACCGGCGGAAAGGCCGACGCCCCCGGCTACCGGGTCGGAGGAAAGACCGGGACGGCCGAGAAGATCGTCGGCGGCCGCTATACCGGCGCGGCCGTGGTCACCACCTTCGCGGGCGTTTTCCCGATGGACGAGCCTCGCTATGTGGTCGTCGCCATGCTCGACGATCCCAAGTCCACCGCCGAGACGTTCGGATTCCATACCGCCGGCTGGAACGTCGCCCCGGTCGTGTCTCGAGTGGTCGGCCGGATCGGCGCTCTGCTCGGAGTGCAGCCGGACTCGACTCGCGACGTCAACATGGCGGAGGTGCTCCCCTACGTTAAAAAGGAAGGCTGAGCGGTGCGCCTCGCCGACCTCGCGGGAATCGGCGGCGATTCCCGGGTGACGGGCTTCGCGATAGACCATCGCAAGGTCGCGCCCGGCACGATCTTCGGAGCGTTTCGCGGCAGCATGTTCAACGGCGAGGATTTCATCGCCCAGGCGATCGACGCCGGAGCGGTGGCGGTGGTGGCCCGCCCCGAGGCTCCGGTGGCCGGCGCCGCCCACGTCGCCGCCGACGAGCCCCGGCGCGAGTTCGCCCGGCTGGCCGCGAAATTCTTCCAGCCCTTTCCCGAAACCGTCGTCGCCGTCACCGGCACCAACGGCAAGACCTCGAGCGTCGAGCTGACCCGGCAATTGTGGCGGATGGCCGGACACCATGCCGCCTCCATCGGCACCCTGGGAGTCACGACGGCCGACGACCGGACGACCACCGGCCTCACCACGCCCGACATCGTCACCTTCCTGTCCAACATGGCCGGGCTCGCTCGCGAAGGAGTCACCCACGCCGCGTTCGAGGCGTCGAGCCACGGCCTTTCCCAATATCGCACCGAGGGGCTGCCGGTGAGGGCCGGCGCCTTCACCAATTTCAGCCGCGACCATCTCGACTATCACGAGACGATGGAGGCCTATTTCGAGTCGAAGATGCGGCTCTTCTCCGAAGTCGTCGAGCCGGACGGAGTGGCGGTCCTCTGGGCCGACGACCCCAAATCGGGCGAGGTGGCGCGGCGGGTCGACGCCCGCGGGCTCAGGCGAATGACGGTGGGCCGGCTGGGCGAGACGCTGAGGCTGGCCGACCGGGTCCCGACCCAGCTCGGCCAGCGGCTGACGGTCGAGGCGGAAGGCAAGGCGCACAAGGTCGAGCTTCCCCTGATCGGCGCCTACCAGGCCGCCAACGCCCTGACCGCGGCCGGGCTCGCCCTCGCCACCGGCGGCGATCTCGCCCAGATCCTCGCCAGCCTGCCGCGGGTGCAGGGCGTTCGCGGCCGGCTCGAGCGGGCGGTGATCACCCGCGCCGGCGCTCCGGTCTATGTCGATTACGCCCATACGCCGGACGCGATCGAGGCGGTGGTGGCCGCGCTAAGGCCCCATGCCAAGGGCCGGCTGATCCTCGTCTTCGGCGCCGGCGGCGACCGCGACGTCGGCAAGCGGCCGGAAATGGGGGCGGTGGCGGCCCGGCTCGCCGAGCGGGTCATCGTCACCGACGACAATCCCAGGAGCGAGGATCCCGCCGCGATCCGGCGCGACGTCCTCGCCGGAGCCCCGGACGCCCGCGAGGTTCCGGGCCGGCGCGAGGCGATCGCGGCGGCGGTCGCCGAAGCCGGGCTGGACGACATCGTCCTTCTCGCCGGCAAGGGCCACGAGCAGGGCCAGATCGTCGGCGATCAGGTGCTTCCCTTCGACGACGTCGCCGTCGCCCGGGAGTGCGCGGCATGAGCGCGCTGTGGACCGCCCGCGAGATCGCGACCGCCGTCCGCGGCTCCGAAAGCGGCCCGTTCGAAGTGACCGGAGTGACGTTCGACTCGCGGGAGGTCGCCAGGGGCGACCTGTTCGTCGCTCTGAGCGGCGAGACCACCGACGGCCACCGCTTCCTGGACCAGGCCTTCGAGGCGGGCGCCGCGGCCGCCCTCGTCGAGCGCCCCCTTGAGGGGCGCAACTGCGTCGAGGCCGCCGACACCGGCACGGCGCTTGGCGACCTCGGCCGCGCCGCCCGCGCCCGGACCGGGGCTCGGATCTGCGGGGTCACCGGCTCGGCCGGAAAGACCGGGACCAAGGAGGCGCTCTACGCCGCTCTCGATCGAGTCGCTCCGGGCGAGGCCCACCGCTCCGTCAAGAGCTACAACAACCATGTCGGAGTTCCGCTCTCGCTCGCCCGGATGCCCCGGGAAACCCGCTTCGCAGTGTTCGAGATGGGGATGAACCACCAGGGCGAGCTTGCCGCCCTGACCAGGCTGGTGCGCCCGCATGTCGCCATCGTCACCACCATCGCTCCGGCCCATCGCGAGTTCTTCGCCAGCGACGAGGCCATCGCCGACGCCAAGGGCGAGATCTTCCAGGGCCTGGAGGAAGGCGGAACCGCCCTGATCCCGTTCGACAGCCCGCACCGCGACCGCCTGGCCGCCGCCGCCCGGCCTTTCGCCGCGACCCTGCTCACCTTCGGCCTCGGCCAGGGCGCCGACATCCGGGCTCGCGACGTCGTCCCGGCCTCGAACGGCGGCTCTCTGATCACCGCCCTTCTTCCCGGAGCCGAGCTCACCTTCACCCTCTCGCAGCCCGGCGAGCATTGGGTGTCGAACGCGCTCGCCGTGCTCGGGGCGGTCCAGGCGATGGGCGGCGATCTCGCCGCGGCGGGCCTCGCGCTCGCCGACCTGCCCGGGCTCAAGGGCCGCGGCGAGCGCCGCCAGGTTCCTCTCGAAGGCGGCGAGGCGCTTCTGATCGACGAAAGCTACAACGCCAATCCGGCCTCGATGGCGGCGACCCTCAAGACGTTCGCGGCGGTTCCGGTGGCCGGCCGGCGTATCGCCGTGCTGGGCGGAATGAAGGAGCTTGGCGACGGCTCCGCCGACTTCCACGCCGCTTTGGCAGGGCCGGTCGAGGCCGCCGGGATCGACTCCGCCATCCTCGTCGGCGAGGAGATGGAATCGCTGGCGAAAGCCCTTGGCGCAAAGGTTAAAATGGCGCATGTGCCGGACGCGACGGCGGCGATCGAGCTTGCGCGGCGCGAGGCCCGGCCGGGCGACGCGATACTCGTCAAGGGCTCCAATTCGATCGGCCTGTCGGCCCTCGTCGAGGCGCTGGCGGGCGGGAAAAGCTGATGATCTTGTGGATTGCCGAACAGCTTGGTTTCCCGGGGGTGTTCAACCTCTTCCGCTACATCACGTTCAGGGCCGGAGCGGCCACCGCGACCGCCCTCCTGATCGGGCTGATCATCGGGCCCAAGTTCATCGGCTGGCTCCGAATCCGCCAGGGCCACGGCCAGCCGATCCGCGTCGACGGACCTGAGTCGCACCTCGCCAAGCGGGGCACTCCGACCATGGGCGGGCTGATGATCCTGACCTCGCTGACCGCCTCGATGCTGCTTTGGATGGACTTCCGGAACACCTTCCTTTGGGCCTGCCTGTTCATCACGGTCGGGTTCGGGCTGATCGGATTCCTCGACGATTACGACAAGGTCACCAAGCGCAGCCACAAGGGGGTGTCGGCGCGCGTTCGGCTGCTGGCCGAGTTCCTGATCGCCGGCATCGGCTGCACGATCATCACCTGGGGCGCCGGCACCGAGCTCTACATTCCCTTCTACAACGGCCCGGTGGTCGATCTCGGCTTCGCCTACCCCTTCTTCGGGGCGTTCGTGGTGGTCGCCTTCGGCAATGCCGTGAACCTCACCGACGGGCTCGACGGCCTCGCCACCATGCCGGTGATCATCGCCAGCCTCGCCTTTCTGGTCATCTCCTATCTCGCGGGCAACGCCGTCTTCGCCGCCTATCTCGGAATTCCGTTCGTTCCCGATGCGGGAAACCTGCCGATCCTGTGCTCGGCCATCGTCGGAGCGGGCCTCGCCTTCCTGTGGTTCAACGCGCCCCCGGCCGCCGTCTTCATGGGGGATACGGGCAGCCTCGCCTTGGGCGGGGCGCTGGGCGCGATCGCGGTCGCGACCCAGCATGAGATCGTGCTCGGGATCATCGGCGGCCTGTTCGTGGTCGAGGCGATGAGCGTCATCATCCAGGTCTTCTTCTACAAGAGGACCGGCAAGCGCGTGTTCAAGATGGCTCCGATCCACCACCATTTCGAGCAGATCGGCTGGTCGGAGGCGACCATCGTCATCCGCTTCTGGATCATCGCTTTCGTCCTGGCGCTGGCCGGCCTGTCGACGCTGAAGCTGAGATGATCGCGTCGAGCGCCTTTGCTTCTCCGCGTCATCCCGGCGAAAGCCGGGACCCAAGCACTCGGGCGTCTTCGTTCCTGGGCCCCGGCCTTCGCCGGGGCGACGGGGGGCGCTGATGATCGCCTCTCCCGCCTTCGCCGGAAAGAAATATGCCGTCTACGGCCTTGCGCGCTCAGGCCTCGCCACGGTCGAGGCGCTGGCGGCGAGCGGCGCCGAAGTGACGGCCTGGGACCAGAACGAGGCGGCCAGGGCGCGGGTGCGGGATCTCGGCCTGCGTCTGGCCGATCCGCTGACGACCTCGATCTACGGCTTCGATGGAATCGTCGTCTCCCCCGGCGTTCCCCTGAACCGCCACCCGATCGCCGCTCGGGCTCGGGAGGCGAAGGTGCCGCTGATTGGCGACATTGAACTTTTCGCCCAGGCCCGCGCGACGCTTCCGCCGCACCGAGTGGTCGGCATCACCGGCACCAACGGCAAGTCGACCACGACCGCCCTCATCCACCATATCGTCGCGACCGCCGGCCGGCCGGCCACCATGGCCGGCAATATCGGCTTTCCGATCCTCGGCCAGGAGCCGCTGTCGGAGGGCGGCGTCTATGTGCTGGAGCTCTCGTCCTACCAGATCGACCTGACCCTGAGCCTCGACTGCGAGGTCACGGTGCTTCTCAACATCACGCCCGACCATCTCGATCGCTACGACGGCGTGGACGATTATGCCGCGGCGAAGGCGCGGTTGTTCGCGATGCAGTCGAGCGATCATGTCGCGGTGATCGCGGCGGAGGACGATTACAGCCGGGCCATCGCGGGGCAGGTGGCCGGCCGCAAGATCCTGGTGTCGTCGGACCAGGTCACCGACCAGTCGCGCTGGCCGGCGCTGCAGGGGCCGCACAATGCGCAGAACATCGCCGCGGCGGTCGCCGTGGCCAAGGCGCTCGACGTAGCCGACGAGGCGATCGCGCGAGGCCTCGCCACCTATCCCGGCCTGCCGCACCGGATGGAGCGGGTCGCGGAGAAGAACGGAGTCCTGTTCGTCAACGACAGCAAGGCGACCAACCCGACCTCGGCGGCGCCGGCGCTCGCCGCCTATCCGGCGGTCCACTGGATTTTGGGCGGGCTTCCCAAGTCCGACGATCTCGACGCCTGCGAGCCTTTCCTCGACCATGTCCGGGCCGCCTACACGATCGGCGAGGCCGGCCCGATGTTCGCGAGGCTTCTGCGAGAGAAGGTGCCGGTCAGCGAGTGCGAGATGCTGTTCGAAGCGGTCGGGGCCGCGGCCGAGGCCGCTCGGCCGGGCGAGGTGGTGCTGCTGTCGCCGGCCTGCGCCTCCTTCGACCAGTTCCGGGATTACGAGGCGCGGGGCGAAGCGTTCCGCGCGGCGGTGGAGGCGTTGTAATGGGCGTAGTCGCGCAGCTTAAGAGCAAGACCGAGAACCGGCTTGGCCGATCCGACCGAAGCGCCGCCGGGCGCTGGTTCTGGGAGATCGACCGCGTCCTGCTCCTGTTCGTCGCGGTCCTGATCGCGATCGGCCTGATCGCCGTCGCCGCCGCCTCGCCGGCCGCCGGCCAGCGACTCTCGGGCGGAGGCGTGAGCTACGCGCCGCTCTATTATTTCTATCGCCAGCTGGTCTGGATCATCGTCGCTCTGCCGGTGATGATCGGAGTGTCGATGCTTCCCAGGACCACGGCGAAGCGCTGGTGCCTGATCGGCACTTTGCTGTTCACCGGCCTGCTCTTCCTCGTCCCGATCGTCGGGGTCGAGGTGAACGGCGCCCGGCGCTGGCTCGGAATCGGCTTCACCCAGTTCCAGCCGTCCGAATTCCTCAAGCCCCTCTACATCGTCAGCATCGCCTGGATGCTGTCGCTGAAGGAGCAGGACGCGAGCCTGCCGGTGGTGCCGCTCTCGGGCATCTGCACCGGCCTCGTCGCGCTCCTCCTCATGCAGCAGCCCAATTTCGGCGAGACCATCATCTTCGCGGCGGCCTGGGTGATGCTTCTCACCCTGTCGGGAGCGTCGCTGAGGGCGCTCGGGCTGCTCGGGCTGGCGGGCCTGGTCGGAATCGTCTTGGCCTATTTCTTCTATCCGGTCGCCACCACTCGGATCGACGCCTTCCTGTTCAGCGGCGCCGGGCACGACACCTACCAGACCGAGTCGGCGCTTCGGACGCTTACCGCGGGGGGGCTGTTCGGAGTCGGGCCGGGCGCGGGATCGCACAAGTTCCACCTGCCCGAGCCTCATACCGACTACATCTTCTCGGTGATCGGCGAGGAGTTCGGGATCATCGCCTGCCTCGCCATCGCGGCGATCTACCTGGTGATCGTGGCCCGGGTGCTGATCCGGCTTCTGCACGAGGAGGACAAGTTCGTCGTCCTCGCCGCCGCGGGGCTGGTCTGCCAGTTCGGGCTCCAGGCGCTGATCAACATGGCGGTCAACGTCCAGATCGCCCCGTCCAAGGGCATGACCCTGCCGTTCATCTCCTACGGCGGCTCGTCGATGGTGGCCCTGTCGGTCGGAATGGGCCTGCTGCTCGCCTTCACCCGCCGCAACCCGTACCTCCACCGCTCGCCCTATGTCGTGAAGTGGAGCGGCCGATGAGGGGCGGGTCCGTCATCCCGGCGAAAGCCGGGACCTCAGGCCGGAAAGTCACGGCGGGTCTCCCCGAGGCCCCGGCTGTTGCCGGGGTGACGGGCTGATGCTCTCCCGCCACTACGTCCTCGCCGCCGGCGGCACCGGCGGGCACATGATCCCGGCCCATGCGCTGGCCGAGGAGCTGATGCGGCGTGGCCACCGCGTGGCCCTGGTCACCGACGAGCGCGGAGCGCGAATCCCGGGCCTGTTCGAGGGCGTGCAGGTCCATATCCTCCCCGCCGGACGGCTCGGCGGAGGCCCGATGAGCTGGCTCGGCGCGATCCGCAAGATCTTCACCGGCCGGGCGATGGCCTCGAGGCTCTACGAGACGTTCGAGCCTTCGGCCGTCATCGGCTTCGGCGGCTATCCGGCCCTGCCGGCGCTGATGGCGGCCCAGCGCGACGGGATCCCCACCCTCGTCCACGAGCAGAATGCGGTGCTCGGCCGGGTCAACCGGATCCTCGCCCGCAAGGTCGACGCGATCGCCACCGCCTATCCCGACGTCCAGAGGCTGGCGGCGAGCCGCCAGGCCAAGACCCACCTGGTCGGCAATCCGGTCCGCGACGAGGTGCTGGCGCTTCGCGACCAGCCTTATCCCGAGATCACCGACGAAGGCGTGTTCCGGCTGCTCGTCACCGGCGGCAGCCAGGGCGCGACCATCCTCTCGAAGGTCGTGCCCGAGGGGCTCGGCCTTCTGCCCGAGCATTTCCGCCGCCGGCTGCAGGTGACCCAGCAATGCCGGGCCGAGGATATCGAGGAGGTCCGCGCCCGCTACGCCGCGCTCGGAATCCCGGCCGAGCTCGCCACCTACATCGCCGACATGCCGGACAAGCTCGCCTGGGCCCACCTCGTCATCGCCCGGGCCGGAGCGTCCACCATCGCCGAGCTGACCGTGGCGGGACGGCCGGCGATCCTCATCCCGCTGCCC
Organism: Allosphingosinicella sp.; assembly: GCA_036386795.1. Taxonomy (GTDB): domain Bacteria; phylum Pseudomonadota; class Alphaproteobacteria; order Sphingomonadales; family Sphingomonadaceae; genus Allosphingosinicella. The sequence continues at coordinate 23,829 of DASVUZ010000033.1, forward strand.
TCGGCGACCGACGACCACCAGACCGCCAACGCCCGCGAGATGGCCAAAGCGGGGGGAGGGCGCACCATCGCCCAGAGGAACTTCACCCCGGTCGAGCTCGCCAAGCAGATGCAGAAGCTCGGCCTCGAGCCCGCCGCGCTGACCAATGCGGCGATGCGGGCCTGGAGCGTCGGGCGGCCCAATGCCGCGAGCGACCTCGCCGACCTGGTCGAAAGGACCGGCCGGCATCTCGGCTCGGATCCGATCGTCGCCGAGGAGATGGTGCTTACCCCGCTGCCGGGCGGGGCCTTCGCCTGATGGCGGGGCGCGGGATGAAGGGGGTCGCCAAGGACATCGGCACGATCCATTTCGTCGGGATCGGCGGCATCGGCATGTCCGGGATCGCCGAGGTGATGCACATATTGGGCTACAAGGTACAGGGCTCCGACGTCGCCGAGGGCTATGTCGTCGAGGGGCTTCGCAAGGCCGGAATCCCGGTCAGCGTCGGCCATCATCCGGACAATCTCGGCGACGCCGCGGTGGTTGTGATCTCGACCGCGATCCGGAAGGACAATCCGGAGCTGGTCTGCGCCTATGAGCGGCGGATCCCGGTGGTCCGCCGCGCCGAGATGCTGGCCGAGCTGATGCGGCTCAAGTCGACGGTGGCGGTGGCCGGCACCCACGGCAAGACGACGACGACGTCGATGATCGCGGCGATGCTCGACGCCGGCGGAATCGATCCGACCGTGATCAACGGCGGAATCATCAACGCCTACGGCTCCAATGCCCGGCTCGGAAGCTCCGACTGGATGGTCGTCGAGGCCGACGAGAGCGACGGCAGCTTCCTGAGGCTCGACGGCACGCTCGCGGTCGTCACCAACATCGATCCCGAGCATCTCGATCATTACGGCTCGTTCGACCGGGTGAAGGACGCCTTCGTCGAGTTCGTCGAGAACGTCCCCTTTTACGGCGCGGCCCTCCTCTGCGTCGACCATCCTGAGGTCCAGACGATCATCCCGCGGCTCCGCGACCGGCGGGTGGTGACCTACGGCTTCGCGGCCCTGGCCGACGTCCGCGGCGAGAATGTCCGCCCCGTCCCGGGCGGCAATCTGTTCGACGTCTCGCTCCGCGACCGGTCGGGCGAGGTCGCGACGATCGCGGACGTCGAGCTGCCCATGCCGGGGCGGCACAATGTCCAGAATGCGCTCGCCGCGATCGGAGTCGCCGCCGAGCTCGGGATTCCGCACGAGACGATCGCGAAGGGCTTCGAGAAGTTCGGAGGGGTCAAAAGGCGCTTCACCAAGGTCGGCGAGATCGAGGGCGCGACGATCATCGACGATTACGGCCATCATCCGACCGAGATACGCGCCGTCCTGTCGGCGGCCCGCGAGGGCGCCCAGGGACGGGTGATCGCGGTCGTCCAGCCTCACCGCTACACCCGCCTTCGCGACCTGATGGAGGAGTTCCAGGGCGCGTTCAACGACGCCGACGTGGTCTATGTGACCCCCGTCTATCCGGCCGGCGAGGAGCCGATCGAGGGGGTCGATTCCGAAGCCCTGGCCGAAGGGCTGAAGCAGCGCGGCCACCGGGCGGTGAAGGCGGTGGCCGACGTCGAGGAGCTTTGCCTCAACCTGCGCGACCTCGCCGCCGCGGGCGACATGGTGATCTGCCTGGGCGCCGGCGACATCACCAAATGGGCGGCCGGCCTGGCCGACGGCATAGCCTGCGCGAGGCGGGAGAAATGAACTCGGTGATCGAGCTTCCGCGCCTCGCGGGCAGCGTCGAGCCGGGCGGCTCGCTCGCCGACTTCATCTGGTTCCGGACCGGCGGGCCGGCCCAGTGGCTGGTTCGGCCCGTCGACGTCGAGGATCTCGCCGGCTTCCTTCGCGATCTCGATCCCGCGATTCCGGTCATGCCGGTCGGGGTCGGCTCCAACCTGATCGTTCGCGACGGCGGAGTTCCGGGAGTCGTGGTCCGGCTGCCCAAGGCGATGAGCCACGTCCATGTCGAGCCCGGCCACCGGGTCCGCGCGGGCGGCGGCGCGATGGGAATCACCGTCGCCTCCAAGGCGCGGGACGCGCATATCGCCGGCCTCGAATTCCTTCGCGGGATCCCTGGCACGGCCGGCGGCGCGGTCCGGATGAACGCGGGCGCCTATGGGCGCGAGGCGGCCGACATCCTCCTTGAGGCGACCCTGGTCCTTCGCGACGGCCGGGTCGAGACCTGGCCGGCCGAGCGGCTTGGCTACAGCTATCGCCACAGCGAGGTCCCGGGCGGAGCGGTGGTGGTCGAGGCCCTCTTCCAGGGGGTTCCCGGCGACCGGGCCGTGATCGGGGCCGAGATGGACCGGATCGCCGCTGAGCGCGAGGCGAGCCAGCCTTTGAGGAGCCGGACCGGCGGCTCCACCTTCAAGAATCCGCCGGGCGCCAAGGCCTGGCGGCTGATCGACGAGGCGGGTTGCCGAGGGCTCACCGTGGGCGATGCGCAAGTCTCTGAAAAGCATTGCAACTTCCTTCTCAACCTAGGCAAGGCGACAAGCGCCGAGATCGAGGCGCTGGGCGAGGAGGTGCGGCGGCGGGTGAAGGCGAATTCGGGAGTCGAGCTGGAGTGGGAGATACAGCGAGTGGGAGTGGAGTCATGATCACCGTCACCCCGGCGAAAGCCGGGACCTCAGGCCGGAAAGACTCCGCGGGTCTCGCCGAGGCCCCGGCTTTCGCCGGGGTGACGAACCATGGCTGAGTCCCTCCACGTCGCAGTCCTGATGGGCGGCTGGTCGGCCGAGCGGGAAGTGTCGCTGATGAGCGGCGCCGACGTCGCCCGCGCCCTCGAGAGCCTGGGCCATCGGGTCACCCGGATCGACATGGGCCGCGACGTCGCCGAGCGGCTTCGCGAGGCCGCACCCGACCTCGTCTTCAACGCCCTTCACGGCACTCCCGGCGAGGACGGGACGGTCCAGGGCCTGATGGACCTGATGGGCCTCAAATATACCCATAGCGGAGTCGAGACCTCGGTCATCGCCATCGACAAGGAGCTGACCAAGATGGTCCTCGTCCCGCGCGGGATCCGGATGCCGGCGGGCACGATGGTCGAGAGCGAGAGCCTCTACGAGGCCGATCCGATGGCCCGTCCCTATGTCCTCAAGCCCGTCAACGAAGGCTCCTCGGTCGGAGTCGCCATCATTGCCGAGGGCGGCAATTACGGCGACCCGATCGGCCGCGACAGCGAAGGGCCCTGGCGCCATTTCGAGCGGCTGCTCGCCGAGCCCTTCATCCGCGGCCGCGAGCTGACCGTGGCGGTGCTGGGCGACGAGGCGCTGGCCGTGACCGAGCTCCAGCCCAAATCCGGATTCTACGATTACGACGCCAAATATACCGAAGGCATGACCCGGCATATCTGCCCGGCCGAGGTGCCCGACGAGATCGCGGCGGCGGCGATGAGGATGGCCCTGGAAGGCCACCGGGCGCTCGGCTGCCGAGGCTGCTCGAGGGCCGACTTCCGCTGGGACGACGAGCAGGGCGAGGCCGGCCTCTATCTTCTCGAGATCAACACCCAGCCCGGAATGACCCCCCTGAGCCTGGTTCCCGAGCAGGCCCGCCACCGCGGCATGAGCTATTCCGAGCTGGTCGGGAAGATCGTGGAGGAAGCGTTATGAGCAAGGCGATCGCCCGAGGCTCGGGGTCGCGCGGACGGGCCAAGGCCCCGACCCGCGGCAAGGCCCAGCGCGGCCGAGGCGCCGCTCCGGCCCCCGCTCTCCCCGACGCGGTCCGCCGGCTGAGCTGGTGGATCTTCGTGGGAATGATGATCGCCCTCGCCGGAGCGCTTCGGCTCCCGCAGATGGTCGGCGGAACTCTCGGCGAGAGCGTCGGCGAGATGGGCTTCGCGATGAAGCGGGTGGAGATCAAGGGCGCCCGCCATATCCGCCAGCTCGACGTCTACAACATCGCCTTCGACCAGCCCTCCAACGCGATGCCGCTCGTCGACCTCGAGGCGACTCGCCAGCGCCTGCTCCGCTTCGGCTGGGTTCGCGACGCCCGGGTGTCGAGGCGGCTTCCCGACACGCTGGTCGTCGACATCGTCGAGCGCCGTCCCGCCGCGATCTGGCAGCATAACCGGAAGCTGGCGCTGATCGACCTCGACGGGGTGGTTCTGGAATCGGTCCGGCTCAACGCCATGCCCGATCTGCCCCTGCTCATCGGCCCGGCCGCCAACCTGCGCGCCGGCGAGCTGGCCCGGCTCACCCAGGTCGCGCCCAATCTGAAGCCGGCGATGGCGGGGGCGAGCTGGGTCGGCGGCCGCCGCTGGGACCTTCGCTTCCAGTCGGGCGAGATCCTCGCCTTGCCCGAGGGCGAGGCCGCGGCGCGCAAGGCGCTGGCCAAGTTCGCGAGCATGGACCAGTCGGTCCAGCTGCTCGGCAAGGGCTATGTCCGGATCGACATGCGCGATCCGAAAAGGATGCTGATCAGGCTTCCGGGCGATCCGGGCAGCACCGTCCCGGAGATTGCTCCCGACGTTCCGCCCGCCTCGCCGCCCGTCGCCGCCGACGTCGACACCGCCCGGACCATCTGATGAAGCGGCCCACCGTCCAGGCTCCGCGCAAGCTCGTCACCGCCCTCGACGTCGGCTCGTCGAAAGTGTCGGCGCTGATCGCCGAGCCGGGCGAGGACGGCCGGCTCAAGATCCTGGGCACCGGCCAGAGGCAGAGCCAGGGCGTCCGCCGCGGCTTCATCGCCGACATGGAGAAGACCGAAGGCGCGATCCGCGAGGCGGTGGAGCAGGCCGAGCGGATCGCGGCGACCAACATCGAGGACGTGTTCGTCGGCTTCTCGGCGGGCGGTCTGGTCAGCACGGTCGCGAGCGTCGAGCTTCAGATCGGAGGCCGCCGGATCGAGAAGGCCGACATCGACCAGCTGCTCGCGATCGGCCGGGAATCGATCAGCGGCGACGGCCGGATGATCCTCCACGCCCTTCCGGCGCTCTACACGGTGGACGGTCTTGAAGGGGTGAAGAAGCCGCTCGGGCTTCATGCCGACCGGCTCGCCGTCGACATCCACGTCATCGCCGGGGATCCGTCGCCGGTCAGGAACCTCGATCTGTGCGTCCGCTCGGCCCACCTCGGAGTCGAAGCCATCGTCGCCTCGCCGGTGGCGGCGGGCAAGGCCTGCCTGAACGACGAGGAGCGCGAGCTCGGAGTCGCCCTGGTCGAGCTCGGCGCGGGAGTGACCAACGTCTCCGTCTTCGCCGGCGGGATGCTGCTGGGCCTGAAGTCGATCCCGGTCGGCGGAATGGACATCACCGACGACATCGCCTCCGCCTTCGGAACCCGCCGCGTCGAGGCGGAGCGGATGAAATGCTTCTACGGCTCGGCGACGACCAGCCCTCGCGACAATCACGACATGATCGAATTGTCCCCGATCGCCGGCTCGGAGGAGGGGACGGAAGCGGCCCGGATCACCCGGGCGCAGCTGATCGCCGTCATCCGCCAGCGGCTTGAGCATCTCACCGGCGACATCGCCGCGGCCCTGAAAGATCTCGGCTTCGGCGGCCCGTTCGGTCGGCAGGTGGTTCTGACCGGGGGCGGCTCCGAATTGAAGGGCATCGCCGATTATGCCCAGGGCGTCCTGGGCCGGGCGGTGCGCATCGGCCGGCCCAATCTCCCGGGCCTGCCCGACGCCCATTCCGGGCCGGGATTCACCACCCTCGTCGGCCTCGCTCTGTTCGCCGCTTCCGACGAGCTGGACCTCAGATCGGTGATGTCGCCGGAGCGGATCATGCCGCGCGAATCCGGAGGCAATATCGTGCAGCGGCTGATCAGCGCGGTGAGGAGTGGCTTTTGAGATTCACAGGCGTGACTTCGCGGACTCACAAGCGTGACTTTTGGGACTCACACGGGGGTCCCCACACCGAAAAAATACCAGTTCGTTAACTTTTTTCTCGCGCCCAAGATTCGCATGGTGCAAAAGGAGTTAACTGGTGTCCCGTTGGGCAAGATCAGGGGGAGAGCAAGCATGAGCATCGACTTCATCCGGCCCGAAGTGGACGAGCTGAGGCCCCGGATCAGCGTCATCGGAGTCGGCGGCGCCGGCGGCAATGCCGTGGCCAACATGATCGCCAATGACGTTCAAGGCGTCGACTTCATTGTCGCCAATACGGACGCCCAGGCGCTCAACGCCTCGCCCGCCGACCAGCGCATCCAACTCGGCCTCAGGATCACCCAGGGCCTCGGCGCCGGATCGCGTCCGGAGATCGGCAAGGCCGCCGCCGAAGAGGCGATCGACGAGATCGAAAAGGCGCTCGACGGCGCCCATATGTGCTTCATCGCCGCCGGAATGGGCGGAGGCACCGGAACCGGCGCCGCCCCGGTCATCGCCAAGGCGGCGCGCGACCGCGGAGTGCTCACCGTCGGGGTCGTCACCAAGCCGTTCAGCTTCGAGGGCAATCGCCGCGGCCGCTCGGCCGACGCGGGCATCGAGGAGCTCCAGGCCCATGTCGACACGCTGATCGTCATCCCGAACCAGAATTTGTTCCGGATCGCCAACCCGAACACGACCTTCAAGGAAGCGTTCCAGATGGCGGACGAGGTGCTCCAGCAGGGCGTCCGCGGGATCACCGACCTGATGGTCATGCCCGGCCTCATCAACCTCGACTTCGCCGACGTCCGCTCGGTGATGGGCGAGATGGGCAAGGCGATGATGGGCACCGGCGAGGCCTCGGGCGACAACCGCGCGATCGAGGCGGCCGAGAAGGCGATCGCCAACCCGCTGCTCGACGGAGTCAGCATGAAGGGCGCCCGCGGAGTGATCATCTCGATCACCGGCGGCGAGGACATGCGGCTGATGGAGGTCGACGAGGCCGCCAGCCACATCAAGGAGCTGGTCGATCCGGACGCCAACATCATCTGGGGCTCGGCCTTCAACAACGAGCTCGAGGGCAAGATCAGGGTTTCCGTCGTCGCCACCGGAATCGACGCCGAGGCGGTGACCCAGGCTCCGCCGATGCCGGCCAAGGTCTTCACCTTCCCGGGCGCGGCCCGCGCCTCCGCGCCCGCCGCCGAGCCCGCCAGGGCGACCCTCGCTCCGCCGGAGCCGGTCGCCGAACCCGAGCAAATCTCGGCCGAAGCCGAAGCGGAACCTGAAATCGCCGAAGACTCGGCCGACGAGCTGACCCTCGACGAGCCGGTCGCCGAGGAGTCGGGCGACGAGCTTCTGCTCGATTCGGCCATGCTCGGCGAAGAGGATGATGGCGGCGAGAGCTTCATCGAGGAGGATTTCGCCGGCGGGCCCGAGAGCCTGGCGCCGGGCACTCGCAGCTGGATCGACGGCGAGGCCGAGGCGCCCGCCGAGGCCGCCGAGGCCAAGCCGGCCCGCGAGGGCGGCACCCTGTTCGAGCGCATGTCGAGCATCGCCCGGGGCGCCGCCAAGGCCCAGGTCGAGGAGGAGCCCCAGCCCCGCCTCCGGCGCGAGCCGCTCGACATCCCGCGCTTCCTGGGACGCCAGAACAACCAGTAAGCCCCACGTCACCCCGGCGAAAGCCGGGGCCTCGGATTGATAATCCTCCACCGGTCTCCACCGGGCCCCGGCTTTCGCCCGGGTGACAATTGCCGTCAGAATTCCTGATTCTTCAGCTAGTTACGTCTCGCGCTTGCACCCGATGGCGCGCCTTGCCGAGCCTTCGCCGCAGCGAGGCAACTGCTGGACGCACAGCGGTTGCCCGTTCGCGCTTCCTCCTCTCTAACCGCGTGATGACTTCATTGCGGCGGGGCGTCCGGTTCGGCTTGGCCTTACTGGGTGCGGGGACAATGCTTACGGCCGTGCCGGCTTCGGCGCAGGTCACGTCGGCGACGGGCGCTTTCACCGAGCGGCCGAGCGATGTCCTTTCGCGCAACCTTCGAAGCCTCGCCGCCAACCCCAAGAGCGTCACCGCCCTGATGGGCGCCGGCAGGGCCGCTCTGGACCTGGGCGACGCCCAGGCGGCGCTGACCTTTTTCGCCCGGGCCGAGGAGCAGATGCCCAGGGACGGGCGGATCAAGATGTGGATCGGCTCGGCCCTGATCCATCTCCAGCAGCCTCACGCCGCGCTCAAATTCTTCCGCGACGCGGCCGAGCTCGGAGTGCCGGCGGCGGATCTCGCCCGGGACCGCGGCCTCGCCTACGATGTCGCCGGCAAGCCCCGGGAAGCGCAGCTCGACTATCGGCTCGCGCTCCGCAGCGGCCGCGACGACGAAACCACCCGCCGGCTCGCGCTTTCGCTGGCGATCAGCGGCGAGCGCGAGGGCGCTCTGCAGCTGCTCGAGGGCCAGCTTCTGGCTCGGGACCGGGCCGCCGAGCGAACCCGGACTCTGGTCCTGGCCCTGACCGGCGACACGGCCGGCGCCACCCGGGCCGCACGCGCCGCCATGCCGGGCCCCCAGGCCAACGCCATGGCTCCGTTCCTGGCCCGGCTGCCGAGCCTGTCGCCGGCCGAGCGCGCGCTCGCCGTCCATCTCGGCATCTTCCCCGGCGACGGCCGAACCGGACCGCCGGCGACCTATGCGGCCAATGATTTCGCCAATGCGGTCACCGATGCCGGCACTCCGGATTCCGGCCAGGCCGCCCTGGCCCGCCGTTCGCCCGCTCCGGCGCCGGTGTCGACGGCTCCGCGCCGGCGCCCGGGAAGCGAGGAGAATCGCCTGGCTCCGCCGACCCGGCGGACCGCCAGCCGGCCCGTCGAGCAGAGCTATTCCAGCGCCGCCTGGGCCCTCGCCCGCAATCCGCTTCCCGTCCGGCGCAAGGCCGAGGCGCAGCCGAAGCCGGCCGAATCGCCGGCGCCTCGAACCGAAGCGGCCCGCAAGCCCGCCGAGACTCCGCCGCCGGCGGCGGCCGCGAAGCCGGAAGCGCTCGCCGCCGCGCCGCCTGCCGCCACCCCGCCCGCCGCCGCGCCGCCCGTTGCCGAGCCCGCCACCGCCGAGCCGGCCGCATTGGCTGCCGCCGAGCCCATTGCCACTCCGGTTTCGGAAGTCGCCCCCTCCACGGCTCAGCCGCAGCCCGATGTCCTGCCCGCCGATTTCCGGCTTGCCGAGGCCGCGCCCGCCGTGCCGCTTCCGCAGGCCGAGTCGGCGCCGTCGGGCAGCCGGCTCGCCGACCTTTCCGCGGCCCTCGCCGGCATTTCCGAGCCGGCGCCGGAGCCCAAGCCGGCTCGGGCCGCGGCCGACAAGCCGAAGCCCGCCGCCCGCCAGGCCGCGGCGACCGCCAAGCCCGCGGCGAAGAAGGCCAAGCCGGCGCCGCCCGCCGAGCCCAGCCGGGTCTGGGTCCAGGTCGCCGGCGGCGCCCAGAAGGCCGCACTGCCGCGCGAATATGCTCGGTTGAAGACCAGGGCGCCCAAGCTGCTCGGCGCTCGCCCGGCCTGGACGACCCCGCTCAACGCCACCAACCGGCTGCTCGTCGGCCCGTTCGCCGGGGCGAAGGAAGCGCAGGCCTTCGTCAACCAGCTCAAGGCCGCCAATTTGAGCGGCTTCGCCTGGACCAGCGCGGCCGGCCAGAAGATCGAGAAGCTCCCGGCCAAGTGAGGCCGCTCGCCCGCTACGCCTGCGATCCCGCGGCGTCGCGCGGCCGCCTGCATTCCGAGCCCGAAGGCGGCCAGCGGGGCCCGCGCGATGCTTTCCAGCGCGACCGCGACCGGATCATCCATTCGGTCCCGTTCCGGCGCCTGCGCCACAAGACCCAGGTCTTCGTCGCCCCCGACGGCGACCATTTCCGGGTTCGGCTCACCCACAGCCTCGAAGTCGCTCAGATCGGGCGGACCCTCGCCCGGGCGCTCGGCCTCAACGAGGATCTCACCGAGGCGCTCTGCCTCGCCCACGACATCGGCCATCCGCCTTTCGGCCATTCCGGCGAGTCGGTCCTGCAGTCGGCGATGGCCGAGGCCGGCGGCTTCGACCACAATGCGCACACCATCCGGCTTCTGACCCGGCTGGAGAGCCCCTATCCCCTCCATTCCGGCCTCAACCTCAGCTGGGAGACTCTCGAGGGCCTGGCCAAGCATAACGGGCCGGTCGCGGAGGCGCCCTGGGCGCTTGCCGAGGCCGATTCCGGCTATCCGCTCGACCTCGCCAGCTGGGCGAGCCTGGAAGCGCAGGTGGCGGCGGTGGCCGACGACATCGCCTACGACAATCACGACGTCGACGACGGCCTTCGGGCCGGCCTGTTCACCCTCGACGAGCTGCTCGAAGTGCCGATGGTCGCCCGGACCTGGGAACGGGTGCGGACCCGCTTCCCGCGGGTCGAGGAGGCGCGGCTCGTCCCCGAGCTGATCCGCGACCAGATCGGGCTGATGGTCGGGGACGTCCTCGCCGAGACCGGACGGCGGATCGCCGCGGCCGGAGTCGGAACCCCGGGCGACGTCCGCGGCGCCGGCCGGCCGCTCGCCGGCTTCTCGGCCGGGCTCGCCGGCGAGGAGCAGGTTCTGAAGCGCTTCCTTCATGCGCGGATGTACAATGCGGCGCCGGTGGCCGCGGTTCGCCAGGAGGCCCAGAAGGTGGTCGCCCGGCTGTTCGCCGCCTATCGCGACGACCCGCGCCGGCTTCCGCCCGGCTGGCTTCCGAACGAGGCCGGCCCGGTCGAGACTCTTCGGGCGATCGGCGACTTCATCGCCGGGATGACCGACCGCTACGCCATCCGCCAGTATCGCGAGGTCGTCGGACCGATCGAGCTGCCCGAGGGCTTCTGACGGGCTCGGCCCCGCAGGCCGGGGCCCGGAGACGAGATATTGTTACACGGCGGGATTTGAGGCATTGTGGTTCCTTCTGGATGAGGAGACCGACCATGCGCTCGACCGTCCGACTGCTCGCTCTGTGCACCGCTGCTCTGGCCTTCGCGCAGCCCGCTTTCGCCCAGGATACGCCGCCGCCCCCCGAGGAGCAGGAGGCCGAGGCGCAGGCGATCGAGGCGGACGCCGGGCAGGACGATCACGATTCGATCGTCGTCACCGGCACCCGGGTCCGCCAGGGCGGCGCCCAGGACATCCGCCATTTCCGCTCGGTCGCGGCCGACGTCGGAATGCCCCGGCCCGAGTCGCTGACCGTGGAAGGCCTGATGGGCGAGCACGACCTCGGCCTCCCGTCGAACCGGGCCTGCGCCCAGCTTTTCTGCCTGGTCACCGAGGCGATGGCCGCGAATCTGCCCGGGCGGCCCGACGACCGGCTGTTCGTCGGCCTCGGCTTCACCTCCAACATCGATTCCGCGACCTGGAAGCGCGAGCCGCTCAACCTCGTCGCCGTGGTCGACAAATCGGGCTCGATGTCGGGCCCGCCGCTCGACCTCGTCCGGCGAAGCCTTCGGCAGATCGTCGGCCAGCTGCGCGAGGGCGACCAATTGTCGATCGTGCTCTACGGCGACGTCTCCCACCTCTATCTGGCGCCGACCGACATCGGCCGCGACCGCGACAGGGCGCTCGCGGCGATCGACCGCATCGAGAGCGCCGGCTCGACCAACATGGAGGCGGGCCTGAAGGTCGGCTACGACACCGCCTTCGCGACCGCTCCGGCCTTCCGCGGCAATACCAGGCTGATGCTGTTCACCGACGAGCAGCCCAATGTCGGCCGGACCGACTCGGAGAGCTTCATCGGCATGGCCGAGGCGGCGTCGCGGCGGAAGATCGGCCTCACCACGATCGGAGTGGGAGTCCAGTTCGACGGCGCCCTCGCGACCAAGGTGTCGAGCGCGCGCGGCGGCAACCTGTTCTTCATCTCGAGCGAGGCCGAGGTGGCGAGCGTGTTCGAGAAGCAGCTCGACACGATGGTCAGCGAGGTCGCGCACGACGTGACGCTCGTTCTCAGCCCGATGGAGGGATACCGGATTTCGGGAGTCTATGGCGTTCCCGACGGGCTGATGGCGGAAGGGCAGGACGGAGCCGTCAGCATCACCGTTCCGACCGCGTTCCTGAGCACCAATGGCGGCGGCATCTTCCTGTCGCTCGCCAAGGCGCGGGAGCGCGAATATCTTCCCGCCGCCGCTCTGGGCGGAAAGCCTCTGCTCTCGGTCGGCCTTTCCTATGTCGGCGCCCGCGACGGCCGCGCCGGGGCGGATCGGCTCGCCGTCTCGGCGCCTTCCGGCTCGCCGAGCGGATCGCTGCGGCTCGCGCACCTGCTCGTCGACGAATATTTCGCGCTTCGGGGCGCGACCGCCGCCTTCCATGCCGAGGGCAATCCGAAAAAGGCGTTCGCGCTTCTCAAGGGCCTCTCCGACCGCCTCGACGGCGCCGGCGTCGGCGATCTCGCCGCCGAAAAGACGCTGGTGCGCGACATGCTCGAGCAGACCGCCTTCTACGCCGGCTACACCGGCGAAGCGCCCAAGTCGCTTCGCCACCTGACGGTGGTCGGCACCTGGGAGGTGAGCCGGGCCGAGGGGGTCGAGGACCTGCGGCGCGGCGACCGGCTCTCGTTCACGACCGACCGGGAGGTGCTGACCCGCCGCCGGGTCGCGCCGGACGACGAGGAGCGGGAAAGCTACGAGATCAACGAGAGGCAGATCCACCTTCGCCAGTCGGGTCTGGTCTTCAACTACCGGACCCGCGGCGACACCATGACGATGGTGCATGAGACCAGCCCGGTCGCCCTCTACCTGAAGCGGGTGAGCAGCGAGGCGACGCCCTGACCGAGCGGCCGCGCCGGCTCGTCCTGATCGGCGCGACGGGGCTGGTCGGCCGGCTTCTCGCCGACCGGTTGCTCGCCGCGCCCGGGCCCGAGATCCACGCCCTCGTCCGTCGGCCGACCGGCCGCTCGAATCCGCGCTGGCGCGAATATGTCGCCCCGGCCGGCGAATGGCCCGGCCTGGCGATCGAGGTGGCGGCGCAGGCGGCGGTGTCGGCGCTCGGCACGACGATGCGGGCGGCCGGCTCGCAATCGGCCTTCGCCGCGGTCGATCTCGATGCCGTCGTCGCGTTCGCCGAGGCGGCGCGCCGAGCCGGCGCCGGGCACATGGTGACGGTGTCGTCGGTCGGCGCAGACCGCGGGTCGAGCAATTTCTACCTGCGCATCAAGGGCGAGATGGAGCAGGCGCTTGAGGGGCTCGGCTTCGAGCGGCTCGACATTTTCCAGCCCGGTCTGCTTCGGGGCGAACGGGGCAGCGAGCGCCGCCTCGGGGAACGGATCGGAATCGCGCTCAGCCCGCTCGTCAACCTGGCCCTGCGCGGCCGGCTCGACCGCTTCGCCGCGATCGACGCGGATCGGGTCGCATCGGCGATAGCCGCCTGCCTGGAGCGGGCGGAGACCGGAACATTCCGGCACGAGAATCGCGCTATCCGCGAGCTGACGGCCTCCTAGCGCGCTGCCGCGCCTCCGCAGCCTCGGCGCGCGGGCGCGAGGCGGCGGGCCACCGCCTTCAAATCGCCGCCGACATCGTCTAAGCCGCCCGCTCCCTCGCCAATCCGGATCCGACGTGACCCTTTACGCCCGCTTCGCCGCGCATCTCGACTCCATTCTCGACGCCCTCGAGAGAGGGGGCTCGCTCGCGCCCGGAATCGACCGCAAGGCGGTCGCCGTCGAGCCCCCGCGCGACCCCTCGCACGGCGATCTCGCCACCAATGCCGCGATGGTTCTCGCCAACAAGGCCGGGATGAATCCGCGGGCGCTGGCCGAGCTCATAGCGCCTGGGCTGGAAGCCCTGGAGGACGTCGAGACCGCGGAAATCGCCGGACCCGGCTTCATCAACATCCGCCTGTCGGCCGGCGTGTGGCATGGCGAGCTTCGCGCCATCCTGGCGGACGGCCCAGCTTACGGCCGCTCGCTGGTCGGCTCGGGGCGGCGGGTGAACGTCGAATATGTCTCGGCCAATCCGACGGGGCCGATGCACATGGGCCATTGCCGAGGCGCCGTCGTCGGCGACGCCCTGGCGAGCGTGCTCGAACATGCCGGCTATTCCGTCACTCGCGAATATTATGTCAACGACGCCGGCGCCCAGGTCGACGTCCTCGCCCGCTCGGTGCACCTGCGCTACCAGGAAGCGCTCGGCCGCCAGATCGGCGAGATTCCCGAAGGCCTTTATCCGGGCGACTATCTGAAGCCGGTCGGCGAGGCTCTGGCGAGGGACTTCGGCGACGCCTATGTCGACTCGCCCGAAGCGGACTGGCTGGAGATATTCCGTCGGCGGGCGGTTGCGGCGATGCTGGATCTGATCCGGGCGGACCTGGCGCTGCTCGGAGTGCATCACGATCTCTTCGCCTCGGAGCACGAGGTGCAGCAGTCCGGAGCCGTCGACCGGGCCTTCGCCCTGCTCGACGAGAAGGGGCTCGTCTATCGCGGCACCCTTCCGCCGCCCAAGGGGAAGACGGTTGAGGATTGGGAGCCGACCGAGCTTCTGCTCTTCCGCTCCACCGCGTTCGGCGACGACCAGGACCGTCCCGTCAGGAAATCGGACGGAAGCTGGACCTATTTCGCCGCCGACACCGCCTATCATATGCAGAAGCTCGAAGCCTCGGACGAGCTGATCAACGTCTGGGGCGCCGATCACACCGGCACCGTGAAGCGGACCCAGGCCGCGGTCCAGGCCCTGGCGGGCCGGCCGGCGCTCGACGTCAAGCTCGTGCAGATGGTGCGGCTGCTTCGCAATGGCGAGCTGGTCAAGATGTCGAAGCGCTCGGGAAGCTTCGTCACCCTCGCCGAGGTGGTCGAGGAGGTGGGCAAAGACGTCGTCCGCTTCACCATGCTGACCCGGAAGAACGACGCCCAGATGGACTTCGACTTCGCCAAGGTGGTCGAGGCTTCGAAGGACAATCCGGTCTTCTACGTCCAATATGCCCACGCCCGGATCCGCTCACTGCACCGCCGCGCCGAGGCCGCCGGGCCGGGCAGGGAGGGGCCCGCCGACCTCGCCCTGCTCGACTCCGAGGAGCTGGCCCTGGTCAAGACCGCGGCCCAATTCCCGCGCGTCGTCGAGGCCGCCGCCCTGGCCCACGAGCCGCACCGGATCGCCTTCTATCTGGGCGACCTCGCGGCCGCTTTCCACGCGCTGTGGAATCGCGGCAACGATGACCCCTCGCGTCGCTTCCTGATTGAAGATAATGTAGAATTAACCTCGGCGCGGCTAGAATTGGCAGCCGCCGTCGGGAGCGTGATCAGGAACGGCCTCGGCATCATGGGGGTGGCCGCCGCGGAGGAGATGCAGTGATGACCGACATTCGCGCCGACGACGTCGACAATGACGATCGCCTCCCCTGGCTCGAGGCGGTCGAGGAAGAAGGCGGCGACGGCGGGCCGTCGGCGCTCAAGCTGATCGTCGCGGTCCTGATCGGCCTGGTCGCGATCGGTGGGATCGTCGGCGGAATCTTCTGGATGGGCAATCGCGACGGAGCCTCCAACCGGCCCCCCGAGACGATCGCAGCGCCCGAAGGGCCCTACAAGGTGAAGCCGGATTCGCCTGGCGGAATGACCATCGAGGGCCAGGGCGCGACCGCGTTCGACGCGGCCCAGGGCGGAACTCCCAATGCCAGCATCGACACCGAGGCCGTTCCCGAGGCACCGGTGACCGCTCAGCCCAAGGCCCAGGCGCCGGCGGAAAAGGAGCCGCCGCTGCTCAAGGCGCCGCCGCCGACCAACGCGCCCGCCGCCAAGGCTGCGACTCCGGCCGCCTCCGCAGCCGGCGGCGCGACCATCCAGCTCGGGGCTTTCCCGAGCGCGGCCGCGGCCGAGAAGGCGTGGAAGGCGATGTCGGGCCGGTTCGGCTATCTTGCTCCCCTCTCCCACACCGTCGTCTCAGCCAATGTCAACGGCAAGACCTATTACCGGCTTCGAGCCACCGGCCCCGGGGCGCCAGGCATTTGCGGCCGACTGAAGGTCGCCGGGGAGCAGTGCCTGAAGGTCTGATCGCCGGCCGGCGCCGGTCCTGATGCGCCTGTTCCGATACACTCGAGGCGAGGAGCGGCGCTTCCTCGATTCGAGCTTCGAGCCGATCGGAGACGGCTACGCCTTCTACCGCCACCATTTCGCCCGCGGCATTCCCGTGACCGCGGAAGAGCGCGAGGCCTGCCTCAGGCCGGCGCTCCACGGCTCTCGGCTCGACTTCTACGAAGCGATACGCGGCCGGCCGGCGACGATTCCGCGCCGCTCCTGGTGGCGCTCGCAGCGCGCCACACTGGCCGGGATTCCGGCCGGGTTCGGCGTCGGGCTGATCCTGCTCGGAATGATGTTCCTGTGCCGAGCCGGCGGCCTCCAACCGCCGCTGCGCAGGCTGTTCACCGCCGCCGGGGTCCTGGGATCGATCTATGGACTGACGATCGTGACCGTCCGGATGCTCGACTCGCGCTCGGGGCGAAGCTAGTCGGGAGGCCATGCAAGCCGCCATCTACGGCCTTTCGGGCCTCGCTCTCACCGCCGACGAGCGGGATTTCTTCCGCGACGCCGACCCGGCCGGCTATGTTCTGTTCAAGCGCAATTGCGAGGACCGCGAGCAGATGCGAGCGCTGACCGAGAGCCTTCGGGACATAGGCGGCGCCGGCGACCTGCCGATCCTGATCGACCAGGAAGGCGGGCGGGTGGCCCGGATGAAACCTCCCGAATGGCCCGCCTTCCCCGCCGCCGACGCCTTCGCCCGGCTCTATGGGATCGCGCCGATGAGCGCGATCGAGGCGGCGCGCGCCAATGCGCAGGCGATCGCGGTCCTGCTGAGCGAGGTCGGAGTCAATGTGGACTGCCTGCCGGTGCTCGACGTCCGTCAGCCCGGAGCCACAGACATCGTCGGCGACCGTTCCTATGGCGGCGAGCCGATGCAGGTCGCGGCGCTCGGTCGGGCGTCGCTGGAAGGCCTGGCGGCGGGCGGGGTGGTCGGAGTGATCAAGCACATGCCCGGCCACGGCCGAGCACTGGTTGACAGCCATGACGCCCTTCCGGTGGTGAACGCTTCGGAGGAGGAGCTCGAGGTGGACCTCGAGCCGTTCCGGACCTTGCGCTCGGCGCCGATGGGAATGACCTGCCACTGCGTTTACGCCGCCTGGGACGGCGAGCGGCCCGGGAGCCAGTCGCCGACGGTGATCGGCGACGTGATCCGGGGGCGGATCGGCTTCGACGGCTTTCTCATGTCCGACGATATCGGGATGAACGCTCTCGGCGGCGGCTTCGACGAGCGGGCTCGCGGCGTGATCGAGGCCGGGACCGATGCGGTGCTGCATTGCTCGGGGGTGATGGAGGAGATGGTCGCGGTGGCTTCGGCGGCGGGCGAGCTCGGCGCTCGCGGGCGGGAGCGGCTCGGCCCGGCGATGGCGGTCGCTCGAGCCGCGCCCGGCACCGATTACGCGGAGCTCGCCGCGAAGAGGGACCGGCTGCTGGCGCTGGCCTGAGCGGTCAGCGCATCCGGTCGATGACGCCGCGCCTCCCTGCCGTTGCCGCTCGGCAATACTGCCCAAAGCGGCCGGGGCCGGCAAGGCGGCGCGGATTCCCCGCTTCCTCGGCACTGCCGGGGAAGATAACGCATTGGCCATGAGGCCGATCTCTATCCGCCGGGCCGGCCCGGGCGACTGGGCCGCCGTCGCCGCGATCCATGCCGCGAGCTGGCGCAGCGCCTATCGCGGAATCTATCCCGATTCCTATCTCGACCAGGAGGCCGAGGAGGAAAGGCTGGGCTTCTGGCGGCGGGCGCTGGCCGAATGGGATCCGGAGCTGGACGCTGTCTTCCTGGCCGAGGAAGCGGGCGAGGCGGTCGGCTTCGCGTGCCTGCGCCGCACGGCCGAGGCGGGTGGGCCGATGCTCGACAATCTGCACGTGCTGCCGGAGCGCAAGGGCGAGGGAATCGGCCGCCGGCTGATCGCGGCCGCGGCGGGGTGGCTGGTCGCGAAGCAGCCGGAGGCTGCGCTTCAGCTCGGCGTGTGGAAGCGCAACCTCGCCGCTCGCCAATTCTACGCCCGGCTCGGCGGCCAGGAGGTTGGGGAGATCGAATTGCCGACGGAGGGAGGGGGCAAGGCGGTGCAGGTCCGAGTCCGATGGGAGCGGGCGGCAGACCTCGCCGGCTAGCGCCGGGCGCGCCACTCGGCTCGGCTCTGGCCCCAGATGTCGACCGGCTCGTTGTCGTAGGGCGCGGGCAGCCAGGCCTCGCCGCGCCGGGCCGAACCGAGCCGCTCGGCGACTCGGGCCGAAGGCGTGTTGGCCGGGGCTATGCAATGGATGACGTGGTCCCAGCCCAGCGATTCGAAAGCCCAGTCGATCGCCGCGGCGGCGCCTTCGGTCGCATAGCCTTTTCCCCAGGCCGACCGGACGAGGCCCCAGCCCACCTCGGCGCCGGGCCAGCCTTCGGGCTGCCACGGCCCCAGACGGCCGACCCAGCGGCCGCTGGCCTTCTCGATCAGCGAGAACATGCCGTAGCCCCTCAGCGCCCAGGAACCGGCCATCGCCGCCATTCCGCGCCAGGCGCCGGAGCGCTCCTGCACCCCGCCGACGAAGCGGGCGGCATCCTCATCGGCCATCATGTCGGCGAAGCCGTCGAGATCCTCCTCCTTCGGCGGGCGCAGGATCAGCCGGGAGGTTTCGAGCGTCGGACCCAGCATACCTATTGCCCCGCCGGCTGTGGTGGCGGCGCGAAGCTGATCCGGCCCACCTCCCGGATCCGGCCGCGGTCGATCCGCCCCTCGACCAGCTCGTAGCCGAGCAAGGCGAAGGTTCTGCCGCCGAGGAAGATCGGGCGGGCATTGCCATACCAGTCGACGCAGCTGGCCTGGCAGCCGTCATCGGCGACTCCCTTGGTCTGCGCCTCGAGCTCTCCCGCCGCGGAAAGTCGGCGCTCGTCGCGGCGCAGGAACAGCATTGCCGCGGAGCTTCCGAAGAAGCGCGCGAGCGCCGGATCCGCGCGCTTTGCGACCGGAAGGCCGAGCGTACCGGAGGCGCCGTCGGGAGTCTCGCGGTCGGGGCTGAAGAAGAAAGCGTGGCTTCGCGTCTCGCCCTCGGCCGCGTCCGGCAGCAGATATTTGTCGCCGAGCCGGGGGCCCCCGGCCGGCAGCTCGACGGTGGTGAAGCCGAGGCCGCTGGACGCGGCGCCGATGGCAATGGCGTCGCTTCCGAGCAGGTCGAGGCGGTCGACCGAATGCGGGACTGAAAGCTCGGTGACGCGGCCGCCACGCACCGGCGCTGCGACAAGAGCCGCCTTGTCGCGATGCTCGCCCAATACTCCGCCCCCGTAGAGGACATATTCCCCGGCGAAGCGGTTCTGGAACGACCAGCTCTCCGGGCCCGGGTCGGGAAGAACCCGGTAGCGCGAGCGGGGAAGCTCGCGCGATCCGTTGCCGAAATCGCTGAAACGGACCCTCGCCAGGGCGACTCCGGGCCCCGACACCTCCGGAGCGAACATGAAGTCGCCGCCCGCCTCACCGCGCAGGAGCACATTGACTACGCCTTCGGCGCCGTCCTCGCGGAACGAAAATTGGTCGACCGGCGCTCCTCGAGCGCCGACCGCGGAGGGGCGCTCGCGGCCGAAGGGGAGGCGGTAGAGCCAGCTGTCCGGCCCGCGCCGGTCCTCGTCGTCTTCCCATGCATCCGACACCCACAGATAGACGGCTTGCGGCGAGACGTAGAAGGTGCGGCTTTCGGGCCCGAGCACCGCGATCGCCGAGCAATCGAGCTCGGCCGCGGCGAGATCGCAGCTGGTGACGCTGTGCACCGTGTCGACCACCGCCTCCCGCGCCTTGCGCATCACCGGCGCGATATAGACCCTGCGGGCCGAAGCGATGCGCTTGAACGCGCCTTCCTCGCTGCCGCGCCAGCGGCGAACCGCCGGAAGCGCCTCGAACGGATCGTCCTCCCACTCGAGATAGAGCGGAGTGTAGAAGATCAGGCGGTTGCCGATCAGCCGCGAAGCGTAGTTTCGGGACGAATAATAATCGTTCGACTTGAGATGCCAGGCATCCTCGAAGCGCAGGCGCCCGGCGCGATCGATGCGGAAGCGGTTTATCTCGGTCCCGCCGCGGTCGTAGCTGTAGCCGACGACGATGATCCGGTTCCCGGAGATCAGCATCTCGTCGTACCAGTCGCCCTGAGCGGACACTCCGGGCGGAAAGGCGTTGATCGAGTCGACCGGACGCATGGCTCCCCCGGCAAGCGACACGGTGAACAGCCGGCCTCGGCGAAGGATCACCAGATGCTCGCCGCTGACCTTGACGATGTCGCCTTCGTCGACATTGGCTTCCTGGTTGTTGGTGATGCTGGCCGATGCCGACGAGTCGGCCTTGGCCTCCCCGCTGGCGACGACGGCGATCGGCGACGTGCTCATCAGGTTGGGCTG
Organism: Allosphingosinicella sp.; assembly: GCA_036386795.1. Classification (GTDB taxonomy): domain Bacteria; phylum Pseudomonadota; class Alphaproteobacteria; order Sphingomonadales; family Sphingomonadaceae; genus Allosphingosinicella. Next base: position 44,036 of record DASVUZ010000033.1, read on the forward strand.
CGGGATCCGGGTTCCGGTGACGACGACGCTGCCGGCCGGACCGGGGGCGGCCGGGGCGGGCGACGGCGGCGGCGGCGCGGGCATGGGCGGGGCCACCGGCACCGGAACCGGAATGGGAACGGCTTCGCCTTCTTCCTGGTTCTTGAGCCGGCGCAGATAAGCGCGCAGCTCGGAATCGGAGCCGAAAGCCTGGAGGCCTCCGCTCGGTCGGGGCGGCTTGCTGGCGATCGGAGCGGCGATCCCCGGCTCCGGAGCGACGAGCGCCGCGCCGGCGCAGGCCAGGCCGAGCAGGGCGAGCCGGGACGCGAAGCTCGGGCGGGCACGCATGACGACGCTCCTCAGATTATGTTCTGGAGGCCACACTGCCTTCCTCTCCGTCCTGCGGCAAGCCGCATCGGACGGGCTCGAAAAATGCTGTGCATAAATGGCTCGAACCCCCTTCGCTTCGAAGCGGCGAGCCCCTAACCTCGCGCGATGGACGCGGACGAGGCCTTCGACGAATTCGACGCCGGTGCGGCGCCGGTGCGCGAGGCCGACCGGCTGACCCTCGATCTCGACGGCTGGGAAGGCCCGCTCGATCTGCTTCTGACGCTGGCGAGGACCCAGAAGGTCGACCTGGCGAAAATCTCGATCCTCGCTCTCGTCGAGCAATATCTCGCCTTCATCGCCGACGCCAAGAAGCTGAAGCTCGAGATCGCCGCCGATTATCTGGTGATGGCGGCCTGGCTCGCCTATCTTAAATCCTGCCTTCTGCTGCCCCGCGACCAGGAGGCCGATCCGAGCCCGGAGGAGCTGGCCATGCGGCTGCAGCTGAGGCTGCAGCGCCTGTCGGCGATGCGCGAGGCGGGAGCTCGGCTGCTCGGCGGCGACCGGCTCGGCCGGGACGTCTTCCTTCGGGGGGCTCCCGAGGGACTGCGGGTGATCAGGAAGTCGCTTTGGCAGGCGGAGATGTACGACCTCATCGCCGCCTACGGCTCGGTCAGGGCTCGCAGCGAGCCCGCCTTCCATATCGTCGCCCGCCGGCCGGTGATGACGCTCGAGGAGGCGCTGGCGCGGGTCGAGCGAATGATCGGGACGCGGCTCGAATGGACCCGAATCGAAGCGTTCCTTCCCGACACTCAGGACGGAGAGTTCAGGAAGTCGGCGCTCGCGTCGACCTTCGTCGCCGCGCTGGAGCTGGCTCGCAAGGGCCGGGTCGAGATCGAGCAGAAGGGGGCCTTCGAGCCCCTTTACATCCGAGCGGCTTGAAAATGGCGTCGGGCACCAATTTCTGCCTCGCCGCGGGGAAAGGAAAAGCCTTGGCGCAAATCGGCGTCGGGCACCAATTCACGGTGGCGCGGCGATGATCGGGATGGACGACAGCCTGCGAGCGGTCGAGGCGGTGCTGTTCGCGGCCGAGGAGCCGCTCACCGCCGAGGAGATCGCCGCCCATGTCGGCCCCGAAGTCGACGTCGGCGCTGCCTTGGCCGAGCTCGCCCGCCATTATGACGGTCGCGGGATCGAGCTGGTCGAGCGCGGCAGGCGCTGGCATTTCCAGACCGCTCCGGACCTGGCCTTCATCCTCAGGCGCGAGCGCGACGAGACCCGGCGGCTGTCGCGGGCCGCGATCGAGACCCTGGCCATCGTCGCCTATCACGAGCCCGTCAGCCGGGCCGAGATCGAGGCGATACGCGGAGTCCAGATCTCGAAGGGGACGCTGGACGTGCTGATGGAGGCCGGCTGGGTTCGGCCGGCGGGACGGCGCGAGGCGCCGGGGCGGCCGCTGATCTACGCCACCACTCCGGCCTTCCTGGCCCATTTCGGGCTCGAGAGCCGGCGCGACCTGCCCGGCCTCGACGACCTCAAGGCGGCGGGCCTGCTCGACCCGATCGACGCCGCGATGGAGCAGCTCGGGCAACTGGAACTGGAAAGTGAGGACGAGGAGGACTAGGTAGCTCCCGTCACCCCGGCGCAAGCCGGGGCCTCGATGGAGAGGGCAATGTCCTTTCGACCGGGGATTCCGGCTTCCGCCGGGATGACGGAAGCAGCCATTGGAGACAGATCATGGGCGGGTTGAGCATTTGGCACTGGCTGGTGGTCGGAGTGATCATCCTGCTGCTGTTCGGCAAGGGCCGCTTCTCCGACATGATGGGCGATGTCGCCAAGGGCCTGAAGAGCTTCAAGAAGGGGATGACCGAGGACGAGGAGGCTACCGCCGCCAAGACCGCCGAGCCCCCCCGCCGGATCGGCGATTCCGGATCGGTCGATCCCGCTCCGGCCGAGCGGGCCCGCGAAATCGACTCCGCGCCCGAGCGGCGGGAGCCATAGACCCTCATCGCCGCCTGAAGGGGCGCCATGTTCGACATCGGTTATTCGGAGCTGCTGCTGATCGCGGTGGTGGCCCTCATCGTCATCGGGCCCAAGGACCTGCCGAAGGTGATGCGCACCGTCGGCCACTGGGTCGGCCGCGCCCGCGGAATGGCCCGCCATTTCCGCTCCGGCATCGACACGATGATGCGCGAGTCCGAGCTCGAGGAGATGGAGAAGAAATGGCGCGAGGAGAATGAGCGGATCCTGAGGGACCATCCGTTCGCTGATCCGCTCGCCGATCCGCTGGCCCTTGGCGTGCCGGCCGATCTCACGCCGCCGCCGGGCGACGAGCCCGCGGCCGATGTCCCGGCCGGACCGGCACCCCCGGCAGGCCCCGGGGAGGAGCCCCGGTGAACGAGCTGGACGAAACCCGCGCCCCGCTGATGGAGCATCTCGTCGAGCTCCGGCGGCGATTGATCTGGTCGTTTCTCGCGCTCGGCGCGGCGTTCGGGGTCAGCTTCTATTTTGCCGGCGACATCTTCGCCTTCCTGGTCCAGCCGCTGATCGAGGGGTTCGGTGGGCCAGGCCAGGGAAAGATCGTCTACACCAAGCTGTACGAAGCCTTCTTCACCGAGGTCCGGGTGGCGCTGTTCGCGGCCTTCTTCCTGGCCTTTCCGATCATCGCCATCCAGCTTTGGGCGTTCGTCGCCCCCGGCCTCTATGCCAAGGAGAAGCGGGCCTTCCTGCCCTTCCTGATCGCCACTCCGGTGCTGTTCCTCGCCGGCGGGGCGCTGGCTTATTACGTCGTGATGCCGCTCGCGATACGCTTCTTCCTGGGCTACGAGGGCCAGATTCCGGGAATCCAGCAGGAAGCCCTGCCGGCGATGGGCGAATATCTCTCCTTCGTGATGCATTTCATCCTGGCTTTCGGGATCGCCTTCCTCCTGCCCATCCTGCTGATGCTGCTCGAGCGTGCCGGCCTCGTCACCCGCGACCAGCTCAAGCGCGGCCGCCGCTACGCAATCCTTGTCGCGTTCATCATCGCGGCAGTCGCCACGCCGCCGGACATCGTCTCCCAGTTCATGCTCGCGATCCCGCTCATCTTTCTCTACGAGCTGTCGCTGATCGCGATCTGGTTCACCGAGCGCAAGCGGGCGAAACAGGCCGCCGCCGCCTCCCCGCCGGCCTGAGCCGGGATGACCGTTCGCCACGTCGGCGGCGAACTTGTCGCGCCCCGCCAACGGCTCGGCGGCGAAAGGATCCGTAAACTCCGAATCTTAGGACTTCCTTAATCTTTTCGCGCTCTGAGTGGGCTCGAGCGGGGAGAAGCAGAAGGAAGTCTGCCATGGCTCGTCGCCCGCCCGGCCGCCCGGCCTCCGCCCGGACCGTCCCGCTATCGACCCTTCCACCCGCCGGCACTCGGCGCTGGGTCGCCCGCCGCAAGGCCCAGGTCGTCGAGGCGGTGACGAACGGCATTCTCAGGCTCGACGAGGCGCTCAAGCGCTACGAGCTCAGCATCGAAGAGTTCAGCCTGTGGAAGCGGCGCTTCTACCGCTCCGGAGTCGAGGGGCTGCGCATGGGCCCGCGGTTGCGCCATGACTGACGAGCCGCTCCTCCCAGCGCCGGTGCCGGGCCGCCTGATGAAGGCGCCCGCCGCGCGGCCGCGGCTTCTGCTGATCGACGACGAATTGTCGGTGGCGCGCTTCATCGCCCATGCCGCCGAGGAATGCGGCTACGAGGCGCTGATCACGGTCACCGCGGAGAGCTTCCGGAGCCAGTATCTGGCCTGCGATCCGGACGTGGTCGTGCTCGACCTCGCCTTGCCGCGAAGCGACGGCGTCGAGTTGCTGCGCTTTCTGGCCGAGGAGAAGAGCCGCGCCTTGATCCTGCCGATCAGCGGTTTCGACGAGCGCGTACTGGAAGCGGCCATGCGCCTCGGCACGGCGCTGGGCCTGCGGATGACCGGTCCGCTCCAGAAGCCGGTTCGTCTCCAGCAGCTGATGGATGCAATGCAAGGCCGGGAGGTGCGCGATGCGGGCTGCATCGGTTTCTGAAGGGGAGCTCCTCACCGAGCTCCAGCTGGCGATCGAGCGCGACGAGCTGTCACTGCTCTACCAGCCCAAGGTGGCGGTCGCCAACCAGCGCCTGGTCGGGGTCGAGGCTCTCGCGCGCTGGCCGCACCGGACTCTGGGAGTGGTCGAGCCGTCGATCTTCGTTCCGCTCGCCGAGCGCTACGGCCTGATCGACGAGCTGACCGACTGGGTGCTTCGGCGCGGCCTGAAGCAATGGGTGAGCTGGAGCGAGCAGGGCCTGCGCACGAACATCGCCTTCAACGTCTCGGCCTTGAGCCTTCGCGACGTCTATTTCCCCGATTACCTTCACCGGCTCTGCCAGACCGAGGGCGTGCCGGCGAACTGCCTGACGATCGAGGTTACCGAAGGGGCGACCCAGCATCTGGTGCGGCTGCTCGACACCCTGACCCGTTTCCGGCTCAAGGGGATGAGCCTCGCGCTCGACGATTTCGGTACCGGCTACTCGTCGCTGCTGCAGCTCCGGCAATTGCCCTACAGCGAGCTCAAGGTGGACCGCTGCTTCGTCGAGGAGGCCGTCCGGTCGCGCGAATCGCGGCTGATCGTCAAGGCGGTGATCGACCTCGCCCACGGCCTCGGCCTGGCCGCGACCGCCGAAGGCGTCGAGGATTCGGAAACCCTGGCCCTGCTCGCCGAGCTGGGCTGCGACCATGCCCAGGGCTATTTCGTCGCACGCGCGATGGAGGGCTGGGAGCTTGCGCCCTGGCTGCTGGCCGCGGACGGCGGTGGCGTTGTGCCCATCGCCGCGGCCCGCCGAGCGGGCTGACGCCGAGGCCGGGGGGAATTTATGTGTAGGCGTGGCGTTCCCGGAGCGAAGGAGCTTGCGATGCGGCTGCGTCAGGCCTGTCCCCTAGTTCTGCTCGCGGCCGCGGCCTGCCAGACCGTGCCGCCCGAGCCGGCCGCGATGCCGCGGGCAAGCGTCACGATCGACGAAGCCGAGGCGTGGCGGCGGGTCGCGTCGCCGAGTGATTCGGCCGCACTCGACGGGCTCCCGGCGCGGTGGGACCAGGCGCTCGCCGCCGCCCGCGCCGCGGGCCTCGGGCGGCGGGTCGCCGGCGAAGGCGCGCTGCTGGTTCGCGAGACCCGACTCGCCCGCGCGGCGCCGGCGCCGGGAAGCTATAGATGCCGCTCCGTCATGCTCGGCGGCCGGAAATGGGCCGGTTCGGCGCCGGGCTTCTGCTACGTCGGCGTCGAAGGCGGGCAACTCACCCTCGCCACCGAGCTGCGCGGCCTGCGGGTCGGAGGCTTCCTTTGGGAGCTGCGGGGCGGCGACCGCCTGGTCTTCCTGGGCGCGGCCGTTCCCGCCGGAGCCAGGACGGCGCGCGCCTATGGCGAAGATCCGGGTCGCGACAGTGCCGGGATCGTCGAGCGCATCGGCGAATTCCGCTATCGCCTCGCAATCCCCGCGCCGGAACCCGGCGCAGGCCTCACCATCGTCGAGCTGGTCGTGGCGCCGCGGCCGTAGCAGCGCAAAAAAAAGGCCGCCCGAAGGCGGCCTTTCTCGAAAAAGCTGCGGCTCAGCAATTGCCGGGCTTGCCGTCGGCGCAATCGGTGGTCGATTCGACGTCGTTCGCCGCACCGTGAACCGTATTGCAGGCGCTGAGGGTCAGGCCGGTGGCGATAAAGGCGAGGGTGATAAGCTTACGCATGTTCGGTCTCCTCGAATGCGACGCCGAGCGCATCGCGCGTCCGTCGTGGCAAGGTAGAAGGGAAATGCGGAGGAGGCCCGCGGGTTCCTTCCGATCATTCCCGCGGGCGCGCGAATCGCGCAGGCGGTCGTGCGACCGGCCGGTGCGGGGATGACGGGGCTGAGGGGAGCTGGACAAATTTGAGCCCGGAGGCGCCACCGGGGGGGGGGAGGTTGGCGCGTCCGGGCTCATGTCGTGGATAGCGAGAGCGGGGGGGCAAAAGGTCACTATCCGAACTGCACAACGAGGCAGGAGCAGAGCGGTTCCGCGCGTTCCGCAAAAAATTTGCATGGCCGAAAACTTTTTTTCGAAACCGCGCCGCGCCGCTACCGGTTGAGGGTCCCGAAAAGGAGGCGCCAAGTGAGCAAGCCGCCCAAATCCACTCCGCACAGCGACATTGACGGAGTCCACCGCGACGAGAAGCCCAATGTCGAGAGCGCGGTCGAGGCCGGGCAGGGGACGGATGACCTGGCCCGAGCGAGCGACGAGTCTGTGGCGCGCCCGGATTATTCCGACGACGTCAAGAATAGGGACGACAGGAGCGCGTAGATCCCCCCTTGGCGCCGCGAGGGCGAATCAGCGCTCCGCCTTGTCGACCACCGCGATGGCGAGGGCGTAGCGGCCGACCTCCGGATCGCGGTCCAGGGTCGAGCGGAGCTGGCGCGACAGGCCGGTCACGATCCGCTCGAAACGCTCGGTCAGAGTGGAGTCGCACCCCGCGCCGGCGCGCAGGCTGTCCGCCTCGATGGTGAGCCGGGCGGTGTTTTCGGCGCTGCCGTCGGTAAGCGCTATGCTTACCGAAGCGGCGCCGCAGAGCATGGCATATTCGGCGATTTCGGTGATCAGGAAGGCGACGGACACGGCGACGTCCTGGGTTGCGTAATAGGGCTCGAGCCCGAGCCGAATGCTCATTCCAACCGCCGAGGCTGGCGCGGTCGCGCGCAGGTTGGCGGCAAGCTCGGAGATGAGCGGCTTAAGCGCGACTCCGCGATTTTCCTCGAGCTCGGCATAATGGTTGCGATGGACGACCGCGAGCGCATCGACCCGCCGCTGGATCGAGGCGTAGGCGGCGGCGACGTCCTCGTTGGGCGACCCTCGCGAATGGATGTTGAGCAGGGATGCGACCACCTGCAGGTTGTTTTTCACCCGATGGTGGACTTCTCGCACCAGCTTGGTCTGGCGGTCGACCGCGGCTTCGAGCTCCGCTTCGTGATGGGCGACGGTGCGCACCGCCTGGTCGAACGCCTCGCCGAGCTCGCCGATCTCGCGTGCGGGAGTGGCGACTTCAGGAAGGTCCAGGGCCGCGTCGCCCGGGCGATAGGCCGCGACCGCCCGCTGCATTCGGGCGAGTGGCTTCAGCAGCAGGCGATTGAGGATCAGCCAGCCGATCAGAGTGGCGAAGATCCACATCAGCACCGGCAGCAGAATCAGTAGCATGTCCGGGAAGGTGATCGGCACAGCGGAGAGCTGGATGCGCAATCTGAGCTGGCCGCCGGCTACCGCCTCGACTCCGCTCACCGTCTGCCGCCAGGCGCCGCCCTTGAAGTCGGAACGGAGTACCATCCGCCGAGCACCGTCGCTGAGTTCGAGGTCGAAATCGCGGCTCGTCCCCGGGATGTAGGTCAGGTCGCTCAGGGCCTGGCGGCTATACTCGGCCACCCCCTCGAGTGCGCCACCCTCGTCGAAGACCAGCAGGCTGACGGAGGCGCCGTCCTCGCCGATCCGGGCGATCGTGCCCGAGCGCGGCGCGCGCATCGGCCCGGGGGAGGGCGCGAAGCCGGCGCTTGCGCAGCGCAGCCGGCCTCCGGCGGAATAGAGCGCGTAGCGCACCGGCACCGGGCCTTGCTCCAGCTGCCGCAGGGTCGTCTGGCAGACTTGCGAGCCTTCGGGGGTGAGCGAAACCGCCACGCTCGCCGTGTTGAGGGTCAGAACGCTGCGCGAGAAAGCGGAGTTGAGCCGCTGGGCCTTGAGCTCGAGCCGGGCGAGCGTCTCCTCCGCCCGGTCCGCCCGCTTCTGCTCGGCGCTCTGCATCGAGGCGACGATCGCCACCAGCCCGAGCGGAAAGAGCGCCGCGCTGAAGATGAGCAGCATCTTGAGCCCGGTGGAAAGCCGGGCGAAGCGGGATGCCAGCCAGCCTGTCGCTCTAGGGGTCACGGGAATCCGATACCGCCAAAGCGGCGGCCCCTAGCCCAGCTTGCCGAGCAGATCGAGCATTTCCGGGGGAATGGTCTCGTCGACCGCGTCCCGATACGCCTTGCGCAGCGCCTGGCCGATCTCGGCATTGGGGCCGCGCTTCTTCCGGCTTTTCGGCATGTCTTCACTATCGGCCGGAGGGATGGGGTCGGGTTTGCCCCGGCGACCGCTTTCCTTATCAAAGCTCAAATCGTCTACCCCTCGCGACGCCGTCGTCGCGCCCGCTCATTGCAACCGGCGTCCGCTCCGGCTCCGACTAATCGAAAACCGAATGCACAGGACCCACCCCGCGGCCAGTACTGGCCCGCAGTCGCCGTGGAAACAAAAAACTCGCTGATTGGTTCCAATGCCGGGTGAGGAGCGGGCCGGGCCGAACTTTCCTCCTGTTCGCAACTTTTGCGGGCGCCGGAAGGCGGTTGCAAAGCGCGGGCACAACCTCAATAGGACCCGGATCGAACAGGAGTCGCAACGAACATGTCGCTTGGTCAGGAACTCGCGCCGCATCTCCCCTTCCTGAGGCGCTACGCGCGCGCGCTCACCGGGACCCAGAACCATGGCGACGCTTTCGTCAAGGCGACCCTCGAGGCGATCGTCGCTGCGCCGGGCGAGTTCCCTCGCGACGTCGATCCGAGGCTTGGGCTCTACCGCACCTTCCACGCCATCTGGTCCTCGGCCAATATCGAGGAGGATCCGGGCAACCTCGACAGCGACAATCCCGAGGACATCGCCAAGGCCAGGCTGGCCCGGATCACGCCGCTGTCGCGTCAAGCCCTGCTTTTGACCGCGATGGAGGGCTTCACTCCGGAAGATACCGGATATCTGATCGGCGCCTCGGCGGACGACGTCGAGCGGCTGGTCGCCGAAGCTCTGGCCGAGATCGAGCGCCAGACCCGCGCCGAAGTCCTCATCATCGAGGACGAGCCGATCATCGCCATGGATATCGAGACGATCGTCCGCGACCTGGGCCACACCGTGACCGGAGTCGCCGTCACTCGCGACGAGGCCGTGGCTCAGGCGATGGCCCGGCGCCCGGGGCTCGTCCTCGCCGACATCCAGCTCGCCGACGACAGCTCCGGAATCGACGCGGTCAAGGACATATTGAGCGAGTTCCAGGTGCCGGTGATCTTCATCACCGCCTTCCCGGAACGGCTCCTGACCGGCGAGCGGCCCGAGCCGACCTTTCTGATCACCAAGCCCTTCCAGCGCTCCACGGTGAAGGCGGCGATCGCCCAGGCCCTGTTCTTCGACAGCGCGACCCTGCCGGCGTAGAAAGAGACATCGCTTTTCGCACCCGGCGCCAAACGGTGGGGCGGCGGGAAAAGTGACTGTCGTTCAGGAACCGGCTAGGGCAGCGGGCGTTGCGCCCACATAACGAGCGGAACCGAGGGATCATGGACGAGGGCGAGCAGCATATCGACACCACGCGCGCGCGCGCCGGGGCGACCCCGCACATGACGCGCTATATTCTGCCGATATCCCTGGGGCTTGTGGTCCTGGCGTTCGTGCTGCTGTTGTTTCTCTGGCGGTAGGGGCCTACATCCTTGGCAGAAGATAGCGGGGCTCCGGCCGTTCCGCACCGCATTATCGATTCTAGTATGGCGTATCCAGACGGGGGCAGCTTGGTTCAGCAGCCGGTATCCAGCGACGACGACGACGAGGAGAAGCCGCGCTTCGAGCCCGTCCCGTTGCCCGACGACGAGTTCAAGGACCAGCTTGCGCAGGTAATCCCACACCTTCGCGCTTTCGGCCGCTCGCTGTCCGGAAGCCGCGACCTCGCCGACGATCTCGTCCAGGAAACGCTCCTCAAGGCCTGGGCCGCGCGCAAGCGCTTCCAGGCCGGCACCAACATGCGCGCCTGGACCTTCATCATCCTGAGGAACCTGTTCCTCAGCCAGATGCGCCGCGCCCGCTTCAAGGGCGAATGGGACGAGATCACCGCCTCGAAGATGCTGGCGGCGCCGGCGAGCCAGGACCGGCATGTCGAGCTCACCGACATGCAGCGCGCCTTGCTCCACCTCCCCCAGCCGCAGCGCGAGGCGCTGATCCTGGTGGGCGCCGGCGGCTTCGCCTACGAAGAGGCGGCCGAGATTTGCGGCTGCGCGGTCGGCACGATCAAGAGCCGGGTCGCGCGCGGCCGGGTTGCCCTTGAAGCGCTTCTCACCGACGGCAAGCTGCCCTCGCGGCGCGAGCATGAGAATGAGGGCGGCCGCTCGGCGCTGCAAAGCATTATGAGCGAAGTGGACGAATTGAGCCGCGACCGGGATCCGGGGATTTAGGAACGGCGCCGTCGCCTTGGCGCAAGGCGCACCAAGGCTTCCCTAGCTTTGTCGTCGTGGAGTTCCGGCGGCGCCGGACGACCCTCAAGCCTCGTCGAGGCGGATGAGCAGGTCCTCGAACATCGCCAGCGAACGGACCTCGCCGTCCATCGCGAAGGCTTCGCGCAATGCGTTGCCGACGCCGGCATGCACCGTCGGCGGCGCGACTTTCACGAAGCGCCTTGAGGAAGCATGGGCCATGGCTTCTAATCTCGGATTCATCGTATTCACATGGGTTAGAACGCGCCGGGGTCGGCGGAGTTTCAACCGTTGCGCCTCCCGAACGGAACTGGCTTGTCCTGTGGTATGAATGAAACACAGAGTGAAGAAGCGGTTAAGGACGCGCTCGCGCGGGCACGGAGCCACTCGCCGTTCCTCAAGCTTCAGCTCGAACGCTTCCCCGTTGTGGCGCAAGACCTTGAGGCAGGGCGGGCGGAGCAAGCGATCGCCCGAGCCGCCAGCGCCGGCGAGGACGCCGAGGATCTCGCCGCTTCGCTGAGGCGGGAGCGAAGCGCGCTCGCCGCCGCGCTGGCGGTCGCCGACCTGGCCGGAGCGATCCCGCTCGAACGGCTGATGGAGGCGCTCGCAGACCTCGCCGACAGCGCCCTGGAACGGGCCCTCGCGGCCGCGTTCGCGGAGCGGACGCCGGACGATGCGCCGCGCGGTTTCGCCGTCATCGCGCTCGGCAAGCATGGCAGCCGCGAGCTCAATTATTCGTCCGACGTCGACCTCCTCTTCCTCTACGACCCGGCGACATTGCCGCTGAAGCCGCGCGAGGAGCCCGGCCAGGGGGCGCTGAGGATCGGCAATCGGCTGGTGGAGCTGCTCCAGAAGCGGGATGCGGAAGGCTTCGTCTTCCGGGTCGACCTTCGGCTCAGGCCCTCTCCCGAGGCGACTCCGATCGCCCTGCCTGTCGACGCGGCCATCTCCTATTACGAATCCTCAGCTTTGCCCTGGGAGCGGGCGGCGTTTATTCGGGCTCGGGGGGTGGCGGGGGAGGCGAGGCTCGGACACTATTTCCTCAACGCCCTGCATCCGTTCGTGTGGCGGCGCTCGCTGGATTTCGGGGCGATCGGGGAGGTTCAGGCGATCACCCGCCGAATCCGCGACCATTATTCGTCGGTCCAGCATTTCGGCCCCGGCTTCGACGTCAAGCGGGGCCGCGGCGGAATCCGCGAAATCGAGTTCTTCGCCCAGATCCACCAGCTGATCCACGGCGGCCGCGAGCCGGCGCTCAGGGCCCCCGCGACCCTCGACGCCCTCGCGGCCCTCAAGGCGGCGGGCCGGATCGCGCCCGACGCCGCCGACGACCTCGCCGAGGCCTACCGGCTGCTTCGAACGGTCGAGCACCGGCTGCAGATGGTCGACGACCGCCAGACCCACATTCTTCCCACCGACCAGCCCGCGCTCGACAATGTCGCGCGCCTTCACGGCCTCGAGTCGGGCGAAGCCCTGCTCGGCCGGCTCGAGGCGCCGGTCGCCCGCTGCGGCGCCCTCTATGACGGCCTGGCCGGCCATGGCGAGGAGCGGGTTCCGCTCAACCCGGACGCTCTGGAGGCGCATCTCGAGCGCGCCGGCTTCGACGATCCGGTCGCGGCGCGGCTTCGGATCGACGGCTGGCGCGGCGGCAAGGCGCGCTCGCTTCGGACGGCGGCGGCGGCCGAGGCCTTCGAAGAGATGCTTCCGGTGCTGATCGAGGCGTTCGGCCGGGCGCCCGACCCGATGCGCGCGATGAACCGCTTCGACGACGTCGTGACTCGCCTTCCCACCGGAGTGAATTTCTACCGGCTGCTCGGCGCCCGCCCCGGCCTCACCGCCCATCTCGGAACGATCCTCAGCCACGCCCCAGCCCTCGCCGAGCAACTCGGCCGGCGGCCGCAACTGCTCGACGGCCTGATCGACGCCAGCGCCTTCGCTCCGGCGGGCTCGGTCGAGCAGCTGATCGAGGATTTCTCCCGCTCCGAGCGCGAGGACGAGGATTACCAGCTCGTGCTCGACCGGGTTCGAAGGCGGGTCAACGAGCGCCGATTCGCTCTTGGGGTGCAGCTCATCGTCGCCCATTCCGATCCGATCGAGGCGGCGGAAGGCTATTCGCGAATCGCCGAGGCCGCGATCGACGTGCTCGCGAGGAGGGCGGCTTCGGAGTTCGAGGCCCGGCACGGGCGGGTGCGGGGCTCCGAGCTGCTGATCATGGGGCTCGGGCGGCTCGGCGGCGAGGCGCTCACCCACGCCTCCGACCTCGACCTCGTCTATCTGTTCAGCGGCACCCACGAAGCGGAATCGGACGGACCCCGGCCGCTTCGCGCCACCGATTATTTCAACCGCCTCGCGCCGCGTATCACCGCCGCGCTCAGCGTTCCGACGGCTTCGGGCCCGCTCTACGACGTCGACACGAGGCTTCGCCCTTCCGGCACCGACGGAATGCTCGCCGTGAGTCTCGAAAGCTTCGCGCGCTACCAAAGCGAGCAGGCCTGGACCTGGGAGCATATGGCCCTCACCCGAGCACGTCCGGTCTTCGGCTCGGCCGAGGGCCGAGCCCAGCTTCAGGCGGTGATTGACGAAACGCTGAGCCGGCCGCGCGACCCCGCTCGGCTGGTCGCGGACGCGGTCGCGATGCGCGCGGAGATTGCCTCCCACAAGGCGCCGCGGGGCCGGTTCGACATCAAGCTCGGCGCCGGCGGCCTGGTGGACCTCGAATTCGCCGTCCACACGCTTCAGCTCAGGCACAATATCGGGCTCCATCCCCATCTCGAGGATGCGCTCGAGAATCTGGCCGCCGCCGGCCTGGTCTCCGACGAGATCGACCCGGCGCTTCGCCTTCTGACTCGGATGCTGGTCATGTTCCGCCTGGTCTCGCCGGCCTCGGACGAGCCTCCGGACGAGACCAAGCCGCTGGTCGCCGCCGCCTGCGGCCATGCCGACTGGAACGCTTTGCTTGCGGCGCACGACGCGGCGCGGCAGAGGGTTGCGGAGTTGTGGCGCCGTGTGGCTTCGGGAGAGTGATGATGCTGAGCGAAGGCGACAAGGTACCTGACGTGAAGCTCACCAGCGTCGAAGGCAAGGCGGTCAGCCCGGCCGATTTCGGCGGCCAGAAGCTGGTCCTCTATTTCTATCCCAAGGACGATACGTCGGGCTGCACCGCTGAGGCGCAGGCCTTCACCGCGCTGGCCGACGAGTTCAAGAACGCCGGCACCTGGATTCTGGGCGTGTCGAAGGACGATGCCAAAAAGCATGTGAAGTTCATCGAGAAGTTCGGCCTCAAAGTGCCCCTCGCAACCGATGCCGACGGCTCCGGCTGCGAGGCGTTCGGCACCTGGGTCGAGAAGTCTATGTATGGCCGCAAATATATGGGGATCGAGCGCGCCACCTTCCTGATCGATCGCGACGGAGTGGTGAAGAGAGTGTGGCGCAAGGTGAAGGTGCCGGGCCATGCGGAAGAGGTCTTGGCAGCAGCGCGCGAATTGCCTTGATCCCGCCGGGCGGGGTTGAACTCGCTCAGTTTTTCCATGTCATCAAGGGTACTGACGCCGCCCGGAACTCCTGCTATCGCCGATTCGGGGTATGCTTGAGCGATAGGGGGAGCTTGGAGCATGAGGACGTTTGTCGCCGTGGCCGTTTTGACTGTCGGCATGAGCGTTTCTTCTGATCCAGTCGCAGCAGATTCTGAAAATTATCGACAGATTGCCCGGAAGGGCGGGACCGGATTGTATCTGGCGGCCGGACCGGGACCGCGGCGTCATACCACCGTCGTGGACAATTCTCAGGTGGGCGCGCGCAAGCGGAAAGCTGTCCGGCGCCGCTGCCCTGGGCCCGATTACGACGCTCGCTGCATCCGAGTTATTTCCGATCCCGCCATCGTCCCTCCGGGCGTGAACCCGACGGCCGGCCCCGTGGGTCAGTTTAGTCGGAACAAGAAGCGATTCGATCGAGCCTCCGATTACGAATATTATCCTGCTTGTTCCAGGGTAGACACGGATAATTGCGTACAGACCTACGAGCGGTCTCGCGATCCGCGCTGACCGGCGACCGTTCTCGAACAGCTGATCACATCAATCCAGGGCGACTCAACATGGAAGTTCTGCTGATCGTCTTCGTAACGACCGTCGTGGTGCTTCTGCTGATGTGGCGAAGCTACCGCTGGCTGCGTCGATACGATGACTCCATTGTCGTCAAGCCGGCGCCCTCGCGCACCGCCGAGTCGACGGCCATCGTCGTCCAGGCCAGCGTCGCGGCCATTGCTATCGTGGTCGCCGGCTTCTGGTATTATTTCGAGCGACGGGGGCAGCCTCATGCCGACATCGCCCTCGAAGTCGCCGGCGCGAAGGTCGAGGAAGGGCTGGTCCTCATAGAGGCCCAGGTGCTCACGAAGAATCTCGGGCGAAGGCTCCTCAAAACCAGCGATTGGGACGTGCGGCTGCAAACCGTGGCACCCACGAGCTTGCCGTTGCTGGATATCGCACGGTTGGCCGCGAGAGACTGGAGGACGGTCGTCAAAGGGCAGGAAGTCTATGCCGGGCAGGTGATCGAATGGCACAGCATCAAGGAATTCGAGGGCAGCAAACCTCGCGAGACGGAGCCCGGCGAGGTGGACGCCGCCCCGTTCGATTTCATCGTCGGATGCGGCACGAAGGTGGCGCGGCTCGTCGTCCACGTGAAGAAGCCGGACGTGTCGGGGGGATGGGGTTTCAAGATCGCGTCCACGCGGACGGAAGACAGCTCCGACGCCAGCTCGCAGGAGAATGACGTGAAGCCGGGATTATGGTGGAGCGAGCAGGCGCTGCTGCCGGTCCAGGACCTCTGCTCGAGGCCCGTCGGAAGCGTCGTGCGATGGCACGGCAGCGCAAGGGACGAGAGCGCCGGCGACGTGTTCACCGCCGGCTCAGGCTCGCGTTGACAAACGGGCAAGGCTAAGCCAGCCTCGAGGAATGAAGCCGATGCGCGCCACCGCCTGCACTCTCGCGACGATCGTCGGCGCGGCTTCGACTTATTATTACGCGACTGATCGGGCGGGACCGGACTGACGCGCGCTTAACAAGCCAGGCTTCAAACCGACCCCGTCCGGACCTCCGGGCGGGGTTTTTTCATGTGGAAGGACCCCCCGATGTTCACCGATCTCACCGACATCCTGCCGCCGCCCGGCCCGGCCCGGCCCCCGGGCACGGCCGAGGACTGGACCCTTCCCCAGCGATGGGAGCGGTTCGGCCCGGAGGAGCACCGGGTCTGGGACCTGCTGTTCGAGCGCCAGCGGCGCAAGCTCGCCGGCCGGGCCGTCGCAGCGTTCGAGGAGGGCCTCGCCACGCTGCGGCTGTCGAGCTCCGGAATCCCGGACTTCGACGACCTCAACGAGCGGCTGTTCGGCCGCTCGGGCTGGACCGTGGTCGCGGTGCCCGGCCTTCTTCCCGACGGGATATTCTTCGGCCATCTCGCCCGCCGCCGGTTCCCCGCCGGCAACTTCATCCGTCCCGCCTCGAGCCTCGACTATCTGGAGGAGCCGGACGTCTTCCACGACGTGTTCGGCCACGTGCCGATGCTCGCCGAGCCCTGGTTCGCGGACTTCATGCAGTGGCTGGGCGAGCAGGGCCTGAAAGCGGTCTCGAACGGCGCGATCGGCGCCTTCTCGAGGCTCTACTGGTTCACCGTGGAGTTCGGCCTCGCGCTCGAGGCCGGCGCTCTCAAGGTCTACGGCGCGGGCCTCGCCTCGAGCTTCGGGGAGGCCGCCTATGCGCTCGACAGCGGGCGGCCCGAGCGCCTGAGGTTCGACCTGGGCCCGGTGCTTCGGACCCCCTACCGCTCCGACGTCTTCCAGCCGCGCTACTTCGTCCTGGACGGGATGGACGAGCTTCGGTCGGGAATGGATCTCGAGCGGCTGGAGGAGGCGCTCGCCGCGTTGTAGGCGATTGCGATGACGACCGTCGCCCAGGCCTGCCGTTCCGTGCTTCTCGCCGCCGAGCCGATGGCGAAGGTCAGGGCGGCGCGCCAGTCGGCCCGAGCCTGGCGGCGCGGCGAGCTCGGCCACCGGTTCGACATCGCTATGCCGGAGGCTCCGGCCCGGCCCGCCCGGCCCGAGCTGCTGCCGCCCTCCCGAATGCCCAAGCGCGGCCGCGGAGGCTCCGAGCGCGGGCGGATCGCGATGCTTCACGCGCTCGCCCATATCGAATTCGCGGCCATCGACCTCGCCTTCGACCTGGCAGGCCGGTTCGGCGGCGGCTTTCCGCCGGAATTCGTCGATCAGTGGTTCGCGGTCGGCGCCGACGAGGCGATGCATTTCGCGCTGCTCGACCGGCGGCTGAAGGCGCTGGGCTCGGCCTATGGCGACCTGCCCGCGCATGACGGCCTGTGGGAGGCGGCCGCGGCCACGGCTCACGATCCGCTCGCCCGGCTGGCGGTCGTGCCGATGGTGCTGGAGGCCCGCGGGCTCGACGGCACCCCGGCCGCGGTGGAGCGCTTCGAGGCGGCCGGAGACGCCCGCTCGGCGGCGATCCTGGGGCGCATCTACCGCGACGAAATCCGCCATGTGGGGGCCGGCTCGAAATGGTTCCGCCGGGCCTGTGAATCGCGGGGAATCGAGCCGGTTTCGGAGTGGAAACGACTTGTCCGGCTCCACTTCAAAGGCGCCCTGAAGCCTCCGTTCAACGATTCGGCGCGCGACGAAGCCGGTCTGTCCCGGGATTACTACATGGCCCTTGCCGCGGCAGGAGATGTTTAACAGTCTCCAGCCACACGTCGCGGAGGGGGCACTTCCCTGACGTCATCGAGGGGGCGGAAACGCCTTAGATTTTGTTTTTTCAGCCGCGTGCTCGCGCGTGGCGGCGCCCATCGAGGGGCGGCCAGTCGGGGAAGAGATTGTGCTGACTAAGACAAACAATGCGGGGCTCTCCGGAATGTTCCGTACCATGTTCAAGCCGCGCGACATTTTCCTTCATGACGGCAAGGCGTTGCGCCGGGTCCGGGTCGGTTCCGGGATCCAGGCCGCCGGCGCCTTCACAGCCCTCCTGATGCTCTTCTGGTCCGTTTTCGCCGCCGCCCAGCTCGCCACCGCCGCCCAGGCCCCCTCGAACGCGGACGTCGCCCGAATGGAGCGCGAGCTCGCCGCGATGCAGGCCGACGTCGCCGTCATCAAGGAAGCCGCCCAGCGCCGCTACCAGCTCACCGCCACCGAAGTCCGCCGCCTCGGCCTCGATCCGAGCCGCCTGCAGGCCGGCGTCGGCGGCCCCTACGAGGCGATCGAGACGGTCCGCGCCGCCGATCCCAACTTCAAGGCCCTGTTCCACAGCTGGACCAAGCTCGACCAGCTCGAGCAGGGCACCGTCGCGATCCCCTCGGCCGAGCCGGTCCAGGGCACCAATTTCACCTCGGGCTTCGGAATCCGCTCCGATCCGTTCCGCGGCCGCGCCGCGATGCATGCCGGGATCGATCTCGCCGGCCCGATCGGAACCCCGATCTACGCCACCGCCGACGCGCTGGTGGGCCGCTCCGAATATAATAGCGGAGGCTACGGCAACCTGGTCGAGCTCGACCATGGCCACGGCATCCAGACCCGCTACGGCCACCTTTCCAAGTCGCTCGTCACCGCCGGCCAGCGCGTGAAGCGCGGCGACATGATCGGACTGATGGGCTCGACCGGCCGCTCGACCGGAAGCCACCTCCACTACGAAGTCCGGATCGACGGCAAGGCGGTCAATCCGGTGCCCTTCCTCAAGTCGACCGGATATCTGCAGTCGGTGCAGCAGCGCGCCGCCGCCGCGACCCGGGTCGCCATCGGCGGACCCGCCGCCGGCAACTGATCCAAGCCTAGGAGAGAGCCGAAAGGCCGGAGCCCCGCCGGAAACGGCGGGCTTTTTATTTGTCCATGCGGACCGTGGAATGGCGACTGGCCGAAGGTAGGGAAAGGGCAGCTCGCCCAGGACATGGGGGTTCGGGTGGGCGGCGAGGAGGCATGCGCCTTCTGCCCCTCCACCCCGCTACGCGGGGTCCCCCTCCCCATCTCCGATGGGGAGGATGATCAGCGGCCCTTCTTCTGCCGGTGCTTGTCGAGGTCGAGGACCATGTTGGTGTCGCCGTCGGGCATCAGCCCGAGGCGGCGGGCGACTTCCTGATAGGCTTCGGCCTCGCCGCCGAGGTCGCGGCGGAAGCGGTCCTTGTCGAGCTTCTCGTTGGTGGTCATGTCCCACAGGCGGCAGCCGTCGGGGCTGATCTCGTCGGCGAGGATGACCCGGGGATACTCATTCTCCCAGATGCGGCCGAACTCGAGCTTGAAGTCGACGAGGCGGATTCCGATGCCCGCGAACAGGCCGCACAGGAAGTCGTTCACCCGGACCGCCATGTCGGCGATGTCGTTCATCTCCTCCTGGCTCGCCCAGCCGAAGCAGGCGATATGCTCGTCGGCGATCATCGGGTCGCCGAGCGCGTCGTCCTTGTAGAAATATTCGAGGATGGCGCGCGGAAGCTGGGTCCCCTCCTCGATCCCGAGCCGGGTCGAGAGGGTTCCGGCGGCGACGTTCCTCACCACCACCTCGATCGGAATGATCTCGACCTGGCGGATCAGCTGCTCGCGCATGTTGAGGCGCCGGATGAAATGGTGGGGGATTCCGATCTGGCCGAGCAAAGTGAAGACATGCTCGGAGATCCGGTTGTTGAGGACTCCCTTGCCCGAGATGGTGCCGCGCTTCTGGGCGTTGAAGGCGGTCGCGTCGTCCTTGAAATACTGGATGAGCGTGCCGGGCTCGGGGCCCTCGTAGAGGATCTTGGCCTTGCCTTCGTAGATCTGGCGGCGGCGAGACATGGGCGAGGAGGTCCTCCAGGGACTGGGGAAAATTCGGCCCCGGACGCAGCGTCGCGGACGGGCTCCGGCCCATAGCGGAACCCCCTTCTTTGTGCAATGTGGCCGCTGGAAACGGAGGGGACGAATGACGAACGAGGATGAGGAATTCACGAGCATCGACGCTCTGATGACCGCCCTGTACAGCTCCATATCCGGGCCGCCGGGCGGCCAGGATTTCGACCTTTCGCGAAGGCTCCAGCACCCCGACGTCCGGCTGGTGCGAACCCGGCTCGACGAGGCCGGGCGGCCGGTCGCCCTGTCCTTCTCCGGCGACGATTATGAAGCGAACGCGAAGGCGCTGCTGGCCGGGACGCCCTTCTACGAGGTCGAGACGGATCGCCGGACGGTCCGCTTCGGCAATATCGCCCAGGTCTTCTCAGCCTATGAGGCCCGGACGGCCCCAGAGGGCGGCGAGCTGATCAAGCGGGGGATGAACTGCGCGCACCTCTATCATGACGGCCGCCGCTGGTGGCTGATGCACATGATCTGGGACGACGAGCGCGAAGGCGTGAAGGTCCCGCGCGAACTGTTCGACGAGTGGGAGGACGTGGGGGCCTAGCGGCCTCCCGGCCCGCAATCCGGGGCGGCAAATCAGGTGACTTTGCCGCGCACCGAATAAAGCGGGTCGCGCCAGCGGCCGCTGTCCAGGATGATGCGCATCCGCTCGACCGCGCTCCAGACGTCCTCAAATCCCAGATAGAGCGGCGTCAGGCCGAAGCGGGCGACGTCGGGAGCGCGGAAATCGCCGATCACGCCGTCGGCGATCAGCGCCTGGCAGAGCTCGAACGCGTGGGGGTGGCGGAAGCTGATATGGCTTCCGCGCCGCTCCGGCTCCCTCGGCGAGATGCATTCGAGGCCGGGGCAATGCGCTTCGGCGAGGCCGGCGAACAGGTCGAACAGGGCGATCGATTTGGCCCAGAGGGAGCCCATGTCGGCGCCGTCGAAGCTCTCGACGCCGCTTTCCAGCGCCGCGAGGCTGAGCATCGGAGGGGTTCCGGCGAGGAAGCGATCGATTCCCGGCGCCGGCCGGTAATCGTCGGTGAAGGCGAAGGGCTCGGCATGGCCCATCCAGCCTCGAATCGGTGACTGCAGCCGCTCCTGCAGATGCTCGGCGACGTAGAGGAAGGCCGGAGCTCCCGGCCCGCCGTTCAGATATTTGTAGCCGCAGCCGACGGCGAGCTCGGCGCCGTCGCGGTTGAGGGCGAGCGGAACGGCGCCTGCGCTGTGGCTGAGGTCCCACAGGGTCAGCGCCCCCGCCGCTTTCGCCAAGGCCGTCATTCGCGCCATGTCGAAGCGGAAGCCCGCCTTGAAGTGGACGTGGGTGAGGAGGAGGAGGTTGGTCCCCGGGCCGAGCGCCGCTTCGATCGACTCGCGCCCGACCACGTCGAGCCGGAGTCCGGCGAGCTCGGCGGCGCCGCCGGCGATATGGAGGTCGGTGTGGAAGTTTCCGGCCTCGGACAGGAGCTGGCGCCGCTCCGGGGCCAAGGCGGCGGCGGCCACGATCAGCTTGAACAGGTTGACCGAGGTCGAATCGGCGACGATCACCTCGTTCGGTTTGGCCCCGATCAGGGCGGCGATCTTCGCTCCGATCCGCTGCGGCGCGTCGATCCAGCCGCGGCTGTTCCAGCTTCGGATCAGCTCCGAGCCCCATTCCTCCTCGACCAGCTCGCGCTGGCGGGCGATCGCGGCCCTGGGAAGCGCTCCGAGCGAGTTGCCGTCGAGGTAGATGACTCCCTCGGGAAGGGCGAAGCGGTCGCGAAAGGGGCGAAGCGGGTCGGCGGAGTCGAGGGCTCGGACCTCGTCGAGAGTCGGTGTCATGCTCCGAGCCGTTCGGGCTGAGCTTGTCGAAGCCCTGCCTTTTCCCAGGCCGCGAGAGGAGAAGGAAAGCCCTTCGACAGGCTCGGGGCGAACGGCGCCGGCCCCGTCACCGCCGTTCCCGTCTTCCCAGCGCCGCCTCGATCTCCTCGACCGCGGCGGCCCAGGCGGCGGTTTCCGGAGCGATCAGCTCGACATGGCCGGTGCGGTCGATCATCCGGACCTTCACCCTGTCGCCGGCGGCGCGCATCTTGCCGGCATAATCCTCGGCATAGGCGGTCGGGATGATCCGGTCCTGGAGGCCGTTGATGAGGATCTGGCGGACTCCGAGCGGGGCGAGGCGCGGGACGGAGGTGTCGGCATAGACGTTGCGGCTGCTCAGGGTGGGCGGGCCGACCAGCTTCTCGATCACCTCGGTGCCGCAGCCGCTGCCCGGGGGAATCGCGGCAAGCTCGAGATCGGGAAGGCCGCCGAGGCTGACGACCGAGTCGATCGCCAGCGGGTCGGCGGCGACGAGCGGGCTTCCGCGGGGGATCAGCGGGCCCGGCGATCGGGCGGCCCTGGAGCGGCGAGCGGCCAGCCACAAGGCGAGGTGGCCACCGGCGCTGTGGCCGACCGCGACGAGCGGCGAGATGTCGAGGCCGTGCCTGGCCGAATGGGCGCGGAGCGCGTCGGCGGCCGCGGCGGCGTCGGCGAAGGTGCCCGGATAGCCTCCGCCGGCCCGGTCGACTCCGCGATAGTCGATGTTCCAGACGGCGATTCCGCGCTTCCTGAGGTCGTCGGCGATCCAGTTCATGATCCGCCGGTCGGCGATCTCGGTCTGCCAGCAGCCGCCATGGACCATGAGGACGGTCGGATGCGGACCCTTGCCGGCCGGCAGCCACAGGTCGACCTTCTGCATCTGGTCGTCGCCATAGGCGATGGTCGAGTCGGCTTCGGGGCGCGGCCGCTCGAGCAGGGCCGGCCATTTCATCAGCTCGGCCTGGGCCGAAGGCGGAGGGGCTGGGGGATCGGGCACCGAGCATCCGGCTAGCGCCGCGAGCAGGGCGAGGGCAAGGGCGGGGCGCATCGGGGCGAGGTAGCCCGGCGCTGCCGACGTGGCAAATCCGCTGATCGCGATCCGAACCGAATTCGGAAGCAGGGAGGCGAGCGCCGGGGGGAGGGGGCACCCCCGGCGCTCGCCGGCGGCTTCGGCTCAGGTGTAGCAGCCGAAGGGCGCGATCGAACCGGGCAGGGTCGGGGCCGATCCGGTCGCGGCCAGGGTCACCCCCGAGACCGTCAGGGTGAGGGCGAGCAGGACGGTGGCAAGCCTCGCGATCAGTTCGCTCATGACGGGTCTCCTTGCCCCAGCCTCGGAATTCAGGCCTGGCCCGGGCCGCGGATGTTGCGCTTCCAGGGGGCGTCGAACTCCATCTCGTTGAGGCGCCTCAGCCCGATCGCGATGGCGTTGCCCGCGCCGGCGAAGAAATTCGCCAGGTCTTCGGAAAAAGCATGACCGTGCTGGGCCCAGATGCGGCTGTCGATCTCGTCGCGCATTTTATCACTCCTTGGCTCGGGTGCCGCGACGTGCGGCGCTTCGTAGGAGCTAAATAGGAGCGGGGCGGCCGGACCGTCCAACTAAACACTGGACGAAGGTGATTAACTGGACTTATCATCTTCGCAATGCGACACCTTCCGCCCTTGCCCGCCGTCAGGGTGTTCGAGGCCGCCGCCCGGCACGAGAATTTCACGCTCGCGGCGGGAGAGCTGGGAATGACCCAGGCCGCCGTCAGCTACCAGGTCCGGCTGCTCGAGGAGCGGCTCGGATTGCTGCTCTTCGTCCGCTCGAAGCGGCGGGTCACGCTGAGCGAGGCCGGCCGGCGGCTGGCGCCCATCGTCTCCGACGCCTTCGACCGGCTCTCCGAGGGCTTTTCCGGCCTGGTCGACGAGGACGAGAGCGTCTTGGCGATCAGCACCGCGCAGACTTTCGCCTCCAACTGGCTCGCGGCCCGGCTCGGCGGTTTCCAGATCCAGCGGCCCGAGCTCGCCGTTCGGCTGCTCACCTCCAACAGGCTCGCCGACTTCGCCCGGGACGATGTCGACGTCGCGGTTCGAATGGGGCCCGGGCCGTGGCCGGGCCTCAGGCAGCACTTCCTCTTCTGTCTCTATTCGACTCCGCTCTGCACGCCCGATTTCCGCGACCGGCACCGGCTCGAACGGCCCGAGGACCTGCTGCGCGTGCCGCGGCTCAACGCGCACGACTGGTGGTGGAAGCACTGGTTCGACGCCGCCGGAGTCGCTCTGGACGACCAGGCCTCGAGACTGGGGATCCGACTGGATTCGCAGGCGCTGGAAGGCAATGCCGCCCTCGCCGGCCACGGAGTGGGCCTGCTCACCCCGATCTACTGGCGCTCGGAGATTGCCGACGGCAGGCTCGTCCAGCCGTTCGAGCTGGTCGCGGTCAGCGGCCCGGCCCTGTGGCTCGTCTACCCGGAGCACAAGCGCGGCCGGGCCAAGATCCGCGCCTTCCGCGACTGGCTCCTCGCCGAGATTGCCGAGGAGGCCCGGGCCGGGCCGGCCGAGGCCTTCACGCCTCCTGAGGCGGCGCCGGCGGGCTGAACCGGCGGGCGAGCTTGCGCCCGCCCCACACCAGAAGCCCGGCGACCACCGCCCATGGCAGCAAGGTGATCAGTGCGATGAAGATCCAGGCCAGGCCGCCCAGGAAATTGTCGATCGCCTCGTCGAGGGCGCGGCTCAGGCTGGGCCGGCCGCGGAAGCCAGGGGCGAGGTCGCCGGAGCCGTAGTTGAACGTCATCGGAGTGGTCGCAAGCGATTCCTGCTGCTCGGTGCGGGTCGCGCGGGACGCCCGCATCCGCTCCCTCAGCTGCTGAGCCTGGAGCTGGAGCTCGGCGCGCTCCGAGCCCCGCAGCCCGGCGCGCGCGAGCTGCGCCTCAACCCGCTTCAGCTCCTCCTCGAGCTCGCCCTCGCCGCGCCGCGCGACGGCGATCTTGCTTCCCACGTCTTCGCCGCTGATCTCGGCGTCGACCAGCATGCCCTCGGCCCGCACCACGGCGTCGATGCCCTGCTTGCCGAACTCGCGGGCGAGCGCCGGGTCGAGCTTGAAGGCGAGCATCGCCTCGATATCCTCGTCGACCAGCCGGTAGCGCAGGCCGGTGATCCGGCAGCGGTCGATTCCGGCTTTCTCGCAGGCCTGGGCGTGCTGCTCCTGGACGGTCTGCACCCGGTCGACGGGGAGTCGGAAGGCATAGCGATAGTTGAAGGCGACTCCCGGGGCGGCCGTGACGGCGACATTGGGTCCGGCCGACGTCTCCGAAACCGCGGCGCTGTCGACGGCGGCCTCGGTCGAATTCTGGCTGGAGGAAGGACCGGAATAGTCCTGATTCGGCGACTGGCCGCAGCCTGCGGCGGTGAAAAGGAGAAGCAGTCCCAGAGGCTTGCGCATGCTCGTCGCTCCCAATGTCAGTCCGTGCCGGACGGCGCCGGAAGCAATACTCTATCAAATCGGTAGAGAAGCGCAACAGGGTGCTCGTAACCGCCCGGCCCGGCTGCTATCCGGCGCCCATGTCCGACGCCGTCAACGATATCGATCCGATCCAGAACGCCCCTTTCGACCAGGCGCTTTCGCAGCGCTACCTGGTCTATGCCCTGTCGACGATCACGGCGCGGTCGCTTCCGGACGTTCGCGACGGGCTGAAGCCGGTCCACCGCCGGCTGCTCTGGGCGATGCGGCTGCTGCGCCTCGATCCCGCGGCCGGATACAAGAAATGCGCGCGGGTCGTCGGCGACACGATCGGCAAATATCATCCGCACGGCGACCAGTCGGTCTATGACGCGATGGTCCGGCTCGCCCAGGATTTCTCGCTTCGCTACCCGCTGGTCGACGGCCAGGGCAATTTCGGCAATATCGACGGCGATAATGCGGCGGCCTACCGCTACACCGAGGCCCGGCTGACTCCCGCAGCGATCGAGCTGATGGCCGGGCTCGACGAAGGCACGGTCGATTTCCGGCCCACCTACAATAATGAGGAGGAGGAGCCGGAGGTCTTTCCGGGCCTGTTCCCCAACCTGCTGGCCAACGGCGCCAGCGGGATCGCGGTCGGAATGGCGACCTCGATCCCGCCGCACAACCTCGCCGAGATCGTCGACGCCGCCATCCACCTGATCGACAATCCCCGGGCCGAGCCGTCGGCGCTGATGGATTTCGTCTCCGGGCCGGACTTCCCGACGGGCGGGGTGATCATCGACAGCGCCGCCGCCATCGCGGCCGCCTACGAGACCGGCCGGGGCTCGTTCCGGGTGCGCGGGCGCTGGACCACGGAGGATCAGGGGCGCGGCACCTGGGTCGCCGTCATCACCGAGATCCCGTACCAGGTGCCCAAGTCGAAGCTGATCGAGCAGATCGCCGCTCTGATCGCGGACAAGAAGCTTCCGATCCTCGCCGACGTCCGGGACGAATCCGACGCCGAGGTCCGAATCCTCGTCGAGCCCCGAAGCCGAACCGTCGACGCTCAGCTGCTGATGGAGAGCCTGTTCCGGCTGACCGATCTCGAGGTTCGGGTGCCCTTGAACATGAACGTACTCGACGCCCGGCACACGCCCCGGGTCATGGGGCTCAAGGAAGTGCTGTCGGCCTGGCTCGCGCACCAGTTCGAGGTGCTCGTCCGCCGAGCCCAGCACCGGATCGCCAAGATCGACGACCGGCTCGAGCTGCTCGAAGGCTATCTCGTCGCCTTCCTCAACCTCGACCGGGTGATCGAGATCATCCGCACCGAGGACGAGCCGAAGCCGGTGATGATCGCCGAATTCGCGCTGACCGACCGCCAGGCCGAGGCGATCCTCAACATGCGCCTTCGCTCGCTTCGCCGCCTCGAGGAGCTTCAGCTCAGGAAGGAGCGTGACGCCCTGATCGCCGAGCGCGAGGAGCTGGCGAAGCTGGTCGAATCCACCGCGCGCCAGCGCACCCGGCTGAAGAAGGACCTGACCGCGCTTCGCGACCGCTACGGCGAGTCGACCGAGCTCGGCCGCCGCCGCACCCTCATCGAGGAAGCCGCTCCGGCGCGCGAGATCCCGCTCGAGGCGATGATCGAGCGCGAGCCGATCACGGTGATCATGTCGAAGCGCGGCTGGATCCGGGCGATGAAGGGCCATGTCGACCCGGCCGAAGCCGAAGCGCTCAAGTTCAAGGAGGGCGACGGCGCGCGCTTCTTCTTCCACGCCCAGACCACCGACAAGCTTCTGCTCGCCGCCGCCGACGGCCGCTTCTACACGCTCGCCGCGGACCGGCTGCCCGGGGGCCGCGGCTTCGGCGAGCCGGTCAAGCTGATGGCGGACGTCGAGGGCGAGGGCAATATCGTCGCCTTGTTCAAGGCGGGCGTCGCCGACAAGATCCTGCTGGCGACGTCGGACGGGCGCGGCTTCGTCACCTCGACCGCCGGAGCGATCGCCGAGACCCGCAAGGGCAAGCAGGTGGTCAATCTTCGGCCCGGCGCAAGGCTGAGGACGGTTCGGCCGATCGGCGAGGGCCATGACTATGTCGGAGTGATCGGCGAAAACCGGAAGCTGGTCGTCTACCCGCTCAGCGAGCTTCCGGAGATGGGCCGGGGCCAGGGCGTCCAGCTCCAGCGCTACCGCGACGGCGGCCTCGCCGAGGCGACCAGCTTCCGCTTCGCCGAGGGCCTGAGCTGGCCGATGGGCGGCGAAAGCGGACGGGTGCGGACCGAAGCCGAC
Organism: Allosphingosinicella sp.; assembly: GCA_036386795.1. Taxonomy (GTDB): domain Bacteria; phylum Pseudomonadota; class Alphaproteobacteria; order Sphingomonadales; family Sphingomonadaceae; genus Allosphingosinicella. Next base: position 70,974 of record DASVUZ010000033.1, read on the forward strand.
ATGAACCCCTGGCGCGCCGCCCGCGGCGCCGCCGGGCGGATGCCGCCGACGGGCTTCCCGAAGGAAAAGCCCTTCGGATAAAGGAACGGGCCCGCCCTGGGGGCGAGCCCGCGTCTCCTTCGCGCTTGAACTTAATCGAGCCGGGCGGCGACCAGCTCCGGGCCGGTCGGCGCCGCATAGTCGCCGCAATATTCCTGGTTGCACCAGTTTGTGCACAACCGATACGTGGTCGGCTGGTTCGAGTTGACGACATAGGCCTGATAGCAATTGTTGTGGCATTCCACGCAGGGGTCATAGTCCTGCGAGACGGCGGGGACCGGCGCCGTCAGGGCACCGATCGAGGCCAAGATCAGCATCGCTGGACGGCTAAAAGATTTTTTCATCCTGTCTCTCCCCAAAGAGGCCCGCCGCACGGAAAGCGGCTCGGGGAGGCTGGGGGGCGGGTCCGGAGCCGTCAACCACAACAAGTTCCGATATGGACGCAAACACTTAGCCAATTCGCGGAGCGCCGCCGGACGCTTTCCCGAGGTAGGATAGGCTTCGGGTGGCCGGTCCTTCGATACGCCGGTTCGACAAGCTCACCGGCTACTCAGGATGAGCGTGCGTTTCGCCCGTCCCGACCGGGGCCGAGTTGAGGGAAAGGCCGCATCGAAAGACGGCCATTCCTCAACGATGCGTTAACCCTATTTCTCTACGCCCAATCCCATGGAGGCGGCGAAATCGCGGGCCCGGGGCAAGTCCGCTGCGGAAGAGGCGCCGCGGCTCGGCGGAGTGCCGCCCGCGCTCGCGCCGCAATTTCAAAATGTGCTCGAAACCGTCCGCCAGCGCTATCTCGACGCGCTGCCGATCGCAGCCGCCATCCTGACCATCGCCGACGAGACTTTCATCGAGTGCGCCAACGAGCCGTTCCGGCTGCTTGCCGAATGGGACGAGAGGCAAGGCGAGCCGCGAATCGCCGCGGTGCCGATGCTCCGATCGGGCCCGATCGGCGCCCGACTGCTCGCCTTCCTCGACGGCGCGGACGGCGAGCTGCAGTTCGACACCACCGACGGCCGCGGCATAGCCGGGCGTCATTTCACGGTGCGCTTCGCTCGATTGACGCTGCTTCCGGGACAGCCCTGCCGCTGCATGGTCTCGCTGATCGACAAGACCGCCCAGGTCGAGACCGAGCGCAGCCTGCGCGCCGAGATGCTTCGCGACAGCCTCACCGGCCTTCCCAACCGGACCGCCTTCAACGAGGCGGTCGAGGCGGTGCTCGAGGAGCCCGGCTTCCAGCCCGGGAGCCATGCCGTCCTCGTCGTCGACATGCGCCGCTTCAGCCGGGTCAACGAATGCGTCGGCTCGCTTGCGGGCGACGAGCTCCTGATCACCTTCGCCCGGCGCCTCTATTCGGTCCTGCGCGCGGGCGACCTGCTCGCCCGCACCGGCGGCGACGAGTTCGGGATCCTGATCCGGCTCGACCGCGGACTGGAGGAGGCGACCCAGGCGGCGGAGCGGATCGAGGCGGCGCTCGCCGCCCCCTTCCGGCTCTCCGAGCTCGAGATCAGGGTCGATTGCGCCGTCGGCTGCGCCCTCCTCAGCGGCGGCGAGGCGCTGGCCGAGGAGGTCCTCCGCAACGCCCAGTTCGCGCTCAAGCGATCCAAGGCGAGCGGCGACGTGCAGATCTACGAGCCCAACCAGGCTCGGGCGGCCCGGCGCCGCTTCGGAATCGAGACCGAGCTTCGCCGCTCGATCGAGGCCGGCGGCCTTAGCCTCGCCTATCAGCCCCTGATCGACCTGCGCTCCGGCGCGGTCGCCGGCTTCGAGGCGCTGGCGCGCTGGAATCATCCGACGCGGGGGCCGATCTTGCCCGGCGAGTTCATCCCGGTGGCCGAAGAATCGGGCCTGATCGTGCCGCTCGGCCAATGGGCGCTGGAGACCGCGCTCGCCACCCTGGCTCGCTGGGACGCCGAGAATGGCTGCGCCCTGCCGTTCGCGGTCAGCGTCAATCTTTCCGCCCTGCAGCTGGCGCGCGACGACCTCGCCGGATTCGTCGCCGCCGCTTTGGCCCGCCACCGCCTGCCCGGCGCCCGGCTGATCCTCGAGCTGACCGAAAGCGCGATCGTCCAGGACCCCCGCCGAGCGACCACCGTTCTCAACGGCCTCAAGGCGCTCGACGTCAGCGTCGCCATGGACGATTTCGGAACCGGCTATACGTCGCTGGCCTATTTGCAGCGGCTTCCGATCGACGTCCTGAAGATCGACCGGAGCTTCGTCTCGGGAATGCTCGCGGATTCCGATTCGGTCGCGATCGTCCGGGCCATCCTCTCGCTCGCCAGGGCGCTCGGAATGTCGACCACCGCCGAGGGCATCGACGCTCCGGAGCTCGCCCAGGTGCTTGCCGAAATGGGCTGCACCCACGGCCAGGGCTTTCATTTCGCCAAGCCGCTCGATGCCGACTCCGCGTTCGATTACTGGCTTTCGCGGAGCGCCTGACCGACATGGCGGCGGGCGATGGCCCGCTGCGTCGCCCCATCGGCCGGGAAGCCGGTTTCGGCCCACTCGCGCTCGATCGCCTGAAGCGTTCGCGCCACCGCCGGCCCGGCGGCCAAGCCCATCGCGATGATGTCGCCGCCGCCGATGCGCAGCCGCGGTCGCTGCCAGCCCTCCAGCGACTCGGCGTCGGCGGGGTCGCCCTCCCCGAGCAGGATCCGGTCCGCCGCCTCCTCGGCGCCGATTCGATAAGCGAGCACCGAAGGCTCCCCGGCATCGTCGGCCGAGCGGCCCGCCGCCGCGATCAGCCTCTTGGCCGCCCGGTTGGACAGCCGAAGCCGGGCGGCGACCGCGGCGGCGATGTCCGGGTCCGCGGGAAGCAAAGCGGCGAGGCGGCGAAGCGGGTTCGGGGCGAGGCCCGCCTCCGCCTCGCGGGGGACGAGCCGCGCCAGTCGCTCGACTCCCTCGAGGCCGATTTCCGGAAGCACCGGCCTCAGGATCCCGCGGTCCGTCATGAGGCGGACGGCCTCGACCGGGGCGGGAAGGGCGAGGAGCTTGGTGAGCTCGTCCGCGATTCGCTCGCGCGACAGCGCCATCAGGTCGTTGGCCCTCGCCGTGCACGCTGCCAGCGCCTCGCCGTCCGCTTCGCCGGCGCCGAACCGGGCGAAGAAGCGGAAGAAGCGCAGGATCCGCAAATGATCCTCGGCGATGCGGGTCAGCGGATCGCCGATGAACCGCACTCGCCGTTCCGCCAGGTCCGCCTCGCCTCCGAAATAGTCGTAGACCTGGAGAGTGACGGGATCGGCGAACAGGGCGTTGATCGTGAAATCGCGGCGGGCGCCGTCCTCTCGCCAGTCGTCCGTATAGGCGATCGTCGCCCTGCGGCCGTCGGTCGCGACGTCGCGCCGCAAGGTCGTCACCTCGACCGGCTTGCCGGACACCACGGCGGTCACCGTGCCATGGGCGATGCCGGTCGGAACCGACTTGATTCGCGCTTCGGCAAGGCACTCGATCACTTGTTGCGGAGTGAGCCGGGTGGCGAGGTCGACGTCGCTCACGGCGAGGCCGAGAAGGGTGTCGCGGACGCAGCCGCCGACATAGCGGGTGTCGCCCGATTTGGCGCCGAGCGCGGCGAGGAGGGGCTTCATGCCCTCGCGCTGCTGCCAGCTCGCCTTGGGCAGCTTCACTCGACCCGCTCCAGCCGCCGCGACAGGTTGACGATCATCGCCGCGGTCGCGCCCCAGATCCTCCGGCCTTCCCATTCGATCTCGTAATAGGAGCGCTCCAGGCCCTGCCACTGAACGGTTCTCACGATCTGGTGGCTGGGGTCGAGCAGGTAGTGGAGCGGCGCCTCGAACATCGCCGCGACCTCGCCGGGCTGGGGCCGAAGCTCGAGCCCGGGCGGAACGACGCCGACGACGGGGGTGACGTGGAAGCCGGTGACCGTGCGATATGCGTCGGCCATTCCTACCAGCTCGACGGAGGCTCGGGGGAGGGCGATCTCCTCCTCCGCCTCCCGCAGGGCGGCGTCGACCGGGCCGTCGTCGCCCGGATCGATCCGGCCGCCCGGGAAGCTGATCTGTCCGGCGTGGGTCCGCATCGTGCTCGGCCGCTCGGTCAGGATCACGGTCGGCGAGGAATGGTCGACCACCGCGACGAGCACGGCGGCCGGCTCGAGATCGCCGTCGGCGCCCTCGAGGACGTCGCCTTCGAGCAGGACCGGCCGGCGCCGGCGCCCCCGCTCCAGAGCGTCGCGCAGGCGGGCCGCGAGGCTCATTCCGAAGGCATCGGGAAGAACGTTCCTCCGCTCCACAGCCCGGGCGGATCGCCGGCGGCGAGCGCGAGCTCGGCGAGCTCGTAATAGACCGGCCGCGCGACCAAAGCGTCGAGGCCCGGCCGGACCTCGAGATAGGGATGGGGCCCTTCCGGCCCGGAGTCGAAGCGCAGGCCATGGCCGGGGCCGGCGATGACGACGTCGCCGGTGTTGAGTCGGAAGGCGAGCGACGCCGACTCGCCGGAGCCCTCGGCCCTGAGCTCGACCGCGACGAACGGGGCGTCCTCGACCTCGATGTCGAGCTTCTCGACCGGAGTGACGAGGACGAAGCGGCCGTCGGGCTCGCGCCTCAGGATGGTGGAGAACAGCCGCACCATCGCCGGCCGGCCGATCGGGCTGCCCTGGTGGAACCAGGTGCCGTCGGCTGCGATGCGCATCTCGCTGTCGCCGCAATGGGCCGGGTTCCACTTGTCCACCGGCGGAAGCTTCTTCTCCTCGGCGAGCCTGGCGATCTCGGCCAGCGAGAGTCCGGCGAGGTCGTCGGGGGGCGGAGGCATCGGCATGCGGCGACTCTGGCCGCGCTTGGCCCCCGCCGCAAGCCTTGCCGCCCCGCCCGGTCCATCCTATCCGGCGGCATGGCCAGCGAGTTCGAGGGGCCGCGGACGGCGATCGTGACCGGCGGAGCGAAGCGGATCGGAGCCGCCTTGTGCCGGGCGCTGGCCGAGGACGGCTGGCACCTCCTCATCCATTGCCGGCAATCCGCCGAGGAGGCCTCGGCGCTCGCCGAGGAGCTCGGAAACGCCTCGGTGGCTCGGGCCGACCTCGCACTGCCGGACTCGGCCGACCGGGTGATGGCCGGGCTCGACGGGCTTCCGCCGGTCCGGCTTCTGGTCAACAACGCCTCGCGCTTCGCCTTCGACACGGCCGACGACTTCACCGTCGAGCGCTGGGACGAGACGCTTGCGACCAACCTTCGGGCCCCGGCGATGCTGTCGCAGGCCTTCGCGGCGCGGATCGCGGCGGGCGGCGGACTGATCGTCAACCTGCTCGACTCCAAGCTCGCCTCGCCCAATCCCGACTTCTTCTCCTACACCTTGTCCAAGGCGGGGCTCGCCGCGCTCACCGAGGTCGCGGCCCGGGCCTGGGCCGGGCGCGGGATCCGGGTATGCGGGATCGCCCCCGCCGTCACGCTCCTGTCCGGAGCCCAGAGCCCGGAGAATTTCGACGCGGTGCACGGCCTCAACGCGCTCGGCCGCGGAGTCCGGGTCGAGGACATCGTCGCCGCGCTTCGCTTCGTCATTGCCACGCCCACCCTGACCGGGCAGACGATCACGCTCGACGGCGGCCAGCGTTTCCTGGGCCTCGCCCGCGACGTGCAGTTCCTGGAGCCTGGCAATGGATGAGGCGGTGAGACTGGACGGCCTCGTGCCCGCTCGGCTTGCGCCGAAGAGCCGCAAGATCGTGCTCGACGATTTCTGCCTTTCGGCCGACATCGGCTTCCACGACTTCGAGGTCGGCGCGGTGCAGCGGCTCCTCGTCACGGTCGAGGTCTGGGTCGATTCCGACAACTTTCCCACCGACGACCGGCCCGGCGGCGCCTGGGACTACGACTTCCTTCGAACCGAGATCCGCGCCCTGATCGAGGGGCGCCGGTTCAACCTCCAGGAGACGGTGGCGCAAGAGATATACGAGCTTGTCGCCGCCCGGCGGGGAGTGACCGGCCTTCGGGTCGCAACGAGGAAGCCCGACATCTATCCGGACTGCGCGGGCGTGGGAGTGGAGCTGACTTCGTATTAGCCGTCATCCCGGCGAAAGCCGGGACCCAGGAACACGGGGGCAAGAGCATTGCCGCAAGGGCCTGTGTTCCTGGGTCCCGGCTTGCGCCGGGATGACGATTATTTTCGGGTCCGGACGCAGGGGCCGAGCCGCTGAAGCACCAGGCGGTAGTCCGCCTCGATCGCCGCCTGGTTTTCCGCCGCTTCGGCCAGGCTCTGACGGGGCAGGGTACGGGGGAGGCCGCAGGCGAGCCGGTACCAGAGCAGGGTGTTCGGCGCGGGCGGCTCGGCGGCCTCGTCGACGATCTCGCTCAGCGCCACCGCCCATAAGGGGGTATGGCCGGGCCGCCGGAGAACCGTCAGCGACACCGGCGTTCCGGCCGCGGTCTGGAGGAAAATCTGGGTCTCGCTCTCGCCGCGCACCGCGCCGGGGACGTGGAAGGCGCGCCCGATTCCGGCGATGCGCGGCGGCGGCGAGGCCGAGCTCGCCTCTCGGACGATGGCGCGCAGGGTCGAACCGCGCTCGGCGGTGGCGGGAAGCTGGGCGTCGGCGGCCGCCAGCCGGACCTCGCCCGGCCGGCCGGCGACCGGCGACGCGAAGATCAGGAACTCGCCGCCCTTGCGCGGCCTCGCCGGCTTGCCCTTCGAGTCGCGCGGCAGGTCGACGAGGTAGCTTAGGCGCGCCGGCAGCGACTGGGGCGAGCGGATCAGCGAGACCAGGGCCGCCTCGACATAGAAGCGGTCGAGGCCGGGCCGAAGCCCCGGCGCCCGCTCCGGCTTCACCGCCACCGCCTCGGCGACCCGGACATGGGCGGAGATCGGAGCGGCCAAGGCGAGATCGGCGAGATCGGCGTAAGTCGGCGCCTGCGGGGCCGGCGCCTGTGATTCGGCCTGGGCCGCCGCGGCCGCCGCGACGGCCGCCATCAGCGCCCGATTACAAAAAGTTAGCGAGCGCTTCACCGTTCCGCCTCCGTAAGTTTATGCCCCGTATCCCATAGGCTTAGCCGCCTGAACGGCGGATTTCAGCCGTTTCCTCCGATTCCTCCCCACATCCACAGGAGGATTGCGTCGCCCCTTGTCACACGATAGAGGGACCGGCTCCAGTCGATGATATGTTGATACATCGGAGTCGACATGGAGCCGTTGGGGATCAGCCGCGTTAGACGGTCTGCCGAACCCCCGGCGAGCAGGATGAAGAGAGGGAGTGTGGCTGATTAATGGCATATGCTGACAACAGGATGAGCCGGAGCCGCATGACGGCGATCTTCATCGTCGCCATCCTCCACGCTCTGCTTGGCTACGCGCTCATCACCGGCTTGGCCTATAATGTGGTCAAGAAGGTGGCTGCCGACCTCAAGACGTTCAACGTCGAGGAAGAGCCGCCGCCCCCCGAGGAGAAGCCGCCGCCCCCGCCGCCCGACCAGCCGACGCCGCCGCCGCCGATCGTGACGCCGCCGCCGATCGTGCGCACCAACACGATGCCGCCGCCGATCGTGACGACCAACGTCGCGCCGCCGCCGGTCATCACCCCGACGGCTCCGCCGGCCCCGCCGGCTCCGCCGGCCCCGCCGCCGCCCCCGCCTCCCCCGAGGAAGGTGCAGCCCGCCCGAGCGAAGGCGAATCTCGTCTCGCTCTTCTCGGACGAGGATTATCCCGCCTCGGCCGTGCGCGCAGGCGAATCCGGGGCGACCGGCTTCCGGCTCGACGTCGGCACGAACGGACGCGTCTCCAACTGCACGGTGACCTCGTCGAGCGGCTCGTCCGCGCTGGATTCGACGACCTGCCGTCTGCTTCGGTCGCGGGCCCGTTTCTCGCCGGCGACCGACAGTACCGGGGCGCCGACGACCGACACGGTCAGCGGCCGAATCGTCTGGCGTCTCCCGGCCGATTAAGGGTTAGCTCGACCGGAAATCACCATTTCAAATTTTACCTGAGAGGAAAGTAGAGACCATGGCCACCCCAGCAGCAGGCGCAGCCCACGGCGGCGAAAACCCTTATGGCCTCATGGCCGCACTCGAGCAGGGCGGCGCGATCGCCTGGGCGACCTTCATCATCCTCGTGATCATGTCGGCCGGTTCCTGGTACGTGCTGTTCGTCAAGCTGTTCGAGCAGCAGAAGATCATCAACCAGGGACGCCGCGCCCGGACCACCTTCTGGCAATCGGCCAATTTGCGCGAGGGCGCTTCGAAGCTCGAGAAGAACAGCGCCTATCGCCAGATCGTCGATGACGGAATCCTCGCGCTCGAGCAGCACGACAAGCTGACCGACCCGACCGACCAGCACGAGTGGATGCTGAACTCGCTGGCGCGCAGCCAGGGAGCGATCAGCTCGCGCCTGTCGAGCGGCCTCGCCTTCCTCGCCACCGTCGGCTCGACCGCCCCGTTCGTCGGGCTGTTCGGAACCGTCGTCGGCATCTACCGGGCCCTCGTGAAGATCGGAGCGGCCGGCCAGGCGTCGATCGACACCGTCGCCGGCCCGGTCGGAGAGGCCCTGATCATGACCGCTCTCGGCCTCGTCGTCGCGGTTCCCGCGGTGCTCGCCTACAACTGGCTCATTCGCCGCAACAAGGCGATCGTCGAGGAGCTGGCGCGCTTCTCGAACGAGCTGCACGGCTACATGATGTCGGGCGGAGCGGTTCGCCCGGTCGTGGCCGGCCGTCCCGGAGCCTCCACCGGCGGCGCCGGAGCGGCGAAGGGTCCCGGAGCGGCCTCGCCCGGCGGAACCACCGCTACGGGCAGCGCCGTCGGCGCCACTCACGGCGGTCCGAAGAAAGTCTGACGAAACGGCGCCGGCGGAGCCCATCGCTCCGCCGGCGCAGGCTTAATGCGGCACCCGAGCTAGGATAGGATCACCGACCATGGCCATGAATGTCGGCCAAGAGAGCGAAACCGGCGAAGAAACGCCGATGTCCGACATCAACACGACGCCGCTCGTCGACGTCATGCTGGTGCTTCTCATCATCTTCCTGATCACCGTGCCGGTCGTCATCCAGACGATCCCGATGAAGCTGCCCAAGGTCGACTTCGAGGCGACCACGACCAAGCCGGAGAACGTCTCTCTCTCCGTGCGCGGCGGCCCGGGCGGCAGCTGCGAGGTCTATTGGGGCCTGACCCGGATGGATTCCGAGCAGCTTCTCGACCGGGCGGTCAAGAAGCTCGAGGCCGAGATCAAGCGCCTCGGCGGGGTCGAGAACATGACCGAGGAGAATATGCCCGAGGCGCATATCCGCGCGGACATCAACACGCCGTACAAATGCGTCGGCGGAGCGATCTTCACGATGCAGCGGGCAGGCTTCGCCCGCGTCGGCTTCATTTCCGAGCCGCCTCCGCGCGGCGGCGGACCGCGCCTCTAGATGCCCGGAACAGCAGAGCTTAGGAGTTAGATTTTATGTCGATGGCAGTCGCGGGCGACGAAGACGAACCGATGATGGACATCAACACGACGCCGCTGATCGACGTCATGCTGGTCCTCCTGATCATGTTCATCATCACCATCCCGCTCCAGACCCACGCGGTGAAGCTCGACCTTCCGCAGGACCAGCCGAACCAGACGCCGCCGCCGATCGACCCGGTCAAGAACAAGATCGTGGTCACTCCGCAGAACCAGGTGCTGTGGAACGGGACTCCGATCGACCTCGGCCGGCTGCGCCAGTATCTCGACGTCACCCAGACGATGAACCCGATCCCGGAGCTTCACCTCCAGCCCGATCCCAATGCGCGCTACGAGCTGGTCGACGAGGTCCTCGCCGTCACCAAGCGCGCCCGCGTCGAGAAGATGGGCTTCGTCGGCAACGAGGCCTACGCGACCTTCTAGGCGCGGATCTTTTCTGCTTTCTCTCAGGGGCGGTCTTCGGGGCCGCCCTTTTCTTTTCCCCTCCCAATCTGGCGATGGGTCTTCAGGCCCGAATCGCTGCTCACGCCGTCATTGCGAGCCCTTCGACGCCGCCTGCGGCGGCGCTCAGGATGAACTGCCGCTGCGCGGCAGCGAAGCAATCCAGTGCGGAGCCTTCACGGACGCCGTGGCTGGATTGCCGCGTCGCTTCGCTCCTCGCAATGACGGCTCAGGCCGCGAGTCCGTCGAACTGGAGGCGGGCCAGCCTCGCGTAAAGGCCGCCTTCGGCTCGAAGGCTCGCATCCGTCCCTTCCTCGACGATACGGCCTTGGTCCATGACGACGATGCGGTCAGCGGCTCGGACGGTGGCCAGGCGGTGGGCGATGACGATGGTGGTGCGGTCGCGCATCAGCCGCTCGAGCGAGGCCTGGACCAGCCGCTCGCTTTCCGCGTCGAGCGCGGACGTGGCCTCGTCGAGCAGAAGCAGCGGCGCGTCGCGGAGCACCGCCCGGGCGATCGCCAGCCGCTGCCGCTGCCCGCCCGAAAGCCGGGCCCCGCCCTCGCCCATGAACGTGTCGAGCCCGTCGGGCAGCTTGCGAAGGAACTCGGCCGCGTTGGCGGTCTCGGCCGCCGACCATAATTCGTCGTCGGACGCGTCCCAGCGGCCGTAGCGCAGATTGTCCCTCGCCGACGCCGCGAAGATGATCGTTTCCTGGGGCACAGTCGCGATCCGGGCGCGAACCTCCGCCGGATCGGCCTCGGGCAGGGGCACCCCGTCGAGCAGAAGCATGCCCGCCTCGGGATCGTAGAAGCGCTGGGCGAGCTGGAAGAGGGTCGACTTGCCCGCCCCCGAAGGGCCGACCACGGCCAGGGTCTCGCCGGGCGCGACGGCGAGCGAGAAATCGTGAAGCGCGCTGACCTCGCGCCGCGTCGGGTAGCGGAAGGTGACTCCCCGAAATTCGAGAGCGCCGCGTCCGGGCGAGGGCAGGGGCCTGGGGTTTGCCGGAGCCTTGATCTCGGGCTCCTCGCTCAGCAATTCGGCCAGCCGCCCGGCGGCGCCGGCGCCGCGCAGAAGGTCTCCATAGACTTCGGTCAGCGCCCCGAACGCGCCGGCGACGAGCCCGCCGGTGAGGACGAAGGCGGCGATGGTGCCGCCCGAGATCCGCCCGGACTGGACGTCGACCGCGCCCTGCCACATCACCATGGTGATCGAGCCGAAGATGAGCGCGATCACCCCGGCCGTCATCGCGGCGCGAAGGGTGATCCGGCGGCGGGCGGTCTGGAAGACCCGCTCGACCGCCTCGGCGAAGCGGCTCGCCTCCCGCGCCTCCTGGCCGAAGCCCTGGACGATCTTCATCGCTCCGAGCACCTCGTCGACCATCGCACCGACCTCGGCGACCCGGTCCTGGCTGGATCTCGAGACGTTGCGGATCCGGCGGCCGAGGAAGACGATCGGAAGGACGACGGCCGGGATTCCGAGCAGGAGCATCAGGGTCAGCTTCGGCGCCAAAGCGAGCAGATAGACGATCCCGCCGATGCCCATGACGATGTTGCGAAGCGCGACGGAGATGGTGGTCCCGACCACCTGCTCGATGATCGTCGTGTCGGCGGTCAGCCTCGAGGCGATCTCGGATGGCCGGTTCTCCTCGAAGAAGCTCGGAGCGAGCCTGAGCAGGTTGCGCTGAACCGCCTCGCGGACGTCGGCGACGACCCGCTCGCCGAGCCAGGAGACGAAATAGAAGCGCAAGGCGGTGGCGATCGCCATCACCACCACGATCAGGAGCAGATACTGGAACCAGCGGCCGATATCGCCGCCGGCGCCGGCGAAGCCGCGGTCGATGATCAGCTTGAAGGCGCTCGGAATGGCGAGAGTCGCGAGCGCCGCGACCAGCAGCGCGAGCAGGGCGCCCGCGACATGGCCGCGATAGCGCGCGGTGAAGCGCCAGATCAAAGCCAGGTTGGCGATCTTCCTGGGGGTGGCGGTCTCGTCGATCTTGCTAGCCATGGGGGAGCGGGTAGCAGGGGCGGGGAGGGCGCTCAATGATCGTGGGTGACAGTGCCGCCAAACCCCTCTCCCGCGAAAAGCGGGAGAGGAACCCTAAGGCTGTGGATGGTTTTGATCCGCAACCCCTTTTCCGTTGACGCCCACGCTGCAGCGCACCAAACAGGATGCACATGCTCTACGACGCCTATGAAATGCAGCGTTCGCTGCTCGCCGGAGCCTCCACTCTCGCCAATATCGGCGCCGGCTGGCTGCAGAACCCCACCAACCCCTTCGCCTACAGCCAGATGGGCCCAATCGTCGCGTCCGCGCTCGACGTCTTCGCCCATGCCTCGGCGCCGCGCGGCAAGCCCGAATTCGGCCTCGATTCGACGATCGTCCAGGGCCGCGAGGTCGCCGTCCATGAAGAGGTGGTGCTGAGGAAGCCGTTCGGCCAGCTCAAGCATTTCCGCCGCGAAGGCGTGAAGGGCGGGCCGAGGCTCCTGATCGTGGCGCCGATGTCGGGCCATTATGCGACGCTCCTGCGCGGCACCGTCGAGCGGATGCTCCCCCGCCACGACGTCTTCATCACCGACTGGCGCGACGCCAAGCTCGTCCCGCTCGATTCGGGCCGCTTCGACCTCGACGACTATATCGACTATCTGGTCGAGTTCCTCGAGCATGTCGGCCCCGGCGCGCACATGCTCGCCGTCTGCCAGCCGTCCGTCCCCTGCTACGCCGCCGCGGCGGTGATGAGCGCCGGCCGCAATCCGGCCCGGCCGCGCACCCTCACCCTGATGGGCGGGCCGATCGACACCCGCAAGGCGCCGACCGCGGTCAACACCGTCGCCACCCAGCGCCCGCACAGCTGGTTCCAGAACAACGTCATCGCGTCGGTCCCCTACACCTATCCGGGCGCCGGCCGGGCGGTCTATCCGGGCTTCCTCCAGCTCGCCGGCTTCATGGCGATGAACCTGGGCGACCATCTCACCGGCCATTGGGAGATGTTCAAGCATCTCGTCCAGGGCGACGGCGAGAGCGCCGAGGCGAGCAAGGCCTTTTACGACGAATATCGGTCGGTCTGCGACATGACCGCCGAATTCTACCTCCAGACCGTCGACGTCGTCTTCCAGCGCCACCTCCTCCCCAAGGGCGAGATGATGCACCGCGGCCGCCGGGTCGATCCCTCGGCGATCCGCGACGTCGCCCTGCTCGCCATCGAGGGCGAGCGCGACGACATTTCCGGAGTCGGCCAGACCAAGGCGGCGCTCGACATCTCGACCCGGCTTCCCAAGGCGATGAAGCAATATCACCTCGCCAGGGGGGTCGGCCATTACGGCATCTTCAACGGCAGCAAGTGGCGCGACCGGATCGCCCCGGTCGTCGAGGACTGGATCGCGAAGCACGACTGACCGTCATCCCGGCGAAAGCCGGGACCTCGTCGAGAACAGCCGCGGCGCCCGTCCGACCCGAGGTCCCGGCTTTCGCCGGGATGACGGATCAGGCGTAGCCGGAATCGCCGTCGTAGCGGGCCTTGGCCTCGAGGCGGGTGCGGCGGTAGCGGTAGAAGCCGATCGCTCCGAGCAGGCCGAGGATCGCTCCGAGCAGCTTCACCCGGCTGCCGAGCATCGCACGAACGACCGTCATCCCGGCGAATGCCGGGACTCAGGAACACGGACGCCATTGTCCATGGGTCCCGGCTTCCGCCGGGATGACGAACTTAAGCGTAGCCGGAATCGCCGTCGTAGCGGGCCTTGGCCTCGAGGCGGGTGCGGCGGTAGCGGTGGAAGCCGATCGCTCCGAGCAGGCCGAGGATCAGGCCGAGCAGCCCGATCCGGTTGCCGAGCATCAGCATGACCGCGAAGCCGCCGAGGCCGACGATCGCCATCAGCAGCATGATCTTCTCGTTGCCGGTCGGGATTGCGAAGCCGGAGCGGCCGTCGCGGGTCCGGGCTCCGAACAGGCCGCGATGTTCGATCGCCTTGTAGCCGTAGAAGCGTCCCGGCGTGCCGGGCTCGAGCAGCGTCGTCACGCTCGGCGAGACCGCCACCTTCTCGAGACTGCGTTCGGATCCGTCCTCGGCCCGGATGACGATCCGATCGTACATCGCGACCTTCGCCGTCGAGCGCTTCAAGGCGGCGGCCTCGACCGTCCCGTCGATCACTTCCAGTGCCATCGAGCCTCTCCCTGTTTTCGGGCAGTCTAGCGCCTGCGCGGCCATAGGGCTATGCTGCGCCGCAGCAGCGAAGGGGATTCGGCCGGTGAAGAAGATCGAGGCGATCATCAAGCCGTTCAAGCTGGACGAGGTGAAGGAGGCGCTTCACGACGTCGGAGTCTCCGGCATCACGGTCACCGAGGCCAAGGGCTTCGGGCGCCAGAAGGGCCATACCGAGCTCTACCGGGGCGCCGAATATGTGGTCGACTTCCTCCCCAAGGTGAAGCTCGAGGTCGTCGTCGAGGACGAGCTCGCCGAGCGGGTGGTGGAAGCGATCGCCAACGCCGCCCGCACCGGCCGCATCGGCGACGGCAAGATCTTCGTGACGGAGGTCGAGGAGGCGCTGAGGATCCGAACCGGCGAGCGCGGCTCGGACGCGATCTAGCCGTCCTTCGATACGGGCCTTCGCCTTCGCTCAGTCCCTACTCAGGATGAGTGGCGGAAAGGTGGTCGCTACCGCTCATCCTGAGTAGCCGCTGAGCGAAGTCGAAGCGGCGTATCGAAGGACGCCGGGGTGACGGGGAGGGGCCAGTGGCGCTAAACCCGCTCCCGTGGACGATCCCCGCCTCGCCTCCATGTCCCCCGACGAGCTTCGCTCCGCCATGCGCGCGCTCGGCTACCGCACCCAGAACGACCTCGCCGCGGCGATCGGGGTCAGCCGCTCGGCGGTGAGCCTCTGGCTCGAGGGCAAGGTCGGCGTTCCGAGGCCGGTGGCGATGCTTCTGAGGATGCTGATCGCGGCGCAGCGCCGGCCCTTCTAGGAGCCTCCCCGGCCGGCCTGCAAAAATTTGCAAGGCGGGTGCCTGCCGGAGTTCGATGGCCGCGCCCGTGCCGCCGCTCCGAGCCATGGGCCGCCCCCGACACCGGTTCATGTCCCGGCATCGCTCCGGCGCGGGCCCGGCTCGGCTCCGGCAGTCACCCGGCATCGCTCCGGCGCGAGCACGGCACGGCTCCGGCAGTCACCGCTCCGGCGCGAGCCCGGCAGTCACCCTGCATCCGAGCGGCTTCGACCCCGCAATTCGCCGCTTCGATCCCGTCCTGGCGCGGCCTCGAAGTCGCCAGCCCGCGGGCGCAGCCCGGCTTGTCCGATTATGTCGTTCATGCTATGTTCTAAGCTCCGGCTCGCCGGCGCGGTAGTGTCTGCGCGAGTCGCAGCGCCCCCGACGGCGCCCGGGATTGATCGGCAAAACCGATCAAAAGAGCGCCATTGATCGGAAGGAATTTTATTTATCGCCCAACTTCGGACCTTCCGGCCTTGCCCACGTGAAATGTTCACCCGCGCTCCGACTCCTCTGGACGACCGGCGGGGGCCTGGCAAAGGTGTCCTCACGAACCACCACCGTTCGGGCTGAGCCCGTCGAAGCCCTTTCCCCCCTTGCCGGCGCCGGCTCGGGGAAGGGAGGCCTTCGACAAGCTCGGGCCGGACGGGAGGGAGGATTTCCCACTTACGGAGGCATTCCATCATGGCGAGCGACGCGGGCAAGATTCTGAAGCGCATCGAGGAGGAGGAGATCGAGTGGGTCGACCTTCGGTTCACCGATCCCCGGGGCAAGTGGCAGCATCTGTCGATGGTCGCGAGCATCATCGACGAGGACCAGCTCACCGACGGCTTCATGTTCGACGGCTCGTCGATCGCCGGCTGGAAGGCGATCAACGAATCGGACATGATCCTCAAGCCCGACCTCGACGCGGTCTATCTCGACCCGTTCAGCGCGACCCAGATGCTGGTCGTCTTCTGCGACATCGTCGATCCCGGCACCGGCGAGCTCTACGCCCGCGACCCGCGCTCGACCGCCCGGCGGGCCGAGAATTACCTCAAGGGCACGGGCATCGGCGACACCGTCTTCGTCGGCCCGGAAGCCGAATTCTTCATGTTCGACGACGTCCGGTTCGAGGACGGCTACAACAGCTCCTACTTCCGAATCGACGACATCGAGCTTCCGACCAACAGCGGCCGCGAATATGAAGGCGGCAACCTCGCCCACCGGCCGCGCGCCAAGGGCGGCTATTTCCCGGTGGCGCCGGTCGACAGCGCGATGGACATCAGGGGCGAGATGGTCTCGACGATGATCGAGATGGGCCTGCCGATGGACAAGCACCATCACGAGGTCGCGGCGGCCCAGCACGAGCTAGGCCTGACTTACGGAACGCTCACCCAGACCGCGGACCGCATGCAGATCTACAAATATGTCGTCCACATGGTCGCCCAGGCCTATGGCAAGAGCGCGACCTTCATGCCCAAGCCGATCAAGTCGGACAACGGATCGGGCATGCACACCCACATGTCGATCTGGAACGGCGGCAAGCCGCTCTTCGCCGGCAACGGCTATGCCGGGCTCAGCGAGACCGCGCTCTACTTCATCGGCGGGGTGATCAAGCACGCCAAGGCCCTGAACGCCTTCACCAACCCGACGACGAACAGCTACAAGCGCCTCGTCCCGGGCTTCGAGGCGCCGGTCCTCCTCGCTTATTCGAGCCGCAACCGCTCCGCCTCCTGCCGGATCCCCTACGGCGCCGGCGAGAAGGCGAAGCGAGTCGAGTTCCGCTTCCCGGACGCTCTCGCCAACCCCTATCTGGCCTATTCGGCGATCCTGATGGCGGGCCTCGACGGCATCCAGAACCGCATCCATCCCGGCGATCCGATGGACAAGAACCTCTACGATTTGCCGCCCCAGGAGCTGGTCAACGTTCCGACCGTCTGCGGCTCGCTTCGCGAGGCGCTCATCTCGCTTCAGAACGACCGCGCCTTCCTGACCAAGGGCGACGTGTTCAGCGACGACCAGATCGACGCCTATATGGAATTGAAGTGGGAGGAGCAGATGCGCTGGGAGACGACTCCGAGCCCGGTCGAATACGACCTCTATTATTCGAGCTGACGGCGAGGGCCGTCAGGCGGTCCGCCGCCGCTTGACGGCCAGAGGCGAGGCGGCGCCGGGCTCGGGCAAATCGGGCTGCGGTCCGAGATATTGCGGCATCAGCATTTCGGGCGCTCCGCTCCGCCGCCGCTTGCGGGCCAGCCTGCCCAGCGCGAAGGCGTCGGCGAAGTGGAGGCCGACCTGGCCGCGCTGGCTCCACCGCACCTCGGCGGCGAGATTGCCCGCTTCCTCGAGGTCGAGGCTGACCGGAGTGCCGGGCGCCGGCTGCTCCTCGCACTCGATCATCGCTCCTCCGGCCGAGATGTTCCTGAGCCGAACGGGCAGGTCGCGGCCGTCGAGGCTCAGCCGCCCGTTGCGGATCAGGCGGTGGCGCGGCGGCCGGCTGAAGCCCACCACCTCGGCGCTCGGCCGGCTTTCGGTGGCCAGCTTCAAGGCCTCCTCCGCGGGCATCGGCCTTGCGAAGATGAAACCCTGGACCTGCGAGCAGCCGAGCCGCCGGATCAGCGCCAGCTCCTCGATCGTCTCGGCGCCCTCGGCGGTGGTGTCCATTCCGAGGCTCTCGGCGAGGACGACGATCGCCCGGACGATGGCGCCGTTGCGGCTTCCGCGACTGGCGGCGCCGCGAACGAAGCTCTGGTCGATCTTGATCTTGTCGAGCGGCGCGTCGCGCAAATGGCCGAGCCCGGAATGGCCGGTGCCGAAATTGTCGAGGGCGAGTCGCACTCCGATGCCGCGCAGCCGCTCGAGCGTGGCCTCGGTGACGGAGCGATCGGCGAGGAACACCGCCTCGTTGATCTCGAGCTCGAGCCGCTCCGGGTCGAGCTTCGAGGCCGCCAGGGTGCCGGTGACGGTCGCGGCAAGCGCCGGGTCGCCGAACTGGAGCGGCGACAGGTTGACCGCCACGCGGATGTGGCTCGGCCATTTGGCGGCCTCCGCGCAGGCGGTCCTCAGCACCCAGTCGCCGATCCGCGGCATCAGCCCGCTTTCCTCGGCGAGCGGGATGACCAGCGACGGCGGCAGCAGTCCGCGGACCGGATGGTGCCAGCGAAGCAGCGCCTCGAAGGCGACCACTTCCTCGGAGACGGAATCGACGATCGGCTGGTAGAGAAGCTGGAGCTGGTCGCCGGCAAGGGCGAGTCGAAGGTCCTTCTCCAGGAGCTGGCGCTCGGTCGCGAGAGCGTGCATTTCCTGGGCGAAGAAGCGGAAGGTGCCGCGCCCGTCGCGCTTGGCGGCGTAGAGCGCGACGTCGGCATCCTTGATCAGGCTCTCGGCCAGGGTCTTGCCCGGAAGGGCGACCGCGATTCCCAGCGAGGTTCCGATCCGGATCTCGTGGCCCTCGATCTTGTAGGGCCGCGACACCTGCTCGATCAGCCGCCGGGCCAGCTCGGACAGCCGGCCCTCCTCCTCGATTCCGGGCAGGATCGCCTCGAACTCGTCGCCGCCGAGCCGGCCGACTTGGCCGTCCTCGCCGAGCACCTGGGTGAGCCTGGCCGCGACCTTCTTCAGCAACTTGTCGCCGACCGGATGGCCGAGCGTGTCGTTGACCTGCTTGAAGCGGTCGAGATCGATCATCATCAATGCGCAGCCGCGTCGCCTCGCGTCGGCATTGGCGAGCGCGGAATCGAGCATGTCGCGCATCATCGCCCGGTTGGGCAGGTTGGTGAGGCTGTCGTAGCGCGCGCGCTTGGACGTCTCGGCCTCGCTGCGCCGCTGCTCCGAAAGGTTGGTGCCGAGTCCGCGGAAGCCGAGGAAGCGGCCATAATCGTCGAAATTGGGGCTGCCCGAGAGCGACCACCAGACGTCCTCGGCCGCTGGCGCTCGAACGACGACCTCGGCGAAGGGGAAGCGTGCCGAGAGGTGGAAGCCGAGCGTGCGGCGATTGTCGTCCGAATCCTCCTCGGCGCCGTCGAGCAGCAGCACGTCCTCGAAGCGGCGGCCGATCAGCTCGGCCGGGGCGAGGCCGAGATGGGCCGCGAGCGGATCGGAAACGTAGGTCAGGGCGCCGTCGGCGTTCGTCTCCCAGAACCAGCCGCGCCCGCTGGCCTCGAAATCGGCGACGAAACGGCGGGCCTTCTCAGCCTGCCATTCGAGCGCCAGGCGCTGGCGGGCGGCGAAGAGCAGGTGCCGGGAGCGCGAAACGCACAGCCAGACCAGAAGGAAGCCGATTGCGAGCCCGATCGGGACGACCGGCTCCTCGCTCGGCAGGGCCGCCGCGACGGTCAGGGTCGCGGTCGTGGCGAGCATCATCAGCAGGGGCACGGTGAAGAAGACGGGTATTCCGGCCCCGGCCCCTGCGATGAGGGCCGCCTTGACGATCACGGACTCTGCGGCCGGCCCGGCGAGCAGGGCGGCGGCGAGCCACAGGCCCGCCGTGGCGAAGCCATGCGCCGCGGTGAGGCGCATCGACTGGTGGGGCTTGAGGGCCGACCGCTTCAGCGCCAGCCAGAGGAGCCCATCGAGAAGCAGGATGGTGGCGAGCAGAGCCGCGACCGGCAGGGCGGCGGCGCCCCCCGTGGCGAGGCTGCCGATCAGCACGGAGCCCCAGAGCAGGTGCGAGCCGGCGAGAAGCGGCAGCGACAGATGGACCGTGCGCGTGCGCTCCCGGGCGGCGCGCTCGTCGTCCTCGCCAAGGGCCGGGGCGAAATCGAACAGGAGAAGCTCCGCGAGCCCCGGCGGAGTGACGGGCTCCTGGCCCCTGTCGCTCAAACCGGCGAATCGCCCTTTGCGCATTGCGTTCAGAGTCCCGATGTTGATCGGCCGGCTTCTCCCGGACCCGGCCGGTGGAAACCTAGGTAACCCAGGTTAAGAAACCGCTATTCGCGCCCTCCAAATTCACGCCGACGCGCAGCCCTTGCGCATCGGCAGGGCGGTGAGGATCTCGCGCCGGATCTGCGCTTCCGCTCCGCGCCGCCCGGCCCGCGTCGCCGCCGCCCGCTCGACCAGCAGCCGGGCCAGCGCGTGGTGGCGTTCGCGGAAGGTCCATCCGCAGTGGCTGAGCTCGATCGGAGCGAAGAAGCGGGCGCCGAACTGGCCTCCGCGCTGCCACTCGACCTGCGCCTCGACCGAGCCGATTCCGGGCACGTCGAGCGAGACGCTTCCGCCGGGCTTCACCCGGGCTTCGCATTCGGCCCGGAAACCCGATTCCGAAAGGTCGAGCATCCGGATCTGGAGGCTGCTCCAGCTGTTCGGCCGAAGCCGGGTTTCGGCATCGAGCGGAAGGCGTTCCGTCTTGCGGCCGCCGCCGAGGCCGTTCTTGTCGTCCGAGGACATCCGATCCCCATCCCCAAGTTGAGGTCGGCAAAGCCTAGCGCTTCGGCGTTAACGAATTGCTGCCGGTCGCCGAGGGTCGTTGTAAACATGGATCAATCGCCGCCCGCAAAGGGCCAGACGTCAATAATCCTTCGACACCCTGACGTTCACGCTCTCCCGGCCGATGGTGGAGATGCTCGACAGGATCGAGAGCCAGCGGGTGATCTGATATTCGACCAGGGTCGCCGAATAGCCGCGGGCGTCGGTCACCACCTCGACATAGACCCGCCGGCCGAAATACTTGCCGGCGGCGATCGCCGTGCCCTGGCCGGTGGTGATGTCGGCCGGGACGATGCGCAGGCGATCGAGGCCGGTCGCCGCCCGGACCGCGTTGATCGGGTCGAGCCCGCCGCCGCTGTTGTTGAGCGAGGCGACCGCCGCAGCGAGCTGCAGGGCCTCGGGGGCGGACAGGTTGGTGATCGAGGTCCCGAACAGCAGCCGGCTGAGCAGCTCGTCCTGCGGAAGCGCCGGAGTGCTGCTGAAGCCGATCTCCGGCCGCTGGCCCCGGCCGGTGACCCGGATCACCGCGTTCAGGCCCTGGACTCCGCCCTCGGCTGTGATGTCGAGAACCGGATTGACCGGGGATTCGCCGAGGAAGCGGATCTGGCCTCGCTCGAGGTCGAAGCGGCGGCCGGCGAAATCATAGCTTCCGCGAATGAGGTCGGCGCGGCCGCTGATCCTGGGCTCGGTGACGGTTCCGGCGATCCTGAGGTCGGCGCTCCATTCGCTGTTGATGCCGAGGCCGGTGACCATCAGCCGGTTGCGCGCATCGACTTCCAGGTCGAGCTTCCAGGGCGCCAGGCGTCTCGGCGCCGGCCGCTCGTCGGCGGGGCGGTTGACCTCGCGGACCGCCAGCCGGGGCACCTGCGCCGAGGCGGTGACGCTGCCGAGCCGGAAGGCGCCGCTGGTCAACGCGACCTTGCCGGAGATGCTGCCTTCCTCGCCGTCGGAGCGAATCCGGATCGGCCCGGTCACCTGCGCCTTGATGTCGTCCCGGTCGAGCAATTGCGCCGCTTTGGCGTCGAGCGCGATGTCGATTCCGAAGCCCTTCGGGCCGGCGAGGTCGAACGTGGCCCGGCCGGCCACCGAGCCGCCCCGCTTGGTCGTCCCCGCGAAGCTGTCCAGGACGAGCTTCGATCCGCCGAACCGGCCGGAGGCCCGGACATTGTCGATCACCATTCCGGTGACGGCGCTCTCGATTCGAGCGCGCTCGGTGCGGAGCGAGCCCCGGATCTGCGGGCTGGCGAGAGTCCCGCGAGCGTCGGCGCCGACGGCCACCGGGCCGGAAACGTCGAGCAGCTCGACCCCGGTCAGCCGCCACAATGTGTCGGCGGGGCCGTTGTAGCGAAGCTGGGCGAACAAGGGCGCGACGCTGAGGCGCTCGCCGATATTGCCGCTGCGGCCGATCGGCGCCAGCCGGGCCTGGGCCCGGCCGATCGTCCGGCCTTCGCTGGTCGCGACCGCGCGCAGCGCCGCATTGCCGCCGGCGAGCTTCGCGACCAGGCCGATGTCGACCGGCCGGGACGACAGGACCAGGCCCGAGCGGGTGAGGCCTCGAACCCGAAGGTTGGCGTCGCCGCTCGGCTCTCCGGCCGCCCCGAAGCGGTAGCTCAGAGTCCCGGAGGCGGAGCCGCCGAGTCCCAGCCGCGGCCAGCCGATGTCGAGCACTCCGAGCGGCATCCGCTCCATCCGGGCGTTCAGCTCCGTGGCCGATCCCCCGAACAGGCCGGAGACGGTGGCGCTTCCCCCGGCGAAAGTTAGGCCGGTGGGCGCCAGCCGCCAGGAATCGCCCTCGCGGCTCACCACCGCCGGCTCGGCCAGCACGATCGCCCGCCGGTCGACCGTTCCCCGTCCGGTCAGCCGGAAGCGGCCGGGGGCGATGTCGGCCACCGTCTCGAACAGGAAGTCGCGGCCTCGGGTGCCGGCGATTCGGGCCCGGACCTGGCCGGAGCCGCCGCGCAGCTCCCCGGTGGCGCCGAGGCTGGCGATCGACAGTGCGCCCCGGCTGAGGCCGCGAAGGGCCAGGGTCCCCTTGAGCGAGGTCCCGGCCGGGTCGAGCAGTGCGACGCCCTCGAGCCGGCCGGTCCGAATCAGGATCGGTGGAGGCCCGGCGAAGCGCGCATTGTCGGCCCTGAGGTCGATTGCGATCCGCTGGAGGTTGTTGAACGGGCTGAATACCAGCCGGCCGTCGAGCCCGCCGCCGGCGACGTTGAGCTGTCCGCTGAACCCGCCGGGATCGGAGCGCAGGGCGCCGGCGGCGCGAGTGTTCGAGACGCTGATCGAAGCCACCTGGATGAGGGCCGGCCGGTCCCTGGGCAGGAGAATCGCGCCGTTCGAAGTGAACGGGCCGAGATGGGAGCGGCCGGCGGCGCGATAGGCGAAGCCGGTGGGAGTGGGGTCGAGGTTGAGTAGAACGTCGGCGAGGCCAAGCGCTTCGTTGGGACGGGCGAGGCGGATCGCCAGCCTGGGCCGCTCGATCCGACCGTCGAGTTTCATCGCGAAGGGGCCGTAAGTCTCCTGCCTGCCGGTTCCGTCGAAATAGAAGGTGCCGTCGCGGCGCCGGTAGCCGGTGCCGGCGATCCGGATCTTCGGGGCGGTGATGGTGAGGTTGCGAAGGTGGAGGATGAAGTCGTTGCCGCGAAGCAGGTCGGCCTCGAGATAAGGCAGGCCGCCGGCCAGCCCGGCAAGGAAGCGGTTGTCGAACCGCCGAACCCAGGCTCGGGCCTTGCCGGTGACGAGAGTGCCCTTGCCGGCCGGGTTGGGCACCACCTTCAACTCGGTAACCACGTCGACGATTCCGAGGCCCGGGATCAGGTAGCGGTTCATTCCGCCGGAGATGACGACGTCGAAGCGGCCGGTGATCAGGTCGACGAACAGGCTGACCTTGCCCTTGAGCTCGTCTGAGGTCAGGGCGAGGCCCTCCCCCATCAGGGCCTTGCCGGTGACCTTGAGCAGGCCCTCGACCCGCAAATTGGCCAGGATTCCGCCGGCGACGTCGCCGACTCCGGTCACCCGCCGGGCCGACATCGCAAGCGGCACCGTCACCGGCGCTTTCGAGAAGCGGCCGCGCCCCTGCGCCCACACCTCCTCGAAGCCGGTCCTGTCGAACGCGATCCGGGGGCTGGTGAGGCGATAGGCGAAGGCGAAGATCCTGAAGGGCCCGTTGAGCAGCGCGACCATGCGCACCTTCTGGCCGGTCATGTTGGGGAACATGGCCGCGGGGCGAAGAAGGTCGGCGCCGATCCGCAGGTCGCGGAAGCGGCTTCGGGCGAGGTCGATGATTCCGGTGGCGACGACGTGCATCGCCGGCGAGCGCAGCGCCAGGCGGCCCTGCAGCTGCCGGTCCTCCAGGGTCGCCCGGCCGGTCACCTGCACCACCGGGGCGGTCAGTCGCGCCTTCTTCCCTTTCCAGAATTGCGCGGGGGCGAGGCGCCCGGCGAGGCCATAGCGGCCATTCTCCGCGCGCAGCCTCAGGTCCGCGGTGCGCCGGCCGGAAAGGTCGAGCCGGGCGACTCCGTTCCACGACGCCCAGCTCCCATCCCCCTCGATGGTGAGGGAGATCGGCCGCCCGGTGCCGAGCATGGCGCCGGCGACTCCGCTGGCGGGCGAAGCCAGGCGCACGTCGAGGTCGAAGCGGTCGCGGTCGGGCTCGGCGTCGAGGAACAGCGACAGCCGGTCCCCTCCATCCTTGACCACCGCCTTGAGGTTGACCAGGGCCCGGCCCTCGCGGATGTCGGCCTCGCCGGCGAGGCTCGCGACCCGCGCCCGGCCGCTCACCGCCGCGCCGATCCGCATCTGGGCGACCTGGAGCCGGCCGACATGGATGTCGAAGCCGGGCAGGACTGGGCCGGGCCGCTCGCTCGGCCGCAGCCTCGGCAGCCGGTGAAGAGTCGCAAGCTCGGAATCGAGACGGTGGATGACGAGCCGGTTGGTGATCCAGCCGAGCGGCTGCCAGTCGACCTCGATCAGCGGCGATTCCGCGAACAGCCCCTGCGGGTCGTAGAGCCTGACGTCGCGAAGCCTCGTGTCGCTCCAGATCGACCCCTCGATCCGGCCGATTTGGATCCTGAGGCCCGATCGGGGCGCCATCGCGGCGATCCGGTCGGCGATGAACCGGTGGCCCGGGCCGGTGTCGAGCAGCACCGCAAGCGCCGCCACGAGCAGCGCTAGCACCAATGCGACGCTGACGACCATCTTCGCCAGCCGCGTCGGCCAGCGACTGCGCCGCCGGGGCGGGACCTCGCTCTCCTCCATCAGAAGGCCTGGCCGAGCGAGACGTAGACGGCCACTCGCGAATCGCCGCTCTGGGGGTTGAGCGGAGTCCCGACGTCGACCCGGATCGGGCCGAAGCGCGTATGGTAGCGCACTCCGATTCCGGCTCCGAAGCGCAGATTGTCGAACTTGGGCAGGGGCGAGGTCGAGATATTGCCGCCGTCGAGGAACGGGACGACCCCCCAATTGCCCCACCGGATCCGGGCCTCGACGGCGAATTCGGTTAGGCTGCGGCCGCCGATCGGATCGTCGAACACCGGATCGCGCGGCCCCAGCCGCTGAAACCCGTAGCCGCGAACCGAGCCGCCGCCGCCCGCGTAGAAGCGGCGCGACGGAGCGATCCGGTCGCGCCCGGCGCCGAGGATGGTTCCGAGCCGGACTCGCCCGGCGAGTGTCACCGTCGGAGTGAAGGGCTGGTAGAGGCTCGCGTCGACCTGGGTCCGGCCGTAGCCGAAGGTTCCGGACTGGAGCGACGCCTCCGGCGAGAGGCGAAGAGCGAGCCGGTAGCCGGTCGTGGGGTCGAGCAGGTCGTTCGACCCGTCATAGCTGAGGCTGGCCGGAAGAGCGCCGATGAAGAAGGTTCGCCGCCGCGTCATCCCGCTGGCGAGATCGACGTCGCGTTCGTCGGTGGCGACGACCTCCGCGCCTGCCGACCAGGTCCATTTCTTCTGCCAGATGAGGTTGGTCTGGCGCTCGATCGAGCCGGCGAGGATGGTGGTTCGAGCATCATAGGCGGCGCGATTGATGTGGCTGATCGCGAACTGGGCGTTCAGCACCTGGTCGCGGCGAAGGAAGTTGTTGCGCCTCAGGACGGCGCCGACCAGCTGCTCCTGGGTTCCGGCGACCCCTCGGAAGGTGACCGCGCCTTCGGGCGGAAGCAGGTTGCGATGTTGCCAGCTCGCCTCGATCCGAATGCCCTCGCCGCTGCCGTAGCCGGCCTGCCCGGCGATCGTGTGCATCGGCGCCCGGTCGAGCGACACGGCGAGGTCGACGGTCCTGCCTTCGCCGACGACCGGCCGGACCGCGACCGCCGAGACCAGGCCGGTGGCGATCAGGGCGCGCTTAAGGTCCTCGACCAGCGGCGCCTGATAGGGCGCGCCGGGCTTCCAGCGCGCCATCGTCTGGATGTGCCTGGCGCTGAACAGCGGCTTGCCCTCGACTCGAATTCGGCCGAACTGCCTCGTTCCATTCGGACTGACCGGCAGGGTCAGAGCGGCGGTTCGGGTCTCGTGGTCGAGAGCGATGTCCATCGCGCCCACTTCGGCGAAGGCGTAGCCGCGCCTGCCGAGCTCGACCCGCAGGGCTGCCTCTCCGGCCGTCACCCGAGCCGCGTCGACCGGCTCCTCGGCCGCGACTCCGAAAGCCTGGCGGAGCGCCTCCGAATCCTCGCCCGCGGCCTCCAGGCCGGGAAGCGCGACCTCGGCGAAGCGGTAGAGCGGCCCGGGCTCGGCCTCGAGAGTGACGGTCGCCTCCGCCCCGGCCGGCCCGGCCTCGACCCGGGTCCGCACCAGAGCGTCGTAATAGCCGCGCGCTCGGAGCAGCTCGGCGAGCAGGTCGGCGTCCTCGCGGGCGCGGCGGTCGATCTGGGCGGCGTTGGCCGGCTCGCGGCGATTCCGCTCGAGCGTCGAGAGTGGATCGAACTGCGCCCGAAGCGCCGCTTCGGAATCGGGATCGAGCCCTTCGATGCGCACGGCGTAGCGGCGCTCCGACGCGGAATCGGCGATTCCGGGGTCGGGCCGGTCGGCGATCGCCTCGGCCGTCCCTTCCTCCATGTCGGGCCAGTCGACTCCGAGATCGGGCAGCGGCTCGAGCGGCGCCGACGGGTCCAGCGGCGGCTGGTCGAGCGGATCGGCGGGCGGCGGTCCCTGGGCGCTTAGCGCCGCGGGGCTGGCGCACAGAAAAAGGGCGACCAGCGCGGCCGCCACCCCCCGCCCCGGAGCGACTTGAAACATCTGGGGAAACTAGCCGTCGCGGCAGGGCGCCGCCAGCCGTGAAATTGCTGTATCGCCGGCCTAGTGGACCGGCCCGGTCACCGAGTCGTCGCGAATCACCTCGATCATCCGGGCGACTTCGCGCCAGCGGCAGAAATGGACGACATTGCCGAGGTCCCGGCTGCGGTCGGCGCGCAGGGCCGCCTCAGACCCGGCATGGGGCCCGAAGCGCTCGATCAGCTGCGCCGCCTCGGTGAAGGCGGCGGGCGCGAATGCTGCGATCTGATTCAAGTCTTCCCCCAAAATGTCGGCAGGGACGCGTCTAGCGCATCCGGGTTTCGAAACCGCGCAGGCCCATGCTTGACGATGCGTTCACCACAGAAAATCGCCGCTCGCGGCGGCGGGCGATTGAGTGTCGCGGGCCCAACTGCCAAGAGGCGCTCATGTCACAGCGCAGGCGTTACACGAAGGCGGCCGGATCGATGCTTGCGATCGCCATCGTCGGCGGCGCGGTCGCGGGGGTGATCGTTGGCCAGCCGAGCATCGGCGTGCTTGCCGGAACCGCCGCCGGAATCCTCATCGCCATCCTGTTCTGGCTTGCCGAGCGCCGCCGCTAGGCTAGCGAAGCCGCCGCCCGAACCAGACCACCCGGCCGACCGGGTCGACCGAGTCGGGCTCGATGTCGGGCCAGGACGGATAGGCGTCGTTGTCGCCGCGCACCGAAATCCGCCCGCCCGGCCCCACCGCGACCCGCTTGACCACCAGCGTCCCTTCGATCCGAAGCACGTAGATGCCGTCGCGGAGGCGCGCCGCGCCGTCCTCCCGGTCGACCAGGATCTCGTCGCCGTCATAGAGGGTGGGGGCCATGGAATCGCCGTCGACCCGGATCAGCGACAAGCGTTCGGCCGCGCCGCTGAGGCTGAGCCTTCGAAGCCAGGCGGAGTCGAACCCGATTCGCCCAAGTCGCCTCTCCACCGCGCTCAGCGCGCCCGGCCCCGCCGACGCCTCCACGTCGAGGCGGGGAATCGAGATCAGGCCGGTCTCGCCCCCGCCCGCGGGCCCGCCGAGCCGGGCCTCGTCGACTCCGAAATAGCGGGCCAGGACCCGTCGATCCTCCTCCGCCAGGCGGCGCGGCGATCCGCGCTTTATATATTGCTGCACATAGGCGGCATTGCGTCCGAGCAGGCGCGACAGGCTGGCATAATCCTCCCCCCGCTCCTGGATCAGTTGGTCGAGCATCGCGCGTGGATCAAGCGTGGCCATGTCACCTCCATTACAGGAAGGATTAGTCCTAGACAAGTAGGAAATTCGAATCCAAGATAGAACATATCAGAAACTGCGATTCGCAAAAAGGATATTGCGTGCGACCGACATCGGTGCTGCTTCGACGGATCGAAGCCTATCTGCGCAGGTCCCGGGTCAGCGCAACCCGCTTCGGGATCGAGGCTGCGCGCGATCCCAAGCTGGTGCCCGAGCTGAGAGCCGGCCGAATCATGCGGCCGCGGTTGCGGGCGCGGGTGGAGGCCCATCTCAAGCGGGCCGAACAGGCCCTCCGGACGCCGTCATGGCCGAACCCCCGCTGACCGACGCGGCGAGCGCGTTGCTGGCGGCCGTCCGAGGCCATTTCGTTCACTTTGCCGGCTTCGCGATCGAGGAGGTCATTAGCCGGCGGTGGGCCAGCGCGACCTTCCGAGGGGCGCGCCATGAGCTCGCCATCCGCCTCGACGGGGACGGCGCCGAGGCGGCGGCGGGGCGCTTCCTGAGCGGCCTCGACGCGCGCCGGCTCACCCTGCGCGGCCACCTGGTCGCTCAAGTGTCGCTGGTGGCGGAGGAAAGGCGGCCTGGCTGCGCTCGGATTCGACTTCAGGCCCTGACGGTGGAAAGCGGCTAGGCGATCAGCCGGCGCTTCCGGCGATCTTCTGGAGATCGGTGATCGCGCTGCGCAGTCGGTGGCCGACCCGCTCCTGGTCCGCGGGCGCCGCTTCCGGCTCCGGTTCCGACGCCCGCAGCGCCTGGCGCTTGCGGGACAGTCCGGATTCGATCCGGTTGACCAGCTGGGCCAGCGAGGCCTCTCCTTCTGCGCCGGCCCCGGCCGCCTTCGCGGCGGGCGAAGGGAGCGGCACGGGCCGGGGCTCGGGCTCCGGCTCGGGCGGCCATTCGGGCCGCGGCTCGGCTTCGGGTTCCGGCTCCGCCTCTGCCTCGGCCTCGGCTTCAGGCTCGGGCGCGGTCTCCACCGTCGGTTCCGGATCGGGAAGCTGGGGGACGAGGAAGCCGGGAAGCGGCCGAAGCTCGGCCTCGTCGAAGGGCGGCTCCGCCGCGATCGGGGCGGCCAGCTCCTCGAGCTCGAGCGGCTCGCCGAGATCGCGGGCGAGGAGGGGGCGCCGGGCGGGAGCGTCGGGATGGGCGTCGGCCCGGCGAAGCCTCGGCACCTCGGCTTCCGGCTCGGGCACGGCGGTGGCGCCGGAGCGCGCCGGAACGCGGTCGAGCGCGGCCATCAGCGCCCAGATCGCCGCAAAGGTCAGAAGGGCGGCCGCGCCGACCATCGCGAAGCGGGCGGTCTCGCCGAGCGGCGGCTGGGCTGCGGCGACGAAGTCGGGAAGCCGGCTGGCCTCGACCAGGCTCGCGAACAGCGGTTCGGGCATTGCGAAGGCGACGAAGCCGGCCGAAACCGCCGCGAACGCCGCCATCCCGGCATCGAATGCGCGTCCGGCTTTGAAAGTGGAATTCGGCATCAGACCGCCTTGCCCGTGAGCTTTTGGTAAGCCGGGATGTAACGGGAAATATTTGACGACCAGTTACGATCCCGCTGGACGAAGGCCTGGGCGGTGTCGCGCCGCTCGTCCCAGCGCCCGCGATTGGCGAACAAGGTGTCGAGCGCGTCGGCCAGGGCCTGCGGATCGCCGGCCGGGAAGAGCGTGCCGGTCACTCCGTCCTCGATCAGCTCCCGGTGGCCGCCGACGTTGGAAGCGACGACCAGCTTGCGCTGAGCCATCGCCTCGAGCGGCTTGAGGGGAGTCACCAGCTCGGTGAGCCGCATCGCCTTGCGGGGATAAGCGAGGATGTCGATCAGCCCGTAATAGCGGTCGACCTCGTGATGCGGCACCCGGCCGGCGAAGTGAATCCGCGACCGCGCCGGCGAAGCTTCGGCCTGGGCCTTGAGCGCCTCCTCGACCGGGCCTCCGCCGACCAGCAGCAGGTGGGCCTTGGGCCGCTTGCCGAGCAGAAGCGGCATCGCCGCGATGAGATCGTCGAGGCCTTCATAATCGTAGAACGAGCCGATGAAGCCGACCACGTCGGCGCCCGCGAGGCCGAGCCTTCGGGCCAGGTTGAGGTCCGCTGCGAGCGGATTGCCGAACAGGCCGAGATCCACTCCGTTGGGAGCGACGATGATCTTCTCGGCGGCGATTCCCCGGCCGATGAGGTCGCGCCTCAGCCCGTCGCAGATCACCGCCACCGCGTCCGAGCGCCTTGCCGCCCAGGTCTCGAACATTCGGGTAAGCCGGTAGCGCGCCGAGCCTTCGCGGCCGGTGCCGTTGCCGACCGCCGCATCCTCCCAGAAGGCGCGGATCTCGTAGAGCAGAGGAAGTCCGCGCCGCTTCGCCATGGGAAGCGCCGCCAGGGCGTTGAGGACCGGCGAGTGGACGTGGAGCTGGTCCGGTCTCCACTCCTCGGCGAGCGAGTCCAGCCGCCGCTCGAGAGCCTTGATCTCGCGCCATTCCCTGAGCGGGGAGGCCGCCGCCGCCGGCATCGGCGTGCGGTAGAAATCGATCCCCTCGATCGTCTCGGGGTCCGCGGCGCCGCGCCCGTGCCGGGCTCCGGTGAGGCAGGCGACGTCCATGCCGCGCGCCTTCTGCGCCGTCACTATCGCTCGGGTGCGGAAGGTGTAGCCGCTGTGGAGCGGCAGGCTATGATCGAGCACGTGGAGGATGCGCATGCCCACGGCTCTGCCACAGCAAGCTTAACGGCCCGTCAACCGGCCCGCTCTAACCTCGGGGCCATGAGACTGAGCCTTCTCCTCGCCACCGCCGCAATGGCGGCCGCCGCCGGAACGCTGCACGCGCAGTCCGCGGCTCCGTTCACCGTCTCCGAAACCGGAGAGGCCTTCGCCAGCCTTCAGGAGGCGGTCAGCGCCATCGGCGGCGGCAGCGGCACCGTCCTGATCGCTCCGGGCCGATACGGCGAGTGCGCGGTCCAGGAAGGAGGGCGGGTCGCCTTCGTCGCCGAAAGCCGGGGAACGGCGGTGTTCGACGGCGGGGCCTGCGAGGGCAAGGCGACTTTGGTCCTTCGCGGCCGGTCGGCGCGAGTCGACGGCCTCGTCTTCACTCGAGTCCGGGTCCCCGACGACAATGGCGCCGGCATCCGGCTCGAGGACGGCGATCTCGACGTCGCCTACACCATCTTCTCCGAAGGCCAGAACGGCATCCTCTCCGCGAACGGCCCGAGGGGCTCGGTCACGATCGACCATTCGACCTTCACCGGCCTCGGCGACGGCGACGGGGTGCATTCGCTCTATATCGGCGATTACGGCAGCTTGAGGGTCACGAATTCGCGCTTCGAGCGGGGAGCCGGCGGCCATTACCTGAAGAGCCGGGCGCCGCGGATCGAGGTTCTGAACAACAGCTTCGACGACAGCCGCGGCCGAAGCACGAATTATCTTATCGACCTGTCCAACGGAGCGGCGGGGCGGATCGCCGGCAACGTCTTCGTCCACGGCACCGGCAAGGAGAATTACGGGACGATGATCGCGGTCGCCGCCGAAGGCGCGAACAATCCCTCGGCCGGCCTCGTCATCGAGGACAATGACGCCTCGCTCGCTCCGGGCTTCCGCTGGCATACCGCCTTCGTCGGCGACTGGAGCGGCGAGCGACTCGCCGTCCGGGGCAATCGAGTCGCCAAGGGCATCGCCCTCATCGAGCGGCGCTAGCGTCTTTACCGATCCTTTTCTCCGGAGCGCCTAGGGACCCGCCATGCCGACCCGCATTCTCCTGACGATCGACACCGAGCTGCGCTGGGGTCCGTTCGCTCGCGGCGCTTCGTGGCAGGAGAATCTGGCACTAAGCTACGACCCCGCCGGGGTCGGGATCCCCCATCAGCTCGACCGGCTCGCCGCCCACGGGCTCAAGGCGTGCTTCTTCGTCGATCCGATGCCGGCGCTGGTCCATGGCATCGAGCCGATCCGGCGAATGGTGGAGCCGATCCTGGCCGCGGGGCAGGAAGTCCAGCTCCACCTCCACCCGGCCTGGGCCGATCCCAGGGGCCCCGTCTTCGAGCTCGCCGGGCTCGACCGGAAGCGCCAGCTCGATCTGATCCGGACCGCAAGCGATCGGCTGGTCGAAGCGGGCGCGTCGCGCCCCATCGCCTTCCGCGCCGGCAGCTACGCCGCCGATTTCGCGACCATAGAGGCGCTTCGCGAGGCCGGCATCTCCTATGACAGCAGCCATAATGGCAGCCAGCATCCCTGGGCGAGCGACCTTCCGCTCGATCCGCGGCAGGTCGCTCCGGTCCGGCTGGAAGGGGTGACCGAAGTCCCGGTCTCCCAGATCGACCAGGGCAAGCGGGGCCTGAGGCACCTCCAGGTCTGCGCCGTCTCCTTCGCGGAATTGCGCGCCGCCTTGCTTCATGCCGACCGCCATGCCCACCCGGTCGTCACCATCGTCGGCCACAGCTTCGAGCTCGCCGCCCGCGGCGGCGACCGGCCCAATCCGATGCTCGTCCGCCGGTTCGAGCGATTATGCGGCTTCCTCGCCGAGCATCGCGAGCGCCTCCCGACCGCCCATTTCGCCGATCTCGCCGACGTCCGGCTCGATTCGGCGGCGTCGCCCCTTCGGTCGCCGGCCCTTCGCACCGCCGCCCGGATGGCCCAGCAATTGTGGGGCAATGCCGTCTACGAACGGGCCCTCTGATCCCGCTCTTCGGCGGGCGCGGCTCGACAGGCTTAACGGCCCGTCAACCGCGTCCCTCTAAGGAACGCGCATGAGGCGGGCTCGGGAACGGCTGGAATGATCGACAATTTCGCCCTCGGACTGACCCACGGCCTCCTCCTGCTCGTCGCCTGGCGATTGCTGGCGCGCCCCGATCTCGACGACGATTCCGCGCCGCCCGCCGGGGACCGCAAGGCCCGCCGCTGGACTTTCGGCAAGGGTCGCGGCGATGCGTGACCTCGCCTTCATCGGCTTCCTGGTCGCGCTGCTCGGGCTGGGCTTCAGGCGGCCCTTCCTGTTCGTCCTGGCCTATGTCTATGTCGACACCGTCTCGCCGCAGAGGCTCTCATATTATCTTCTCAACAGCATCCAGCTGTCGATGATCGTCGCAGTGCTGGCGTTCGGCGGCTGGCTGCTGGCCGACCGCAAGTCGGACCTGCGCTTCACCGCCCGGCAGGGCCTGCTCGCGCTCCTCCTCTGCTATACCTTCTACACCACGAGCCACGCCGATTTCCCGATCGTCGCGCTGGAGAAATGGGACTGGGCGTGGAAGGCGCTCGCCTTCGCCATCTTCCTGCCCTTCACGCTTCGGACCCGCCTGAGGATCGAGGCGGTCTTGCTGTTCCTGACCCTGTCGGCGGCGGCGATCGTCATCGTCGGCGGGTTGAAGACGGTGGCCTCCGGCGGCGGCTACGGAGTGCTCAACCTGATGGTGAGCAACAATTCCAACCTCTACGAGAGCAGCACCATCTCCACCGTCGCGATCGCGCTCATCCCGGTGATCCTGTGGCTGGCCCGGTTCGGGACCTTGTTTCCGCCCGACTGGCGGGTCAAGGTCTTCGCCGCCGCGCTCGTCTTCGCCTGCCTGCTGATGCCGATCGGCACCGAGGCCCGGACCGGCCTCGTCTGCATCGGCGTGCTGGGCGTGCTCATGCTCCGCGACGTCAAGCGGCGGATCCTCTATCTCGCCGGAGCCGCGCTCCTCACCCTCGCCTCGATACCATTCCTGCCCCAATCCTTCACCGGCCGGATGTCGACCATCCAGGGCTATGAGGCGGACCAGTCGGCAAGCACCCGGCTCGCCGTGTGGGGCTGGACCTGGACCTACGCCAAGGACAATCCGCTCGGCGGCGGCTTCGGCGCCTATCGCCAGAACAAGATCGAGGTGCGCACGGTAAGCACTCAGGGCACCGGCGGAGTCGCCACGATCACCGCCCGGACCGAAATGGACCAGAGCCGCGCGTATCACAGCTCCTATTTCGAGATGCTCGGCGAGCAGGGCTTCCCGGGCCTGATCCTGTTCCTCCTGATCCACGCCGTGGGGCTGGTCCGGCTGGAGATCATCCGGCGGCGCTATCGCCGGGCGGAAGGCGAGGATGCATGGATCGCCCCGCTCGCCACGGCGCTGCAGCATTTCCAGCTCATCTACCTGGTCGGATCGGTGTTCGTTGGGATTGCCTATCAGCCTTTCCCCTGGCTGGTGATCGCCGTCGCGATCGGCCTCGACACCTGGCTCGCGCGCCGCGCCCGGGCGGGCGCGAAGCGGCCCTTCCTCGCCCCTCAGGCGGTTTCGAGGGAGGCTTCGGCCCTTTCGTAGAGAGCGACCAGCGCATCGGTGAAGGCGGGTATGTCGTCCGGATTGCGGCTGGTGACGATGTTGCCGTCGGTGACCGCCGGCTCATCCACCACTTCGCCTCCGGCATTGCGCAAATCGGTCCGGATCGACGGCCAGCCCGTCACCCTGCGGCCGCGGACGACGTCGGCCTCGACCAGCAGCCAGGGCGCGTGGCAGATCGCTCCGACCG
Source organism: Allosphingosinicella sp. (assembly GCA_036386795.1). Classification (GTDB taxonomy): domain Bacteria; phylum Pseudomonadota; class Alphaproteobacteria; order Sphingomonadales; family Sphingomonadaceae; genus Allosphingosinicella. Next base: position 105,136 of record DASVUZ010000033.1, read on the forward strand.
GCTTGCCTGCCTCGACGAAGGCCCGGATCAGGGCGACCACCCGTCCGTCCATCCGCAGCGCATCGGGATTCTTGGTGCCTCCGGGCAGGACGAGCAGGTCGAATCCGGCCGAGTCCACCTCGTCGATCGTTCGATCGACGGCCACCTTCGCTTCAATGTCGCCTTGGATCTCGCCCCTTTCGAGCGAGGCCAGGATCACCTCGGCGCCGAGCGCCTCGAGCCTGCGGCGAGGCTCGAGCAATTCGCTGTCCTCGAAGCCGTCGGTGGCGACGATCAGCACTTTCGAGTCGGCGATGCTGGGCATGGGTTTCTCCTTTCGGGCATTTCAACGGCGTCCGCGAAGCGGCGTTCCGGAACGAACCGCCGAAGCCGGCGCTTAGAGGCCGCATGCTCTGCTTCGTCGACGATTCCGCCCTCCCCGGCATCACCCGAAAGCGCCACGGCCGCTATTGGCAATATTTCGCGCCGGACGGGAGCCGGATCACCGACCGCGACGAGATCGACCGGCTGAACGCCGTGGGCATGCCGCCCGCCTACGAGCGCTGCTGGTTCTGCCCCAAGCCCAACGGCCACATCCTGGCGACCGGCTACGACGCGCGCGGCCGCAAGCAATATCGCTACAACCCCGACTTCCGGACCCAGCAGGAAGCGGCGAAATATGAGCGGCTGGCGGCCTTCGGGCGCGCCTTGCCGAAGCTTCGAAAGAAGGTGGAGGAGGATCTGGCCGGCAAGCCGACGGTCCGCGACACCGTTCTCGCCGCGGTGGTTCGTCTGATCGACGAAACCCGGATGCGGGTCGGCAACGAGGAATATGCGAAGGAGAACAAGAGCTTCGGAGCGACGACCCTGCGCAACCGCCACGCCAAGGTGACACGGGGCCAACTCAAGATCAGCTATACCGGCAAGCACGGCGTCAAGCGCACGATCACGCTGACCGACCGCAATCTCGTCCGGATCGCGAGGCGGACCCAGGACCTGCCGGGTCAGAATCTTTTCGAATATGTGAGCGAGGACGGCAGCATCTGTCCCGCCACGTCCGGCGACGTCAACGCCTACATCAAGGAGGCGATGGGCGACGAATTCACCGCCAAGGACTTCCGCACCTGGGGCGCGAGCACGATCGCCTTCGAGGAGATGATCCGCCGCTACCGAAAGCACGGCAAGGTGAAGTTGAAGAGCGTGATCGAGCCGGTCGCCGAGGCGCTCGGCAACACCGCCGCGATCAGCCGCAAATCCTACGTCCACCCCGGCCTCATCGAAGCGGCCAGGGACGCCGGAGCGATCGGCGAGCGCAAGCTTCCGAGGCCGTCCAAATATCTGAGCTCAGCCGAGCGCGGACTGATCGAATTCCTCGAAGCGCTGGACGACAAGGCGCAAGCTGCGGCAAAAGCCGCCTGATGGCGGACAGCGCGAGCGGGAATTTCATTTCGAAGAGCAGCGCGCTCGCGGCCGAGGCCCAGGCCTGGGTGAGCGGCAACCTGGTCGGAATCCTCGTCGCGACGGCGATCGGCGTGGCGATCGCTCTCGCCATGCTCGCCGTCCGCTCGCTCGGCTGCAGGCTCATCGGCCGGATCGGCGGCGATCCGCACTGGCCGGCGATCTTCGCGCGCGCCCTCGCCAAGACGAAAATCTATTTCATCGTTCTGACCTCGGCGCAGCTCGTCGCCGACCATGCCGACACTCCGCCGGCGCTGATGAGCGCGATCCATGTCGGCTTCGTCATCGCCGCTTCGCTTCAGGCCGCGATCTGGGCTCGGGAGCTGATCCTCGGCTACGTCGCCCACCGCACGGGCGACCAGGAGCAGAGCACGCTCGCCTCGGCGATCGGGATCATCCGACTGCTGGTGACGGTGACCCTGTTCGCCATCGCGGTCATCCTCATCCTCGACAATCTCGGAGTCAACGTCACCGGCCTCGTCGCCGGCCTCGGCATCGGCGGAATCGCCATCGGCCTCGCCGCCCAGGGGATCTTCTCCGACCTGTTCGCGGCGCTCTCGATCCTGTTCGACAAGCCGTTCCGCCGCGGCGATACGATCAGCTTCGACACCTATACCGGAACGGTCGAGCGGATCGGCCTCAAAAGCACTCGGATCCGCTCGGTCGGCGGCGAGGAGGTGATCGTCTCCAACGCCAACCTCCTCAACGCCCGCCTCCAGAACTGGACCCGGCTCGAGCGGCGGCGGGCGCTGATCACGTTGAGCGTCCCGTTCGAGACCCCGCCGGACGTGCTGGCGCGGATTCCCGACGAGCTCAAGGCGATCGTCCAGCGCCAGCGCTCGGCGAAGTTCGACAGGGCCCATCTCGTCAAGTTCGCGGCCTCGGCGATCGAGCTGGAGCTGGTCTTCTTCGTCGACTCGGCCAGCCTCGCCGACTTCCTGAACGCCCGGCAGGCGGTGATGCTCGACATCCTGCGCCGGTTCGCCGAGCTCGAAGTCCAGATCGCTTATCCCGCCCAGACCGCCTTCACGGCGGCCCCCGACGGCCGCCTGATCATGCCCTATCCGGAAGAGGAAGCGGGCTGACGCGTTCGGGGCGCGGGGGGCTCAGGCGCTCCCGAGATAGCGGTCGAGCCGCTCGATCTGCGCCGCTTTCTCCCGATCCTCGAGGAACGAGCCTTCGAAGCTGTTGCGGGCCAGGGTCGCGAGGTCGTCGCGGGTCAGGTTCCGCCCCGCCGCGGCGGCCCGGTAATTGTCGTTCACATAGCCGCCGAAATAGGCCGGATCGTCCGAGTTGATCGTCACTCGAAGGCCTTCGCGCAGCATGACGTCGATCGGATGGTCGGCCATGTCGCCGACCACGCACAGCTTGAGGTTGGAGAGCGGGCAGACGGTCAGGGTCATGCCCTCGCGCACCAGCCGGGCGACCAGGTCGGAATCCTCCAGCGAGCGGTTGCCATGGTCGAGCCGGTCGACGTGGAGGAGGTCGAGCGCCTGGCGGACATAGTCGGGCGGCCCCTCCTCGCCGGCATGGGCGACCCGTTTCAGCCCCCGCTCCGAGGCCGCCGCGAAGACCCGGGCGAATTTCTCCGGCGGATGGCCGAGCTCGGAGGAATCGAGGCCCACCGCTTCGATCCGGTCGAGCCACGGCTCGGCGTCGCGAAGGGTCGCGAAGGCCGCCTCCTCGTCGAGATGGCGGAGGAAGCACAGGATGAGCTTCGAGCTGAGGCCGTGCCGCTGGCGCGCTTCCGCCATGCCGGCGAGCAGCCCCTCGGCCACCACTCCGAACGGGATTCCACGGTCGGTATGGGTCTGCGGGTCGAAGAAGATTTCGGAATGGGTCACCGAATCGGCTGCGGCCCGGTCGAAATAGGCCGCCGCCAGGTCCCGGAAATCCTCCTCCGTCCGGAGCACGGCCGCGCCCTGATAGTAAATGTCGAGGAAGTCCTGAAGGTTCGAGAAGCTGTACGCCGAGCGGACGTCCTCGACGCTGGCGAACGGGATCTCCACCCGGTTGCGCCGGGCCAGAGCGAACATCAGCTCGGGCTCGAGGCTGCCCTCGATATGCATGTGCAGTTCGGCCTTGGGCAGGCCGGCGATGAAGGAGTCGAGATCGGTCATTCGCGACGATTATCGGCAGACGCCTTCGATTTCCACTTCCCAATGGGCCTTGCGCGCCTATCCTTTCTCAATGCGCCGGGGGCGGTTCATCGTCGGGCTGGGCGCCCTCGGGCTCGCCGCCACTGCGGCGCAGGCGGAGGCGCTTCGGGATTTCTGCCCGGACCGGCCGGGGCTCGGCACCCCGCCCTGCACGATCGACCCCGGCCATTTCGACACCGAGCTCGGCCTTGCCGACTGGACGCTCGACCGATTGCCGGCCAGCCGCGACGAGACGATCGAGGCCGGCCAGCTTCTGGTTCGGGTCGGCCTCTCCGGAAGCCTCGAGGCGCAGGTCGGCTGGACCGCCTTCGGCCATGTCCGGACCCGGGATCTCGCCACCGGATCGGTGGCCGACGCGTCGGGCGTCGGCGACCTCACGATCGCGCTTCGGCAGAATCTCCTGAGGCCCGACGGCGGCGGCTTCTCGCTCGCCGTGATGCCGTTCGCGACTCTTCCCACCGGCAACGAGGCGCTCGGAGCGGGCGAATGGACCGCCGGCCTGCTGGTGCCGCTCAGCTACGATCTTGGCGGCGGCGTCCAGCTCGGCCTGACGGCGCTGGCCGAGGCGGCGGCCGACGAGGACCGCAACGGGCGTCACCTGGCCTATGGCGGAGTCGCCGGCCTCGCATTGCCACTTTCGGCTTCGGTCGAACTCACCCTGGAGGCCGCGGCGACGCGCAACAAGGATCCCTCCGGCCGCTCGACCGAGTGGCTGGCCGGGCTGTCCGCCGGCTGGATGGCTCGCGACGACCTTCAGGTTGACGCCGGCGCCAATATCGGCCTCAACGCCGCGGCGGCCGACCTCCAGCTCTATGTCGGGATCTCCCGCCGCTTCTAGCCGCTCACCTCAGAGCCCCACATCCTCCAGCGACAGCAGGGTGGCGTTGCCTCCGGCGCTGGTCGTGTCGGTGCTCGTCACCCGCTCCGCGCAGAAGCGGGGCAGATAATGCGGCCCGCCCGCTTTGGGTCCGGTGCCGGACTGGCCCTCGCCGCCGAACGGCTGCGAGCCGACTATGGCTCCGATCATCGAGCGGTTGACGTAGAGGTTGCCGACCGTCCCCGTTTCCTCGACGGTCTCGGCGGCCCGGGCGATCCGGCTGTGCAGGCCCATGGTGAGCCCGAAGCCCGACGAATTGACCCGCCGCACCGTCTCGGCGAGGTCGCCGCCCTTCCAGGTGGTGACGTGGAGCAGCGGGCCGAACCATTCCTCGCGCAGGTCCTCGATCGAGTCGATCCGGATCAGCGTCGGGGGGACGAACAGCCCCTTGGCGTTGATCGGGCCCATGGTCGACTTGATGATCCGGGCCCTCATCGCCTCCCGGCGGCCCATCAGCTTTTCGAAGGAAGGCTCGTCGATCACCGGACCGACGTCGGTCCTCGGATCGGCCGGGTCGCCGACGATCAAAGTATCCATCGCCCCGGCCAGCATCTCCAGGGTCCGGTCGGCGATATCCTCCTGAAGGACGAGCAGGCGCAGGGCCGAGCAGCGCTGGCCGGCGGAGCGGAAGGCGGAGGTGATCACGTCCTGGACCACCTGCTCGGGCAAGGCGGTGGAATCGACGATCATCGCGTTGACCCCGCCCGTCTCGGCGATCAGCGGGATGATGTCGCGATCGTCGTCGGCGATCAGGGTCCTGGCGATCGTCTTGGCGGTCGCGGTCGAGCCGGTGAACGCGACTCCGGCGATCCGGACATCCTCCATCAGCTTCTGGCCCATGTCGCGCCGGCCGGCGGCGAGGACCAGCGCATCCTCCGGAATTCCGGCCTCGTGGGCGAGCCCGACGGCGTAGGCTGCGATCTGGGGCGTCTGCGATGCGGGCTTGGCGATCACGCTGTTGCCCGCGGCGAGAGCGGCCGAGACCTGGCCGAGGAAGATGGCGAGAGGGAAGTTCCAGGGAGCGATGCAGACCCAGGCGCCGCGCCCCTCCATCCGAAGCACGTTGCGCTCGCCGGTCGGCCCCGGAAGCTCAATGGGCTGGAGGTGCTTCCGGGCCTGGGCGGCATAATAGCGGCAGAAATCGACCGCCTCGCGGACCTCGGCGAGAGCGTCGGGAATGGTCTTCTTCGCCTCCTGGACCGCGATCCGCATCAGCATGTCGCGATCCTGCTCGAGAAGGTCGGCGAGCCGGTCGAGCGCCGACGAGCGTTCCTCAACGCTGCGCTTCGACCAGTCGTCGAAGCCCTTCAGGGCTCGGGTGACGAGCTCGTCCGCGGCCGGGCTGGTGGGAGTCGCGAAATCGAGCGGCGGCGCCACCGCCTTGGCGACCCGCTCGAGCTCGGCCCGGTCGTTGAGGTCGAGGCCCTGGCTGTTGCGCCGCTCCGGAGCGAACAGCTCGGAGGGCAGCGGGATGGCGGGGTGGCGGGTGCCTCCGACCGCGGCGATCCTGGCGACCGGGTCGGCGATCAGGTCGGAGTCGCTTAGCCGCTCGTCGGCGAGCTGGTGGACGAAGCTCGAATTGGCTCCGTTCTCGAGCAGCCGCCGGACGAGATAGGCGAGCAGGTCGCGATGGCCGCCGACCGGGGCGTAGATTCGGGTGTGATAGCCCTGCTCGCGGACCAGGGACTCGTAGAGGCCCTCGCCCATGCCGTGCAGGCGCTGGAACTCGAAGTCGCGGCTCGCCCCCGCCCATTCGAGGATGGTCGCGACGGTCAGCGCATTGTGGGTGGCGAAGGCCGGGAAGATGTTCTTCGCGGCAAGCATGTCCCTGGCGCAGGCGAGGTAGGAGACGTCGGTCGCGGCCTTGCGGGTGAAAAGGGGATAATCGGGCAGGCCCTGCTCCTGGGTGCGCTTGATCTCGCTGTCCCAATAGGCGCCCTTGACCAGGCGGACCGCGATCCGCCGGCCGGTCGCTGCGCCGATCGCATCCGCCCAGGCGATGGTCGGCCGGCAGCGCTTGCCATAGGCCTGGACCGCCATTCCGAGCCCGTCCCAGCCCTTCAGCGAGGGAAGGCCGGCGACGGCCTCGATGATGTCGAGGCTCATCTCGAGCCGCTCGCTCTCCTCGGCGTCGATGGTGAAGGCGATTCCCGCCTTCTTGGCGAGAACCGCGAGAGCTTCGACCTGCTCGATCAGCGAGGGGACGCAGCGCTCATACTGGCCGACCTCGTAGCGCGGGTGGAGGGCTGAGAGCTTGACCGAGATGCTGTGGCCGCGGTCGGCGACCTTGCCGACGGCCCGGATCGCGTCCGAATAGGACTGGAAATAGCGTTCCGCGTCCGGAAAGGTGCGCGCCGCCTCGCCGAGCATGTCGAAGCTTGCGGTGAAGCCGGCATTCTCCTTCTTCTCCATCCGCCCGATCGCCTCGCCGATGGTCCGGCCCATGACGAAGATCTCGCCCATCAGCCGCATCGCCGCGCCCACCGCCTGGCGGACGAACGGCTCGCCGGCGCGGGCGAGCAGGCGCTTGAGCGAGCTCGCCTGCTCGCTCTCGCTGACCAGGGCCCGGCCGATCACCAGCCCCCAGGTCGCGCTGTTGACCAGGGTCGAGTTCGACTTGCCCTTGTGCGAGCGCCAGTCGGCATTGCCGAGCTTGTCGGCGATGAGCTGGTCGGCCGTCTCCGGATCGGGCACTCGCAGGAACGCCTCGGCGAGCGAGAGGAGGGCGATTCCTTCAGACGTGTTCAGGCGATATTCCTGAAGGAACTGATTGACCCAGCCCGAGGATTGGGCGGCGCGCAGCTCGCCGAGCATCGCCAGCGCGCGCTTCTCGACCCGCTTGCGCGAATCGGGGTCGAGCGCGGCGTCGCGCAGAAGGGGTTTCAGCACGTCCGGCTCGGGCGCGCGGTGCAGCTTCCTCAATTCGGTACGCGCGGTTGCCGTAGCGTCCGCCATGTCGTTTTCCTCGCGGGGCTTGAGTCTCGTGTCGGCGTCGCTCTAGACGGCCTCCATGCCCATCGCCAGCATCGAAGACATCCAATCGAAACTCGGCAGTGAGGTCGGAATCTCGGACTGGATCCTGGTCGACCAGGCCCGGATCGACGCCTTCGCCGAGATCACCGAGGACCCGCAGTTCATCCACATCGACCCGGAGGCGGCGGCGAAGACGCCGTTCGGCGGAACCATCGCCCACGGCTTCCTCACCTTGTCGCTGCTGAGCCGGATGGCGGCGGACTCGATGCTTCGTCCCGACGGGGTGAAGATGGGGGTCAATTACGGCTTTGAAAAGGTCCGCTTCATGGCGCCGGTGCGCTCCGGCAAGCGGGTTCGCGGCCGCTTCACGCTCGTCCGCTGCGAGGAGAAGAAGCCGGGCCAGTGGCAGTTCGTCCACAACGTGACGGTCGAGATCGAGGGCGAGGAGAAGCCCGCCCTCGTCGCCGACTGGATCGGGCTTATATTCGTTTAGAAGAATCCTCCCCACCGCGCAGCGGTGGGGAGGGGGACCACCCGAAGGGTGGTGGAGGGGTATCTGACGAGGCCTCCGCCATCTACCCCTCCACCCCGCTCCGCGGGGTCCCCCTCCCCATCTTCGACGGGGAGGACAAGTAGAAAGGAACCACAATGGCCACCCGCGAAGCCGTCATCGTCTCCACCGCCCGAACCCCGATCGGCAAGGCCTATCGCGGAGCGTTCAACGCCACGCCTTCGCCGACTCTGGCCAGCTTCGCCATCAAGGCGGCCGTCGAGCGCGCCAGGATCGATCCCGCCGAAGTCGACGACGTGATCATGGGCGCCGCGCTCCAGCAGGGCGTTCAGACGACGATCGGGCGCACCGCCGCGCTTCGCTCCGGCTTGCCGGTCACCGTCTCGGGAATGTCGGTCGACCGCCAGTGCGCCTCGGGCCTGATGGCGATCGCCACTGCGGCCAAGCAGATCATCGTCGACCGGATGCCGATCTGCATCGCCGGCGGAGTCGAGAGCATCTCGATGGTCCAGACCCCCGAGATGCGGGTCGGGCCCGATCCCGAGCTCCTCTCCATGCACAACGGCGTCTACATGCCGATGATCCAGACCGCCGAGGTCGTCGGCCATCGCTACACCGTCGGCCGCGACCGGCAGGACGAATATGCGCTCCGCTCCCAGCAGCGCACCGCCGCCGCCCAGGCCGCGGGCAAGTTCGACGACGAGATCGTCCCCGTCACCGCCACCATGAAGGTCACCAATCGAGAGACCGGCGAAGTGACGATGCAGGAAGTCACGCTCGCCAAGGACGAGGGCAACCGCCCCTCCACCACCCTCGAGGACCTGAAGAAGCTCCACCCGGTCATGGGACCCGAAGGCGCGATCACCGCCGGCAACGCCTCGCAGCTCTCCGACGGCGCCTCGGCCTGCGTCCTGATGGAGGCGGGCATGGCCGCCAGCCGCGGCCTCCAGCCGCTCGGGCGGTATGTGGGCATGGCCGTGGCCGGCACCGATCCGGACGAGATGGGCATCGGCCCCGTCTTCGCAGTCCCCAAGCTCCTCGGCCGCTTCGGCCTTAGCGTCGACGACATCGACCTGTGGGAGCTGAACGAGGCGTTCGCCGTCCAGGTCCTCTACTGCCAGGACCGCCTCGGCATCCCGGACGAGAAATTGAACGTCAACGGCGGCTCGATCTCAATCGGCCACCCTTACGGCATGTCGGGCGCCCGCATGACCGGCCACGCGCTCATCGAAGGCCGCCGCCGCGGCGCGCGCTACGTCGTCATCACCATGTGCGTCGGCGGCGGCATGGGCGCGGCCGGGCTGTTCGAGGTGCTTTGAGAGCTATGCGCGGGACGCCGCCTCGGCGCTAAGCGCGATCCAGCCGATCGCCAGCCCCAGCAGCAGGGACACGAACCCAGCAACGCGGAACTGCCACGCCCGGTCCTCGGTCGCGTGGGCAAGGGTTCTGGTCGCCAGCTGCGGCCAGACGAAATATATGGTGCCTTTAAGC
>DASVUZ010000034.1:0-59876 GCA_036386795.1 Allosphingosinicella sp.
GGGGGGGGGGGGGGCCCGAGCCCGAAGGGCGAGGTCTGACCCTCCGCTTCGCTGCGGGCCCCTCCACCATGCTACGCATGGTCCCCCTCCCCGTTCCGGGGAGGAATTAGACCTTGGAGCCGGGCCTGGGTGACTCGACCACGGTCCCTTCCGGGGGGACCCAGCTGTCGTCGATCATCCTGATGATCCCGGAGAAATCCTTGCCGGCTCCGCCGAGGCCTTCGGCGAAGCGGGTGTAGAGCTCCTCGGCATAGGCGCCCATCGGCGTGTAGGCGTCGACGCTCTGGGCGGCCTCCATGGCGAGCCTGAGGTCCTTCAGCATCAGCGCCGCGGCGAAACCGCCGTCATAGCCGCGGTCCGCGGGGGTCGCCGGGCCGACGCCGGGGACGGGGCAGTAGCTGGTCATCGACCAGCATTGGCCCGACGCCTTGGAGGCGATGTCGAAGAAGACCTGGGGGTCGAGGCCGAGCTTGCGGGCGAGCACGAACGTCTCGCAGGTGGCGATCATCGAGGCGGCGAGCAGCATGTTGTTGCAGATCTTCGCCGCCTGGCCGGAGCCCGGGCCGCCGGCGTGGATGACCGCCTTGCCCATCGGCGCGAGGAAGGTCTCGGCGCAGCGGAAGGCTTCCTCCCCGCCGCCGACCATGAAGGTCAGCGTGCCGGCGTCGGCCGCGGCGATGCCGCCGGAGACGGGCGCGTCGACCATCCGATAGCCCGCCGCTTCCGCTTTCCCGATCTCCTCGCGCGCCGTGGCGACGTCGATGGTCGAGCAGTCGATCAGGATTGCGCTCGTCGGCGCCCTGCCGATCACGCTGGCCTCGTAAACTTCCCGGACATGCTTTCCCGCGGGGAGCATCGTGACGACGGCCTCGGCATCGGCCACCGCTTCCGCCGCCGTCGCGGAGCGGATGCAGCCATGCTGCTCGGCCCTCGCGAGCGCGGCTTCGGAGAGGTCGAAGGCGCGGACTTCATGGCCGGCTTTGGCGAGGTTCGCCGCCATGCCGCTGCCCATGTTGCCGAGCCCGATGAATGCGACGCGTGCCATGTTAGTGCTCCCTAGAAGGCGCCTGTGCCGTGCTCGTCATCCCGGCGAAGGCCGGGATCTCAGCGGGGTTTCGCTCTGCATCTGCGCCTGCGTCATCTCGTCCCGAGGTCCCGGCCTCCGCCGGGATGACGGTCTCGCTCAACGCCCCTTCCACTCCGCCTTCCGCTTGTCGACGAAGGCGGCCATGCCTTCCTTCTGGTCCTCGCTGCCGAACAGGCCGTGGAACAGGCGCCGCTCGAACAGGATGCCCTGGGCGAGGCCGGTCTCGAACGCCGCGTTCACCATCTCCTTCGTCGCGATCGCGGCGAGCGGCGCCATCGAGGCGATCCTTTCCGCCGTCTCCAGCGCCTCCTCGAGCAGCTTGTCGGCCGGGACGACGCGGGCGACGAGGCCGGCGCGCTCCGCCTCCTCGGCGCCCATGTTGCGGCCGGCGAGGCACATCTCCATCGCCTTGGCCTTGCCGATCGCGCGGGTGAGCCGCTGCGAGCCGCCCATGCCGGGGGTGACGCCGAGTTTGATCTCCGGCTGGCCGAACTGCGCCGTGTCGGCGGCGATGATGAAATCGGCCATCATCGCCACCTCGCAGCCGCCGCCCAGAGCATAGCTGGCGACCGCGGCGATCCACGGCTTGCGGGTGGCGGTGACCTTCTCCCAGCCCTGGAAGAAGTTGGAGCCGTACATCGAGGCGAAGCCCTGGTCGGACATCTCCTTGATGTCGGCTCCGGCCGCGAAGGCGCGCTCGCTTCCGGTCAGGACGGCGCAGCGCTGAGTCTCGTCGGAGTCGAAGGCGGCGAAGGCGTCGATCAGCTCGGCGAGGACGGAGGTGTTGAGGGCGTTGAGCGCCTTGGGGCGGTTCAACGTGATCAGCGTGACGGCGCCGCGCTGCTCGACCAGGATGTTCTCGTAATCGGCCATGGACCAGATCCTCTGACTCGTCATGCCGGACCTGATCCGGCATCCACCTTCTTCGTGCACGGCGCCCTAAAGAAGATGGACCCCGGATCAAGCCCGGGGTGACGTTTCCATGCCGTGCGGCACGGCCCTCCCCCGTCTAGAGCGGAGTCCATTCCTCGCCTTCCGGCATCGGCGCGAAGATGGTGTCGATCAAGTGCTCGGTGACGGCCTCCGGAGTCTGCGGCTCCCAGCGCGGGCTGTTGTCCTTGTCGACCAGCAGGGCGCGCACCCCCTCGACGAAGTCGTGGCGCTGAACGACCCGGGTGGCGACCGCATATTCCTGCTTCATCTCGTGAGCGAAATCCTGGACCCGGGCGCCGTCGTAGAGCATTCGCAGCGAGACCTTGCAGGCCTGCGGGCTCTTCCCGCGCAGGGTCTCGAGCTCCTTCCTCGCCCAGTCCGAACCGTCAGACTCCAAAGCGGACAGGATCTCCTCATAATCGTCGGAGGCGAACAGGCGGTCGATCGCCGGCAGATTCGCTTCGATCCGGGCCGGCGGAGGGGGCGTTCCGAACTCGTCGAGCAGGGCCTCGATCCGCTCCGGCTCGGCGAGGATCCGGGCCTTGAGGTCGTCGAGCGCGAGCGACTGGATGTAATGGGTCGCAAGGCCGAGGCGGAGGCATTCGGCGCCGTCGAGCCGGGCCCCGGTCAGGGCCAGGAACTGACCGGTGCGGCCCGGCAGCCGCGGCAGGTACCAGCCGCCGCCGACGTCCGGGAAGAGGCCGATCGCCGTCTCCGGCATCGCGAATCGGGTATTCTCGGTCGCCACCCGGTACCTGCAGGGCTGCGAGATTCCCACTCCGCCGCCCATCGTGATCCCGTCCATGAAGGCGATGGTCGGCTTCATGTAGGTGAAGAGCAGGTGGTTGAGCCGATATTCCTCGTGGAAGAAGGCTCGCGCCTCGGCTCCGTCGCCGGCGCCGCTTCGGGCGAGCATGACGACGTCGCCGCCCGCGCAGAAGCCGCGGCCCTCGGCATGGTCGATCATCACCGCCTGGACGGCAAGGTCCTCGCGCCAGGGGAGGAGCGCGGCGATCATCTCGCTGCACATCTCGCGGGTGAGAGCGTGGATCGCCTTGGGCCGGTTGAGGCGGAGGCGGCCGACCTTGCCTTCGACGCGGGTGATGAGGTCGGTGGTCATGACTCCGCCGTCATTGCGAGCGAAGCGAAGCAATCCAGCACTGCGTTCGTGGCGGCCGCAGCACTGGATTGCTTCGTCGCTGCGCTCCTCGCAATGACGGGGCCCCTCACTGCCTCAGCATGTCCCGGGCGACGATCACCCGCATGATCTGGTTGGTGCCCTCGAGGATCGAATGGACCCTGAGGTCGCGCCAGAAGCGCTCGATCGGATAGTCCTGGAGATAGCCGTAGCCGCCGTGGAGCTGGAGGGCGCGGTCGACGACAGACGAGCCGGTGTCGGTGGCGAGGCGCTTGGCCATGGCCGCGAAGCGGGACTTGTCGGGGGCGTTCTCGGTCACCTTGACCGCGGCGGCGTAGAGCAGCATCCGCGCCGCCTGCAGCTCGGTCTCCATGTCGGCGAGGGTGAACTGGGTGGCCTGGAAGTCGGCGATGGGAGTGCCGAACTGCTTCCTTTCCTTGGTGTAGGCGATCGCTTCGTCGAGGCAGCGCTGGGCTCCGCCGAGCGAGCAGGCGCCGATGTTGAGCCGGCCCCCGTCGAGCCCGATCATCGCGATCCGGAAGCCCTCGCCCTCGCCGCCGACCAGATTCTCCGCCGGCACCCTGACCTCGTCGAAATTGACCTGGGCGGTCGGCTGGGAATGCCAGCCGAGCTTCCTCTCCTGGGCTCCGAAGCTCACGCCCGGCATGTCCTTCTCGATGACGAGGCACGAAATGCCCTTGGGGCCCTCCTGGCCGGTGCGGACCATGGTGACGTAGACCTCATTCTCGCCGCCGCCCGAGATGAAGGCCTTGGAGCCGGAGACGACGTAGCTGTCCCCGTCCTTCACCGCCCGGGTCTTGAGAGCGGCGGCGTCGGAGCCGGAGCCCGGCTCGGTCAGGCAGTAGGAGCCCATCCGCTCCATCGGGATCAGCGAGGGCAGGTATTTCGACTTCACCGCCGCCGAGCCGAAGCGGTCGATCATCCAGCTCGCCATGTTGTGGATCGAGATGAAGGCCGAGGTGGAGGGGCAGCCATAGGCCATCGCCTCCATGATCAGCGCCGCCTCGAGCCGCCCGAGCCCGATCCCGCCCGATTCCTCGGAGACGTAGATCGAGCCGAAGCCCAGTTCCGCCGCCTGGCGGATGACGTCGCGGGGGAAGATGTGCTTCTCGTCCCACTCCGCGGCATGGGGCGTGATCGCGTCGGCGGTGAACTGGCGCGCCATCTCCTGGATCTGGCGCTGCTCGTCGGTCAGGTCGAACTGGCTCATGCGCGCGCTCTAGCGGACGCACCGGGAATCGCAACGCTCAGGGTTGGGCCGGAAAGCCTCAGGCGAGGGTCGCGGCCAGCGCGAGCGAGGCGAGGACGATCGCGAGCACCCATTTCCAGGCGAGGCCGACGTCGCGGTCCAGGGTCCGCAATTCCAGCTCCCGCATCTCCGTCCGAAGCCGGCTGAATTCGGCCCTGACCTCCTGATCCATGCGGGGGACCATAGCCTGTTTGCATTAGCGGTGAAAGATAGTTTCGGCTCACCGCTTTCCAATGGCTATGGGTCCTCCTTGAGGACCCGCCGGGCGAACAGCGCCTCGGCGACGTTTTCCTCCTCCCCCTCGTACCAGCGCGGGGCCGGCAGGCCTTTCTCCCAGGCGAGCGCCTCGATCAATGTGCCCTGGGCCGAGGGCGTGTCGGGCCGGGCGCGCGCGATCGGGTCGGAATAGGCCTCGTCGGCGGTGATGATCTGCCAGCCGTCGTCGCGCAGCGCCTCGACCAGGGCCGGAAGGAACAATGCGGCGAGGTCGGTCTCATGCAGCAGCAGCATGTGCGCCGGCGAGCGGCCGAGCGTCTTGCGGGCGAGGCCGTCATAGAAATTGGCCGCCCCGACCATCGTCTCGACATAGAGCTCGCGAAGCGCCCCCATGTCCATATGTTTGCCGGCCTCGCCGGCGGCGACGGTCAGGGCCTCCAGTTTCCAGTCGGCGCCGTCGACCGTCACGTAGCCGTTCATCAGGCCGCGCTTCGCCAGCCCGGCGCGGACGGCGTCGCGTTTCGCCTTGTCGGCCCGGCCTTCGTCGAGGAAGGGAAAGCGGAACCAGGGCCGGCTGTTCGGCCGGTTGCGAAGCCAGGCCGAGGCCCGGTCGACATCCTGCAGATATTCCTCGGCGGAGACTTGCGAGAGCCTGCGGTGCGAGTGGCTGTGATTGGCGATGAGGCTCCCGCCCGCCGAATACATCATGATCCGCTCCTCGCCGCCCTCGCCCCCGGGCTTATCGAGATTGCCGGTGGTGACGAAGAAGACGGCCTGCTCCACCTTGGCGGCGGCGAGTCCGGAGAGGATGCCCTGGGTGCGCTGGTCCGGAGTCAGGAAGGCGCCCGGGCCGCGCGGGACGTCGTCGAAGCTCAGCGCGATCCGCTTGGGCCCGGGCTTCGGCGCAGCTTCGGCCAGGCCTGGAGAGATCAGGAGAAGGACGGCAAGGACGAAGCGGATCATCCCTCGCGGTGTATCGAAAGCCCGCGGATCCGCAATCGCGACTCTATTGTAGGCTGTTCAGCGTCCCTAGGATCGCCACGATCAGGGCCGTTGACCCGGCGATCATCGCGCCGGTGCGAACGGTCATGCTGTTCGTCAGTCGCTGTTCCAAGTCCCTGAGGCCTGTCTCCAGCTTCGTTTCCAGCTCCTTGAAGCGGCCCTCATGCTCCTTGAAACGGGCCGCGGTCGACGCCTCCTGCTCCTTGAAGCCGGTCGTCATCGCCAGTTCCAGCTCGCGAAGATCGCTTTTCGTGGCAAGCGTATCGAAGATGATGTCGTTGAGCGCCTCGGCCAGTGCCTGGGCCTGCCGAGACTCCATTCCGGCGGCGGCGAGCCGCTTGGCGAAGGCGAGAGTGTCGAAGCTCAAGTGCGCCGTCATCCTCCGAATTTAGACGATCATCATTTCCATGCAAGACCGGGGGTTCGTCATTCGTTTTTCGTTTAGCCCATCGTCGGGATGACGAACGCATTCTCCCCCGTCACGCTCCCGTCCGGCCAGCGCTGAGTGATGGTCTTGGTCTTGGTCCAGAAGCGGACGCCCTCCATGCCGTGCTGGTTGATGTCGCCGAAGCCGCTGCGCTTCCAGCCGCCGAACGTGTGGTAGGCGACGGGGACCGGGATCGGCACGTTGATCCCGACCATTCCGACATTGACCCGCGCCGCGAATTCGCGGGCGGCGTGGCCGTTGCGGGTGAAGATGGCGACTCCGTTGCCATACTGGTGCTCGGAGGGGAGGCGGAGCGCCTCCTCGAAGCTGTCGGCGCGAACCATTTGCAGGACGGGGCCGAAAATCTCCTCCTGGTAGGAGCGGAAATGCGGCTTCACATGATCGAAGAAGGTCGGGCCGATGAAGAAGCCCTCCTCATGGCCCTGGAGCGAGAAGCCGCGGCCGTCGACGACCAGCTCGCCGCCCTCGTCGGCGCACATCTGGATGTAATTCTCGATCCGCTGCCGGTGGGCGGCGTTGACCACCGGGCCGTAATGGGCCTCCGCGTCGGTCGAGACTCCGACCCGGAGCGCCTCGATCGCCGGCACCAGCTTCTCGCGCAGGTTGGCGGCCGTCTTCTCGCCGACCGGCACCACGACGGGAAGCGCCATGCACCGCTCGCCGGCCGAGCCGAAGGCCGCACCCGCGAGGTCGTTCACCACCATGTCGAGGTCGGCGTCGGGCATGACGATGCCGTGATTCTTGGCGCCGCCGAAGGCCTGGACCCTTTTCCCGTTCGCCGTGCCGCGGCTGTAGATATACTGCGCGATATCGGAGGAGCCGACGAAGCTGATCGCCCTGATGTCCTCATGATCGAGGATCGCGTCGACCATCTCCTTGTCGCCGTGGACGACCTGGAGGATTCCGTCGGGAAGGCCCGCCTCCTTCATCAGCTCGGCGAGCCGCACCGGCACCGAGGGGTCGCGCTCGGAGGGTTTCAGGATGAAGGCGTTGCCGCAGGCCAGCGCCACTCCGAACATCCACATCGGGATCATCGCCGGGAAGTTGAACGGGGTGATCCCGGCGACGATTCCGAGCGGCTGGCGCATGGAATAGACGTCGATGCCGGGGCCGGCGCCCTGGGTATATTCGCCCTTGAGGGCGTGCGGGATTCCGCAGGCGAACTCGATCACCTCGAGCCCGCGCTGGATGTCGCCGCGGGCGTCGGCGAGGACCTTGCCGTGCTCGGAGGAGAGGAGGAGGGCGAGTTCCTCCATGTTCTTCTCCACCAGAGCCTTGAAGTTGAACATGACTCGGGCGCGCCGCTGCGGGTTGGTCGCCGCCCAGCCTGGGAGGGCGGAATTGGCGTTGTCGACCGCCCGGGCGAGGTCGCCCGCGGTTCCGAAGCGGACTCGAGCCTGCACTCCGCCGTTATTGGGGTCGAACACGTCGCCGTGCCGTTCGCCGGAGGCGTGGCCGCCGCCGCCGATGAAATGGTCGATGTCACGCATGGATTTGCCTTCAGGTGTGAATGCCGGGATCGACGCTGCCCCTAGCCAAGGCGCGGCGCGAATGCCAGCCACTGCCGTCATCCCGGGCTTGATCCGGGACCCAGGAACACCGAAGGGGGGCGCCGCACGCTGCGGTGCTCATGGGTCCCGGCCTTCGCCGGGATGACGGAGGAAGAATGAAGCTTGGATCCCTTCCCGGAGGCCGCGACGGGCGCCTGGTCGTCGTCAGCGGCGATCTCGCCTGGTGCGCGGACGCCACCCACATCGCCCCGACTCTCCAGGCCGCCCTCGACGACTGGGACCGGCTGGCGCCTCAGCTCGAGCTGCTCTCGACCGACCTCGAGCACGGAGTCATCCCCCGCGACCGATTCCACGAGCGCGAGGCGCTGGCGCCGCTGCCGCGGGCCTATCAATGGGCCGACGGCTCGGCCTATGTGAACCACGTCGCCCTGGTCAGGCAGGCTCGCGCCGCCGAGATGCCGGCCAGCTTCTGGACCGACCCGCTGATGTACCAGGGCGGCTCGGACGAGATGCTTGCCCCCCGCTCGCCCATCCCGCTCGCCGACGAGGCCTGGGGCTGCGACTGCGAGGCGGAGGTTGTCGTGGTGACCGGCGACGTCCCCCAGGGGATCGGAGCGGAGGAGGCGAGGGACCACATATTGCTGGTCGGCCTGGTCAACGACGTGTCGCTTCGCAACCTCATCCCGGCCGAGCTCGGCAAGGGCTTCGGATTCCTCCAGTCCAAGCCCGCTTCCGCCCTGTCGCCGGTCTTCGTGACCCCGGAGCAGCTCGGCGAGCGTTTCAAGGACGGCAAGCTCCACGGCGCGCTCAAGGTCGACCTCAACGGCAAGCCGTTCGGCCGAGCCGACGCGGGCGTGGACATGACGTTCGACTTCGGAACCCTGATCGCCCACCTCGCCAGGACCCGCAACATCGGCGCCGGCTCGATCATCGGCTCCGGAACGGTCTCCAACCGCGACGAGGACGGCGGTCCGGGCAAGCCGATCGCTCAGGGTGGGCTGGGCTATAGCTGCATTGCCGAGGTGCGGACGGTGGAGACGATCCTCGAGGGGGCGGCCAGGACCGGGTTCCTAAAGCGCGGAGACACGGTCCGGATCTGGATGGACGACGAGGCCGGTCACCCGATCTTCGGAGTGATCGAGCAGACCGTGGCCTGAATTTCGCGCCGGGATTTCCGGGGGCGGCGTACGATGGAGAAGTAGGGGCGCTAGAGGAGCGGGTCGAGATCGAGCCTGACGTCCATGTAATCGGCGGTCAAATCGCCGAACACGTCGGTCCGGCGGGTGTAGCGCATCCTTTTCACCAGCAGCGCGCAGGCCCGCTCGTCGACTGAGCGATTGCCGGAGGACTGGGACACGTCGCAGGCTTGCGGCCGGCCCCGTTGATCGACCACAAGCCGCGCGCCGAACGAGGAGTTCGTCACGCGCGCTCCGCGAAGCGGCTCGAAATCCGCGCGGGTGATCGGCCTCGCGTCCGGCTTCACGGCCCGCCATCCGACGAAAACACGGCCTGCGGAGTCGGGCACTCTGGTCGGCGGCCAGGTCTCGCGGATCGGTGTTCGGATGTGGCTGCCCTGACGGCGCCAGACGAATTGAAGCGGAATCGATTGGATCAGGCAGCCCTCGCAGGCGTCATTGAACCGCAGGTCCAGCTTGCGCGCCACCCGGCACGCGGCGCGGTCGAGGACGAGGCTGCCGGAGCTGGCCCCGATCTCGCACTCGGTGCGTCCGTCTTCCGGCCAGATTCCCAGCTCGAGCGAGACGGTGCCTTCGCGGCCGAGCGCTTCGGCCGGGTAGAATCGCTGGAGCTGCGGAATTTCGGCGAGTTCGGTTCCCTGTCGCCACGCCAATCTCGGCCAGCCGAGCTCGTCCCCGCCCACGTAGCGGGGCGGGGTCGGACTCGGCGGCATGGCGGCCCAGAGCTCGCGTCGCGCTTCGTCCTCGGCTCGGGTCAACACCCGCCAGCGTATCCCCATGACGTGGGTCCTCGCCACCGGCTTGCGCGGCGCCGCGTAGCGTACGGAGTAGCGGACGGAGAGCGCGCGGTCGCAGGCGATCGAATCGAGGCGGGGGTCGAAGCTCCTGCGCAATATGCTGCACCCTTGCGGACGGCCCGTCGCGTCGACCTCGACAGCGATGATATTGTGCGTCCTGAACGGCCTGTCTCTCAAATCCGGCGGAATGTCTTTGCTTCCGAGGAGCCAGATCCATGGCGGTCGGCCATCCCCGGCCAGAGCCGTCTCGGGATGGCTTATGTCGTCGAGGTTGGGATTTCTCGACACCCAGACCTCGCGGATCAATTCATCCGCCGGCGGGTCCGATCGCGCCGCGCACGGGGCGCCGGACGCAGCGAGGCTGAAGATCAGGACGGCAATCCGGTAGCGCATGCCAGAACCTTCCGCGCCAGGCCGCCGTCATAGCATGAGTCCGCTCGCGCGCGAACCCGGCGGCGCCGGCGAGGCGTGTGCGATCCGCCCTCCCGAGCGGCCCGTCAGGTCACCGGACCGACATTGTCGTCCGAATTGCGGTCGATGTAGAAATTATAGGGGTCCACCCCGGCATGGGTCGGCTTTTTGTCGGTGACGAAGCGGAAGAGCTGCTTGCCGCTCCTCACCGGCTGGCGCTGCATGGCGAGGACGTTGCGGCGGTCGAAGGCGCCTCGGCCGGGCTCCGCGGTGAACAGGCCGATGGCGATCCGGTCGGCGAAGGCGGCGGGCTTCTCGTTGCCCTTGCCGTCGGCGTAGAATTTGGTCGCCTCGACCGGAACCGTCACGTCCCACTTGCCGTCCGGCCGCTTCACCGCCTTGGGCTCCGCGACCTTGAGGTCGTAGAGGGTGATCCGCTCGAACAGGTCGGTGATCAGCGCCTGGTCCTCGGGCGACTTCGCCTCCCTGCGGAACGCCTGGATCAGCTCGATAGAGCGGGGATAGGGCGCGCCCTTGAACTTGTACTTCTCGAGGACGGTTCGAAGCGCGCGGTTGACCGCCGCCTCGCCGAGCCGGTCCTGGAGCAGGTACATGGCGAGGCTGCCCTTGCGGTAATGGATGTAGGGCTGGTTCTCGACCCGGGCGAGCGGAAGCTCCTCGACCACCTCGCCGCCGCGGTCGCGAAGATAGCGGTCGAGCTCGAACTTGAGGAAGCGGCGGATCTTGTCCTCGCCGTGGAGCCGCTTCATCACCATCAGCGCCGAATATTGGGCGAGCGTCTCCGACAGCATCGTCCCGCCCTGCATGTCGGCGCCGATCATCTGGTGCGCCCACCATTGGTGGCCGAGCTCGTGGGCGGTGACGTAGGAGACGTAGTCGATCTCCTCGGGATCGCTGACGTCGGCGGCGAAGCCGATCGCCTCCGAATAGGGCATGGTGTTGGCGAAGGCCTGGGCGAAGGTGGCGTAGGCGGGGAATTCGATGATCCGCGCCTGGTCGAACTGATAGGGGCCGAAGGCCGAGTTGAAATAGTCGAGCCCGGTCTGCAGCGACGTCAGCATCCGGTCCACGTTCCAGTGGTGGGTCGGGTGGTAGTAGATTGCGAGGTCGACTCCGGCGTGGCGCCGGTGCTTCTGCGCATAGCGGGCGGACTGGATCGAGAAGAAGGTGAGGATCGGAGCGTCGGAGACGAAGCGGGCGATCCGCCGGCCGCCTTGGACGACGTCGCTCACCTTCTTGCCCGGAGCGATCGGGGTCTGGTCGGCGACGGTCGAGATGGTGATGTCGGCCGTCGACCATCCGCCGCCGAAATAGCTCCGGCGCGTCGCGGAGACGTCCTCCAGCTTCGCCGGACGAAGCTCGGGCGCGAGGCCGTATTTGCGGCGTTTCGCCCGCTCCTGGAGGAGTATCGAGCGGTCCATGCCGATTCCCGGGGCGAGCTCGAAATTGTTCAGGAAGGTGCCGTTGCGGACGAGCCTTGTGTCGTTTCCGGAATTGCGGAAGCCGCGCTGCTCGCGAAGGGTCTCGAAGGCGATCTCGCGCCGCTCGCCCGCCTTCATCGGAGTCGCCAGCCGGTAGATGCGGTAGCCATATTCCTCGTCGTTGCCGGCGAGGCTCGCGCCCGGGAAATCGAGTCGGGTCAGCTTCATGGAGCGGTCGGTGCGGCGGATATGGACCTCGCCGATCGGACCCTGGGTCAGGTTCTGGATCGTGTAGCGGCCGCGAGTGACCGCGCGGGTCTGCTCGGGGTGGAGCTCCACGTTCAGGACCGCGTGGACGATGCTCGGCTGGGGCAGCTTCTCATATTTGAGGAAGCGCTTCTCATATTCGGCGGCGAAGCGGTCGGAATCGTCGCGGGTGCGATATTCGTTGAGGACGTCGGTATTGTAGTAGATCCAGGCGCCGGTGCCGGCGAAGACCAGCAGGGCGGCCAGGGCCACCACGCCCGGCGAGCCCTTCAGGCGCGCGGGCGCCAGCTTCAGCCTCGGCTTCAGCCGGGTCTCGGTGCCCCGCCGCCAGAGAAGGTGCGCCGCGACGAGGAGCAACAGCGCGAAGGCGCCCCAGTAGAGCCGACCCCACCAGGCGCCGGCGGCGTAGCCGCCCGCTCCGTTGAGGTCGGAATATTGGACGTCCGGGACCTGGCCGTAGACGTAGAGCGTGTGCTCGAAGCCGAGATTGCCCGCGGTCAGGGTGACGATGACGTAGAGCACCATCAGGCCCCAGCCGACATATTTGTTGGGGCTGATCGCCTGGACGAAGACTGCGAGCACGGCGACCAGGATCATCGAGGCGCTGGCCGGAAGCAGGTACCAGGCCACATATTTGCCGAGCTCGAAGTTCGTATAGCCCTTGAGCAGCTGGACGAGCAGCGCCGCGGCGACGCTCACCGCCACCGTCGCGAGCAGGACGAGCGCGACGGCGAGGGTCTTGGGCACCACATAGGCCCAGTTGGGGAGTGGAGTGGCGTCGACGATCTCGTGCATCTTGCGGTCGCGCTCGCGCCAGACCAGCTCTCCGGCATAATAGACCGCGACGATCAGCGGGATGAGGCTGAACGTGCCCTCCAGGATCGGGATCAGGCCGCGGGTCACCGGATAGGTCGGAGTTCCGAACAATCGGCCGGCGAACCACATGCTGACCATCGAGTTCATTAGCCCCAGCGCCATCAGGACGACGAAGGCCGGGCTCCTGAACACCTGCTTCATCTCGAGCCGGGTGCGCGAGACCAGCTGGGCCCGGGCGGAGGCGCGGCCGAAGCTCGGGGCGGGAAGCGGAGCCACGGCGTGCGGCCCCTCGATCGAATGGGCGGCCGCTTCCTCCAGCGCCTTCAGCTTCCTTTGCTTGCGCCTCGAAATGCCCTTGTCGGCGAAGCGGTAGCTCCAGTGGGCGAGCGCGAGGAACAGGACCGAGATCGCGATCCAGATCAGCCGGTTCCAGAGCAAGGCTCCCTCGAGCTGTGGTAGCAGGCTGTTGCGCTCCGCCGCCGTCCAGTAGCGGGTCGCCTCCTCGACGGCGCCGGCGCCCAGCGGCTCGAGATAGGCGAGGGTCGTCCGCCATTCGGGCTCCTGGCCCAAATTGCCGTTGACCACGAAATAGAGGATCAGGAACGCGATCACTCCGACATAGGTCGCCATCATCGATCGGGTCGCCGTCGCCAAGGCGAAGAAGATCGCCGAGGTGATGAGGATGTTGGGGACCGCGATGACCAGATAGGGGACCAGGTAATAAGCCAGCGGGTTCGGCCCGAGCGTCTCCTGGTCGAGCCACGGCATCAGGGAGCCGAGCCAGATGGCGAGCGGCACCGTCGCGAAGCAGAGCGCGGCGGCGAGGAAGGCGCCGATGAACCGGCCGGTCAGATAGTCGAACTTGGTCACCCGGGTCGAGCGGACGATCGGCCCGAAGCCTGTATCGTCGTCCCTCACCACCACGTTCGCGACGAACGCCGTCGTCACGAACATGAAGAAGAGCGACATGATCATCATCTTCTCGAGGTTCGCGTAGGGCGAGTTGACGTGGACGTTGCCCTCGCTTCCGATCTGGATCTCGTCGACGGTGACGGCGCCGAAGGTGAGCAGGAAGAAGATCGCTCCGGTCACCCAGAAGACGGGATTCTTCACCTGGTAGCGGAACTCGAAGGCCGCGATCTTGCCGAGCATCGAACGCGCTCCTCAGGCCGCGCGGCGGGATTGGGCGAGGGTCGAGAAGTAGACGTCCTCGAGGCCGCCCTCGACCGAGGCGAAGCCGTCGCCGGGGTCGGAGTCGGCGAGGACGTGGATCACGGTCCGTCCGGCGAACAGTCGCGTGGAGATGACCTCGTGGCGGCTCTTGTAATCGTCGAGCTCGCCGCGCTCGATCACCTTCATCCAGATCCGGCCCCGCGTGGAGTGGATCAGCTCGATCGGCACGCCTTCGAGCTGGATCCGCCCATTGGCCAGGACCGCCATTCGCGGGCACAGATCGGAGACGTCCTCGACGATATGGGTCGACAGGATGACGACGACATTCTCGCCGATCTCCGCGAGCAGGTTCAGGAAGCGGTTGCGCTCCTCCGGGTCCAGGCCGGCGGTCGGCTCGTCGACGATGATCAGCCCGGGATTGCCGATCAGCGCCTGGGCGATTCCGAAGCGCTGGCGCATCCCGCCCGAGAAGCCGGCGAGGGCCTTCTTGCGCACGTCCCACAAATTGACCTGGTGGAGGAGGGCCTCGACGGTCGCCTTGCGCTCCGGAGCCGAGGCGATGCCCTTCAGAACCGCCATGTGATCGAGCATGTCGTAGGCCGACACCCGCGGATAGACCCCGAAATCCTGGGGCAGGTAGCCGAGGGTGCGGCGAAGCTTCTCCGGCTCGGCGATGACGTCGATGTCGCCCAAGCGGATCGTGCCCTCGGTGGGGGTTTGAAGAGTCGCGACGTTGCGCATCAGGGTCGACTTGCCGGCGCCGTTGGGGCCGAGCAGCCCGTACATTCCGCGCGGGATCGACAGGGTCACTCCGTCGAGGGCGCGAGTGCCGTTGGGATAGACGTGGCTGACGTCGGCAAGCTCAAGCATTTGAAGCGATTCCCCACCCGATAAGGCGCGAGGTCTGCCAGACTGTCTTAGGCCTGTAAAGCAGTGGGGATCGCCCACGCTTGCGAATTTCGATCGAGAGGTTCAGGGGCCAAGCCCATGAGAAAGCTCGCTCCGCTCCTCCCGCTCCTTCCGCTCCTTCTCCTCTCCACGCCCGCCGCCGCCGCCGAGCCGCGCGAGATCGCCGATTCGGTCAGCCAGGACCGGATCCGGGCGATCGTCGAGAAGCTGGTCAGCTTCGGCACCCGCCACACCCTCTCCTCGCAGACCGATCCCAGGCGCGGCATCGGCGCGTCGCTGAAATGGACCCAGGACGAGTTCCGCCGCTATTCGCGCGCCTGCGGCGGCTGCCTCGAGATCGAGACCCCGTCCGACGTCGTGACCGGCCGGAGGGTGCCCAGCCCGACCCGGGTCACCGACGTCATCGCGATCCAGCGCGGCACCGTCGATCCGAAGCGGGTCGTGATCATCACCGGCCATATCGACAGCCGGGTGTCGGATCCGATGGACTTCACCAAGGACGCTCCCGGCGCCAATGACGACGGCTCGGGGACGGCGGCGGTGATCGAGGCCGCTCGAGTGCTGTCGAAGCACAAATTCCCCCACACGATCGTCTACGCGGCTCTCTCCGGCGAGGAGCAGGGGCTGCTCGGGGGCAAGATCCTCGCCGACTACGCGAAAGCTCAGGGCTGGGAGGTGCTCGCCAACCTCAACAACGACATTATCGGCGGCAGCTGCGGCTCCGACGGGGTCTGCGACGACGCCCATGTCCGGGTCTTCTCCGAAGGGCCGCGCTGGCAGGGGCACGAGGACCTCGCCGCCCGCATCCGCAGCCTCGGCGGCGAGAACGACGCTCCGTCGCGCAACCTGTCGCGCTGGCTCGACGGCCTCGCCGACGAGATCAGCCTCGGCCTCGACGTTCGCCCGATCTGGCGCAACGACCGCTTCGGGCGCGGCGGCGACCATACCGAGTTCCTGAACGCCGGCTACCCGGCCGTCCGGATCACGGTCGCCATCGAGAATTACAACTGGCAGCACCAGGATCTGAGGGTCGAGAACGGAGTCGAATATGGCGACACGATCGACAAGATGGACTTCCCCTATCTGGCCCGGGTGGTGAAGCTGAACGTCGCGGCGCTCGCGGCCCTGGCCAGCGCTCCGCCGCCTCCGGCGCCGGTCGCGGAAGGGGCGGTTTCGACCGACACGACGATCATGTGGGAGCCCGTGAAGGGCGCCGCGGCCTATGTGATACGCTGGCGGCCGACCGACGAGGCGAACTGGACCGAGTCCTTGCGACTCAAGGATAAGGATGTGGTGGTCGTGACCGGCTGCAAGCATCCTTGTTCCGAGGCCAGCAAGAAAATGTTGGGGAAGGCCGTGGCGGCCTTGCCCGGAGTGAGGGTCGACGACTTCGTGTTCGGAGTGTCGTCCGTCTCGGCCGACGGCTATGAGAGTCCCGTCGCATCGGCCGTCCCGGGTGGCGCATTCCGGCCCTACACGCCCCCACCGCCGCCGACGCCGTAAGAGGCCGCGGAACCCTTACCGCTCATCCTGAGTAGAGGCTGAGCGAAGCCGAAGCCTCGTATCGAAGGACCGTCCTTCGATACGCCATTTCGCCAAGCTCAATGGCTATTCAGGATGAGCGAACAGGAGCAGAATGGCTCGTAAACCCACCCGCGCCGGCCTCCCGACCCGCCAGCAGATCCTCGACTTCATCGCCTCGAGCGACGCTCCCGCCGGCAAGCGCGAGATCGCCCGCGCCTTCGGCCTTTCGGCGCAGGACAAGATCGCGCTCAAGGCCCTGCTCCACGACATGGCCGACGAGGGGCTGATCGACTCGTCTCCGGGCCGCGCCTTCCACCGGGCCGGCGGGGTTCCGAAGGTGACGGTGCTTCGGATCGTCGACGTCGACGAGAGCGGGACCGCCTGGGCGGTTCCGGAGCGCTGGGAGGCGGACCTGGCCGAGCCGCGGCTCAGGGTGCTGGAGCGGAAGGGAAGGGGGTCCGCGCTCGCGGTCGGCGACCGGCTCCTGGCCCGTACCGAGCAGCGCGGCAACGGTTACGCCGCCCATCCTATGAAGAATCTCGCCAAGGGCAGCGAGCTCGTCCTCGGGGTCGTCCACCAGGAGGCGCAGGGCTTCTGGCTTCGGCCGGTCGAGAAGAAGGAGCGCCGCGAGCTTCCGATCTCGGACATCGGCCAGGCCCAGGCCGGCGATCTGGTCCTCGCCGAGAAGACGGGGCGGCCGCCGCGGCTCACCGCCCGGGTCTCCGAGATCCTCGGCGACCCGTTCGCGCCGCGCAGCTTCAGCCTCATCGCCATCCACAAGCACGGCATTCCGCACGAATTTCCGGAGACAGTGCTGGCCGAGGCGGAGCGAGTGGCGGGGCAGGCGCTGGGTCCAAGCCAGGCCGTTCGCCCTGAGCCTGTCGAAGGGTCTTCAACCGGCGCCGGTAGAGGGAAGGGAAGGGCTTCGACAAGCTCAGCCCGAACGGATTCCAAGGTTCGCGAGGACCTCACCCATGTCCCGATCGTGGCCATCGATCCGGCCGACGCGCGCGATCATGACGACGCGGTCTGGGCCGCCCCGGACGAGGACCCGGCGAACCCCGGCGGCTGGAAGGCCCTCGTCGCGATCGCCGACGTCAGCTTCTACGTTCGGCCGGGCTCGGCTCTCGACAAGGAGGCGAGGAAGCGCGGCAACAGCGTCTACTTCCCGGACCGGGTGGTGCCGATGCTTCCGGAGACTCTCAGCGCCGAGATCTGCTCGCTCAAGGAAGGGGAGGATCGCGCCGCCCTGGTCTGCCACCTTCAGGTTTCAAGGGACGGGCAGCTCAAGAGCTGGCGCTTCACCCGTGCCCGGGTGCGGATCGCCGCCAACATCGCCTATGAGGACGCCCAGGCGGCGATCGACGCCCTCGGAGACGACGGCGCTGCAAACGCCGTTCGGCCTGAGCCTGTCGAAGGCCCTTCCCTTTCTTCCCCCGATTCGGAAGAAGGCGAGGGCTTCGACAGGCTCAGCCCGAACGGGTCCGGGGACGCCGAGCCGGTAGAGATATTCTCATCCCCCTGCGCGATGCCCGAGATCGCGGCGGACGAGCCCCCAGTCGATCCCGCGATCGTCGAATCGACGCTGAAGCCGCTCTGGGCCTGCTGGCGAGCCCTCTACGCGGCTCGGCGGAAGCGCGAGCCGCTCGAGCTCGACCTGCCGGAGCGCCAGGTGGTGCTCGACGAGAAGGGGCGGATCACCTCGGTGGCGCCGCGCGAGCGGCTCGACGCGCACAAGCTGATCGAGGATTATATGATCGCCGCCAACGTCGCGGCGGCCAAGGCGCTCGAGTCGAAGAAGGCGCCGGTCATGTACCGCGACCACGAGCCGCCCGGCCGGGAGAAGCTGGTCGCTCTCAAGGATTATCTGAAGACGTTCGAGATCGAGTTCGCTCTGGGCCAGGTCGTCCGGCCGTCGACCTTCAACCGGATCATCGACCGGATCGGCGACTCCGATTTCCGCCCCCAGGTCATGGAGCAGATCCTTCGAAGCCAGACCCAGGCTTATTACTCGCCCGACAATAAGGGCCATTTCGGCCTCGCGCTCGGCTCCTACGCGCACTTCACCAGCCCCATTCGGCGCTATGCCGACCTCATCGTCCACCGTTCGCTGACCCGGGCCTCCGGGCTCGGCGAGGGCGGGCTGAGCGATGCAGAGGCCGAAGCGATGGAGGTGACCGGCGAGCTGATCTCCCAGCTCGAGCGGCGGGCGATGGAGGCCGAGCGCGAGACGCTCGATCGCTACGTCGCCGCCTATCTCTCGGAGCGGGTCGGCGATCTCGTCGACTGCCGGATCACCGGGGTTCAGCCGTTCGGCTTCTTCGCCACCGTCGCCGGGCTCGGCGGCGACGGGCTGGTCCCGGTCTCGACCCTGGGAAGCGAATATTTCCGATACGAGGAGGCCAGCCAGAGCCTGGTCGGCGAGGAGAGCGGCGAGCGGTTCAGCCCCGGCCGGCGGCTGAAGCTGCGGCTGGTCGAGGCCAATCCGGTTTCGGGCGGGCTCCGATTCGAGCTTCCCGATTCGGGCTATGTCCCCGCCGCGCCGCGCGGCGGCCCGCGCCGCGACGGGCGGCGGGGCGCCGGCGACCGGCCGCCGAGGCAGGGGCGGCGCGGCCGTCCTGCCAACATTCGCCACAAAGGGCGGTAGGCGGGCTTTAATTCCTTCCGGGCATTTGGCGGGAGGAACCTTGCCTCGTCAGCCGATCCGCCAGACCACCCGGCCGTCATAGACCGACCGGCCCGACCGGCCGCGAGCGTCGCGCGACGGAGTGAAGCGCGCCCGCGACATCAGAAGCTCGCAGGTGGCGAGGTCGAGCCTCTGGAAGCCGCTGCTCTGGGTCACCTCGCACTCGCTGGGGACGCCCTTCCGGTTGATCTTCACCCGGTAGTGGACCGTGCCCTGCTCGTTATTCTCGAGCGAGCCCTTCGGATATTTGGTGAAAGCTGCATTCGCTTCCGCGGCGCGGTCGGGCTCCGCAGCCGTCGCTCCCGCAGCCGTAGCGCCCGCCGTCATCGCCGCGAGCAGGACCCATTTCGCGATTGTCATCCGCGCCTCCCATGATCGCTTCACGTGGACGATCCTATACCCATGGGAAGTCGGCGAAAAGCCGTCTCGGACTCGCTTCCCGACGCCGATTTTCGACAAACCGCACGCAGGCTTCTGCCGGCGGCCCGCCGGGCCATAGGTGGCTCCGCCGGAAGCGCCTAGGCTTGGGACAGGGATGAGAGACACGAGGAGCAAGTGGATGAAAATCAATCTTATGTTCGCGTCGGCCGCGGCTCTCGCCCTGGTCGCCGCCACTCCGGCCTATGCCGCCAAGAGCCAGGATCGGCAGTCCGCCGAAAGCGACGGCGGCGCCGCCGGAGCCAAGGCCAAGGGCGACCGCAAGACCTGCCGCCTGTTCGACAACAGCGTCTCGCGGATGAAGCGCGAGCGGCTGTGCATGACCCGCGAGCAGTGGAAGAAGTTCGACGAGGAGCAGAGGGGGCTGTAGCCGAATTTCCCTCTCCCGTTTTACGGGAGAGGAGGGGCCCAAGCGAAGCTTGGGAGGTGACGGTCTGTTTCGCTGACTCGGCAAGACCCTCGCCTCCCACCGCATGCGGCGGCGGGCCCCTCCTCTCCCGCGAAGGGCGGGAGAGGGATTACCCCTACAGTTTCGGCAGGGTCACCCCGCGCTGGCCCATATATTTGCCGGCACGGTCGGCATAGCTCGTCTCGCAGGGCTCGTTGCCCTGCAGGAACAGGAACTGGCAGGCGCCTTCATTGGCGTAGACCTTGGCCGGTAGAGGCGTCGTGTTCGAGAATTCGAGCGTGACATGGCCTTCCCAGCCGGGCTCGAGCGGAGTCACGTTGACGATGATCCCGCAGCGCGCATAGGTCGACTTGCCGAGGCAGATGACGAGCACGTCGCGCGGCACCCGGAAATATTCGACCGTCCTCGCCAGGGCGAAGCTGTTGGGCGGGATGATGCAGACGTCGGTCTTGCGGTCGACGAAGCTGTTGGCCTTGAAGTCCTTCGGGTCGACGATGGCGTTGTCGACGTTGGTGAACAATTTGAACTCGTCCGACACGCGGGCGTCGTAGCCGTAGCTCGACAGGCCGTAGCTGATCGTCCCCTCGCGCTTCTGGCCGTCGACGAACGGCTCGATCATTCCGTTGTCGAGCGCCTGGGCGCGGATCCATTTGTCCGACATGATCGCCATCAGCGGCGCCCTCCGGGACGAATCCGGCCGCCGCATCCCGCGAGCTCGCGCCTGCCGAAGCGGACTCGAACCTCGTCCTGGAAGCTGACGCTGCCGTTTCGGCACGGCGTTCGGCGCGCCTCGATCGCGATCGCCTGGGTGCCCGAGCCGGCATCCCAACGCTTCACGCCATGGCCGAATCCGAAGCGCGGCGAGGGATATTCGCGAACGATCGCCGGGGCATCGGGGCCCTCGGAAGGATCCGGGCTCAGCCGAAGCACGATCCGCTCGCGGCCGACCGACAAGGTCCAGCCCGGCGGGCCGCCGACCGCCTGGTAGAGCGGGCGCTTGACCAGGCTGACGGGCTCGCTCCGGCCGCCGGCGCAGGCGGCGAGGGCGAGGAGGGGGATGAGCGAAAGGCGCTTCATGAAGTCATGCTTTCGCCCGAATGGCGGAGGGGGGCAAGAGTCACTTGATGTGCAGGACGCAGATCAGCGTGAACAGCCGGCGGGCGGTGTCGAAGTCCATGTCGATCTTCCCCTTCAGGCATTCCTGGAGGAGCTCGGCGGCCTCGTTGTGAAGCGCCCGCCGGGCCATGTCGATCGTCTCGAGGCCCTTGGGCGATTCCGAGCGGACGGCTTTGAAATAGCTCTCACAGATCGCGAAATAATCGCGCACCGGCCGCTTGAAGCGGGCAAGGCCGAGCCGGATCGTCTCGAGCGGAGTCCCGGCCTCGTCCCTGAGGTCGATGGCGAGGCGATCGTCCTCGATGCGGAGCAGGATCCGGTACGGTCCCTCGTGGCCCGCGGGCTGGAAGCTGTTCGACTCGAGCAGGTCGAAGATCGCGACCTTGCGCTCGCGCTCGATATCGTCGCTCCGGCGAAGGATCGTGCGCTCGTCCAGCTCGATGTCGATGATCCGAGGGTCGGGCATGGGGGGCCTGTAGCGGGATTTTCCACAAGGCGTCCACACAAGCGCACCCGGAATTCTCGTTCGCGGGCTACACCTTGACGTCGCCGGGGCGTAGGGTGCCGCAATGGCCGAGAACATCATTCGCCTTGCCGGCGCGCCGGAGCCCGAATCGTCGGCTCTGCCCCAGAACGTGGAGGCGGAGGCGGCGCTGCTCGGCGCTCTGATGATCGACAACCGGCTCGCCGAGGACATCCAGCTCAAGCTCCGGGCCGACCATTTCTACGAGCCGCTCCATGCGCGCATCTATGAGCAGATATTGAAGCTCATCGACCGGAACATGATCGCCTCGCCGGTGACTCTGAGGCCGCTGTTCGAGGCCGACGAGGAGATGAAGGAGCTCGGCGGCCCCTCCTATCTCGCGCAGCTCACCGGGAGCGGCGCCGCCGTGATCGGCGCTCGCGACTTCGCCGAGCAGGTCTACGAGCTCGCCCTTCTGAGGGCCCTGATCGGGGTCGGGCGCGACATGGTCGAGCAAGCCCTCGACACGAGCGAGGAGGTCGACCCCAAGGGCCAGATCGAGGCGGCCGAGGCGGCGCTTTACCGGGTCGCCGAGGAAGGGGGCGGCGAGGGCAGCGTCAAGAGCTTCGCCGAGGCGACCCGCATGGCCGTGCAGATGGCCGAGAAGGCGCTCAACACCGGCGGCGGCCTTTCCGGCATCACCACCGGCTTCGAGACGGTCAACGCCAAGACGGGAGGACTGCACAGCTCGGATCTGGTCATCGTCGCCGGGCGACCCGGAATGGGCAAGACCGCGCTCGCCACCAACATGGCCTTCAACACGGCCCGCCGGTTCATCCGCGACACGATCGAGGACGGGATCGAGCCGTCGAAATCGGCCGGGGCGGGGGTCGCCTTCTTCAGCCTCGAAATGTCGGCCGACCAGCTCGCGACCCGGATCCTGGCCGAGCAGTCGGGGATCAGCTCCGAGAATCTGCGCATGGGCAAGATCAGCCAGCAGGATTTCCGCAACCTGGCGCGGGCCGCGGCCGAGCTCGAGAACCTGCCGCTCTACATCGACGACACTCCCGGGCTGACCATCGCGGCGCTTCGGACCCGCGCCCGCCGGCTGAAGCGCCAGCGCGGAATCGGGCTCGTCGTGGTCGATTATCTGCAATTGCTCCAGGGGACCGGGCGCAACGGCGGCAACGACAACAGGGTCAACGAGATTTCCGAGATCAGCCGGGGCCTCAAGACCCTCGCCAAGGAATTGAGCGTCCCGGTGATCGCGCTGTCGCAGCTCAGCCGCGCCGTCGAGCAGCGCGAGGACAAGAGGCCGCAGCTTTCCGATCTTCGCGAATCCGGCTCGATCGAGCAGGACGCCGACATGGTCTGGTTCGTCTATCGCGAGGAATATTATCTCGCCAACAAGCAGCCCGCCGACGACCATCCGGACTTCCCGGCCTGGCAGGAGGAGATGAACCGCGCCTACGGCCTCGCCGAGCTGATCGTCGCCAAGCAGCGCCACGGCTCCACTGGGAAGGTGAAGTTGCGGTTCGAGGCGAAGATCACGAAGTTCTCCGATTACGCCGAAGAAGGCTACCTGCCCGAAGCTCGGGGCTGACGGTCGTCCCGAAGAGAACGGGAGGCCGAGCCTTTCGCCCCTGGGGCCCCGGCCCCCGCCTTCGCGGGGTCGGCGGTCAGCCCTCCAGCGCCTTCGCAGCGAACGGGTCCCTGAGGCCGATCCCGATGCTCGCCCTCGCGCCTTCCGCTTCCGAGCTGGTCACCGGATAGGCGCAATAATCGGCGGCGTAATAGGCGCTGGGGCGGTGATTGCCGCTCAGTCCGAGGCCTCCGAACGGGGCGTTGGAGGGGGCGCCGTTGGTCGGCTTGTTCCAGTTGATCACTCCGGCCCGGATATTCGCCCAGAAGCGGTCGTACAGCTCGGGATTGCCACCGATGAGGGAGGCGGCGAGGCCGTAGCGAGTGGCATTGGCCTCGGCGAGGGCGGCGTCGAAATCGGCGACCCGGATCACCTGAAGCACCGGCCCGAACAGCTCCGCGTCGGGCCGGTCGGCGACGTCGGTGACGTCGATGATGGCCGGAGTGAGGAACGGCCGGTCGGGGTTCGGGCGGTCGAGCCGCTTCACCGCCCGCCCGCCCTTGATCATCAGGTCGAGAAAGGCTTCCTGGAGCTGGTCCGCCGCCTGGTTGTCGATCACCGGCCCCATGAACGGCGCCGGGCTGGCATGGGGATGGTCGACGATCAGCCGTTCGGCGAGCTTGACGATCTCGGCGAGCAGCGCCTCGTGCTGGCCGTCCCGGACGATCAGCCGGCGGGCGGCCGTGCAGCGCTGGCCCGAGCTCATGAAGGCGGACTGGACGGCGATCACGGCCGCCGCCGCGACGTCCTTGGCGTCCCAAACGACGAGCGGGTTGTTGCCGCCCATTTCGAGCGCCAGGATCTTCTGGGGCGTCTCGGCGAACTGGCGGTGGAGGGCGAGGCCGGCGCGGGCCGACCCGGTGAACAGCAGGCCGTCTATGCCGGGGCTTGCAGCGAGCGCCTTGCCGGCCTCGACCGCGCCCTGGACGCAGCGCACGACATCCTCGGGGACTCCGGCCTCATGGTAGAGCCGGACCAGCATCTCGCCCACCGCGGGAGTCTTCTCCGAAGGCTTGAAGACGACCGCATTGCCCGCCAGCAGCGCCGGGACGATATGGCCGTTGGGCAGGTGGGCCGGGAAATTGTACGGCCCGAGCACGCCGAGCACTCCGTGCGGCTTGTGCCGGACCGCGACTCGAGCGCCGAGCGCGCCTTCCAGCCGGCGCTGCGAGGTTCGCTCGGAATAAGCGGTGACGGAAATGTCGACCTTGTTGACCACCGCGTCGACTTCGGTCGCGGTCTCCCACAGCGGCTTGCCGGTCTCGCGGGCGATGAGGTCGGCCAGAGCGTCCTTCTGGCCTCGAACGGTGTTGGCGAAGCGCCGCAGGGTCTCGATTCGGACCGCGAGCGGCCTCGCCGCCCAGCCGGCCCAGGCGGAGCGGGCCCGGGCGACCTCGGCCTCGACGTCGCCCGCCTCGCCGGTCCAGAGCGTTTCCCCCGTGGCCGGTTCGATCGAGCTCAAAGTCGCCATGGCGGCTGACCCACCATTTTTGGCTGCGGCGGTCAAGCCGGAGGCCGAATCGCTTCGCCCATCCGCCGGACCGCCTCGATCTTCTCCCTAAAGGGTGTCCAATCGTCCGCCTCGTCGATCCGGCTCCAGATCGCCTCGACCTCGTCGATATGCATCGAGCAGGGAGCTTCGTCCGACCAATAAGGATGGCTGGTGGCCCCTTCGACAGCTTCATAGCCCAGGATCGCTTCGCGGAACGGCTCGAACGGCTCGGCGGCATAGGCCTCGTCGGCGGGAGAGGGGCCGCGCCGGCGGCCGCCGCGCCAGTCGTGGAAGAAGCGGTCGATCCCTACCGTCCGAGCCGCCAGGGCCGTCTCGAGCGCGAGGAGGAAAGCGGAGTCGCGCTCGGGCTCCGCCGGCCGGATCGCAAGCCTGGCGAAGATCGCTTTCACCAGCTCCTGCTGGAACCGGCCTGGAAAACCGTCGAGCGACGGAGTGAGGGATTCGGCCTCGGCGATGGTCCGAAGCGAGGCGGCGAGCTGGAGCACGTCCCAGTGGATCGCCTCGGGCTGGCGCCCGAACGAATAGAGGCCGGCATGGTCGAAATAGGCCGCCGTGAAATGGCCGTCCCAAAAGGGCGTGAACCGCCACGGGCCGTAGTCGAAGCTCTGCGCGGTGATCGCGATATTGTCGCTGTTGAGCACGCCGTGGACGAAGCCGGCGGCGATATGGGAGGCGGCCAGGCGCGCGGCTTCGCCCGCGACCCTGGCGAGCAGCCGCGCCGGGCCGTCCTCGCCGCCCTCCTCTCCGTAATAATGCCGAAGGCAGTAATCGGTCAGCTTCGCCAGATTCTCCGACTCCCGGAAATAAGCGAGGCGCTGGAAGGTGCCGATCCGGATATGGCTGTGCTGGAGCCGGACGAGCACGGCCGAGCGCGTGGGCGACGGCTCGTCGTTGCGCTCGAGCGCCTCGCCGGTCTCGATCAGCGAGAAGCTCTTCGAAGTCTCGACTCCGAGCGCTTCGAGCATCTCGCTGGCCAGCACCTCGCGCACTCCGCCCTTCAGGGTGAGCCGGCCGTCGCCGAAGCGGCTGTAGGGAGTCTGGCCCGAGCCCTTGGTGCCGAGGTCGAGCAGGCGGCCCTCGGAGTCCCGCAATTGCGCGAACAGGAAGCCGCGCCCGTCGCCGATATCGGGATTGTAAACGCGGAACTGGTGGCCGTGATAGCGCAGGGCGAGCGGCTCTGGCAGGTTCGCTGGGAGCGGCTCGAACCGCGCGAAATGGCGGATCCACTCATCCTCGCCAAGGTCGCCGAGACCGACAGAGTCCGCCCATCGGTCGTTGCGGAAGCGAAGGACGGCCTTCGGGAAGTCCGCCGGAGCGACCGGATCGTAGAAGGCGTCCCCAAGCTCGAGGATGGCCGGGGCGGGTCGGTAGGGGGAAGGGAGGGGGCGCATTTGTGCCCCAACCCTGGCCCGCGGGCGCGGTTCCGGCGGCCATTTAACCGCAGATTAGCACTTTCGCGTCAATCTGCAGCCCTCGACAGGAGGCTTCGATGCGTCATCTTCGCAAAATCTTGCGCGACCGCCGCGGCGGGACGGCGATCGAATATGCCCTCGTCGCGGCCCTGATCGCGGTCGCGGCCATCGTCGCGTTCCGCAATCTCGGAACCACCGTCGACAACACCTTCAACAACGTCCACGGGGTCATCGACGACGCCAGCTAGGGTTGAAGCGGCCGTTTCACCTCAATATGCCGCCTTATTCGGGGGGCGAAGATGGCGGACTGGTCGGACGGGTGGTGGACTGCGGGCGACGGCCTGAGGCTCCATTATCGCGATTATGCCGGCGGCGAGGACCGGCCGCCGATCCTGTGCATCCCCGGGCTCACCCGAAACGCGCGCGACTTCGAGGGCGTCGCCGGCCGGCTCAAGGGCGAGTGGCGGCTGATCTGCGTCGAGCTGAGGGGGCGCGGGCAGAGCGAGCATGCCAAGGATCCGATGAGCTACGTGCCACCGGTCTACTGGCAGGACGTGGAGGCCTTGATCGCGGAGCTGGGGCTCAAGCGGTTCGTCCTGTTCGGAACCTCGCTCGGCGGGCTGATCACGATGCTCCTCGCGATGGCCGACAAAAGCCGGATCGCCGCCGCCCTTCTCAACGACATCGGGCCGATCCTCGAGACCAAGGGGCTTGAGCATATCCGCTCCTATGTCGGGCGCTCGCAAAGCTGGCCGACCTGGCTTCACGCCGCCCGGTTCCTGCGCGAAGCCCAGAGCGACCGCTATCCCGATTGGGATATCGGCCAGTGGCTGGTCTACGCCAAGAGGCTGTGCAGGCTGACTCCGGGCGGGCGGGTCGTGTTCGACTATGACATGCGCATCGCCGAGCCGTTCCGGGCCCCCGGCGGCGATACCGGCTTCGACCTGTGGAGCGCCTTCGCCGGCCTCGAGGCCGTGCCCTCGCTGGTGGTCCGCGGCGAGCTTTCCGACCTGCTGAGCCCGGCGACTGTCGAGCGGATGCTGGCTGCGAACAAGGCGATGGAGGCCGTGACGGTCCCTCGAGTAGGCCACGCGCCCACCCTCGACGAGCCGGAGGCCGCCGCGGCCACCGACCGGCTGCTGGCCCGGATTTCCTGAAGACAGGTTGATTTGTTCACATTTCGGGCCCATATGCCCGTCAGCGAAACGTCATGCAGCGTGAACGCCCCTCTCGGGCCGGCTCCGTTTCGTCATTACCAAGGTTTCCCTTTTCACGCGGGTCACCAGAACCCGCCGCGTTTCCGCGCGCCTTTTCGGCTGCGCGGGGGCGCCGCACGATACAAGTGAGTTATCATGTCTTTTGAAAATCTCGGGCTTTCGCAGCCCGTCCTCCAGGCGCTCGCCCTGAAGGAATATTCCACCTCGACCCCGATCCAGGAGCAGGCGATCCCGATCCTGCTGAAGGGCAAGGACCTGCTCGGAATCGCCCAGACCGGCACCGGCAAGACCGCCGCCTTCATGCTTCCGTCGATCGACCGGCTCGCCGACAGCGGCAAGCGCCCGCAGCGCGGCGCGTGCCGGATGCTGGTGCTCGCCCCGACTCGCGAGCTCGCCTCGCAGATCGCCGAGAGCGCCCGCGCCTATAGCCGCTTCAGCCACATGAGCGTCGCGACCGTGTTCGGCGGAACCTCGATCAACAAGAACCGCCAGGATCTGAGCCGCGGAGTCGACATCCTCGTCGCCACTCCGGGCCGCTTGCTCGACCTCGTCGAGCAGCGCTGGCTGGACTTGAGGCAGGTCGAGATCCTCGTCCTCGACGAGGCCGACCAGATGCTCGACCTCGGCTTCATCCATGACCTCAAGAAGATCGTCCGCTACCTGCCCGAGAAGCGGCAGAGCCTGTTCTTCTCGGCCACCATGCCCAAGGCGATCCGCGATCTGGCCGACAAGTTCCTGACCAACCCCGAGCAGGTGGCGGTGACTCCGGTCGCGTCGACGGTCGAGCGGGTCGAGCAGTACGTCACCTTCGTCAACCAGGCCGAGAAGCCGGCGCTTCTGACGATGATGCTGCGGGTCGGCTTCGGGCCGAAAGGCTCGATGGACCGGGTTCTGATCTTCAGCCGGACCAAGCACGGCGCCGACCGGATCGTGAAGCAGCTCGCCCAGACCGGGATTCCGGCCAACGCCATTCACGGCAACAAGAGCCAGCCGCAGCGCGAGCGGGCCCTGGCCGACTTCAAGGACGGCAAGGTCAAGATCCTGATCGCGACCGACATCGCCGCTCGCGGCATCGACGTCTCCGGCGTCAGCCACGTGATCAATTTCGACCTGCCCAACGTCTCCGAGCAATATGTCCACCGGATCGGCCGGACCGCTCGAGCCGGAGCGGCCGGGATCGCCGTGGCCTATTGCGCCGAGGACGAGCGGCCCTACCTCAAGGGCATCGAGCGCCTGACCAAGCAATTGCTTACGCCGGTGCCGCTGCCGGAGGGCTTCAACGCCGAGGCGGCCCGGATCAAGGCGGCTCGCGCCAGCTCCCCGATCCAGATCGTGGAGCGCGCGGAGCGCGAGGATCGCCATCCGCGCGGCCATCGCCCAGCCAAGCGCTTCAGCGCTCGGCCGGCGCGGCCGCAGGGCGAAGCCCGGAGCGGCGGCCGCCGCCGCTACGCTTCGCGCTAGACCTAAATCCTCCCCTGCATTGGCAGGGGAGGGGTGGCACCCGAAGGGTGGTGGAGGGGCCTTGCCGACTTCGAAGAACCCCTTCACCGCGCTTCGCGCGGTGCCCCTCCCCCGGAAATCCGGGGGAGGAATCTAGAGCCCCGCTCGTGGCTTTCCTCCTCCCTCTCCTCCTGGCCGCCGCTCCGGCCGCCACTCCCGACATCGTCGTCACCGGCCGCGGGCTTCGAGTCGCGGGCGGCGAAGAGGTCTTCTCAACTCTCGTCATCGATCGCGACCGGCTCGCCGGCTCCGCGTCGGGCCGTCTCGAGGACATCCTGCGCGACGTGCCCGGCTTCCAGCTGTTCCGCCGCTCCGACGCACGCTCCGCCAATCCCACCAGCCAGGGCGCGACCCTTCGAGCGCTCGGCGGCAATGCGTCGAGCCGGCTTCTGCTCGTCCTCGACGGAGTGCCGCAGGCCGATCCGTTCGGCGGCTGGGTGAGCTGGCCGGCCTACCAGCCGGAGCGGCTCCGCGAGGCGAGGGTGACTCGCGGCGGCGGAAGCGGGGTTCAGGGGCCCGGCGCCCTCGCCGGAACGATCGAGCTTGCCAGCGCCACCCCCGACCAGCTTAGCGGCCTCCGCGGCCGCCTAGCTTATGGAAGCCGCGACGGTCTCGACGCTCATGTTGGGCTTGGCCACGCTCTCGGCGGCGGCTTCCTCGTCTTATCGGGCGACTGGGCGCGGGGCGACGGCTTCGTCCCCATCGTCGCCCGGCAGCGCGGCCCCGCCGACCGCCCCTCTCCCTACGAGCAGGCGAGCCTCGCCCTGCGCACGGTCGCTCCGCTTCGGGGCGGCGCCGAGCTGCAGGCGAGCGCGCTCCTGTTCTCGGACCAGCGCGAGCGCGGCACGGCCTTTTCCGAAATCCGAACCCGCGGCGCCGACGCGTCGATTCGGCTGGTCGGCCGGCGGTGGAGCGCGCTCGGCTACGTCCAGGCTCGCGACTTCTACAACAGCTTCGCGAGCGTCGGCCCCGGCCGGGCCTCGGCGATGCGCACCTCGGAACAGCACAGCGTCCCGGCGACCGGCCTCGGAGCAAGGATCGAAGCCCGGCCCGACATGGGCAGGCAGGTCGAAATCCGCCTGGGCGGCGACTGGCGAAGGACCGAGGGGGAGACCCGCGAGCGATTCGCCTTCGTCGCCGGGGCAGGTACCCGCGGGCGAGTCGCCGGCGGGCGGACCGAGACCCTGGGCGGCTTTGCGGAGGCGGCATGGACCCCTCGGACCTTCACCTTCACCGCCGGGGCCCGGATCGACCGCTGGACCATCTCGAACGGCCGCCTGAACGAGCGGATGCTGGCGGACGGAGCGGTGCTGACCGACACTCGATTCCGCGACCGGGCCGGCTGGGAGCCGACCGGCCGCGCGGGCGTCGCCTGGCGGGCCGGCTCGGGAGTGACCCTGCGCGGCGCGGCCTATCTCGGCTGGCGGCTGCCGACTCTAAACGAGCTCTACCGGCCGTTCCGGGTCGGCATCGACGCCACCGCCGCCAATGCCGGGCTCGCTCCGGAACGACTGAGGGGAATCGAGGCCGGAGCCGACTGGCGGCCGTCGCCTCGGGCCCGGATCGCGCTGACCCTGTTCGCGAACCGGCTCGACGGAGCGATCGCCAATGTCACGCTCGGGCGCGGCCCGGGGACCTTTCCGGGGGTCGGCTTCGTCGCCGCCGGCGGCGATTATCGCCGGCGCGCGAATCTCGACTCCATCGAGGCGAAGGGTATCGAGCTCGACGCCCGCTACGCGCTTGGCCAATGGACGCTAGAAGGCGGCTGGTCATGGGTCGGCGCGCATGTGGAGGGAAGCGGGCCGGCGCTGGCGCTGGACGGCCTCAGGCCCGCTCAGACTCCCCGGCAGAGCCTGTCCGCCACCCTCGCCTGGGCGGCCGGGAGCGGAGCTCGGGCCTCGGTCACCGCGCGCTACTCTGGACCGCAATTTGAGGACGACCTCAACCGCCAGCTACTGCCCGGCGCGGTCACGTTCGACCTGGCGGCGGCCTATCCGCTCGGCCGGGGGATCGCGATCGAGGCCCGGGCCGAGAACTTGGCCGGAGCTCGAGTCCTCGCCGGGGTGAGCGGCGACGGAATCAAGGAGCGGGCCACGCCAAGGACCTTGTGGCTCGGATTGAGGTTCGAAGCGGGTCGCTGAATCAGGGCGCTCCGGTCCGGGCCTCGACCGTGGTGACGATTCCGGCGACCTGGGTCGTCTGCCGCT
Organism: Allosphingosinicella sp.; assembly: GCA_036386795.1. GTDB lineage: Bacteria > Pseudomonadota > Alphaproteobacteria > Sphingomonadales > Sphingomonadaceae > Allosphingosinicella. The sequence goes on from DASVUZ010000034.1 coordinate 30,744, forward strand.
CCTCGCGCTGGGCCTCGTCCTTGCGGGCGATGAGGGACCGCATCTTGAGCAAATTGCCCAGCGCCGCATACCAGAAGGGGGCGCCGAGGCTGAGAAGCGCCGCCGACAGCAGGATCCCGAACAGGAAAGGCCAGCGGAAGCCGCCGCCGCGCGGCTCCGATTCCCGCCACGCGCTGCTCCACTGGCCGAAATCGCGGGGCAGCGAGATGACTCCGACTTCCTCGATCGTCCGTCGGACGTCGACAAGCGGCTCAGGCTTTGGGTCGGGCGCCTTCGCCTCGGCCGCCGGTTCGACGACAGCTTGAGTGTTCGAAGCCGGGTCGCCGGCGCCGGCCGTCGCGGACTGCCGCAACTTCGCTAGAGCGGCCTCGCTCGCCTCCATCCTGAGGCGCAAGGCCTCCTGTTCGCCCACCGCCTTTTCCACCAGGTGGCTGCGCAGCTGGTCGTCGACCGAGAGTCGGTTGATCAGCCCGATCGAATCGAGCTGGAGGAAGAGGGCGAGAGCCACGGCCACCAAAGCCGTCACCAGCCGGATTCGGCGGGTGAAGAGCTCCGACACCCGGTCGACCGTCTGGTCGAACCAGCTGTTGAGCTTGCTCAGATAGGGGCTCGCGGCATGATGGAGCAGCGCCTGGTTGAGCCGGGCGCTATGCGACATCTCGGGATTGGATTTCTCGAGCTCGGTGACCTTCCTCCGGACCGAATCCAGCACCTTTTCCGGATCGTCGATGCCGTTGCCCTCGAGCGACTTGCGAAGCTTGTTCCTGAGGCTGCCATCGTCGGTCCGCTCCTGCTGGTCCGCCTTGGTCGCATCCCCGGGGACCGCGAAATCGAGCAGCAGCTTGACCAGCTCCTCGCGGTGGATGACGGAGGCGAGGCCGTAGCTGTCGTTCCAGGCCATTCGCGCCTTGCCGACGAGTGGATTGCGAAGGACGTGATCGGCGATGCGCTTCGATTCCCGAAGGGTCAGGCCGTTGTCCATCAGTGCGAGAAGCCTCGCGACTCCGGCCTTCAGCGAGCGGCCGCGAAGGTCCAGCAAGGCGCTTCCGACGAATTGGGTGAGCATCGTCACCGCCATGCTGACGACCAGCATCACCACCGTGAATCCGATCAGAACGTCGAGCGTGTTCAGCATGGCGCGGTCCTTCGGGAATGCCGGGCGAGGGGACTCGATGCGGTTACGCCCACGAGCGTCGGCAGACTATTGCAGCCGTGGCGGTTGGCAAGGGCGCTTGAATCCGTTCCGGCGCCATCGCGGAGGGCGCTTGAGCGGAGGCCAGCCCGAGGCTAGAACAGTTGCATAGGAAAACCAATCAGCAGGAGACCCGCCATGATCGTCTACGGAGCGTCGCTGTCGCCCTTCGTGCGCAAGGTGCTGGCCTACGGCGCCGAGAAGGGCATCGAGCTCGAGCACAAGCCGCTGGGCCTGGGGTCCGACGATCCGGACTTCCTGGCGGCGAGCCCGTTCCGAAAGATTCCCGGTTTCAGCGACGGCGATTTCGCAATTTCCGATTCGTCGGCGATCATCCATTATCTGGAAGCGAAATACCCAGATCCCGTGCTGATCCCGGCCGAGCCGCGGGCGCGAGCTCGGACCATCTGGTTCGACGAGTTCGCCGACACGATCCTGTGCTCGTGCGGCGCGAAGATGTTCTTCAACCGAATCGTCGCTCCGCGTTTCCTCGGCCGCGAGGGCGATCTCGAGACCGCCGACAAGGCCGAGAAGGAGGAGCTTCCGCCGATCCTCGACTATCTCGAGCGGACGATCCCCGAGGGCGGCTGGCTGGTCGGCGACGGCATCACCCTCGCCGACATCGCCGTCGCCACCGCCTTCGCCAATTTCCGCCATCTCGGCTGCCCGGTCGATTCCGGCCGCTATCCGAAGGTCGCCGAGTTCGCGGAGCGGATGCTGGCCCGGCCGAGCTTCGCCGGCTGGGTCGAGCGCGAGGCGGCTTTCCTCGAGCGGACGGCGGCCTGACGATGGCCGTCTATGTCGCGACGGTCGAGTGGAATGCCGACGGCGGCTTCCGGGAGGGTCGCTACAGCCGAGCGCATCGCTGGATGTTCGACGGCGGAGCGGTCGTGCCGGCCTCGGCTTCGCCGCACGTGGTTCCGGCGCCGATGTCCAATCCCGCCGGAGTCGATCCGGAAGAGGCGCTGGTGGCGTCGGTTTCCTCCTGCCACATGCTCTGGTTCCTCCACCTCGCCCGCGATTCCGGGCTCGACGTCGCCGCCTATCGCGACGAGGCTCGAGGCACGATGGGCAAGGACGACAGGGGGCGGATGGCGGTGACCCGGATCGCGCTTCGGCCCGAAATCGAATTCGCCGGCGAGGCGCCGGACTCGCAGACTCTGGAGCGGCTCCACCACGAGGCGCACGAGCGCTGCTTCATCGCCAACTCGCTGCGCACCGAGATCGTCGTCGAGTGACGGCCGCGGCTTGCCTCCGTGCGGCGTTGCTTTAGTCGGAAGGGAATAGCCACCGACGAAAGCTTCCCGAATGCGACTGCTCGCCGTCCTCCCGATCCTCGCCGCCGCCCTGTCCCCAGCCGCGGCGCAGGGCCCGGCGGGTCCCCCGGCGCCCATCCTGGAAGCGATGCGGCGCGATTTTCCGCTCGATCATCAGGCGCTCGCCGCGAGCCTCGCCGGCAAGCCGCCCGAGGAAGCGAGGCGACTCGCTTATGCCGGGATCGACCGATTCCTTCGAAGCCGGGCCAAGTCGATCCTGGCCGCTCCGGGACCGGTGCTCCGGGCGATCGAGGCCCGGCAGGGCGCGCTTCTGAGGGCCTTGCAGAAGCAGGACGTCCGGATTTGCGCGGCGGTCGGCGACCGCGGCTTCTTCAGCAGCGAGGCGCTGTCGGGCCCGGCGCCGCCCGGGCTCGACGATTATGGAATCGCCCTGGTTGAGGCGGCGAGATCGGGATCCTCGAGCGCGCCTCCGGAGGGGCTCGCGACCCGGGAGGACTTCCTCGCCTGGCTGGAAGCGGTCGCGAAGATCGAGCCGGACGTCCCGGTGCGCTCGATGCTCACCGACCGGGCGCTCCGCGCCAGGTCGGGCGCTGACCATCTGTGCCGGGGCGCGGCGGCGATGCACGAGGGAGTCGCCGCGCTTCCGCCCGAGGCGGGCGGGCGGATCGCGCGCACCTTGCTGCGATCGGTGATCGCCTCGGCCTCCGACTCACCCTGATGGAGCGGCGCGGCAGGGTACCAGCGGGCTGAGACAAATCGCCGTGAGGAGGGCGGGCAGCTTGCGTCGGCCGCGGCGCCTTTCCGTGCTGGGGTCCCGGCTTTCGCCGGGATGACGGGGGGCCAAAACGAAATGGAGGCCGGCGTTTCCGCCGGCCTCCACTGTCCCTAGGTCCGTTGGCCTTGCCCGTGAAGGCGAGACCGCCTTTCCCAGGGAGGTTCCGGCCGAGGCCTTGCGGCCCCGGTCGGTCCCTCAGGTTTCCTCACCGGACAAGTCCGGATCGGTCCCCTGCGGGTCCCGCGCCTGGCCCGAAGGCTGGCCACGGTTCCCTTGCGGGATCGAAAGTCTCCGTCTTGCGACTTCGACATTTCGGGTCCCTATCGGACGTCCGCTGAAGCGAACTTCATCGGTCGTCCTTTCGCGAAACCTTCCGCCCGGGGGCTTCCGGTTTCGCCGGACCCTTGAAGGAAAGTGGGTTCGGCTTTGGCTTGCGCCGCCGCCTCGCGCTTCTTCCTTCCGGTTGCCCGGGACCTCGCTTCGATTGGCTTCCGTCCGAGGACTTGAGCCGCTCTCCGCGGGGCCGTCTCCGAGAGCGTCATTCCGTTTCCGGAAGGCCGCCCCTTCGACAACTGGACATTGGCACCGATGGCCGAGTCGCGGCAAACGGTGAATCAGGGTCGGGGCCTGTGGATAACGGGGATATCGGGGATAACATGGGTTAAACACGGGTTTGCTTGCCAGCCTTGGCGCTCGGCGGCATGAGCCCGTCATGCGCCGCAAAGCCCGAACCGCCTCGAAGCCCGAGAATCGCCCGCGCTTCTGGGGCCGGCATGCGGTCGAGGCCGCGCTCGCCAACCCTGAGCGCGAGGTGATCCGGATCTGGGCAACCCGCGAGGCCGCGGCCGAGGTCGAGCTTCCCAAAGGCGTTCCCTTCACCTTCGCCGACGCCGCCGATCTCGGCCGGCTGGTCCCGCGCGACGCCCCCCATCAGGGGCTGGTGATAGAGGTCGAGCGGCTCGACGACATCCTCCTCGCCGACATCCTCCAGGATTCGCCGGAGCGCAGGCCGCTGCTGGTGCTCGACCAGGTCACCGATCCCCACAATGTCGGAGCCATATTGCGCTCCGCGGCGGCGTTCGACGCGCTCGCCCTGGTCACCCAGGACCGGCACGCCCCGCCCGAATCGGGGGCTCTGGCGAAGGCCGCCAGCGGAGCCCTGGAGACGGTGCCCTGGATCAGGGTCGTCAATCTCGCCCGCGCTCTCGACGAGATCGCCGAGGCCGGCTTCTGGCGGATCGGCCTGGCCGGCGAGGCCGAAATGACGCTCGCGGAGGCGGTGGGGCCGGCGCGCGTGGCCCTGGTGCTCGGCGCCGAAGGGGAGGGGATGCGCCAGAACACGCAGGCGCATTGCGACGCCCTGGCCCGGCTTCCGATCAGCGGGCGGATGGAGAGCCTCAACGTTTCCAACGCCGCCGCGGTCGCGCTATATGCGGTGGCGACAACCGGGGGGTGAACTGATGACCTTTATGCGCTTCGCTTTCGTGGCCGCGGCCGCGCTGATGCTTTCGTCCTGCATCCTCAGCCCGGGCAAGTTCGTCTCGACCCTTCACATCGCCAAGGACCGGAGCTTCACCTTCACCTATGTCGGCGAGGTCATCCTGCTCGATCCCGCCGCCGCGATGCAGCAGGGAATGCAGGACGGGCTGGCCGGCGTCGGCGCCGCCGCCGAGGGCGCCATGACGGATGAGAATGGCGACGTGATCGGCAACTCGGCCGACGACATCGTCGGCAACTCGGCCGAACCGGCGCGGCCCGCCGCTCCGGCCGCCGAATCGGCCCAGTCGGTCGCCGAGGCCAAAGCTGTGGCCGAGGCTCTGTCGAAGGAGGTCGGCTACCGCTCGGTCGAATATCTCGGCAAGAACAAGTTCCGGGTCGATTATTCGATGACCGGAAGGCTCGACCGCAGCTTCGTCTATCCGATCAACATGGACGCCAAGTCGATCATTCCCTGGCTGGTCGTCGAGGTGCGCAAGGACCGCACCGCCCGCCTCCAGGCGATCGCCTTCGGCGAGCAGGATTCGTCGGGCCTGGGCGGCGCCGGCTCGAAGCCCGATTCCGGGCCCAAGGAGCGCGACGGCACCTTCACCTTCACCACCGACGCCGAGCTCGTCATGCAGAATAACGAGGAAGGCATGGCGCCGGGGCCCGGCAAGAAGGTGGTCTGGCGGGTGACTCCGACCAGCAAGACCGTCCCGACCGCCGTGGTGCGCTTCACGAGCTGAGCCGGCGGGGCGGCGGAATTCGTCATGCCGGACTTGATCCGGCATCCACCTTCCTTCCTCGCTTCCAGCCCTGCGAAGGAAAGGTGGATCCCGGATCAAGTCCCGGATGACGGCTCGGCGTCAGTCTTCCGGGGCGATCCGGACGCGCAGGCCGTCGAGCCCAGGCCCATATTCGATCTGGCAGGAGAGCCGGCTGTTGGCGGCGCGGTGGCTGGACGTGTCGAGCAGGTCGTCCTCGTCACCGCCCATTGGCGGAAGCTTGGCGAGCCATTCCTCGTCGACATGGACGTGGCAGGTGGCGCAGCTGCAGCAGCCTCCGCACAAGGCGAGCAGCTCGTCGAAGCCGGCATTGCGGATATTCTCCATCACGCTCCAGCCGGCCTTGCCCTCGACCGTCTTCTCGGTGCCGTCGCGACTGATGATGGTGAGGTTCGCCATGGCCGGCGGCTATGCTAGGCGCCGGTTGGGAAGACAAGGGAGCAAAAGTGGGAATCGCCGCCGAGGCCTTGAGGAATTCGCTCGACGCGCTGGCCGCCCGGGAGCCGAGGATCGCCGCCGCCCTGGCCGAGGTCGGCTATCCCGAGCCCCGCATCAGCGAGCCCGGCTACCAGACGCTGCTTCGGGCGATCGTCGGCCAGCAGGTCTCGGTCGCGTCCGCCGCTTCGCTGTGGGCAAAGCTCGTCGCGGCCGTCGGCGATCCGCCCGCTCCTGACGCTCTTCTGGCCGCGTCGGACGAGACGCTGCGCTCGGCCGGCCTGTCGCGGCAGAAGGCCTCCTATGCCCGGAGCCTCGCCGAGGAGGTGGTGTCGGGCCGGCTCGATTTCGGCCGGCTCCCCGCCGACGACGAGGAGGCGGTCGCCGAGCTGGTCCGGGTCAAGGGCATCGGCCGCTGGACCGCGGAGGTCTATCTCCTGTTCGCCGAAGGCCGAACCGACATCTGGCCGGCGGGCGATCTCGCCGTCCAGATCGAGACCGGGCGGATCATGGCCCTCGGCGAAAAGCCCACCGAGAAGACGGTCCGCGAGCTCGCCGAAGCCTGGCGCCCCCACCGGGGCGCCTTCGCCATCTTCACCTGGCACCACCGGCGCAATTCGGCCGCTCCGGTGTGAAAAAGGGCCTTGGGCGGTCCTTCGACGTCCTTCGATACGCCGGTTCGACAGGCTCACCGGCTACTCAGGATGAACGGTGAGGATGATACCCGACCGCTCATCCTGAGTAGGGGCTGAGCCTGGCGAAGACCCGTATCGAAGGACCCATCGAAGGAGCTGCCGAAGGACGAGCCGAATGAACCGGGCACGGAACATCCCTCCCGGCGGAGCGTCTAGACTGACGATCCGCGGCCGAAACAGGGGCCCGGAGCTCTAGTAGGAGTAAGCCTCATGGGTCTCATCGTCGCACTCATCATCGGCGGCATTATCGGCTGGCTCGCCAGCATCGTCATGCGCACCAATGCGCAGCAGGGCATCCTGCTGAACATCGTCGTCGGAATCGTCGGATCGCTGCTCGGCAGCTTCCTGCTCGGCCGCTTCTTCGGAGCGGACGGCAACATCATGAACAACGCCTTCGACGGCGGAGTTCTGATCGCGGCCTTCCTCGGAGCGGTGATCCTGCTCGCGATCGTCAACCTCTTCCGCCGGGGCGCCGTCCGCTAAAGCGGGCAGCAATCCAGCAGGCGAGGGCCCGCGGGAGCGATCCCGCGGGCCTTTTCGCGTGCCGCCGGGTCAAAGCGCCTTTTCGTAGATCCGGTAGATCCGGTTGACGTTGCTTTCGATCGCCTCGGCGATCGAGATCATCGGCCCGTTATCCTCGAGAACCCAGCCGACCTCGGCTCGGCCGATGCCGTAATGGCCGGTGCCGGCATGGCGGATCTTCTCGATCATCATGAAGGCGAGCTGGCTGGCGAGGCGGGTCGAGTGGAGCCGCTTCACCACGCCCATCAGCGGCACCCGGCCGCCGGCGGGGCGCATCCGCCGAAGCCTCCACAGCAATTTCGCCCAGCCGAAGGGGAACAGGCTTCCGTCGAGGTCGCGGATGAACTGGTTGATGTCCGGAAGCGCCATCATGAAGGCGACCGGCTCGCCGTCATATTCGGCGACCTGGATCATGTCCTCGAGAACGATCGGCTTGAGCTTCTTTCCCGCATAGGCGATCTCGCTCTCGGTCAACGGGACATAGCCCCAATTGTCCGACCAGGCGTCGTTGAGAATCCCCAGCAGAAGCGCGGCTTCCTCCTCGAAATTCTTCTTGTCGACGTTGCGGATCCGGATCCGGCCGTTCCTCTCCCCCATCTCGACGATCCGTCGGACGAGCGGCGGAAACGGCGCGGTGACCTCCAGATCGTAGGTGTAGAGGTCCTTCGCCTTGGCGTAGCCGGCGGCTTCGACCCAGGCTTCGTACTCGGCCTTGTTATGGCCCATCATCACCATCGGCGGATGGTCGTGGCCCTTGATGAGGAGGCCGGGCTCGTCCCAGATGGAGAGGCTGAACGGGCCCATCGAGCGGGTCATGTCGCGGCCCCGAAGCCAGGCCTCGGCCCGGTGGATGAGCTCGGCGGCGACCTGCTCGTCGGCGGCTTCGAACATTCCCCACTGGCCGGTTCCCGGGCCCATATGCTCGAGCACGAGGCGGTCGACCTGGGCGGAGATCCGCCCGACCGCCTTGCCGTCGCGCTCGGCGAGGAAGAGCCGGGCCTCGGCATGCTCGAACCAGGGGTTGGTCCGCGGATCGATCAGGCCGTGGACCTCGGTCTTGAGCGGCGGCACCCAATTGGGATCGTCGCGGTTCAATTCGTAGGCGAGGTCGACGAAGGCCTTGCGGTCGGCGGCTTCCTCGACGGTTCGGACGGTGACGGTCATCGGGGGAGCCTAGCGGAGGCGGAATGTTGGGGAAAGTGTCCCGGAGCGTGGCCGCGCGGGGGGAGGAATGGCGGAAAAGCGGCGCCGGGGCGTCGAGGGAGCGCCCAGAATCGCCGCGAATCGCCGAATATCGCTCCGATTTTTGCAATGGCCGAAGCGGCGGCGCATGCTATCGAGCTCGGGTCGTCGGCAGGGCAGGGCGCGTTCGGGATGGCAACGGGGATCGCGTCGGGAGCCGGGCCGGGCTTCGCACTGAAGCTGCCCGGGCGGGTGCCCGATTTCGGGCCGCGCGCCTTCCTTATGTTCCGGATCCTGTGGTTCGCGGCCTTCGCCCTCGCCCTGATCGGGCCGATCGCCGGCACCTGGCAGAGGTTCGACGACGCCGGCCGAAACAGCGCCCTGGTCTCCGGCAGCCGGGCCGGAGTGGCGCTCGCCCAGGACGACCTCACCCGGATCCGGTTCCCGGTCGGGCCGGAGGCGGCGGCGGCCGGGATCCGGCCCGGCGACCAGATCGTCGCGCTCGACACCATCCCGGTGTCGAAGCGGGTCCCGCCGGACGGCGGAAGCGAGACCGACCGGCTTCTGTTCGGCGACCTCCTGGCCGGAGCCGAGGACCGCGACACCCTGCTTCGCCTGCGATCGCCGGACGGGCTCGAGCGCGAGGTCCCGATCCGGACCGGCGAGGCCCATATCGAGGGGGCGGCAAGGTCGCTCGGCCTGCCGGGCGGGCTGCTCGGCTTCGTCGACCTCATCCACCTCCTCACCTATCCCTTCCTGCTCGTCTCCGCCTGGCTTCTGTTCCGCCGCAAGCGCGAGGACGTGGTGAGCTCGGTCGTCTCGCTCGCGATCCTCCTGACGATGGCGACCGAGCAGCCCTCGGCAAGCTTCCTCGCTCTCGTCGCCGGGGTTCCGGAAGCCGTTCACCAGGCGATCTACGACGTCGCCAACATCTGCCTGATCGGCGGAATCCTGCTCTTCCCGCACGGCCGGCTGAAGCCGCGAGTCACGATCCCATTGCTCGCCGCTTTGCCGCTTCTCCTGTTCCTCGAAGGCGACATCTATCGGGCGTTCCTGATCGGAGCGATGTCGGCGGCCGTCCTGCTGTTCCTGTGGCGGCTTCGAACCGCTGCCGGCGACGAGCGCCAGCAGCTCAAATGGGCCGTGTTCGGCTTTTCCGGCTACGCCTTCTTCCTCGGCCTGTCGCTGACCCTCGACATGCTCAAGCCCGGCTCGACGAGCCTCGCCCAGCAGCTTTCGCTCGAGGTCGCCGCGGGCTTCGCCTTCGGCCTCGCCTTCCTTCTTCTCCAGGCGGGGCTGCTCGTCGCACTGCTCCGCTACCGGCTCTACGACGCCGAGGTGGCGATCAGCCGCTCGGCCTCCTTCGCACTCATCGCCCTGATCCTGGCGGCGGTGTTCGCGGCGACGATGGAGGGCGTCAAGGAAGTGATCCTTCGCTTCTTCGGGCGCGACGCCGGATCGGTCGCTCCGATCGTCGGAGCGGCGCTTTCGACCGCCCTCGTCAATCCCGTCTACGAGCGGGTGCAGGGCTGGGCCGAGCGCCGATTCCACCGCCGGCTGGCCGAGATGCGCCGCGACCTTCCGGACTGCCTTCGCGACCTTCGCCACTTCGCGAGCCTGCCCGAGCTGGTCGAGGAAGTGCTCGAGCGGATCGCTTCGGGCGTCCGGTCCTCGAGGCTCGCTCTGGTCCTCGACGGCCGGGTGGCCGGAACCCGGGGCTCGAGCGCCGCGGAGATCGAGGCCTGGCTCGAAGCCACCGCCCTCGATCCGGCCTGCTCGTCCAACGTCGAGACCGGCGACCCCTTCCTTCCGCTTCGCCGGCCGCTAAGCCTCGACGACGGCACCTGCCTGGGCTGGATCCTGCTCGGGCCCCATCCCGACCGGTCGAGGCTGAGCACGGCCGAGCTCGACGCGCTCGACGAGCTGGCCGGGCCGCTCGCCCGGGCGGTCCGGGTCGTCCAGGCGCGCGAGGCCCGCGAGCGCTCGGTCGCCGACGCCTTGGCCGCCCAGCACCGGCGGATCGAGGCGCTCGCAGCCACAATCGACACATTGACGAGCGCTCGCGGGCATAAACCCGCAACAGAGGTGGATTAGCGGCGTGGCGAAGGGTAAATCGGACCCGACGGAGGGAAGGCAGATGATGCGAAGGATTGCGCTCAGCGCGTTGAGGGGAGCCGCGGCGGCGGCGATGATCGCGGCTCCGGCCGGATTGCTCGCGGCGCCGCTGGTGGTGCGCTCGCTCGGGCCCTCGGCCAAGGCCTATCCGCCGGGCCGTGCGGTCGGCGAGAACAGCCCGATCATCCTCAAGGCGGGCGACGTCGTCACCGTCCTCGCGCCGTCGGGCGCCCGCACGCTGCGCGGGCCCGGCACCTTCAAGGTCGCTTCCGGAGGAACGGCCCCGGCCTTCAATCCGCGCTCCCGGTTCGGGGCGATGCGCGGCCCCGAAGTGCCGCCCTCGCCGGGCCTTTGGGACGTCGACGTCTCGGCCGGCGGCAATGTCTGCCTGGCCTCGGCCGGCCAGGCCCTGCTGTGGCGGCCGAGCGCCGCCGCCGACGCGACCCTCGAGCTCGTCCCCGCCGCCGGCGCGGCCCAGAAGGTCGACTGGGCGGCGGGCCGGCTGGTCCAGCGCTGGCCGGCGCAGCTGCCGATCGCCGACGGCGCCGAATATCAGCTGAAATGGGCCGGGGAGAGCGAGGCCGCCCGGCTTCGGATCAAGACCCTGGCGGCGGAGGATTCGGACCCCACGGCGCTCGCCAGGGCGTTCATCGACAAGGGCTGCGACGCCCAGCTCGACCGCCTGCTCAAGGTCGCCCCGAGCGAGGACGAAGGCGGCGAGCCCGCGGCCAACTGAGGCCTCGAACCTCTATTGCGACGCCGTTACCCGCCCGCCATCGCGAGCGCGGCGGAGCGATCCGGCGCGGCCTTCGACGCCCGGCGGACCGCTTCCTCGCCGCGCTTCCCGCGCCGAAAGCACCCCGTTCGGCCTGAGCTTGTCGAAGGCCTCCCTTCTTTGAGCGGGAATCAGGTCGCGAAAGGGCTTCGACAAGCTCAGCCCGAACGGATCCGGGCCCGGACAGTCCGCCTGACTTCCCACCCCGCTCGGCCTCGGTTTCCAAACCCGCTCCGGCCGAGCCCGACTCGTTCGGGCTGATTTCCCATCACTCGGTTCGTCGTAAAAATATCTCGCTTCACCGCTAGACGCGCCCGTTGAACTGAGGCATCATCCGCCCATCCAGGAGGTGTCGGATGCGTGGCTGGGTGTATCGGGTCGCGGTTTTGCTGGCACTCGTGCCGATCACGGCTTCGGCCGATTCGCCTCCAAGGGTGGTCATGGCGACGGCGGGGACCGACGGCTCGGCGATCGCCCGGTTCACTCTCAGATTCTCGGATCCGATGGCGCCGCTCGGCCGGGGCTCGAGCCCCATCGCGATGGAATGCGCGGTTCGAGGCGCCGGCCGCTGGGTCGATCCCGCCACCTTCGTCTGGGAGTTCGAAAGGCCGCTGCCCGGCGGGACGACCTGCACGGCCGAGCTCAGGGACGGCCTCGAGACGCTGGCCGGAGAGACGGTCGAGGGCACGAGCAGCTTCACGATCGACGGCGGCGGACCGCATCCCCGGGCGCTTCTCCCGCGCGGAAGCTGGGACGGGATCGAGGAGGACCAGACCTTCATCGTCGCGGTCAACGGCCCGGTCGCGCGCGCTTCGGTCGCCACCGGAGCCTATTGCTCGGTCGACGGGATCGGCGAGCGGATCCCTGTCGACCTGCTGCCCGCCGGAACGGCCGAGCGAGTGCTCACCGAAATGGGCGGGCGCTGGACCCGGCGCTCTTTTCTCGAGGACGCCGGCCTGCCCGCCGAGCTGCCCGAGAAGGCGGCGGACCGCGCCGCCGCGCTCGCCAACATGGTTGCCTTGAAGTGCCGGCGGCCGCTGCCCCCGGGCCGCGACATGGCCCTGGTCTGGGGCAAGTCGATCCGCTCGCCGGCCGGCCGGACCGCCGGCGAGGAAAGGCGATTCGACTTCCGGGTTCGCAAGGCCTTCACGGCCCGGGTCAGCTGCGCTCGGGTCAATGCCGACCAGGGCTGCAACCCGATCGAGCCGATCAAGGTCGAGTTCAGCGCTCCGGTCGCTCGGGCGAAGGCCCTGGCCGTCCGGCTCGACGTCGGCGGCGGCAAGCTACTCGCTCCGATCGACGAGGGGCGCGAGCCCACCCTGTCCGAGGCGCGGTTCAAGCCGCCGGTGCCGCCCGGAATCACCGCGAAGGCGATCCTGCCCGAGGACGTGCGCGACGAAAGCGGGCGGCCGCTCTCCAACGCGCGCCGGTTCCCGCTCGATTTCGAGATCGCCGCGACCCCGCCACTGGTCAAGTTCGCCGCGCCGTTCGGGATCCTGGAGGCCAAGCAGGGCGGAATCCTGCCGGTGACGGTGCGCGGGGTCGAGCCCGACCTCGAGCAGGGCGTGAGCGCGATCGGCGGCGGCGCGGCCCGGATCGACGCCGGCGACGCCGAAATCGCCCGCTGGGTTCGGCGGATCTACGAGGCCCAGGAGGACGACATCCGCCAGGAAGGGCCCGAGGACAATCCGCGGCAGGTCAATTATACCGGCACCAAGTCGCTGCTCGCCGGGGCCTCGGGCGTGGAGCGGATGAAGCTCGCTCTGCCGGGGCGGGGCAAGGATTTCGAAGTGGTCGGAGTGCCGCTGGCCCGGCCCGGCTTCTATGTCGTCGAGCTGGCCAGCCCGGAGCTCGGCCGGATCCTGCTCGGCCGACCGGCGACCCGCTACGTCAATGCGGCCGCGCTGGTCACCGACATGGTCGTCCACTTCAAATGGGGCCGGGCGGGATCGCTCGCCTGGGTGACCTCGCTCGACAAGGGCAAGCCGGTCGGCGGCGCCTCGATCCAGGTCACCGACATTTGCAGCGGCGAGCTGCTCGCGACCGGGACCACCGACAAGCAGGGCCGGCTGGCCATCGCGGGCGGGCTTCCACCGCCCTCGACCCGGGCCGGCTGCGAGAATCTGGGAGGCGATTCCGCGCCGATGATCGTGTCCGCCCGCAAGGGCGGCGACTTCTCCTTCGCGCTCACCCAATGGGGCGACGGGATCAGGCCCTACGATTTCGACCTGCCCTATGGCTGGTCGAAGCCGGAACCGGTGTTCCACTCGATCCTCGACCGGACGCTTCTTCGCGCCGGCGAGACGATCCACATGACTCACGTCTACCGCGAGCCCACTCCGACCGGGCTTCGCTCGGCCGGGACCCTGTCGGGGGCTCTGGTCCTCCAGCATCGCGGCTCGCCGACCAGCTTCGAAGTGCCGCTGGCGCTCGACGACGGCGGCGTCGGCGAGACCCAATGGACTCCGCCCAAGGGCGCTCCGGCCGGCGATTACGACATCCAGGTCAAGCTCGGGCCTCCCGAGCGCAAGGTCGGCGAGGACGACGAAAACGATCCGGAAGTCCACACCATCTACACCAGCCAGTCCTTCCGGGTGGACGAATACCGGCTGCCGACGATGCGGGCGACCGTCGGCGGGCCGCGCGAGCCGGCGGTGAGGCCCAGGCAGCTGCCGCTCGACCTCTATGTCGGCTATTTGTCGGGCGGCGGCTCGCCGGCGGCGGCGGTCAAGCTTCGAACCGCCTGGGAGCTGATCAGCCAGGCGCCCGACGACTGGGAGGACTGGTCGTTCGGAGGCTCGCCGGTGCGCGAGGGGACGGTCGCCCTCAACGAGGACGGCAATGACGGCGACGCGCCTCAGCTGCCCGACGCCACGACCCTGCCGCTGACCCTGGACGCAAACGGGGCGCTGAGGACTCCGCTCGACATTCCCGAGCTTCACGACAATGCCCGGCTGATCGTCGAGATGGACTATGCCGACGCCAACGGCGAGACTCTCACCGCCTCGACGCGCATCCCCATCTACAGCGCCGCGATCCGGCTCGGAATCAAGCCGGACGGCTGGGTGCAGCGCTCCGGCGACATGCGGGTCAAAATGGTCGCTCTCGGACTCGACGGGCGGCGCCTTCGGGGCCAGCCGGTGGAGGTGGCGCTCTACACCCGCGAGATCATCTCGGCCCGGCGCCGGCTGATCGGCGGCTTCTACGCCTTCGACAATGTCGTGAGGACCGAGCGGATCGCGGCTCGTTGCGAGGCGGCGACCGACTCGCTCGGCCTCGCAGAATGCCGGCTCGATCCGGGCGTGTCGGGCGAGGTGATCGCGGTCGCGACGACGAAGGACCGCGAAGGCAACGAGGCTCGCGCGGTCACTTCCATGTATCTCGCCGGCGACGACGAATGGTGGTTCGGCGGCGACAATGGCGACCGAATGGACATCATCGCCGACTCCAGGGCCTATAAGAGCGGCGACACCGCCCGGATCCAGGTGCGGATGCCGTTCCGCAAGGCGACCGCCCTGGTCACGGTCGAGCGCGAGGGCGTGCTCTCCTCCTTCGTCACCGAGCTTTCGGGCAAGGAGCCGGTCATCGACGTCAAGCTTCCGGGCAGCTACGCGCCCGACGTCTACATCTCGGTGATGGCGGTGCGCGGGCGGGTCGCAAGCTGGCGGGTGTGGCTCGCCGAGTTCGCCCAGAGGTGGAAGGTCCCTCTGGTCGCCAGGATCGCCAACCCCACGGCGCTCGTCGACCTCGCCAAGCCGAGCTGGCGGATCGGGATGACCAAGGTCAAGGTCGGCTGGGAGGCTCACCGGCTCAAGGTCGCGGTCAAGACCGAAAAGGACCGCTACCAGGTCCGCGACCATGTCCGGACGGCGGTCCAGGTGCTCGGCCCCGACGGCAAGCCGGCGCGGTCGGCGGAGTTCGCCTTCGCGGCGGTCGACCAGGCGCTTCTCCAGCTTTCGCCCAACGAGAGCTGGGACGTGCTCAAGGCGATGATGGGCGAGCGCCCGCTGTCGGTGGTGACCTCGACCGCGGCGATGCAGGTGGTGGGCAAGCGCCATTACGGGCGCAAGGCGGTTCCGGCCGGTGGCGGCGGCGGCACCGACCTCACCGATCTCGTCCGGACCGACTTCAAGCCGGTGCTGTTGTGGAAGGGCCGGGTGAGGCTGGACTCCGAGGGTCGGGCCGAGCTCGACGTGCCGCTCGCCGATTCGCTGTCCGCCTACAAGCTGGTCGCGGTCGCCACCGCCGGCGGCGACCTGTTCGGCACCGGAAGCGCGACGATCCGCACAGTCCAGGACCTCACCGTCTATGCCGGGCTTCCGCCGCTGGTCCGGTCGGGCGACGAATATGGAGCGACCTTCACCCTGAGGAACGGGACCGACCGGGCGATGAGCGTGACCGCGAGCGCCGAGCTCGAGCCGGGCCCGGCGCCGGGCGGTCCCCAGACCGTGACCGTGCCCGCCGGCGGAGCGGTTCCGCTGACCTGGCGGCTGACCGCGCCCGAAAATGTCGAGACCCTGCGCTGGACCGTCTCGGCGCGCTCCGCCGACGGCCGGGCGGACCGGATCCGGGTGGAGCAGCAGGTGGTCCACCCGGTTCCGGTCGAGACCTGGGCGGCGACCTTCTTCCGCTTCGGGCCGGCGCCCTTCCCGGTCGCCCGCCCGGCCGGGGCTCTGCCGGGCCGGGGAAGCATCGACGTCGCCCTGAGCGCGACTCCGGCGCCGTCGCTGACCGGGGTCCAGAACTACATGCTGCTCTATCCCTTCACCTGCTTCGAGCAGAGGCTGTCGCGGTCGGTGGCGCTCGGCAACGCCTTGCCCTGGATGGCGATGATGGACGACCTGCCGGCCTATATCGACCGAAGGGGGCTGCTCCGCTACTGGCCCGGCGACTATATGCCGGGGTCGATCGCGCTCACCGCCTATGCGCTCTCGATCACCGCAGAGGCCGGCTACGAATGGCCGCCGGAGCGCAAGAAGAGGCTGCTCGAGGCGATGAAGGCGGTGGTCGACGGGCGGCTCGACGACGACAATGAGGGACCGGCCGACATGCGCCTGCTGAGGCTGTCGGCGCTCGCGGCGCTGGCCCGCAACGGCGCCGCGACCCCGGCGATGATCGGCCAGGCCGCGATCCCAGTCGCCGACATGCCGACGGCGATGCTCGCCGACTGGCTGGTGACCCTCGACAAGGTGCCGGGGGCCGGGGCGAAGCGCCGGGCGGCGGCCGAGGCCGCGCTTCGGGGCCGGATCGTCTTCGAGGGCACGAGGCTCGACCTGGTCGATGCGAAGGTCGCGCCCTGGTGGATGATGGTCAGCGACGACGAGATGGCGCTGAAGGCGCTGCTGGCGGTGGTCGGCCGGCCCGGCTGGGCCGCCGACGCTCCGCGGATGATGATCGGCGCCGGGCTTCGCCAGCGCCGGGGCCATTGGGACACGACTCCGGCCAATGCCTGGGGGACGATCGCGGTCCGGCGCTTCGAGGCGGCCTATCCGGCGGCGGCGGCGGGGACGAGCACGGTGCGGCTCGGCGGCGAGACCCAGACCCGCATGTGGCCGAGGGTGGAGGCGGGCTCGAAGCGGGTCTCGCCGCCGCCGATGAGCTTCCCGCTTCCGGCGCGGGCGGATTCGCTGAGCTTCGCCCACAGCGCCCAGCCGGCGCCGTGGGCGACGGTCTCGGTCCGGGCGGCGGTGCCGCTCGCCGCTCCGGCCTTCGCCGGCTACCGGGTCAGCCGCGAAATCGCCTTTCTCGAGCGCAAGCGGGCCGATGCGCTGAGCTCGGGCGACGTGCTCAAGGTCCGGATCACCGTCGACGCTCCGGTCGACCGCACCTGGGTCGTGGTCGAGGATCCGATTCCCGCCGGAGCCTCGATCATCAGCGGCGGAGGCGGCCAGTCGGCCCTGCTCGCCGGCCGGGCGAGCGCCGGAAGCGGCTCGTGGCCGAGCTATATCGAGCGCGGCAACGATTCGTGGCGGGCTTATTTCGGCTGGCTTCCGAAGGGCCGGACCGTCGTCGAATATGCGCTTCGGCTGAACGGCGCCGGCCGCTTCCAGCTGCCGCCGACGCGGGTCGAGGCGATGTACTCGCCGGAGATCCACGCCGCGCTTCCCAACCGGCCGGTGGTGGTGGCGCCGTGACGAGCTTCGAGCGCGGGGAGGATCGGATGGGCGCCGCCGCCTGGCTGCCCCGGCGCCCGGTGCTGGGCCTGCTGCTTCCCTTGCTCGCGCTCGGAGGGCTCGCGGCCTGGACCCGGCCGCCGGCGATGCCGGGCTTCGAGCAGGCGAGGGGGGAGTGGCGGGCGAGCGAGGCCTGGCTTCGAGGGCGCGACGGGCGGCTCCTTCAGACGGTGCGGATCGATTTCGCGGTGCGCCGGCTCGAATGGGTCCCGATCGAGCGGATCGCGCCCTCGCTTCGGGAAGCTGTGATCGAGTCGGAGGACCGGCATTTCCGGAGCCATGGCGGAGTCGACTGGAGCGCCTTCGCCGGCTCGGCCTGGTCGGCGCTTCGCGGCCGCCCGGCGCGCGGGGCGAGCACGATCTCGATGCAGCTCGCCGGCTTCCTCGCCCCCGAGCTCGGCGGGCCCGGGGCCCGGGCCTTGCGCGCCAAGTTCCGTCAGGCCCGGGCCGCCCAGGCGATCGAGGCCGAGTGGAGCAAGGCGCAGATCCTCGAAGCCTATCTCAACCTCGCCACCTTCCGGGGTGAGACGCAGGGCGTTGGAGCCGCCGCCCGGGCCCTGTTCGGCCGCTCTCCCGACGCTCTGGGGCGCGACGATTCGCTGCTTCTGGCGGCCCTGCTGCCCGCGCCCCAGGCCGCTCCGACCGCGGTCGCCCGGCGCGCCTGCCGGCTCGGCCGGATCGCCGACTGCAACGCCATGATCGCTCTTGCCGAAGCGATGACCGGGCCGGGCCGCCGGCTCGCCGACGATCCCGGACTGGCTCCGCACCTCGCCTACCGGCTGCTGAAGAAGCCGGGCGAGACCATGGCGACGACGATCGACGCCCAGGTCCAGGCCCTGGCCGCGGGCGCCCTTCGGCGGCAGCTGATCGGCCTTGGCGCCGAGCGGGCTCGCGACGGCGCGGTGATCGTCGTCGACAATGCCAGCGCCGAGGTGCTCGCTTATGTCGGCGGAGTCGGAGGGGCCTCGACCGCGCCTTCGGTCGACAATGCCAGCTCGAAGCGCCAGGCGGGCTCGACCCTCAAGCCCTTCCTCTACGGCCAGGCGATCGAGCGCGGCTACCTCACCGCCGCCTCGATCCTCGACGACAGCCCGGTCCAGCTCGACACGGCTTCCGGGCTCTACGTTCCTCGCGACTATGACAAGAGCTTCAAGGGGCCGGTCAGCGTTCGGACGGCGCTCGCCGGATCGCTCAACGTGCCGGCGGTGCGCGCCCTGCTCCTGAACGGAGTCGAGGCGTTTCGCGACCGGCTGTGGGACATGGGCTATCGAGGCCTCACCGAGGACGGCGACTATTACGGCTACAGCCTGGCCCTGGGCTCGGCCGAGGTGACCCTTCTGCAGCAGGCCGCCGCCTATCGGGCGCTGGCCGACGGCGGCCGCTACCGCCCGCTTCGCCTTCGAGCCTCCGATCCCGCCGTCGCCGCCAAGGCGGCGGCCGAGCCCGTCGCCGCCTGGATCGTCGCCGACATCCTCGCCGACGCCGACGCCCGCGCGGTCACCTTCGGGCTGGACTCGGCGCTCCGACTGCCATTCTGGGCGGCGGCCAAGACCGGCACCTCGAAGGGAATGCGGGACAATTGGTGCGTGGGCTTCTCCGACCGCTACACGGTCGCCGTCTGGATCGGCAATTCCGAAGGGGATTCGATGAGCCGGGTGTCGGGGACGAGCGGCGCCGCTCCGGTGTGGCGGGAAGTGATGCTGGCGCTTCACCGCGACCGGCCGGGCCGGGCGCCGCCGCGGCCCGCGGGCGTGGAGCGGCGCTCGATCGACTTCGCCGACTCGACCGAGCCGCCCCGTCCCGAATATTTCCTGGCCGGGACCGGCCAGGCGAGGGTCGAGAGCGCTCCTCCGGCGGCGCGGCGGCCGAGGATCGCCAATCCGGTATCGGGCGCGGTCTACGCGCTCGATCCCGACATTCCGCTTCCGAGGCAGCGTATTCGGCTGACCGCGGTCGGAGCCGCGGGCGGAGAGCGCCTGATCCTGGACGACCGGGACGTCGGCGAGGCCGCGGCCGGCCCGATGGTCCTGCCGGCGCCGGGGCCGCATCGCCTGGCGCTGGTCGATTCGAAAGGACGGGTGCTCGACCGGAGCCGGTTCACGGTGCGCTGAGCGCCCGCTCAGGGGGTTGGGGGCCGGGGGCGGCTATCGCCCGCAGCGGCAAAGCACCGTCATCGAGAAGCCGCCGAGCAGCCTCACCGCCAGGTCCGGATTCGCGCGGTAGACCAGGCTCCTGACCAGGCCCTTGGCGCCGCCCTGGCCCTGGAGCGGCGAATGGCAGAAGGAGTCGACGACTTCGTGCCCAGTATCCTCGAGCGTGGCGAGGGCGCTTTCGCGGGTGAAATAATGGAGGTGGCCGATCCGGGCCCGGGTCTGCCGGAGCAGCTCGGGCTGGAACAGGTGCCGGGCGTGGAAATCGAGCGGGATGTTGTAGACCTGCCATTCGGCGAGAGCGGTCATGTCGCGAAGGAAGCCGTAATAGTCCGGAACATGCTCGAACACGTCGAGCGCCATGGCGAGGTCGTAGCGGGTCCCGCGGCCGAAGGGCGAGCCGAGCTCGAACGAAAGGCCGTTGCCCGCCTTGGGGCGGGCGATCGCCAGGGCGTCCTCGGAAATGTCGAAGCCGACCATCGGGCAGTCGGGGAACATGTCGTGAAGTAGCCGAAGCGCCTCACCCGAACCGGTGCCGACCTCGCACACGCTCCTCGGCGACACTCCGTTCCGCTCGAGAAGCCGGCTTACGTTGCCGATCTTCCAGGGCGCATCCTCCTCGTGCCATGTCTCGTTGCGAGCGAGATATTCGCCGCTGGTGTAGATGCTGCGACTGGCCACATTGCCCCTAGCGAAGAAGGTCGATCATAGCGGACTTTCGGAGTCCTTCGCGCCGCCCGCATTCGCCGGCGCGCGGCGGCCGCGGTCGCGGCGGCCGCCATGACGGCGGCGGCGGACGCGGTAGGCGATAACCTTTTCGCCGTCAAACTTCGACATTGCGGCCAAGGCCTTGGCCGACGGGACCAGGCAGTTGGCCCGAACAGCCGATCCGTGCGAAGGATATGGCGAAGCTTGCAACTTCAGGACCGCCGGTATGTCGCTGTAAATCTTGAATAGATGGCCAGTAAAAGTGTCAGCGCACTTTTAGCTGAGCAAGGCCGTCAGGCACTTTCCAAGTCGCGCTCAAATAATTGCGACGAACGGAAAATATTCCATATTGCCAATGAAGGTCGAGCGGTGCGAGGCTGTGTCACGGGCAGGAGAGGGGCGCCTGCCGGGGGGAATTGCGTGCCTTATCGCGAGAATTCGCAGCGCGGACGATCGGGTCCGGTCGTCCGGCAGCCGCCGGCCGCCGCCGCGCCGATGACGAGGCCGACTTCACAATCCGGCGCCGCCGATCCCGCCAGCGCCCGTCTGTCCTTCGAAGGCGGTGCTTCACCATCGGCCCGTCCCCCTCGGACATGGAAGATTCGGAGCGGCGACCGTCGCCGGCTCGGCTGGAAGACAGCGGGAACCACCTTGCAGGGAGGCTGATCAAGTGACCCAGGAACTGCCATCGGCGGCGAGCATGACCGGCCTGGACGGCCGGCAGGGCGATGACGGCTATTCCGGCGGCGGGGCCGGCGAGGGGCTGGGCGACCCGCCCACCGACGATTATTATTATTACAATCTCGGCGACGGCATCGCCGCGATCGACGATTGGGGCGGCTACGACATCCTCGTCTTCGGGGCCGGAATCGCTCCGGCCGACGTCGCGGTGGTCCGAACCATCGAGGACGACGTCCTGTTCTATCTTCCCGACGGCGGGGAGTTGCGGATCCTCTTCGGAATCGATCCGGACCATGCGGTCGAGGAAGTGCGCTTCGACGACGGGACCGTCTGGTCCTTCGCCGAGCTGATCGCCCGAAGCCAGGGCTCGACCGACGGCGACGACACGCTCACCGGCACTCTCAACGACGATACGATGCTCGGCCTCGGCGGCGCGGACCTGCTGTTCGGGTTCGAGGGCAGCGACCTTCTCGACGGAGGCTCGGGCGACGACCTGCTCGTCGGAGGCGAGGATTCCGACTCGCTCGTCGGAGGGAGCGGCGACGATCTCGTCGAGGGCGGAGCGGGAAGCGACCAGCTGACCGGCAATGCCGGCGACGACACCTATCTGTTCCAGCGCGGCTTCGGCGAGGACAGCGTCGCCGATTCCGATTCCTCGGGCGGCGGCGGCTTCGACCGGATCACCTTCACCGACGACATCGCTCCGTCCGAAGTGACGGTCTCGGCCGACGGCGACACCGACCTCATCCTCTCCATCGCCGGATCGGCCGACTCGATCCGGATCGTCAACGCTCTGACCGATCCCGCGATGACGATCGAGGAGGTGGTCTTCACCGACGGCACGGTGTGGACCTTCGCGGAGCTGGTGGCCCGGGCCCAGGGGGCGACCGACGGCGACGATACGCTCACCGGCACTCTCGACGACGACACGATCCGCGGCCTCGGCGGAGCGGACCTGCTGTTCGGGTTCGAGGGAAGCGACCTTCTCGACGGAGGCTCGGGCGACGATTTGCTCGTCGGAGGCGACGATTCCGACTCGGTCGTCGGAGGAGAGGGCGACGATCTCGTCGAGGGCGGAGCGGGAAGCGACCAGCTGACCGGCAATGCGGGCAACGACACCTATCTGTTCCAGCGCGGCTTCGGCGAAGACAGCGTCGCCGACTCCGATTCCTCGGGCGGAGGCGGCTTCGACCGGATCACCTTCACCGACGACATCGCTCCGTCCGAAGTGACGGTCTCGGCGGACGGCGACACCGACCTCGTCCTCACCATCGCCGGCTCGACCGATTCGATCCGGATCGTCAATGTGCTGACCGATCCATCGAGGACGATCGAGGAGGTGGTCTTCACCGACGGCACGGTGTGGACGGCCTGGATGCTGCTCGCCATGGCGGCCCCGCCGCCCTTCGTCGGCACCGAAGCCGACGACAGCTATACGGGCACCAATATCGGCGAATCCATCGACGGCGGCGCAGGCAACGACACGCTCTATGGCCGGGGCGGAATGGACACGATCCGGGGCGGGCTCGGGGACGATATCCTCAGCGGCGGCTTCGGCACCGATTATTATTATTACACGCCCGGCGACGGCAACGACGTCATCATCGAGAACGGAGCTCCGGGCGACTTCGCCTGGGACAGGCTGTTCATCGCCGAAGGCCTGGAAGTCTGGGACACGACCGTCGCGCTTACCGACGACGGGTTCAGCTATATCCTCTACTTCGGAGCCGGCGAGGCGAGCATCACGCTGTACGGCGCCGCCAGCGGCGACCCGGCCTACCGGGTCGAGATGATCCATTTTCGAAGCTCGATGCTTCGCGGGCTCACCCTGGGCTCCTACGCCCAGGACGTCGGCAACGGCGACGACGTCCTCAACATGCTGCCCTATTCGGATACGCTCCGGGGCCTCGGCGGCAACGACATCCTCAACGGCACCGCCAATTCGGACAGGCTGCACGGCAATGCCGGAGACGACATCCTGATCGCCGGCGACGGAGTCGACCTGCTGTACGGCGGCGCCGGCGCGGATCTCATGAACGGTGGAGCGGGCGACGATTATTATTTTGTCGACGACGACGGCGACGCCATCGTCGAAGCCGCCGACGAAGGCTTCGACCAGGTCTATTCGACCGCGGCGACCACCGAGCTTTCCGACAATGTCGAACGGCTCATCGGCTCGTCGGAGAGCGGACAGACGCTGATCGGAAGCGGCGGCGACAACACCATCGAGGCGCGCGGCGGCGACGACATATTGGAGGGCCGCGGAGGCGACGACCTTCTGCAGGGCGACGCCGGTTTCGACATCTATCGGTTCGCCCGCGGCGACGGCCATGACATGGTCGTGGACTGGTCGGCCGGCAACGCCGTCGAGCTCGCGGACGACATCCTCCCGGCGGACGTGCGGGTGACCGTGTCCGGCAGCGATTTCGTTCTGACGGTCGCCGGCGGCGGCGGCAGCGTGACCCTGGCCTCCGGGGCCGCCAGGACCGAGGGCTTCGAGGTGAGGTTCGACGACGGCACGGTCTGGACCCATGCCGACATCGCCGCCCGGTCGCTCATCGGCGGGGACGATGCCGACGTCCTGACCGGCGACTATGGGGACAATGCGCTGCTCGGGATGGGCGGCGACGACGTGTTGATGGGCAGCTTTGGAAACGACTCGCTCGACGGCGGGACCGGCGACGACCAGCTGTCCGGCGGCTATGGCGACGACACCTATCTGTTCGAGCGCGGCTTCGGCCTGGACAGCGTTTTCGACCCGGATTCGGCGGGCGGCGACGGCTTCGACCGGATCGCGTTCACCGACGACATCGCTCCGTCCGAAGTGACGGTCTCGACCGAAGGCGACACCGACCTCATCCTCTCCATCGCCGGAACGGCCGATTCGATCCGGCTCGTCAACGCGCTCACCGATCCGACCGCGAAGATCGAGGAAGTGACCTTCGCCGACGGGACGGTCTGGACCTTCGCCGAGCTGATCGCCCGGACCCAGGGCTCGACCGACGGCGACGATACGCTCACCGGCACTCTCGACCCCGACACCCTCCTCGGCCTCGGCGGGGCGGACCTGCTGTTCGGGTTCGAGGGCGACGACCTTCTCGACGGAGGCTCGGGCGACGATTTGCTGGTCGGAGGCGAGGATTCGGACTCGCTCGCCGGAGGGGCCGGAGACGATCTCGTCGAGGGCGGCGCCGGCAGCGACGAGCTGACCGGCAATGCCGGCGACGACACCTATCTCTTCCAGCGCGGCTTCGGGGCGGACAGCGTCGCGGACTCGGATTCGTCGGGCGGAGGCGGCTTCGATCGGATCACCTTCACCGACGACATCGCCCCGTCCGAAGTGACGGTCGCCGCCTTCGGCGATTCCGACCTGCTCCTCTCGATCAACGGGACCGGCGATTCGATCCGGATCGTCAACGTCCTGACCGATCCCTCGAGGACGATCGAGGAGGTGGTCTTCACCGACGGAACGGTGTGGACGGCCTGGACCCTGCTCGCCATGGCGGCCCCGCCGCCGTTCGTCGGCACCGACGGCGACGATTCCTATGTCGGCGGCAATTTGCGCGACATCATCGACGGCCGAGGCGGCAATGACTCGCTCCATGGCGGGGGCGGCGCCGATTATCTGCGGGGCGGGCTCGGCGACGATATCCTCGCCGGCGGCGGCGGAGCGGATTTCTACAATTTGGAGCCGGGCGACGGCCACGACGTCATCATCGAAAGCACCGCGCCGGGCGACATCCCCTATTGGTCGGACCGGATCCGGGTCGGCGGCGACCGGGAGGCGTGGAACACCACGGTCACGCTCAGCGAAGACGGGTTCAGCTACATCCTCTATTTCGGCGACGGCGAGGACAGCGTCACGCTCTACGGAGCGGCGAGCGGGGATCCGGCCTATCGAATCGAGATGATCGACTTTCGAAGCTCGATGCTTCGCGGGCTCACTTTGGGCTCGTCCGTCGTCGCCGGAGTCAGCAACGGCGACGACATCCGCACCGGCACCGACGGCGGCGATTCGCTTCGCGGCCTCAGGGGCGACGACATCATCGACGGCGGAGCGGGCGGCGACCTGCTGAAGGGCGACGCCGGGGACGACTCGCTGAACGGCGGCGAGGGCAGCGACCACCTGGACGGCGGCGCCGGCGCCGACGTCCTGACGGGAGGCGCGCACAGCGATTCTTATTGGGTCGACGATTCGAACGATGTGGTGGTCGAGCTGGAGGGCGGCGGCGATGACGACGTCGTCCGCTCGACCGCCGCCGCCTATGTCCTTCCCGACCATGTCGAACGGCTCGAAGGCTATGCGACAGGCGGGCAGACCCTGACCGGCAACGGCTCCGACAATTCCATCCAGGGCTGGAGCGGCGACGACATCATCGAGGGCGGCGCGGGCGATGACAACCTGGCCGGAGGCGAGGGGGCGGACGTCTATCGCTTCGCCCGCGGCGACGGTGACGACAGCATTTGGGAATGGGGACCGGGCAACGCGATCGAGTTCGCGCCCGACATCCTTCCCGACAACGTCACCGCCTCGCTTTCGCCGTCGGGCAACTCGATCACCCTGAGGGTCGACGGCATTGGCGGCACGATCGCCTTGAGCTACGACTATAACAGCAATGTCGAGCTGTTCGAGGTCAGGTTCGCCAACGGCATTGTCTGGAGCAACGCCGACATCCTCCTTCGGCCCTTCATCGGCGGGAGCGGGGCGGACGTCCTGGCCGGAGACTGGCGCAACAACGAGCTGCTCGGCCTGGCCGGCGACGACGTCCTCGACGGCGGCGACGGCGACGACGTCCTGGTCGGCGGCGCTGGAGCGGATCTGCTCCACGGCCATCAGGGCAACGACATCTTCCGCTTCGAGCGCGGCTTCGGCGAAGACGTGATCTCGTCCGCCGACGCCGGGCAGGGCGGCTTCGACCGGATCGAGTTCCTCGGCGACATCCTTCCCGGCGACGTCTCGGTCCGGTCCACCCATGGCGGAGCGATCCTGCTGGTCTCGATCGCCGGAACCGCGGATTCGATCCGGCTCGACGTCTTCCAATATTACGAGCCGCTGGTCATCGACGAAGTGGCGTTCGCGGACGGCACCGTGTGGAGCGCCGCGGAGCTGCTCGCGATGGCGGTCGCGACGCCCGGGCCGGCAAGCGAATATTCGGGCACTCAAGGCGGCGACACCCTGTCCGGAAGCGGAGTCGACGATTCGATCCTGGGCCTGGGCGGCGACGATTCGCTCTTCGGCGGGGGCGGCTCCGACTGGCTGTACGGAGGCCTTGGCGACGATCTCCTCGTCGGCGGAGCGGGGTCGGACCATTATTTCTTCGAGCCCGGCGACGGCAACGACGTCATCCGCGAGAGCGACGGGCCGGGCGCCGGCGGCTACGACACGGTCTGGGTCGGCGGAGGCCTTCAGCCCGGGGACACCACCGTGACCCTGAGCCCGGACGGGCTCAGCTACGTCCTCTATTTCGGCGGCGGCGAGGAAAGCCTCACCCTTTACGGGGCGGCGAGCGGCGAAGCGAAATACCAGGTCGAGATGATCCGCTTCTCGCAATGGATGATCTTCGGCTCGCACCTGGCCGCGAGCGTCGTCCAGGTCACCAACGGCGACGACGTCCTGATCGGCGATCCCTATTCGAACAACGCGCGCGGCCTGGGCGGCGACGACGTGATGCACGGCGGCACCTACCGCGACTGGCTGAAGGGCGACGGCGGCGACGATTCGCTGTTCGGCGGCGACGAGAATGACGAGCTGGACGGAGGGCCGGGGATCGACCAGCTCACCGGCGGGGCCGGGGACGACGTCTATCTGGTCGACGATTCCGCCGACCTCGTCATCGAAGCCGACGGCGAAGGCGAGGACGAGGTCCGGACGACCACCGTGGCCTATGCGCTTCCCGGCCATGTCGAGAAGCTCAGCGGAATGTCGGACCTCGGGCAGGTCCTCACCGGCAACGCCCTCGACAATTTCATCGCCGGCGGGACCGGCGACGACGTCCTGACCGGCGGCGCCGGCAACGACGTCCTGGACGGCGGCTGGGGCGGCGCCGACATCCACCGCTTCGCCCGCGGCGACGGCGACGACGTCGTCCGCGAGCCCTGGTGGGAGTCGGAGCAGAACGCGATCGAGTTCGCTTCCGACATCCTTCCCGCGAACGTCACCGTCATCCAGTCGGGCTGGGACATCGTCCTCGTCGTCGACCAGGGCGGCGGCAGCGTCACCCTGGTCGACCAGGTCCGGTGGAGCCCGGTCAAGGAAGTGACCTTCGGAGACGGCTCGTCCTGGGGCTACGCCGAGATCCTCGCCCGCTCGATGATCGGGACCGACCAGGCGGACGTCCGGATCGGCACCGGGCAGGACGATCTTCTGATGGGGATGGGCGGCGACGACCAGCTCGACGGCGACTGGGGCAACGACGTTCTCAACGGCGGCGACGGCAACGACATCCTGATGGGCGGGTGGGGATCGGACCAGCTGACCGGCGGGGCGGGCGCCGACGTCTTCCTGTTCCGGCTCCACGAACTGAACTCGTCCAGCGCCGCCGACCGGATCCTGGACTTCGTCGCGGGCGAGGACGTGATCGACGTCTCCGGCCTCGACGCCGACTGGACGACGGGCTGGGGCGTCTACGAAGCTTTCACCTTCATCGGCGGCGCGGCGTTCAGCGGCACCGCCGGCGAGCTGCGCTTCGTGTTCGACGGAACCAACACCCGGATCCAGATGGACACTTACGGCAACGGCTATGCGAATACCGAGATCATCCTGAGCGGCAATGTCGTCCCGCTCGCCACGGATTTCGTCCTCTAGGCGGGCTCCGTGCCGGGCCGGACGATCCTGCGAAGACCGCAAATCCCGAGCGCTCGAAGTCGGCTGGCGCGCCCGGCAGGATTCGAACCTGCGACCCCAAGCTTAGAAGGCTCGTGCTCTGTCCAACTGAGCTACGGGCGCGCGCGGGGCGGGTGTAGCGCGCTTTCCAGGGGAACGGAACGCCGCTAGCGTCGAGGCCATGCACGGGGGCGAGGTGAGGGCGGTCGACGCAGCGGCGCTTCAGGGCGCGCATTTCCGCTATTACGACCTGGTGATGGCGGCCTTCGTCACCATCCTGCTGCTCTCGAACGTGATCGGCGCGGGCAAGGTCGCCACCGTCGACCTGCCCGGCTTCGGCGCCTGGCCGTTCGGTGCGGGGATCCTCTTCTTCCCGGTCTCCTACGTGATCGGCGACGTCCTGACCGAGGTCTACGGCTATGCCCGCGCCCGCCGCTGCATCTGGGCGGGCTTCGCCGCCTTGCTGTTCATGGCGCTGATGAGCTGGGTGGTGGTGGCGCTCCCGCCGGCGGCCGGCTGGACCGGCCAGGCCGCCTATGAATCGGTGTTCGGGCAGGTGCCGCGAATCGTCCTCGCCTCGATCGTCGCCTTCTGGGCCGGCGAGTTCGCCAACTCGCTGGTCCTCGCCAAGATGAAGCTGATGACCGAGGGCCGGCATTTGTGGAGCCGCACGATCGGCTCGACCTTCGTCGGCCAGGCGATCGACAGCCTGATCTTCTACCCGCTCGCCTTCTGGGGCGTGTGGGAATCCTCGACCCTGGTCACCGTGCTCCTCGTCCAATGGGCTCTGAAGGTCGGCTGGGAGGTCGCTCTCACCCCCTTCACCTATGCGGCGGTCGGATTCCTCAAGCGGCGCGAGGGGATCGACGTCTACGACCGGGGCACCGCCTTCACGCCGTTCCGGGCGGGGGTTTGACGGTGGGCGCCTTCCAGCAGGCCAAGATCGCGATCGCCGCCGCCGTCGGCCTGCCCAAGGACGCGCTCCACATCTATGTCGGGATGGCCGTCTTCCTGCTCGCCGCCGCCCTGCTGCGCCGGCCGCTCAGGGACTGGCGGCCGCTCGCGGCGGTGGTCCTCGCGGCTCTCGCCGGCGAGGCCTGGGACCTGTTCGACACCTGGCGGATCGGCGCCCGGCCGGCCCTCGCCCGCAACTGGCACGACGTCTGGAACACCTGCTTCTGGCCGGCCGCCCTGTTCCTGCTGGCCCGCTACACCCGCCTGCTTCGCTAGAGCACGCTGAGCTTAGTTTGAATCGAAAGGGGATTCTCACGGCGGCTGGTTTGTGATTCAAGCTGAGTGCTGGCGTGAGGAGGCCGGCCCTTATGCCTCGAGCTTATTCTCAGGATCTTCGGGACCGTGTGATCGA
>DASVUZ010000035.1:0-7919 GCA_036386795.1 Allosphingosinicella sp.
TCGATCACACGGTCCCGAAGATCCTGAGAATAAGCTCGAGGCATAAGGGCCGGCCTCCTCACGCCAGCACTCAGCTTGAATCACAAACCAGCCGCCGTGAGAATCCCCTTTCGATTCAAACTAAGCTCAGCGTGCTCTAGCCCCTCCCTTGCAGGGAGGGGAAGCGAGGCATGCTCAGTCCCGCCAGGCCCAGAACAAGGTCGCCGGAGGCACGTTCATCCACTCGAAGCCGCGGTCGATCCGGTCGAAATAAGGCGCGATGAAGTCGAGCACCTTGGGCGAGAATTGGTAAACCAGGAAGGCGCCGCCCGGGCGAAGCGCCTCGGCGGTCTGCTCGGCGATCTTGGGCCCGATTCCGGGCGGAAGGGTCGAGAAGGGCAGGCCGGAGAGGATATAGTCGGCCTCCTCGAAGCCGAAATCGGCCATGATCGAGCGAACGTCCGCCGCCGAGCCGGTGACGGCGCGAAGCCTCGAATCGCGGATCTTGGCGCTGAGATATTTGGTGAAGTCCGGATTGGTGTCGATCGTCAGGAGGGTGGCGTCCGGAGCCATCTTCTCGAGCACCTTTTCGGTGAAGGTGCCGACGCCCGGACCATATTCGACGAACAATTTGCAATTGGCCCAATCGACCGGCGCGAGCATCTTGTCGATCAGCATCTTCGACGAGGGGATGACCGAGCCGACCATCACCGGATGCTTGACGAAGCCCTTGAGGAACATGAGCCACGGGCCGCCGGCGGCGCCATGACGGGCATAAGCGCGGGTTCGTTGAGCCTGTTCGCCGGGAAATGTCATGGGGTGTTCCGTAATGTCCGAAGGTTGCTAATGCGTTGGCAAAACAACGCCCCGATGGCAAGGGCGAGGCGACCGGCGGCCCGATTTGGGGCGAATCCGGGACGAAACGCTACATTTCCGGGATTTGCCCCCAAATGGTCCCTGCCGCCGGCCTGTCCCGGGAACGATTCTCGCTGCTTTTCATGGTGATGCTCGTCGCCGCGTCGGGCAATACGGCGATGCAGTCGCTGATGCCGGCGATCGGCCGGGAGCTCGGAGTCGCCGACCTTTGGGTCGCGATCGCCTTCTCGCTCTCCGCGGTGATCTGGGTGCTGATGGCGCCGCACTGGGCGAGGCGAGCCGATCGCCGCGGGCGGCGGGCGCTGATGCGGCTCGGCCTCTACGGCTTCATCGCCTCCTCGCTGATCTGCGGGGGGATCCTCGCCGCCGGGCTTCACGGGCTGATCTCCGCCACCTTCGTCTTCATCATCTTCGTCTTCGGCCGGGCGGTCTACGGCGCCTGGGGCTCCGCATCGCCGCCCGCGGTCCAGGCCTATATCGCCGCGCGAACCGAGGGCGAGCAGCGGACCGCCTATCTGGCGGCGCTCGCTTCGTCCTTCGGCCTCGGCACGATCATCGGCCCGGCGATCGCTCCCTTGTTCATCTTCGAGCCGCTCGGCCTGTCCGGGCCGCTGATCGTCTTCGCAGCGATCGGGGTCGTCGTGCTCCTCGCCGTCGCTCTCCGCCTGCCCGACGACACGCCCAGCTCGGCCGCTCGAGGCGAGGTGGTCGACTATCCGTGGATGGGCGGCTTCCTGAGCGGCGGCCGGGACCGCCGAGGCGACGGCCCGCCCGGCGATTCCGGCGGACTGCGCTGGCGCGACCCGCGAGTCCTGCCCTGGCACATCATCGGGGTGGTCGGGGGCCACGGCCATGCCGCCCTGCTCGGAATCATCGGCTTCCTCGTCATCGACCGCTCGGGCGTGCCGCCGGCTTTGTCGCAGCAGTCGATCGCGATCGTTCTGATGTCCGGCGCAGGGGCGACCCTGCTCGCCCAATGGGGCCTCATACCCTTCCTCGCGCTCGGCCCGCGCCAGCTGGTCATCTGGGGCCTGGTCGTCGCGGCCGCCGGAACCCTCCTGACCGGCCTCGCGGGCTCGATGCACGCCATCACGCTGGGCTTCGCGATCGCCTCGGTCGGCTTCGGCCTGTTCCGGCCCGGCTTCACCAGCGGAGCGTCGCTGGCCGTCCGCCCCGAGGAGCAGAACGCCGTCGCCGGGATGGTCACCTCGGTCAACGGGGTGGCCTATATCGCCGCTCCGGCTTTGGGGGTGCTGCTCTACGGTTGGTGGATGCCGCTTCCGTTCGTCGCGACCGCGCTCGCGATGGCGGCGCTGGCGGGATGGGTGCGGGCGAGGGTGAGCGGCTGAGCCGGGCGCGAGCGCTTGAAGTTCACGAATGGCCGGGCGGAATTTCATTGTGACCTTCCGCGCCGTCGGTCGCTTTCGGCCAGGCGCAGCGCCGCGAGCCCCAGCGCCTCCCGCTCGGCCGGAGTCATGGGCTCGCGCCGAACCGCGCCCGGCCCGCCGTTCTTCCTGACGAGCCGGTGCCAGACGAGCGCGGGGCTGGACGTCCCGCGCGGCCGGGCGGCGAGGATGGAGTCCCAGGCGGCGGCGAAGCTTTCGGCGCCCTCGCGCCGCCGCAGCCGGTAAGCGCTCTCCCGACTCATCCCCGCCGCAAGCGCGGCGCGGCCGACGCAACCGGTGCGGGCGAGCGCGGCGATGAAGACGCCCTGGCGCTCCGTCGTCCAGCCGTCCCGTCGGGCGCGGCCAGGCACGGGCGCGAATGCGGGCGCAGCGCGCGAGGCGGGATCGTCGCACATCTCATAATTGGAACATAAATCGAACAAAAAGGCAAGCCGCTTTGGCCTGCGTCGACGCCGAGCGCCGCCACGTGCACGCATGTCGCCGCTAAACAAGGTTGTTCGCGCCGCCCCTCACGCTGTGCTATCGAGCGCCGGGGGGAAGTCAGATGGCTCGTCGTCCAGCGCAGGTCACGGAAGACGACCTCCTCGTCACTCCGCGGCTTTATTCGCGCCCCGCCCGCCAGGCCGCGCTGGATTTGGAGCTGGAGGCGCATCGCGAGCTGTCCGCGTTGATGACGGTCGATCCCCAGCTGGCGATCGAGCGCTTCCTCGAGCTGGCGCTCGAGCTTTGCCCGGCGGCCGGCTCGGCGGGCCTCAGCGAGCTCGGCCCGGGCGAGGACGGGGAGCCGATCTTCACCTGGACGGCGCTCAGCGGAGCGTTCGCCCCATGGGTCGGGGGCACGACGCCCCGCGACTTCAGCCCGTGCGGCCTGTGCCTCGACCACCATCACCCGATCCTCGTCGACCGGCCGGGGCGGCTCTTCAGCTATTTCAACGAGGCGGGCCCGGAGATCGTCGAGGGGCTGGTCGTCCCGCTCTACGATACCGGGAAGAGGCCGATCGGCACGCTCTGGATCGTCAGCCACGAGGCCGGAAAGGCCTTCGACGCGACCGACGCCAGGATCATGGAGCATCTCGCGGTCCAGCTGGTCCTGGCCATCAAGCTGAGGCGCAAGGCCCGACTTCTGCTCCAGCTCGAGCAGGTTTCGAGGGACAAGGACGTGCTCGTCCAGGAGGTCCATCACCGGGTCAAGAACACGATCCAGATGACGTCCGCCCTCCTTCACCTCCAGGAGCGCGGGCTGAGCTCGGCGGAAGCCCGGATGGCGCTGAAGGAGGCCCAGAGCCGGATGCTGGTGATGAGCAAGGTCTACGAGGCGCTGCTCCAGCCGTCCGACGGATCGGTCGCCGAGGTCGAGGTCGGCGCTCTGATCGACTCGCTGGTCGCGGCCTTGCGGGCCGGGGACGCCCATTCGGGCCGGATCCAGCTTCGAACGCGCTGCGCGAGGCTGACGGTGGATGCGGGCCAGGCCGTGCCGATCGGCCTCATCGTCAACGAGGCGGTGACCAACGCCCTCAAGCACGGCTTTCCGGGCCGAAGGTCGGGCCAGATCGCGATCGAGCTCAAGGTCGATGGCTCCCTGTGCTCGCTCGAGGTCAGGGACGACGGGGTCGGCCTGAAGGAACCGGTGCGCGAGGGCAGTCTCGGCATGCGACTGATGCGAAGCCTCGCCCGCCAGCTCAGCGGCCGGCTGACCCTGACCGGCGACGGCGGCACCTGCGTCGGAGTGGAATGGCGGCTGGCGAAGGCGCGGGCCAGGGAGAGCGCTGGCGAATCGGTCTGAGCGCCGGGCGAGGTGCCGACCAGTTCCGCCGCTTGGAACGTAGGCTATTTCCTGGGTACCTGGCACCGGCGGGCCCTGACCGGCGACGGCGGCACCTGCGTGCTATTTCCTCGGTACCTGGCACCGGCGGGCCGCACCGGCGGGCCCCGGGCGAGGTCCGAATCGACCAGTTCCGGTGCTTGGAACGTAAGCTATATCCTCGGTGCCTGGCACGGGCCCCCAAGGAATAGCCCCGGAGTTCCCCGGCGAGGCCGGAATCAGCCGACCGATTGAGACGCTGGATCCCGGCCTTCGGCGCAACGGGAATCGTGTGGGTCCCAGCTCATGGCACGCAAGGGCGCCGAATCAGAATGATCCATTATTGCCGTCTATAATAATTCATGTTAGACAGTGATCGATGGTGGAGCGGATCGAATATAGCAAGGCCGCCCAGAAGACCCTCCGGCGGATCGACCGGGCGACCGCGAAGCGGATTCGATCGAAGATCGCTTTGCTGGCAAGCGATCCTGATTCGCTCGCCAATAATGTGAAGGCCCTGAAGGGCGAAGAAGGTCTGATGAGGCTTCGCGTCGGCGACTGGCGGGTCATCTACACGGACGACCTGGTCGTCCTGCTCGTGATCAAGGTCGCGGCGCGCGGGTCCGCCTATGAGTGAGGATGGAGCGATGAGCTACGAACCGCAGACCTTCTCGGCCCCGGACGGCACGGAGATGGTGATCCTTCCGGCGAGCGAATATGCGCGCCTGAAGGCGCTCGTCGAGGAAGGGGAGGACGTCGCCGACGCCAAAACGGTCCTCGCCCGGATCGAGGCCGGCGAGGGGACCATGCCCGGCGAGGTGCTCGACCTGATCCTCGACGACGGTCTTCATCCGGTTGCCGCCTGGCGGCGCTATCGTGGGCTCAGCCAAGCGGGGCTGGCCCGCAAGGCCGGCCTCAGCCAAGTCTGGATCAGCCGGATCGAGCGGGGCGGCGGCTATGGGTCGAGGACCACGCGCCAGCGGCTCGCCGAGGCGCTCGAGGCTCCCGCCTGGGCGTTGGAAGAGGAAGCAGAGCCGAAGGAGGCCGCGATGCGGGCGTCGAACAAGGGCCGCAAATACCGGCCTTTGCGGGAACGACTGGAAGCGAGCGGCAGGAATGTCGTGACCCTGCGCTTCGACGAAGTCGCCGCGCTCGTCGGCGGCCTGCCCCAGTCCGCCGACAAGCATCGGGAGTGGTGGGCAAACCATTCGGGCAATTCGCAGGCGAAGGGCTGGATGGACGCGGGCTATGAAGCCGAGCCCGACGCCGCCCGTCGGCTGGTGACCTTCCGCCGCCGGGACTGATCATCGAGCCGGCGGCGGGTGCCGCACGCGAGGCTGAAAATGCAAACTGTCACGGCGCGTCGGTCCCTTTTAAGTGATCCTTACCCCCTGAGTCACGCGGCCATGACGTGTCGACCATGCGGCGGGGTCGGCGTCAACGGCGGCACGGCGGCCTGTCCCAATCGTCATGCCGGACTTGATCCGGTATCCACCTATTCTTTCGGCGTAGGCGGCCGAAGAAGGTGGACCCCGGATCGAGTCCGGGGTGACGGGGAGGGGCGTAGCCCGGCGCCTATTCCGTCCCCTTCGGCCCCCTCGGTGTCAGCATGCCCGGGCTGACGAAGCCTATGCCGCCCGAGCCCATCGCGTCCTGCTTCAGGCTGGCCTGGATCTTCTCATAATCCTTTTCCATCTCCGGAGTGACCGAGGCTCGGGTCTCCTCCAGAGCCATCTCGAAGTCGGAGCCGGTCACCTCCCGGGCCTCGATCGAGCCTCGAAGCGCGAACAGGCCGGCGCGGCGGACCAGGTCCTCGAGGTCGGCTCCGGTGAAGCGCTCGGTTCGGGCGGCGAAGCGGTCGAGATCGACGTCGGCGGCGAGCGGCATCTTCGATGTGTGGATGGCGAGGATCTTGCGGCGGCCGGCCTCGTCCGGGACGGCGACGTAGATCAGCTCGTCGAAGCGGCCGGGGCGGAGCAGGGCCGGGTCGATGAGGTTGGGGCGGTTGGTGGCGCCGATGACCACCACCGAGCCGAGGTCCTCGAGGCCGTCCATCTCCGAGAGAATGGTGTTGACCACGCGCTCGGTCACCTGCGGCTCGCCGAGCCCGCCGCCGCGAGCGGGAACGAGGCTGTCGAGCTCGTCGATGAAGATCACCGTCGGGGCGACCTGGCGGGCCCGCGCGAACAGGCGCGCGATCTGCTGCTCGCTCTCGCCATACCATTTGGAGAGGAGGTCGGAGGATTTGACGGCGATGAAATTGGCCTCCGCCTCGCGCGCGGTCGCCTTGGCGAGGAGGGTCTTGCCGGTGCCGGGCGGGCCGTAGAGCAGGAACCCCTTGGCGGGGCGTATGCCCATCCGCTTGAAGGCCTCGGGGCTCTTGAGGGGAAGCTCGACGCCCTCGCGAAGCCGCTCGCGCGCCTCGTCGACTCCGCCGACATCGTCCCAGCGGGTGGTCGGCGCCTGGACCATCACCTCGCGCATCGCCGAGGGCTGGACCCGCTTCAGAGCCTCCTCGAAGTCGCTGCCCTTGACCGAGAGATTGTCGAGCACCTCGTTGGGGATCGTCCCCTCGTCGAGGTTGATCTGGGGCATGATCCGGCGGACCGCCTCGATCGCCGCCTCTCGGGTCAAAGCGGCGAGGTCGGCGCCGACGAAGCCGAAGGTGCGGCGGGCGAGCTCGTTGATGTCGACTCCGCCGTCGAGCGGCATTCCGCGGGTGTGGATCGCAAGGATCTCGCGGCGGCCGCCCTCGTCGGGGACTCCGATGATGATCTCGCGGTCGAAGCGGCCTGGGCGGCGAAGCGCCTCGTCGAGCGCCTCGGGGCGGTTGGTCGCGGCGATGACGACGAGATTCTGGCGCGGCTCGAGCCCGTCGAGCAGGGTGAGGAGCTGGGCGACGAGGCGCTTCTCGGTCTCGCCATGGACCTGCCCGCGCTTGGGAGCGATCGAATCGATCTCGTCGATGAAGATGATCGCCGGCGCCGACTTGGCCGCCTCCTCGAACACCTCGCGAAGCCGGCGCTCGCTCTCGCCATAGGCCGAGCCCATGATCTCCGGGCCGGCGATGTGGAAGAAGCTGGCGTCGCTCTCGTTGGCGACGGCCCGGGCGAGGCGGGTCTTGCCGGTGCCGGGCGGGCCGTAGAGGAGGACGCCCTTGGGCGGATCGACTCCGAGCCGCTCGAATATCTCAGGGTAGCGCAGGGGCAGCTCGACCATCTCGCGGAGCTGGTCGATGGTGGTGCCGATACCGCCGAGATCGTCGTAGGTGACGTCGGCCCGCCGCGTCTCGGTCGCCTCGGCATATTCGGGGCGGAGCTCGACCTCGGTGTTCGCATCGATATGGACGATGCCCTTTGGGACGGTGGAGACGACGGTGAGGCGGATTTCCTGCAGGGCGTAAGCGGGCGCGTTGAGCATCTGGCGGAGCTCGGGGGGGATGTCGCCGCGCTGGATCTGCTGCTGGCCGGTGGTGGCGACGACGTCGCCGGCGGTGAGCGGCTTCATGCCGAAACTGCGCTTCAGCGCCTGCCCCGAGCCCTGAAGGCGCAGATTCTTCTGGGCAGGCGCGAAGACGACGCGCTGGGCGGATTTCGATTCGGCCTTGCGGACCTCGACGAAGTCGCCGGAGCCGATCTCGGCATTGGCGCGCTGGAGGCCGTCGAGCCGGATGATGTCGAGCCCCTCGTCCTCGGGATAGGGGCCGACGGCGCGGGCGGCGGTGGCGCGCTTGCCGGTGATTTCGAT
This sequence comes from Allosphingosinicella sp., assembly GCA_036386795.1. GTDB lineage: Bacteria > Pseudomonadota > Alphaproteobacteria > Sphingomonadales > Sphingomonadaceae > Allosphingosinicella. The sequence continues at coordinate 7,810 of DASVUZ010000035.1, forward strand.
GACGTCGCCCTCGGCGAGCTCCAGCTGCGCCATCAGCCTGCGCGGCAGCCGGGCGAGGCCGCGGCCGCTGTCTTCCGGCCGCATCGTCGCAACCTGCAGCCGCGTCGGCT
>DASVUZ010000036.1:0-169936 GCA_036386795.1 Allosphingosinicella sp.
CTTGGGCGCTTTAACCGCCACCGCGACCAGCGGCTCATGGGCCTCCGCCGCCGCCACCCCGTTGCCGGCACCGGCGACCAGATTCTCGAGCGTCGACCCGTCGAAGCCCAGCTCCTTCATCAGCCCGTCGACGATCGGCGCCTGGGCCCGGTAGCGAAGCGCCGCCGCGACCGCGCTGGAGGCGAGGTTGCCCTCGCCGCCGGAGCCTCCACCGCCGCTTCCATTGGAGCCGCCGGAGAGTCCCTCGACCTGGACGATCTTGATCGAATCGATCGCCTCCATCGGCTTGGCCGCTTCGCGGATCACGTCGGGCAGCACCTTGAGAAGCGCCATCTTGGTCTGCAGCGAGATCTGGTCGGACGAGAGCAGATTGGCCGCCTCGTTGATCGCCCGCTGGCCGGCGGCCTCGACCTCGAAGCGGACCCGCGAAGCCTCGGCGCGAAGCTTCTCGGACTCGGCCTCGCCCTCGGCGGCGAGGCGCATCGCCTCGGCGCGGTCGGCGGCGGCCTGCTTCTCGGCGTCGGCCTGGACCTTGATCCCGATCGCGCTGCGCTCGGCCTCCCGGCTGGCGTCGATCAGCTCGATCCGCTTGACGCGCTCGGCGACCTCGGTCTCGCGGGCGGTTCCGACCCTCTCCTCGGCGGCGACCGCCTCGGCCCGGGCCTTGTCGGCCTCGGCCTTGGCCTGGCTTTCCTCGCGGCTCTTGTTCTGGATCGCGATCTGCTGCTCCTGGCGGGCGATCTCGACCGCCTGGGTCTGGGCGATCCTGGCCTGCTCGACGACCTTGTTGGCCTCGATCTGGGCGCTGTCGACCTGGCGCTTGGCGGTGATCTTCGCCTCGTCGGCCTCGCGCTGGCGCTCGGCCTGCTGCTGGGCGACCTCGGCATTCTGGGCCGCGCGCCGGACCTCGACCTCGCGCTCCTGCTCCAATCGGGCGAATTCGGTGTCTCGGCCGATCTCGAAGCTCTTGCGCGCCGCCTCGAGATTCTTCGCCTCGATCTGGACCCTCGTCTCCTGCTCGATGTCGTTGCGCGTCTTGCGGCGGAGCTCGATCTGCTCGGTGAGCTTGGTCAGGCCCTCCGCGTCGAAGGCGTTGTTGGCGTTGAAATGCTCGATCGAGGTCTGGTCGAGTCCGGTCAGCGACACCGATTCGAGCTCGAGGCCGTTCATCGCGAGGTCGGCCGCGGAAACCTGCTGGACCTTCTGGACGAAGTCGGCGCGCTGCTCGTGGAGCTGGTTCATCGTCATCCCCGCGGCGACCGAGCGCAGCGCGTCGACGAACTTGCCTTCGATCAGCTCCTTCAAATTCTCCGGGTGCATGGTTCGAAGGCCGAGCGTCTGGGCGGCGATGGCGATCGATTCGCGGTCGGGGCGGACCCGGACGTAGAATTCGGCCTTCACGTCGATCCGCAGGCGATCGAGCGTGATAAGGGCGTCGACATTCTTCCGCTCGACGGCCAGCCGGACGGTGTTGAGGTTCACCGGCATCGTCTCGTGGAGGACCGGAAGGACGAGGGCGCCGCCGTTGATGACGACCTTCTCCCCGCCGAAGCCGGTCCGAACGAAGCCGATCTCCTTGGTCGCCCGGCGGTAGAGCCGGGTGATGATCAGCCCGAGGATGAGCAGGGCGGCGAGGACGATCCCCGCATAGATGGCCATCTGGACCATGTTCAGTCTCTCCTGTTTGAAATCGGCCAGCTCACCGTCGGAAGGACGTCGAACCGGGAATCGAGGCCTTCGGTCTTGCCGATCGCGATGAAGATGTTGCCCTGGCGATGGGCGAGCCGGACGGTCTCGCCCTCGCCGAGCGAATGATCGTCGTCATAGGGTTCGATCATCACATAATGGACCTGGCCGTGGTCGTCCTTGACCCGGGCCTGGGCGGGCGAGCCTCGGCGGGCCGTCCCGATCGTGATCGTGCCCCTTTTGCCGACCAGGCTGTCGAGGCTGACCGCAGTGGTCTCGTCCTGGGGCATGATCCGGGCGAGGCCGCGGGCTCCGAGCCCGGTCAGCGGAAGCGCCGCCGCCACGGCCGCCGGAGTGGCGATCCAAAGGTCGAGCGGTCCGGCGAATTGCTGGATGGCGAGGCCGGCGAGCCCGAACAGGGCGAGGAAGACGACGATCAGCATCAGCAGCGGCACCCGTCCGACTCCGAGCCAGGCGAGCAGGTCGCCTCCGTCCACGTCCATGTCGGCGTCGAGATGGACCGCCGACGCCCCGAGGCCGAGCGCCTCGACCGCTCCGATCATCAGCATGAGCAGAAGCGCCACCGAAAATGGCAGGTTCGCCGGTGCGGCGATGAATTCGAGCATGGTCCCCCGTCCCTCGACTCGCGAGGATAATCGGAGTTTCCGGAATTTCCTAGCAAGAACCGGTATTTGCGAAGCCGCCCAAGTCTGGCGCCCGGCTAAGCCATTGCCAGGGCGACGCTTCCCGGCCATGGGCGGGAAAGCCATGGCGTCCACGGGTGCGGACCTTTCCAGAGACTTCAAGCAGGCGATGCGCCGCGTCGCCTCGACCGTCAACGTCATCACCGTCTGCGTCGCCGGCGAGCCGATGGGGATCACCGCCACGGCGATGTCGTCGCTGTCGCTCGATCCGCCCAGCCTCCTGATCTGCATCAACCGGACCGCCTCGCTTCACAGCCCGCTCGAGGACGTCTCGCATTTCTGCGTCAACGTCCTCCACCGGACCCAGGAATCGATCGCCCAGATGTTCGCCGACCGCAGCCAGCAGGCCCTTCGCTTCGCCGAAGGCTGGCAGGTCGACTGCGCCCGCCCGCCCCGCCTCGCCGACGCCCAGGCCGCGATCCTGTGCCGCCGGATCCGCCATTTTCCCTACGGCACCCATTCCATCTTCATCGGCGAGGTGGAGGAGGTGACGGTAAGGGCGGACGTGGATCCGCTGCTCTATGTCGACGGAAAATATGGCGGGGCGGGCTGAGGCCCGGTCCTTCGATACGCCGTTTCGCCAGGCTCAACGGCTACTCAGGATGAGCGGCCGAGCGCATCTCCCCCGCTCATCCTGAGCAGGGACTGAGCGAAGGCGAAGACCCGTATCGAAGGACGACGGAAAATATGGCCGGGCGGGGTGAGGCCGGTCCTTCGATACACCGTTTCGACAGGCTCAACGGCTACTCAGGATGAGCGAAAACGAGCGCATTCCCCGCCCCCCCCCCGCTCATCCTGAGTAGGGACTGAGCGAAGGCGAAGGCCCGTATCGAAGGACTTGGGACGGAAGATATGGCGGCCCCCGGGCTTAGCCGGCCACACCGTTCGCCCCGAGCGAAGTCGAAGGGCCCGATCGAGCGCAGCCGAGATGCTGGCCTGAACCCGGGCCTAGGCTTCGCTCGTCAGGCTGTCTCGACCTCGCTCGACACGAACGGTTTACCCGTCCCTATCCGCGGATGAACCGCTCCAGCGCCTCATGGGCTTCGTCGTCGGTGGTCTGGACCGGCGGGTGCTTGCAGAAATAGGCCGCGGCCGGGTGGACGGGCCCGGCCAGGCCGCGGTCCTTGGCGATCTTGGCGCAGCGGATCATGTCGATCGCCACGCCCGCCGAATTGGGGCTGTCCTCGACCGACAGCCGAAGCTCGAGGTTCATCGGCACGCCGCCGAACATCGAGCCTTCCATCCTCAGGAAGCAGACCTTGTTGTCGTTCTGCCAGGCGACATAGTCGGAGGGGCCGACATGGATATTGTCGTCGTCGAGCCGGTGCTCGGCGACCGACTGGACCGCCTCGGTCTTCGAGATCTTCTTCGACTTGAGGCGCTTCCGGTTCGACATGTTGAGGAAGTCGGTATTGCCGCCGGTGTTGAGCTGGTAGGTCCGCTCGAGCTTCACTCCGCGCTTCTTGAACAAATCGGTCAGCACCCGGTGGACGATGGTCGCTCCGAGCTGGGCCTTGATGTCGTCGCCGATGATCGGAACCCCGGCCGCCCGGAACCGCTCCGCCCAGGCTTCGTCCGAGGCGATGAACACCGGGATGTTGTTGACGAACGCCACTCCGGCCTCGAGCGCGCATTCCGCGTAGAATTCGGTCGCCTCCTGGCTTCCCACCGGAAGATAGTTGAGGAGGACGTCGGTCTCGGTCTCGCGGAGCCGGCGGACGACGTCGGCCTTGTCGGGCTGGGGCGAATCGGCGGGAAGGAAGGTCCGGTCGTCGGGCCATTCGGCCATATGCTCGGAATAGCCGTCGAGCATCCGGCCCATCTCGACCTCGACTCCGCTGGTCGGGACATGGTCGCAGAATATCGCCGTGCAATTGGGCTTCTCGAAGATCGCCCCGGCGACGTCCTTGCCGACCTTGCGGCGGTCGATGTCCCAGGCGGCGACGATCCTGATGTCCTTGGGCCGGTAGCCGCCCAGGTCCCAGTGCATCAGCCCGATCTGGTCGTTGGCGCCGCCATTCTGGTAATGGGCGAGCCCCTGCACGAGCGAGCTCGCGCAATTGCCGACGCCGATTATGGCGATATTGATCGCCTTGGGATCGTGGAGGCTCATCAGTCGGCGCGGCCCGTCAGGGCGCGGGTGGGATAGAAGGTCACGTTCACCTCAAAGGTCATGCTTGCGGCCTCCCAACGCGTGGGGCCGCTGAATCGGCACATATTTGCGGGCTGTGCCCCGCCGAAGCCCGGAGTGCAAGCTTCAAGGCGGTCGGAGCCCTGCCTAGCGCCATATCCGAAGCCGAAGCGAATCGTGCCAGGCTTCGATCCGGACCTCGTCCCCGGCCGTCGTCTCCAGGGGCGAATCGAAGGGATAGACGACGCACGGCCAGTGCGACCACAGCCCGCGGCCGGGCGCGTTCTCGAAGGCGACCCGATCGGTCAGCTGGAGGATTATCCACTGGACGACTCCGGTCACCCGCCCGCCGCCCGACTTGAGGACGAGGCTCTGCCGGCCCTCGGCGGGGGCCTCGCCGAGCGTGAAGTCGAAGCCGAACAGGGTCGCCGCCGGGCTTCTCGGCTTCAGGTGCCGGCTCTTCGTCGGAACCGTGATCGAGCCCGGCACGTGGCGGTCGAACAGGCTGAGGTCGAACCCCGAGACCCGGCCGATCGGCGGGAAGATGTCGCCGTCATAATCGACCAGAGCGACCTCGACCGAGGCCGAGGCCGGGACGATCCTGGCCCCCGGCCTGGCCAGCTTTTTCACGCCATGGTTGAGCGATTCGATCGCGCCCTCGTCGATCAGCGTGTGCGAGAAGATCTCCGAGACGATGAGGTCGGCTCCGCCTTCGAGCGCTCCGGAGCGCTCGAGCGCGGTGGATTTGGACGCGACGACCTCGATCCGGTCGCTCAGGCCGTTGCTCTCGACGATCGCCCGAGCGGTCGAGGCGAGCGCGGAATTCGATTCGCAGGCGACCACCTTCGCCGCTCCGGCCTCGGCGGCCATCATCGCGAGCAGGCCGGAGCCGGCGCCGATGTCGAGCACCACGTCGCCCGGCCTCACCGATTCCCGGATGGCGCTCGCATAAGCCTCGTTGCGGGCGGTGTCGGCCAGCATCGAGCGGTGATAGCCGGGCACTCCGTAGCTGAGCACGGTCCGGGCCGCCTCGAGCCACAGCGGGTCGTTCGGATGGTCCTCGAGCGTGCGCTCGACGATGGCGACGGCTTCGGCGCCCTTGCCCGCCATCATCAAGGTGCAGCCGAGCCGGACCAGATTGGCCGGGCTGGCCGAGAGCGAGCGGCCGATTCTGACTTCCGCCACGGCCGCCGCTCAGCGCGCGAAAAGGTCGCCGGGGGTCTTCATCGCCTTGATCTCGAGGGCGTTGCCCGACGGGTCGAGGAAGAACATCGTCGCCTGCTCGCCCGGAAGGCCCCGGAACCGGACGGTCGGCTCGATGACGAAGCCGGTCCCGGCCTCCCTCAGCCGCTCCGCGAGCGCCTCCCAGGCGGCCATGTCGAGCACCGCTCCGAAATGGGGAACGGGGACGTCGTGGCCGTCGACCGCATTATGGGCCTGGCGAGGCTCCATCGACGGGTCGAGATGGGCGACGATCTGGTGGCCGAAAAAGTCGAAATCGATCCACTCGGGCGCGCTCCGGCCTTCCGGGCAGCCGAGCAGGCCGCCGTAAAAGGCGCGCGCCGCGTCGAGATCGTGGACCGGAAAGGCGAGGTGGAAGGGCGGCAGGTTCATTCGCAGCCTTTGTCATCGCGACCCCGGGCTTGTCGAGTGGGAAGCGGCGCGGCCGGGCGCGGATGCCTTTCTGGATTGCGTCGCCGCTCCGCTCCCCGCAATGACGGGCCGGTGAAGCGCCTCGCCCTCGCCTTCGTCGCCGGCCTCGCCTCGGCCTTCGGCTTCGAGCCGCTCGCACTGTGGCCCCTGACCCTGGCCGCGGTGGCGCTCCTGCTGTGGCTCGCCCGAGAGGCTCCCGGCCTTCGAACCGCACTCGCCCGGGGCTGGTGGTTCGGGGTCGGCCATTTCGCGCTCGGGCTCAACTGGATCGCCACCGCCTTCACCTTCCAGTCCGAGATGCCGGCCTCGCTCGGCTACGCCGCCGTGGTCCTGCTGTCGCTCTACCTCGCCACCTTCCCGGCCGCCGCCGCGGGCCTGGCGTGGCGCTGGGGGCGCAGCGACAACCTGCGCTTGATCCTCTTCTTCCCAGCCGCCTGGACCCTCACCGAATATCTCCGCGCGTCCTTGTTCACCGGCTTCGCCTGGAACCCGCTCGGAGTCGTCCTGCTGCCGACGAAGGTGGCGGACTCCGCGCGGCTGATCGGCACTTACGGCCTTTCCGGGCTGACCGCGCTCCTCGCCGGAATCCTTCTCATGCTCGCCTTGCGCCAATGGGCCAGCGCGATGAGGGCGGCCGTCCTCGCCGGCGCCTTCATCGGGGCCGGGATGCTGCCCGCGGGGCCAAACCCGGGGACGGGCGGACCGGCGATCCGGATCGTCCAGCCGAATATCGGCCAGCAGGACAAATGGCGCGAGGGCTTCGAAGAGGAGAATTTGCTCCGGCTGGAAAATTATTCCACCGGCGGGCCCGACCAGCCTCGGCTGCTGCTGTGGCCGGAGGCGGCGGTGACCCGGCCGCTCGAGAACGGCCTTCGCGACCCCGGGCACGTCGCCCGGGCGGCGCGGGTCCGGCGCTCGGTCTCGGCGATGCTCGGAGACCGCGACCTGCTGCTCACCGGCGGAGTGACCTGGCGCTCGCCCGACGGGATCGAGGTGACAAGCGCCACGAACAGCGTGTTCGCGATCGACCCGGCCGGGCGAATCCTCGCACGCTACGACAAGGCCCACCTCGTCCCCTATGGCGAATATCTGCCGATGCGGCCGATCCTCTCCAGCCTCGGCCTGTCGCGCCTCGCGCCTGGCGACATCGATTTCGAGCCGGGGCCAGGCCCTCGCAGCTTCGACCTGCCGATCGTCGGCAAGGTCGGCTTCCAGCTCTGCTACGAGATCATCTTCTCCGGCGAGGTGGTGGAGCGGGGCAACCGGCCGAACTTCCTGTTCAACCCTTCGAACGACGCCTGGTTTGGGGCCTGGGGCCCGCCCCAGCATCTCGCCCAGGCGCGCCTGAGGGCGCTCGAGGAGGGGCTGCCGGTGCTTCGAGCGACTCCGACCGGAATCTCCGCGGTCGTCGATTCGGACGGCAGGCTCCTCGCCAGCCTGCCCTGGCGCCGGGCCGGGGTCATCGACTCGCGGCTGCCGCCGCCCAAGCCGCCGACTCCCTTCGCCCGGCTCGGCAACGCGCTTCCGCTGGCCTTCGCTCTCGTCCTGGTGCTTCTCGGCCTCGCTTCGGATCGGATTGCAGGACGGCGCAAAGGCGGCTAGGGAGCCCACATATAAGGATATCTTTATATCCTACCCTCCCTCTTCATCCCAGGAAGGCCGGTTGATCCCGATGCGCAACTCTTACCTCTTCACGTCCGAATCGGTCTCGGAAGGCCATCCCGACAAGGTCGCGGACCAGATTTCCGATGCGGTGGTGGACCTGTTCATCGGCAAGGATCCGCAAGCCCGGGTGGCCTGCGAGACTCTTGTGACGACCCAGCGCATCGTCATCGGCGGCGAGATACGCTGCAAGGGCGTCTATGACGAAACCCAGTTCGCCGACACCCACGGCTGGGCGCCGGGGGTCCGCGACGAGATCGAGCAGGCCGTCCGGCACGTCGTCGAGAAGATCGGCTACGAGCAGGAGGGCTTCCACTGGCAGACGGCGAGCTTCGAGAACCACCTCCACGGCCAGTCCGCGCATATCGCCCAAGGCGTCGACGAGAGCGGCAACAAGGACGAGGGCGCCGGCGACCAGGGCATCATGTTCGGCTATGCGACCGACGAGACGCCCGACCTGCTTCCGGCGACGCTCTATTATTCGCACCGAATCCTCGAGCGCCTCGCCGCGGACCGGCACAGCGGCGCCGCGCCTTTCCTCGAGCCCGACGCCAAGAGCCAGGTGACCCTCCAATATGAGAATGGCGAACCGGTCAGGGCGACGGCGCTGGTGGTTTCGACCCAGCATGCCGCCGGCTATTGCGACGACGGCCGCGAAGGCTGCGATCCCGCCCTCTACAAGGAGCTTCGCGACTATGTCGTGGGCGTGTTCCACGAGGTGCTGCCGGAGGGCTTCATCACCGACGAGACCAAGATCTACGTCAACCCGACCGGCCGCTTCGAGATCGGCGGCCCGGACGGCGACGCCGGGCTGACCGGCCGCAAGATCATCGTCGACACCTATGGCGGAGCGGCGCCGCACGGGGGCGGAGCGTTCAGCGGCAAGGACCCGACCAAGGTCGACCGCTCGGCCGCCTATATCAGCCGGTACCTCGCCAAGAACGTGGTGGCCGCCGGACTCGCCAGGCGCTGCACCATCCAGCTCTCCTACGCGATCGGAATCGCCGAGCCGCTGTCGCTCTACGTCGACCTGCACGGCACCGAGACCAACGGAGTGACCGCCGAGCGGCTCGAGCAGGTGCTTCCGACCCTCGTCAGCCTGACTCCCAAGGGCATCCGGACCCATCTCAGCCTCAACAAGCCGATCTACCTGGCGACCGCCGCCTACGGCCATTTCGGCCGCCAGCCCGACGGCGACCGGTTCACCTGGGAGAAGACCGACCTGGTCGAGAAGCTGAAGGCGGCGCTCTAGTCCTGGGAGCAGCGCACCGGGAAGGTGCGGCCGTTGCGGACCAGGGTCCCGGTTCCGCCGAAGCCCTGGTTGCGGACTCGAAGCTGCGCTTCGTAGGCGCCGGTCTCCGCATGGACGAGATCGATCCAGGTCCGTTCGCGGTCGATCCACCATTGATCGACGACGAGCCTTTCCTTCGAGTCGAGCGTGGAGCGCCAGCGCCCGTCCTCCCTGAGCGAAGCGCCGACGACTCCGCCCGGAATGCCGTGGCCGATGACCAGGCTGAGCGCGGGCCCCTTGCCGTCGGCGGAGGAGCAGAGGAATCCGCCGGTCGCCGCGGCGGGCGCGGAGCAGCATAAGGCGGCGGCGGCGATGGCGAATCTCATGGGTCCGGGATAAGCCGCTCGACGTGAACGATCCCAGTACCATCCGGCGCCTGTACGGCCGCCGCTCCGGCCACAAGCTTCGGCCGGTGCAGTCGGAGCTGCTCGAGCGGCTGCTGCCCGTCTTGTCGGTGCCGGCGGACGGCCCGGTCTCGTCGGAAACCCTGTTCGGCGACGAGCGGCCGCTGCATTTCGAGATCGGCTTCGGCTCGGGTGAGCATCTCGCGTATCGCGCCGACCTGCTTCCGGACCACGGCTTCGTCGGGGCGGAGCCGTTCCTCAACGGGGTGGTCGGGGCCCTCCAGCACGTTCGCGACCGGCGGCTGCCCAACATCCGGCTCCACATGGGCGACGCGCTCGACGTGCTCGAGCGCGTGCCGGACGGCGCATTGTCCTTCGTCTACCTGCTCCATCCCGACCCCTGGCCGAAGGCGCGGCACGCCAAAAGGCGGATGGTCAATCCCGGCCCGCTCGACCTCATCGCGGCGAAGCTGAAGCCCGGCGGCGAGTTCCGGCTCGGGACCGACGATCCGACCTATTGCCGCTGGGCGATGATGGTGATGAGCCGCCGCACCGACTTCGAATGGCTGGCCGAGAGCGCCCGCGACTTCCTCGTCCGGCCCGGCGGCTGGCCGGAGACGCGCTACGAGGCCAAGGCGCGGCGCAAGGGGCACGAGGTCTGGTACTTCCGCTACCGTCGGGTGTAGCTTCGCGCTAAGGCCGGGGCGAGCCGGCCCCGCCGTGGAGGCGCCTCGATGCGACACAAGCTGCTTGCCCTGCTCCTGGCCGCGGCCGCGGAGACCGCCGCTTTGGCCTGCTCCTGCAGGCAGCCCCCCGATTCCGACTCCGGGCGCCGGCGCCTGGCCGCCGAGCTTGCCGAGGGCGCCGCGGCGCTGGTCGAGGTCGAGCTCGCCAGGCCCTATGACGACCGCACCGGGCGGGGCGAGCGGCTGCGCGTCCGGCGGACCCTCGCGGGCCGGGCGCCGCCGGTGGTCGACCTCGAGCGCCACGGCCGTCCCCAATCGGCCGCCTGCGAGCAGGAATTCGCGCCCGGCCGAAGCCGAATCGTCATCCTCTACCCGCCCTTGCGGCTCGGCGGCGGCCACCGGGTCGCAAGCAGCTGCACCACCTTCCTCCTGGCCGACCCGCCGATGCTCGAGGCGGTGACCGAGGCGATGCGCCGCCGCCGCTAGCGCCTCGGGCTCAGCTTGAGCAGCCGGCCCCTGGGCCCGTCCTCGAGCAGCCAGACCGAGCCGTCGGGCCGCTGCTCGACGTCGCGGATTCGCTGGCCCATGTCCCAGCGCTCGGCCTCGCGGGCCCTGTCGCCGTCGATGTCGACCCGAATCAAGGCCTTGCTCGACAGTCCGGCAATGAGCGCGTCGCCCTTCCACTGGGGGAAGGCGTTGCCGGAATAGAAGATCATGTTGCCGGGCGAGATGACCGGGGTCCACCAGACCTTGGGCGCCTCGAATTCGGGCCGGGTCGGATGGTCGGGAATGTCCTTGCCGTCATAATGGTCGCCGTTCGATACGATCGGATAGCCGTAATTCCGGCCGCGAAGGACGAGGTTGAGCTCGTCGCCGCCCTTCGGGCCCATCTCGACGTCCCACAGCCGGCCGCGCGCGTCGAAGGCGATTCCGAGCGGGTTTCGGTGGCCCAGGCTCCAGATCTGGGCGGCGACTCCGCCGCGGCTCGCGAACGGATTGTCGCGCGGCACGGTGCCGTCGTCGTTGAGGCGGACGATCTTGCCGAGAGTCCCGCCCATGTCCTGGGCTGGAGTGAATTCCTGGCGGTCGCCGTTCGAGACGTAGAGCTTGCCGTCGGGGCCGAAGGCGATCCGGTGGCCGTAATGGCCTCGGCCGCTGAGCTTGGGAGACTGCCTCCAGATCACCTGCAGCCCCTCCAGGCGGACGCCCTTGCCGTCTCCCTCGCGGAATCGCGCCCGGCCGACGACGGCGCCGCGATTGCCGCCCTGGCCGCCCTCGACCCAGCTCAAATAGACCAGGCGGTTGCGGGCGAAATCGGGGTGGAGGACGACGTCGCCGAAGCCGCCCTGGCCGCCATAATCCACCTTCGGAGCGCCGGCGACGTCGCCGACCCGGCCGATTTCGTTCCAGAGCAGCTTCAGCCTGCCCTTCTTCTCGGTGACCAGGGCGCGGGTGCCGGGGCCGGGCAGGAAGGCCATCGCCCAGGGCTCGTCGAACGTCGTGATCGGGCGGACCGCGAAGGGGCGATCGCCGGACGAGGCCTGCTGGGCGGCGGCGGCATTGCTTCCGCCCGAGGCGCTGCAGGCGGCGAGGAGGAGAAGGGGGAGGAAGCGGCGCATCAGCGACTCCTGGCCGGAGGGTTTGGGACGTTCGGCCTCCATAAGCGAGAATCCGCCCGGGCTGAAACCGCCGATGGGCGGCCCGGGAGGCCGGAAGTTCCGAAGTTGGCTGAAAAACAAAAAACTTTCCGATCAGTGGCGTCGACCTGATCGGTTTTACCGATCAGTGCTGGCCGAATCGGCTCGAGTCGGACGGCGGATCCCGGCTTGCGCATCGATTTCTGCTCCCGCCTCATCATAGCGCAAAAACCTCGGGACCTCCAGAACGGAGAAAGAACGAATCCTGCCGGTCACCGTGCGGCGAGTGCCGGGCCGGTGCCGGACCCGTGCCGGGTCGGCGCCGTATCGGTGCCGGGCGGCTGCCGGGTCGGCGCCGGGTCGGTGTCGGGCGGCTGCACGGTCGGTGCCGCGCCGCTGCCGGATCGGCGCGGGGCCGCAGGCGGCGAATGGGTCGCGACGCCCGGGCGAGTGGCGAGGCGGCCGGTTCGCGGGGGCGCAATCCCGCCACGAGCCGGTCGCCGGCGGGCACGGGCTGCAAAAGTTTTCAGAAACCTGTGAAGGGCGCCTTTCGCGGCCATGGATGCCCGGCCCCGGTCCTGCGAGGTCGCCTGCACAACCGATCGGCCAAGCTGGCGCTGGGCGGCGAAGGGCGTTAGCGGTTGCGAATGAAGACAGCCCCGTTTCTCCTGCTGGCGGCCTCGGTGGCCGGGTGCGCGGCGCCGCGCGAGGCCGCCGGTCCGCAGGACGCTTTCTTCGAGCGGCTGGCGGCCCATTGCGGGAAGGCGTTCGAGGGGCGCATCGCAAGCCCGGCGACGGAGGCCGACTCCGCCTTCGCCGGCAAGCGGCTGGTGATGCATGTGCGCAAGTGCAGCGCCGAGGAGATCCGGATCCCCTTCCACGTCGGCGAGGATCGCTCGCGGACCTGGGTGGTGAGCCGCCGGACCGTCGGCCTTCGGCTCAAGCACGACCATCGCCACTCGGACGGAAGCGAGGACAAGCTGACCCAATATGGCGGCGACACCGTCGCGGCCGGGTCCGCGGCCCGGCAGGAGTTTCCGGCCGACCCTTTCTCCAAGGCGCTGTTCGAGCGCGAGAAGATTCCCGCCTCCGCCGCCAACGTCTGGGCGATGGAGGCGCGCGACCGAATCTTCGCCTATGAGCTTCGGCGGCCGGGGCGCTTCTTCCGGGTCGAGTTCGACCTTGGCCGCCCGGTCCCGCCGCCCCCCGCGCCTTGGGGCGGCTGAAGGCAAGGCCCTCCACCCAAGCCCCCGCGACAGGGGGACATAGAGCAAATGGTGACAGTATACATTTTTGGCGTCGGAGCAGCCGCCTTGCACGCGGCATAATTGTATACTGTCACCCTTTTTGAAACGGCCGGCTCGCCTCGGTCAGACCTCGGCACCCCTAACCCGTGACAGTATACATTTTCGGCGCTCTCGGGCGGTGCCGGGCCGAGGCAAGTTATACCGTCGCTATTTAACGCTGCCCGGTCGCCCCCGCGGGCGCGGCGCGACTTCGCGGCCGAGCCGCGCTTTCACCGACTCGAGGAACGCCGCGCTGCCAAGAGCGTGGCCGGTCCTCTCGCGGGCGCGGATCGCGGCGAGCGCGGCGTCGTCGAGGCCGCCGTCGAGCAGGCCCCGCCAATGCGGGATCCTCTCGAGCAGGGCACCGCTCTCGCCGAGCGCGTCCGGGCCGAGCCCGAGATGCGCGCTTGCGCTCGACCATCGCCAGTCCTCCGGCCGCCGCACCAGGCCGGCTCGCACCGGGTTGAGCTCGACATAGCGGGCGCAGGCGATCAGCCACGCCTCGTCCATCGGGAAAGAGCCGAACCGCTCCTGCCACAGATGGCCCTTCCAGCCCCAGCGCTGGTTGACCGTCGCCGAGTAGCGCCGGTGCGGCTCGGCGAGCGCCCCCCTGAGCCCGTCCTCGTTCGACGGCACCAGGATGAGATGGACATGGTTGGGCATCAGGCACCAGGCCCAGACCCTTGTCCCGGCCTTCGCACAGCCCTCGCGAAGCAGCCGCAGGTACAGCCGGCCGTCCGCGGCTCCGAAGAACACGCGCTGGCGCCGGTTGCCGCGCTGGGTCACGTGATGCGGGATTTCGGGCACGACGAGTCGGGCGATGCGCGGCATGGGGGCAAGCTACCACCCCCGGTAAGTCATCCAAAATCTGCATCTCCAGTCGGATTTCCGCATCCGGGCACTGGTCTCAAAAAAGGGTGACAGTATACAATTATGCCGCGTGCAAAGCCGCTGCTCGGACGCCAAAATGTATACTGTCACTATTTGCCGTATGCGCGGCATGGGGGGCAAGCTACCACCCCCGGTAAGTCATCCAAAATCCGCATCTCCAGTCGGATCTCCGCATCGGGGCAGTGGTCTCAAAAAAAGGGTGACAGTATACAATTATGCCGCGTGCTAAGCGGCTGGCGGACTCCAAAAATGTATACTGTCACCATTGCTGAGCGGCCGGTCGGTCCGCCGCTCCCGCCCTGGGGCTCGTGACCCTCAATAAGCCGCGGCGCGGAGGGGCAGGGTGAGGATGGAGCGGTGGCGCTCGTCCTCGATCTCGATCATTCCGCAGTCGGAGAGGGCGTCTTCGCGGAGCCGCCGGTGAAGGACGCGGCTCGCCTCGGTCAGGGCCTCGGCCAGAGCCGCGACGTCGTTGGCGCAAGTCTTGCCGACGAGGTCGGTCTCCTCGAAGCCGTCGCCGCAGACGTTGAAAAAATAGCGTGGCATGGCCGTTCCGATATCAGAACAAGCGGCCGGCGGGGCAGGTTCCTGCCGTCGCCGCCGCGAATTCGGAAACAATTGAGACACTAATCCCGAGCCCGCGACATCGCCCGGAAAAGCCGCGGCGCCAAAAGCGCCCCTGCCGATCGGCCGCAGAGGCGCCGGACGGTCAGGGAGTAAGCGTAATCATGAAGAACACCGGAACCAGGGTCGGCTGACCCCCACGCGGCGTTCTCGCGCCTCATCCTTTCATCGACCCGACCCAGCGCCCCCGCCCTTCGGCGGGGGCCGGACCCCCACGCCCGGCAACCGGGCCAGTAGCGTAAAGGACATCAGACAATGGCTATCTTCAACGGAACCCACAAAGCCGAGACGATCAACGGCACCGCCCAGGACGACAGCATCTTCGGCGAAAACGGCAACGACACGATCAACGGCGGCGCCGGCAACGACACTATCGACGGCGGCAACGGCAGCGACCTGATTTCGGGCGGCGCCGGCAACGACGTCATCGACGGCGGCAACGGCCAGGACATGATCGTCTACGCCGGCAAGCGCTCCGATTACCGGGTTTTCGAGGGCCTCAACGGCTCGGTCATCGTCCGCGACCTGCGCTCCGGCCGTCCGGACGGCGAGGACCGCCTGTTCAGCGCCGAGCGAATCCAATTCTCCGACGGCACCTTCAAGCTCGTCGACCTCATCCAGGCCAATGCGGCCCCGGTCGCCCAGAACGACTCGCTGACCCTGTCCGAGACCGCCGGCAAGACCGAGATCACCGCCTCCCTGCTCGGCAACGACAGCGACCCCGACGGCGACTCGCTGGTCGTCAGCTCGGTCCAGGCGGTTTCCGCCCAGGGCGCGATCGTCGGCATCGGTCCCGACGGAAAGGTCAGCTACGACGCCGGCTCGATCTTCGCCGACCTCGACAACGGCCAGACCGCGACCGACAGCTTCACCTACACGATCACCGACGGCAACGGCCACGTCTCCACCGCCACGGCGACGGTGACGATCACCGGCGTGACCCAGAACGAGGCCCCGGTCGCCGTGGCCGACAAGCTGACGCTCGCCGAGGACGCCGGAGCGACCGACGTCACCGCCCAGCTGCTCGGCAACGACAGCGACCCGGACGGCGACTCCTTCGTCGTGACCTCGGTCCAGGCGATCTCCGCCAAGGGCGCCACGGTGACGGTCGATAAGGACGGAATGGTCCAGTACGACGCCGGCAAGATCTTCATCGATCTCGAGGACGGCGAGACCGCGACCGACAGCTTCACCTACACGATCACCGATGCGGGCGGACTCACCTCGACCGCCACGGCGACCGTCACCATCACCGGAGTCACCCCCCCGGCCGAGATGCCCGAGTGGGACGCCTATTGGTTCGTCGCCGAGGACGGCACCGAGGACAATATCTGGGGTCCGCTCGTGGAATCGTTCAGCTTCGACATCGTCGGGGTCGACGCCAGCCACGCGCTCGGAACGGTCGAGTTCGACCTCGAAGCGGGCATCCTCTCGTTCACCGCCGACCATGACAGCAGCGACAGCCTCAACTTCGACCAGCAACAGGAGACCTGGTTCACCGTCTTCGGCGCCGAGGGCGAGAAATATGTCGTCGGAATGATCATCCAGGGCGTCAACGACGCCATCGTCGCGGTCGACGACCAGGTCGCGATCGGCGAGGGCCAGACGACCGGCAACCTCTACTCGACGCTCGTCTCGAACGAGATCGACGTGGACGGAAGCGCCAACTCGAGCCGGATCCTGTCGGTCGGCACCGGCGCAACGCTCGGCACGGTCTCGTTCGACCCGTCGAGCCGGACGGTGACCTATTCGGCGGCGGGGATCGACCTCGCTCCGGGCGAGACTCTCGTCGACAGCTTCACCTATGTCGTCGAGGACGGCTTCCACGCCAGCGACACCGCCACCGTCTACGTCACGGTGACCGGAGCGGCCGGCGGAAGCGCCTCCGCCTCGATGAGCGACCCGCTGATCTCGGCCTTCCTTCCGGCCGGCAGCTCGGGCGGCGACGACATGCCGACCTTCGACATGGCCCAGGCCGAGATGCTCCTCGGAGTCGACGCCTATATCGCCTGATCCCACCCCAGGCGAAGGGGGCGGCCCTCGAGCCGCCCCCCGGAAGGCCGCTCCCGCGAGGGGGCGGCCTTTTGCATTGGCGCCGGTTGCGGCTACGGTCTTTTCCGGACCGATCGGAGAGAATTTGCATGGCGGAGATTTTCGGAGCGAATCCGTTCGACATCGTCCCCCATCTCGCGGCGCTGATCACGGCCTATCTGCTCGCTTTGCCGGTGGGATGGAATCGCGAGAAGGAGGAGCGAAGCGCCGGCCTCAGGACCTTCCCGCTGGTCGCGGTGGCGGCGTGCGGCCTCGTCCAGGCGGCGGAGACGCTGGCGGTCGGGGAGCCGGAGGCGATGGCGCGGATCGTCGAGGGGATCATCACCGGCATGGGCTTCATCGGGGGCGGAGCGATCCTGAGGCAGCGCGACAGCGTCAAGGGCACCGCGACCGCGGCGAGCCTGTGGGCGACCGGGGCGATGGGGACCGCGGTCGGGCTCGGCAGCTACGACGTGGCGCTGGTTCTGTCGCTGATCACCTTGCTGACCCTGTGGGTCTTGTCGCCGCTCAAGCCGGACCTGGTCCAGGAGCCGGAGGCCGCGGGAGGAGAGGCCGAGGGCGGAGAGCGAGGCGAGGCGGATCCCCGCGGGCCGAGCCAGACTGGAGGAGAGTCCTAGGCCTTCTTGTGAAGGGCATCGCCGACATGGCGCTGGAGCACCTCTCCGATCCGGGTCTGCCAGCCGGCCCCCCCGGCCTTGAAATGGGCGATCACCTCCCGCGGCAGGCGCAGAGTCACCTGTTGCTTGGGCGCATCCCCATGCGGCGGGCGGCCGCGCTTGGTGAGCGTGCCCGTGGCGGGCCGAACAATCCGTTCGCCAACGGCGAACTCGGCCCGATCCCAAACCTCGTCGGGCCATTCTACGCCATCATCGGGATGGATCGAGTCGGTCCTGGAATCGCGCTTTCTCTCGGTCATTGCACTTTCTCATAGAGATGATGTGCCGCGCGTCACCGCGAAGCGTCCAAACCACCTGAATCAGCCGGTCACCGTGGAGACCGTATGTCTGAAATCGAACTTCGGTATACGCTCTCCGATCATCGATGACTGTGTACCGGGGTCCGGAAAAGACCTGTGGAGCGTCCTCGAAATCGAGTCCCCGATGGTCGAGAGTCCAGGCCCGTTTCTCGGTGTCATAGGTGATTTCCATCGGAAGGCATCTCTAGACACATCGGTTATGATGTAAAATAGGCTGATCGGCTTGCCCTCCGTCCGATTTCTGTAGTTACATAATATCCGGCGGTCAAGCTTCGTCTTCCCGCTTGCCCCTCGCGCCCGCCGAGCCTATATGCGCTTCACCTTCCTCGACATCGTCAGACGTTGAGGCTGGTCCCGGGGACGGGGCTGGCGCGGTCCCGGTACGTCCTTCGATACGGGTCTTCGCCGAGCTCAGCCCCTACTCAGGATGAGCGGACCAACTTTGGAGCGCGCGTGGCGGACATCGCTGAAGTGACCCGATTGATCGAGCCGGCGGCCGAGGCCGAGGGGCTGGCGCTGGTGCGCGTGAAGATGATCGGCGGGACGTCCGACCCGACGCTGCAGGTCATGGCGGAGCGGCCCGACACCCGCCAGCTGACGCTGGAGGATTGCGCACGGCTGTCGAGGCGGCTGTCCGAGCTTCTCGACGAGGCCGATCCGATCGAGCATGCCTATCGGCTCGAGGTGAGCTCGCCGGGGATCGACCGGCCGCTCACCCGGCTCAAGGATTATGACGACTGGAAGGGCCACGAGGCGCGCATCGTGCTCGCCGAGAAGCTCGACGGCCGCAAGGTGTTCGCGGGCGTGCTCGGCGGGACCGAGGGCGAAACCGTTCTGGTCGAGGTGCCGGTGCAGGGGCCGGTCGGGCTGCCGTTCGCGGCGATCCAGTCGGCCAAGCTCGTCATGACCGACAAGCTCATCCAGGCGACCGCTCCGCTCAGCGCGGAAGGCGCCGACGAAATCGAACCGATCGAAGAAACAGAGGAAGACTGACCATGGCCACCACCGCCCTGGGCGCTCCGGGCGCCGTTTCCGCCAACAAGGCGGAGCTGCTCGCCATCGCCGACGCGGTCGCCCGCGAGAAATTGATCGACAAGGCGATCGTCATCGAGGCGATGGAGGACGCGATCCAGCGCGCCGCAAGGGCCCGCTACGGCGCCGAGAACGACATCCGGGCCAAGCTCGATCCGGTCTCGGGCGACCTTCGCCTGTGGCGGGTCGTCGAGGTGGTCGAGGCGGTCGACGATTATTTCAAGCAGGTCAGCCTCGACGACGCCCAGAAGCTCCAGCCGGGCGCGGTGGTCGGCGACTATATCGTCGACCCGCTTCCCCCGATCGAGTTCGGCCGGATCGCCGCCCAGGCCGCCAAGCAGGTCATCTTCCAGAAGGTCCGCGACGCCGAGCGCGAGCGGCAATATGAGGAGTTCAAGGAGCGGGCCGGCGAGATCATCACCGGAGTGGTGAAGCGGGTCGAGTTCGGCCACGTCGTCGTCGACCTCGGCCGGGCCGAGGGGGTCATCCGCCGCGACCAGCAGATCCCGCGCGAGGTCGTCCGGGTCGGCGACCGGGTGCGCTCGCTGATCCTGTCGGTGCGCCGCGAGAATCGCGGGCCGCAGATCTTCCTTTCGCGCGCCCACCCGGACTTCATGAAGAAGCTGTTCGCCCAGGAAGTCCCCGAGATCTACGACGGGATCATCGAGATCAAGGCGGCGGCGCGCGATCCGGGCAGCCGCGCCAAGATCGGAGTGATCAGCTATGACAGCTCGATCGACCCGGTCGGCGCCTGCGTCGGAATGAAGGGCTCGAGGGTCCAGGCCGTCGTCCAGGAGCTTCAGGGCGAGAAGATCGACATCATCCCCTGGTCCGAGGACCTCGCCACCTTCGTCGTCAACGCGCTTCAGCCCGCCACGGTCAGCCGAGTGGTGATCGACGAGGAGGAGAGCCGGATCGAGGTGGTCGTTCCCGACGACCAGCTCAGCCTCGCCATCGGCCGCCGCGGCCAGAATGTGAGGCTCGCCTCGCAGCTCACCGGCTCGGCGATCGACATCATGACCGAGGCCGACGCCAGCGAGAAGCGCCAGCGCGAGTTCGTCGAGCGCTCCGAGCTGTTCCAGAAGGAGCTCGACGTCGACGAGACTCTCGCCCAGCTGCTCGTCGCCGAGGGCTTCGGAGCGCTCGAGGAGGTCGCCTATGTCGAGCTCGACGAGCTGGCCTCGATCGAGGGCTTCGACGACGAGCTGGCGACCGAGCTTCAGAGCCGCGCCGCCGAGGCGCTCGAGCGCCGCGAGGAAGCGTCCCGCGAGGAGCGCCGGGCGCTCGGAGTGTCGGACGAGCTGGCCGAGATGCCCTATCTCACCGAGGCGATGCTGGTGACCCTGGGCAAGGCCAACATCAAGACTCTCGACGACCTCGCCGATCTCGCCACCGACGAGCTGGTCCAGAAGAAGCGGCCGGAGCAGCGCCGCCAGCGCGAGAGCAACCGGCCCGAGGACAAGGGCGGGATCCTCGCCGAATATGGCCTCAGCGACGAGCAGGGCAACGAGATCATCATGGCCGCCCGGGCCCATTGGTTCGAGGATGAAGGGGAGGACGCGGTTGCGGAATCCTCCCAATGAGACCGCAGGACGGGTAAAAACCGTTCGTGTCGAGCGACGTGGAGACACCCTTTCGAGCGAAGTCGAGAAGGGGGCCTCGGCTGCGCTCGGCGGGGCCCCTCGACTTCGCTCGGGGCGAACGGGTGACAAGCCGCGCGATCACAGCCCCGAGCGCAAGTGCATTCTCTCCGGGGAGCATGGCGGTCGAGAGGATCTCATCCGCCTCGCCCTCTCGCCCGACGGCGAGGTGCTCCCCGATGTTCGCGCCAAGGCGCCGGGCCGCGGCGCCTGGATCGGAGTCGACCGCGCCGTGCTCGAGGCCGCCCAGGCCAAGGGCAAGCTGCGCGGAGCCCTGGCGCGCGCCTTCAAGGGCGCTCCGCTGCGCATCCCGGACGATCTCGCGGAGCGGATCGAGGCTGCGCTTCGCCAGGCGCTGCTCGACCGGCTCGGGCTCGAGGCCCGCTCGGGGACCTTGCTGACCGGAACCGAGCGGATCGAAAACGCCGCCCGCAAGGGCGAGGTCGAGCTTCTCCTCCATGCCGAGGATGCGGGCGAGGACGGCAACCGCAAGCTCGACCAGGCGTGGCGGGTCGGCGGGCGAGAGGGGCAAGGGTTGGTGATTCCGGCGCAAAGGCCCATATTGTCATTGGCGCTTGGGCGGCAGAATGTGGTACATATCGCCCTAATTGATCGCGGTGCCGCCGCGCGTGTCGAACATGCGCTCGGGCGGTGGCGCGCTTTTATCGGTTCCGACTCTGGGCTAAGCGCCGCGACGGCGGGCACGCCGGACGCGTCGGCTGTGGATGTGGATGAAGGATAGTAATGAGCGAGACGACAGATAAGCCGACGCTTGGCCCGCGCGCGCCCCTGGGGCTGAAGCGCACCGTCGAGACCGGCAAGGTCAAGCAGAGCTTCAGCCACGGCCGCTCGAACACGGTCGTGGTCGAGGTCAAGAAGCGCCGAATCCTCGGCCCGGCGGCAGCGCAGGAGGCGAGGGTCGAGGAAGCGCCGAAACCGGTCGCCCCGGCCGTTCGGGCCCCTCAGCCCCCGCCCCCGCCGCCGCCCGCCGCCCACCGCCCGGCCAGCGACTCCACGACCCGCCGCGAGCTTCAGGACAAGCTTCTGCGCGAGGCCGAGGAAGCCCGGCTCAACGCGCTCGAGGAAGCTCGCCGGCGCGAGGACAAGCAGGCGGCTCAGGCCACCGAGGAAGAGAAGCGCCGCGCCGAGGAGAATCGCCGAGCCGAAGAGGACCGGGTCGAGCAGGCTCGCCGCGAGGCCGAGGAAGAGGCCCGCCGGGCCGCCGAGCCCGCCCCGGCCGCCGAGCCTTCGGCGGCTCCGGCGGCCGAGGACGAGGACGAGGATCGCCGTCCTGCCCACGCCCGGCCCAAGCACCATGCTCCGGCCGCCAAGCGCCCCGAGCCGGCCCGGCCGGCGCGCGGCCGCGACGACCGGCGCCACGCCGGCAAGCTCACCGTCACCCGCGCCCTTTCCGACGAGGACGACAGCCGGGCCCGCTCGCTCGCGGCGCTTCGCCGAGCCCGCGAGAAGGAGAAGAGGGCCCACCAGCAGGCCGGCCCCTCCGCCAAGCAGGTCCGCGACGTCGTCGTTCCGGAGGCGATCACGGTGCAGGAGCTCGCCAACCGAATGGCCGAGCGCGGCGCCGACCTCGTCAAGGCGCTGTTCAAGATGGGGACTCCGGTCACCATCACCGAGACGATCGACCAGGATACGGCCGAGCTTCTCATCGAGGAATTCGGCCACCGAATGGTCCGGGTGTCCGAGGCCGATGTCGACATCCAGGCCGAAGCCGACGTCGATCCGCCCGAGAGCCAGCAGCCGCGCCCGCCGGTCGTGACCATCATGGGCCATGTCGACCACGGCAAGACCTCGCTGCTCGACGCGATCCGCGGCGCCAACGTCGTCTCCGGCGAGGCGGGCGGGATCACCCAGCATATCGGCGCCTATCAGGTCGGCCTTCCCGACAAGTCGAAGATCACCTTCCTCGACACTCCGGGCCACGAGGCGTTCACCGAAATGCGCGCCCGCGGCGCCAACGTCACCGACATCGTCGTCCTGGTCGTCGCCGCCGACGACGGCCTCAAGCCGCAGACGGTGGAGGCGATCAACCACACCAAGGCGGCGGGCGTCCCGATGATCGTCGCGATCAACAAGATCGACAAGCCCGGCGCCAATGCCCAGAAGGTCCGCGAGGAGCTTCTCCAGCACGAGATCATCGTTGAGGACATGGGCGGCGAGGTCCAGGACGTCGAAGTCTCGGCTCTCAAGAAGACCAATCTCGACGGCCTTCTGGAGGCGATCGCCCTCCAGGCGGAGCTGCTCGAGCTCAAGGCCAATCCCAACCGCTCGGCGGAAGGAACGGTCGTCGAGGCCAAGCTCGACAAGGGCCGCGGCCCGCTCGCCACCGTTCTGGTCCAGCGCGGCACCCTGAAGGTCGGCGACGTGTTCGTCGTCGGCGCCGTCCCCGGCAAGGTCCGGGCGATGATCGACGACAAGGGCAAGCAGATCAAGGAAGCGGGCCCGTCGCTTCCGGTCGAGGTGCTCGGCCTCAGCGGAGTTCCCTCCGCCGGCGACACCCTCACCGTGGTCGAGAACGAGGCCCGCGCCCGCGAGGTCGCGGCCTATCGGCAGAGCGTGCTCGACCGCAAGCGCACCACGACCGCTCCGGTCAGCCTGGAGAACATGTTCGCCTCCAAGGCCAACCAGGCGATCGAATTCCCGCTGGTGGTCAAGGCGGACGTGCAAGGCTCGGTCGAGGCGATCGCGAGCGCGATCAACCGCATCTCCACCGAGGACATCAAGGCCCGCATCCTCCACGCCGGGGTTGGCGCCATCACCGAAAGCGACGTGATCCTCGCCGCCGCGAGCGGCGCTCCGATCATCGGCTTCAACGTCCGGCCCAACGCCAAGGCGCGGGAAGTGGCCGAGCGCAACAAGGTCGAGTTCCGCTATTACGACGTCATCTACCACCTCACCGATTGGGTGAAGCAGGCGATGGCGGGCGAGCTCGGGCCCGAGATCATCGAGACGGTCATGGGCCGCGCCGAGGTCAAGGAGGTCTTCCCGGCCGGCAAGAAGGACAAGGCGGCCGGCCTGCTGGTGCTCGAAGGCGTCATCCGCAAGGGCGTTCACGCGCGCCTCACCCGCGAGGACGTCATCGTCTCCAAGACCACCATCTCGTCGCTCCGCCGGTTCAAGGACGACGTCGCCGAGGTTCGGGCGGGCCTCGAATGCGGCGTTCTCCTTGCCGACACCAACGACATCAAGCCGGGCGACCATCTCGAGGTCTTCGAGGTCGAGGAGCGCGCGCGGACTTTGTAAGGACAAGCCCTCTCCCCTCGAGGGGAGAGGGTTGGGAGAGGGGGAGTCTCTCCACTCGATAAGGCCGGTCGGACTCCCCCTCTCCCGGCCTCTCCCCTGAAGGGGAGAGGGGTCAATGAAACACACCGAATCCCCCGAAGGCCGCTCCGTCCGGCTCCTCCGAGTCGGCGAGCAGGTGCGCCATGCGCTGTCCGACATATTGATGCGCGGGGACGTCCATGACGAGACCCTGGCGAGCCATCTCGTCTCGGTGACCGAGGTTCGGATGTCGCCGGACCTGAGGCACGCCACCGCCTTCGTCATCCCGCTGCTCGGCGCCAACGCCCAAGGCGTGCTCAAGGCGCTTCGAACGAACACCGCCTATCTGCAGAGCGAGGTCGCCCGGCGGGTGAACACCAAATATGCCGCGAAGCTGAAGTTCCTGCTCGACGAGAGCTTCGACGAAGGCAGCCATATCGACAGGCTGCTTCGCGCTCCCAAGGTTGCGCAGGACCTCGGCGGGGACGAGGAAGGCGGCTCGCCTGGGGCCTGACAATCTCATCTTCCAGGTCGCGACCTGGCTGATCCCGCTGGTCGTGGCGATCGTGCTTCACGAAATCTCCCACGGCTGGGTCGCCGACGCCTTCGGCGATCCGACCGCCCGCGAGCAGGGCCGGCTGAGCCTCAACCCGATCCGCCACGTCGATCCGATCGGGACGGTGGCCCTGCCGCTGGTCCTGGCGGTGAGCGGAGCGCCGGTGTTCGGCTGGGCGAAGCCGGTGCCGGTGGTGGCTCAAAGGATGCGCAATCCGAGGCTCCACATGATGCTGGTCGCCTTGGCCGGGCCGGGAATGAACCTGCTGCTCGCTCTGCTCGCCGGTATCGTCCTGGCGCTGGTCCGCCCGGATGGGCCGCCGGGCGGGGCCGCGATGCTGTTCCTGCTGATGAACCTGCTCAACTTCATCGTGATCAACCTCTTCCTCGCCGTCTTCAACCTGCTTCCGATCCCGCCCTTCGACGGCGGCCATGTCGTCGAGGGCCTGCTTCCGCGCCGCCTCGCCCGCCACTGGGCGAAGCTGGGCCGGTTCGGCTTCCTCCTTCTCATCTTCCTGCTCCTCATCCTGCCGATGCTGGCGCCGCAGGCCAATGTCGTGGAGCGGGTGGTGGCTCCGCCGGTCGAGTGGCTGGTCCGGCTGTTCCTCGGCGGCTAGCTCGGCTGGCGCCCCGCACTTGACCTTTTCAGTGTAAGACGTATCTTACCTAGATGACGGCGACCACCAAATTATCCGCAAAAGGACAGGTCGTCATCCCAGCCGACGTGCGGCGCGAGCTGGGCCTCAGGCCGGGCCAAACGCTGCAGGTGAGAAAGGCGGCAGGCGGGGTGATGCTCACCCCTGTCCTCGAGAAAAGCGGCCGGACCACTGAGGAGATCATTGCGGAAATACGCAAGATCTACACGCACAAGGGTCCGCCCGCGACGCTCGAGGACATGGATGAAGCGGTCAGCCGAATGTTTGCAACACGCGGGAAACGCGTCTGACGCGCGCCCTCGATACGAACATCATCGTGCGGTTCCTCGCCCGCGACGATCCTGTTCAGACTCCGCTAGCCGACAAGGCGATCCATCAGGATTTCCTGCTGACGCCCACGGTGC
This sequence comes from Allosphingosinicella sp., assembly GCA_036386795.1. GTDB lineage: Bacteria > Pseudomonadota > Alphaproteobacteria > Sphingomonadales > Sphingomonadaceae > Allosphingosinicella. The sequence continues at coordinate 25,190 of DASVUZ010000036.1, forward strand.
TCCTGGAAGCGGAATGGGTGCTTCGCTCCTATTATGGCTGGTCGCGCGGGCAACGTGTGCGGGGCCTGGAGTCTCTTCTTGACCTGCCGCACGCGGTCGCCTTTCCCGCTTATACGCGATGGGCCCTCGACCGGACCGCGAAAGGAGCGGATTTCGCCGATATGATGCACATTGCCGCCGCTGAGGGCGCTTCCTCCTTTGTTACCTTCGAGAAGAAGCTGAAGCGCCTGGCGGGCGCCGATGCGCCCGTTTCCGTCGAGACGCTCTCCTGATGGCCAAGCTCTATTTCTACTACGCGTCGATGAACGCCGGTAAGTCCACCGTGCTTCTGCAGACCGCGTTCAACTATCGCGAGCGGGGGATGGAGCCGATGCTTTGGACCGCCGCGGTTCACGACCGGTCCGGCTTCGGAATCATCGATTCCAGGATCGGAATCACCGCCCAGGCCAATGCCTATGAGCCGGCCACCGACCTACGCCGGGAAGTGGAGGCGGAGCTGGAGAAGAGGCCGCTCCACTGCGTCCTGGTCGACGAGGCGCAGTTCCTCAGCCGGGCCCAGGTGATGCAGCTCGCCTCGATCTGCGACGAGCTCGACATTCCCGTCCTCGCCTACGGGCTCAGGACCGACTTCCAGGCCAACCTGTTCGAGGGCAGCGCCACCCTGCTCGCGCTCGCCGACAAGCTCGTCGAGCTGAAGGCGATCTGCGAGTGCGGGCGCAAGGCGACGATGAACCTTCGGGTCGACCAGGACGGGCGGGCGGTGGCGAGCGGCGCCCAGACCGAGATCGGCGGCAACGACCGCTACGTGGCCCTCTGCCGCCGCCATTTCATGGAGCGGATCGGCGAGGCGGAAGCGAAGCAGCTGCGCCTCAGCCTCGTCGGCGGCTGAGGGCGTGCACGGCTGGCTGGTGATCGACAAGCCGGTCGGGCCGGGCTCGACCGACATCGTCTCGAAGGTGAAGCGCGCTCTTCGCGACGGCGGCTATCCGAAGCTGAAGGTCGGCCATGGCGGAACGCTGGATCCGCTGGCGAGCGGCGTGCTGCCGGTGGCGCTGGGCGAGGCGACCAAGCTCGCCGGGCGGATGCTGGATGCGGACAAGGTCTACGAATTCACGATCCGCTTCGGCGAGGAGACCGACACGCTCGATGGCGAAGGCGTTGTGGTGGCGGCTTCCGAGGTTCGGCCGACGCGGGAGCAGGTCGAGGCGGTGCTGGAGCGTTTCACCGGCGAGATCGACCAGGTGCCGCCGGCTTATTCCGCGCTGAAGGTGGAAGGGCGCCGGGCCTATGATCTGGCGCGGGCCGGGGCTGAGATCCATCTGAAGAGCAGACAGGTTTGCGTCCAATTTCTCGCCGTTCGGGCTGAGCCTGTCGAAGGCCCTCCCTTCCCTGAGGCGATCAAGGAAGGGGCTTCGACAGGCTCAGCCCGAACGGTTTCCCAGGTCACCCTCGCCGCCCGAGTTTCGAAGGGCACCTATATCCGCAGCCTCGCCCGTGACATCGCCCGCGCGTTGGAAACCGTCGGCCACGTCACCATGCTGAGGAGGCTGAAGGCCGGGCCGTTCACCCTCGGATCCGCGATTTCGCTGGACAAAATGGGGGAACTCGCTAAGGCGCGGCAGCTTGAACAGGCACTCTTGCCGCTGGCGGCGGGGCTGGACGACATCCCGGCTCTACCCGTCACTCCCGACCAGGCAAGGGCGCTCCGCGAGGGGCGCAGATTGGCCGGGATCGCCGCAAAGCCAGGGCTTCATCTAGCAACCGAAGGTTCTGTTCCGGTTGCGCTTGTGGAGCTTTCCGAAGGCGAACTTCGGGTGGTGCGCGGCTTCAACATCTAGACGAAGGAGTTTGACGATGTCGGTTACCGCCGAGCGCAAGCAGGAAATCATCGAGGACAATGCCCGGGCCAAGGGCGACACCGGATCCCCCGAGGTCCAGGTCGCGATCCTCACCGAGCGAATCCAGAACCTGACCCAGCATTTCAAGACTCACGCCAAGGACAATCACAGCCGGCGCGGCCTTCTGATGATGGTCAACAAGCGCCGCTCGCTTCTGGATTATATCCGCAAGGAAGATCACGAGCGCTACACCGCGCTCATCGCGAAGCTCGGCCTTCGCAAGTGACGCAGTCGTTCGGCCCGCTTCGGCGGGCCGATTACGTATTGAGTCATCCCGGACTTGATCCGGGATCCACCTTCACCTTCTTCCCGCTCTCCGACTGAGCAAAAGAAGGTGGACCCCGGCATCCGCCGGGGTGACGGGGGAAAGGCAATGAGGCCGGACCCCCTGGACCACGATCGGTCCGCAAGCTGCCCCGGTCGCATAGGGCGACCGGACGGAAGGAAAAATCGAATGTTCGATATGAAGAAAGTGGAAATCGAGTGGGGCGGCAAGATGCTCACTCTCGAAACGGGCCGGGTTGCCCGCCAGGCCGACGGCGCGGTGCTCGCGACCCTCGGCGAGACCGTCGTCCTTTGCGCGGTGACCGCTGCGAAGAACGTCAAGCCGGGGCAGGATTTCTTCCCGCTGACCGTTCACTATCAGGAAAAATTCTCGGCCGCGGGACGAATCCCCGGCGGCTTCTTCAAGCGCGAGCGCGGCGCCACCGAGAAGGAGACTCTCACCAGCCGCCTCATCGACCGGCCGATCCGGCCGCTGTTTCCGGAAGGGTTCTACAATGAGGTGCTCGTGATCGCTCACGTGATGAGCTATGACGGCGAGAACGAGCCGGACATCGTCGCGATGATCGCGGCTTCCGCGGCACTCACCCTCAGCGGAATTCCGTTCATGGGCCCGATCGCGGCCGCCCGGGTCGGCTATGCCGAGGGCGACTATATCCTCAACCCGACCCAGGACCAGATCAAGGACGGCGAGCTCGACCTCGTCGTCGCCGGCACCCACAATGCGGTGATGATGGTCGAATCGGAGGCCAAGGAGCTGAGCGAGGACGTCATGCTCGGCGCGGTCATGTTCGCGCACCGCTCGATCCAGCCGGTCATCCAGGGCATCATCAGCCTCGCCGAGAAGGCCGCCAAGGACCCGTGGGAGCTCGAGGAGCAGGCCGACACCAAGGCGATCAAGGAGAAGCTCCGCGGCCTGATCGGCCAGGACCTCGCCGCCGCCTACAAGCTCACCGACAAGCAGCAGCGCCAGACCGCGATCAACGAGGCCCGCGCCAAGGCCCGCGAGGGCCTCGCCGACATGGAGGCCAGCGACCCGGCCGGCTATCTCGGCGCCCTCAAGCTGGTCAAGAAGCTCGAGGCCGAGATCGTCCGCGGCGCCATCCTGAAGGACGGCATCCGGATCGACGGCCGCGACACGAGCACCGTCCGGCCGATCGAGGCGATGGTCGGCTTCCTTCCGCGCACCCACGGCTCGGCCCTGTTCACGCGCGGCGAGACCCAGGCGATCTGCACGACCACCTTGGGAACCAAGGACGCCGAGCAGATGATCGATGGGCTGGAGGGCCTCTCCTACTCGCGCTTCATGCTCCACTACAACTTCCCGCCCTACAGCGTCGGCGAAGTCGGGCGCTTCGGAGCTCCGGGGCGGCGCGAGGTCGGCCACGGCAAGCTCGCCTGGCGGGCTCTCCACCCGGTGCTCCCGAGCCATGACGACTTCCCCTATACGATCCGGATCCTCTCCGACATCACCGAGTCCAACGGCTCCTCGTCGATGGCGACGGTGTGCGGCGGCTGCCTCGCTTTGATGGACGCGGGCGTTCCGATCACCCGGCCGGTCTCGGGCATCGCCATGGGCCTGATCAAGGAAGGCGACGACTTCGCGGTCATCTCCGACATCCTCGGCGACGAGGACCATCTCGGCGACATGGACTTCAAGGTCGCCGGAACCGAGGCGGGAATCACCTCGCTGCAGATGGACATCAAGATCGCCGGCATCACCGAGGAGATCATGCGGGTGGCGCTCGACCAGGCCAATGCCGGCCGGGCCCACATCCTTCGCGAGATGGCCAAGGCGATGGGCGAGGTCCGGGGCGAGCTTTCGGCCCACGCCCCGCGCATCGAGACGATGCAGATCGACAAGGCCAAGATCCGCGACGTCATCGGCACCGGCGGCAAGATCATCCGCGAGATCGTCGCCACCACCGGCGCCAAGGTCGACATCGACGACGAGGGGATCATCAAGATCAGCTCGTCCGACGTCACCCAGATCGAGGCGGCCCGCCGCTGGATCCAGGGCATCGTCGAGGAGCCCGAGGTCGGCAAGGTCTATACCGGCAAGGTCGTCAACCTCGTCGATTTCGGAGCCTTCGTGAACTTCATGGGCGGCAAGGACGGGCTCGTCCACGTCTCCGAGATCAAGAACGAGCGCGTCGAGCGAGTCGCCGACGCGCTCAGCGAAGGCCAGGAAGTCAAGGTCAAGGTCCTCGAGATCGACCCGCGCGGTAAGGTGCGGCTGTCGATGCGGGTGGTCGACCAGGAGACCGGCGCCGAGCTCGAGGACACGAGGCCTCCGCGCGAAGGCGGCGACCGTGACAGGGGTCCGCGAGGCGATCGTGGCCCGCGTCGCGACGGCGAAGGTCGGGGCGACCGCGGCGGCGGACGCGACCGCGGCCCGAGGCGCGACGGCGGCGGCGGACGCGGCGGAGACCGTGACCGCGGTCCCCGCGGCGACGGCGGCGGCGACCGCGATCGCGGCCCGCGCGGCGGCGAAGGCGGCGGCGAGCGCTCCGACCGAAGCGATCGGGGCCCGCGCCGCGACCGCGAGGACCGTCCGGAGCGCAACGACGGCCCCGAGCCCGAATTCGCCCCGGCCTTCCTGACCCGCGACGACAAGGTGGACCCCGGATCGAGTCCGGGGTGAGGAATATGAATAAGGAAGGCCCCGCAGCGATGCGGGGCCTTTTTTTGGTTCGCACAAAGCCCACCAAGCTCACGAAGGGGCCAGGGACGTCCCGGCCGCCAGCGCGTCTACGGCTATGCCGGGTGCAGCTCGTAGCCTAGCGTGGCCGGTGGGGACGGTCGGCGGGAAGGTGAGATGCGGGGCGGCTTTGGTCGCAGGGTTGCCGCTCCTCGGCCTGCTGATGTTCCTCAGCTTCTGTCCTGCCTGCGGTCCGGACGCCGGCCCCCGTTGCGGCGAGGGCCGCGGCCTCCGCTTCCTGATCGTCCTCGGGGCCGTCGCGGCGGTCGCGCGGCGGCGGTGGGTTCGGAATGCGCTTCCTGGTCAACAGGCTGGCTGGTCCTGAAAAGTGACCGCGAAGGAATGGCTACCGCTTATCGTTCGGCGGGTGATGCGGCTGCCGCGCGCGCGTGCGAGGGGCTCGGGGAAAACAGTGACAGTATACATTTTTTCCGCGGTGCAGGAGCGGCTGAGTTCGGGAGGCCGGAGTGAAATTGTATACTGTCACCATTTTTGGCGCCATTTTTCGGCGGCTTCCTCACCGCCGTCTCCCTTTTCATCCTCGTCATGTACCTGGTGAATCGAAAGCGGGGCGAATAGGCTGGGGCCGATGAAGCCGGCGCTTGTCCTCGCGGCCCTCGCCGCCTCTAGCCCGGCGCCGGAGCGGCCAGCCCGCGACGCGCTGATGGACGAGATCGAGCGGCAGTTGCGGCTTCCGTTCGGGGCTCGGCCGCTCGGCGAATATGGGCGCTATTACTTCTTCGAGGGGAAGGGGCGGGTGAAGGCGCTCTTCGTCCATGCCTCCGATCCGGCGAAGGTCGAAGCGGGCGCCCCGGGCCTGAGCTGCTCGGAGGGCGCCACGCGGGACGGCAAATATGTCATCCGGGCGGTTCGATGCCCGTCCGACCCGGCCGCGCTTCGCTTCCTGAGAGCCGGGCACAGGCAGTGGGTCGCGGGCCGCTCGGCGGCGCCGACCATCTATGACGGCGGCTGCATCGTCGTCCACGTGAGCTTCGACCTCGAGACCCGCAAGGTCGACCATGTCGGCTGCAACGGCCATGGCTGAGCGCTGAGGCGGCGGCTCAGGAAAAAGCGGGACGGTATAGGTTTTCCGGCCTCCCGAGCGCCGGCAGCCGGCGGCGAAATATACCGTCGCTATTTCGCTCGCTCTCGGCTCGCGCGAGTTGAAAAACACGTCTGTTCGTGCTATGTTCCCTTTCTGAGGTGATGGGCGGCGGGCGATGCCAGCAAGAATGAGCGGCGTCTTTCGACGGGCGGTTCGGCGGCGCTCAGCGCGGCTGGGGATGAGCGGAGGGCGGCATGTACAGGAAGATGAGCGAGCAGCGCCGGGCCGCTATCCCCCCTTGAGCGAGCCTGTAGCACGTTCAGCTCGGGCCCACGACATTTCCTCGGCGGCGCCGGCCTCGGCCGCCGGCTCCGGACGATCGTCGCGGCGACATAATGGCTATCGGCCGGACGCGCCTCGGCCTAAGCGGGCGGGTGATGAGGAACAGGACGCAGCTTGCCGGGATGATCCTGGCCGCGCTCGGAGTGGCGGTGACTCTTCGCGGGGCGTTCGAGTCGGATTCGGCCGCGATGGTCGTGCTCGGCGCCTGCGCGGCGGCGGCGGGGTTCGTTCTGATCTTCCGCGGCCATTATCGGGGGCGGTGACGGGCGCGAGGCGGGCGCGGCTTTTTGCGGCGCGATTGGAACATAGGTTCCTATCGCAGGTTAAGACCGGGTCGCAACACGCAGCGGCATTGGCAGTCGAACTCCCGCTGCCGACGGGCGCCTCGGTCTTCGCCGGGGCGTCTTGCTTTGGGGGGACGAACAGGAGGCACAATGAAGAAGATCCTCGTTCTGATCGCGGCGGCAAGCGGCCTCGGCCTCAGCGCCTGCGACGTCGACCAGACCCAGAACGCCCAGCTCCCCGACGTCGACGTCAACGTCAGCGGTGGCCAGGCGCCCGAGTTCAACGTGACCGGGCCCGAGGTCAATGTCGGAATGGAGAACCGGACCGTTCAGGTTCCCGACGTCGACGTGAAGGTGCCGCCCGAAAACTCGCAATAAGCCGGGCCCGGCGAAGCGCCCGAACACCAGGCGGGGCCGCCGGAGCGATCCGGCGGCCCCGTCGTCGATTCGGGATTAGCAGTGGCGCGGTTCGGCGGCGGCTCTATGCTTGAGCGGATCGAGGCAAGGAGGAGCGAAGGCGTCATGCGGGCATCGATGCTGGCCTTGGCCGCGGCCGGAGCCTTCGCTTCGGGCGGCTGCGCGGCGAGCCTTGCGGCAAGCGCGATCGGAGCCGCGGTCCAGGCCAGCCAGGGCCGGCCGGAGGCGATCGCCAATCTCGGCGAGGCCGCCTCGGCGGCATGCCGGGCGCATTCGGCCCGGTTCGGCGAGGTCAAGATCATCGACGTCAACCTGCGCGGGCCGGACAAGGCCGTGGTTTGGGGCACCGTCGAAAGCGGGGGCCGGCGCCAGTCCTTCGAATGCCGCTACAACGGCAAGGTCGCCGGCTTCAGGCTGAGGCCGATCCGGCCGCGAAGCGGCGGCTCGGCGGGCTGAGCCTCGGCGAGCGGGCCGGACGCGCTATCGAGGGTCGGCGCCATTGGCCGGCGGAGCCGAGCCGGCGAGCTGGTTGAGGAGAGCGTCGGCTTCGTTGTCGAGCGGAGCGACCCGGGCGGCGACGTCGTTCGCGGCCTCGGCCTCGATCTCCCTGTAGCGCTGCTCGAGCGCGCGCTGCTGGTTCTCGGACTTGGACTGGATGTTCTCGGGCTCGCCCTCGCAGGCGGCGGCGAGGAGGAAGAAGGGGGCGAGGAGGAGGACGCGCATCCCCAGGCTCATAGGGCATTCGGGCGAAGGCGGGAATCCGCCTCTTTCGCCGTCCGCCAACGGCGGGGACCTCGGGACGGACATAAGCTCAGGGGGCTCGACGAGGTCCCGGCTTTCGCCGGGATGACGGAAGTGGGGAGCTTCTGTTGCTCGGTGCTCCCCGTACCGCCGTAACCGCTTCTGTTGCCCGGTGCGGTCCGAACCGCGCTTTTGGCCTACTTAATCTTATCCGTGAGGATTGGGATTAAGCAGCAATCGCGAGCGCCTCGTTATCGTTGGCACTTGTGGTTTTGAACGGTTTTACGGCGCATTCAGGCCGGGCGAAAACAGCGCTTTTCAACACACGTCGATCCTAGTTCGGCCCCGTCAGAACCCGCCCTAAGGCCGGTTTTGGTGGAGCCGCCGGGTACCGCCCCCGGGTCCGCTGCGTCTATTGCACGCCGCAGTTTATCGCCATAGCCGGGCAGGCCCGGCAGGACCCATATAGGCGATCCGGGCTGAATTTAAAGTGAAAGCGGGCCCAGACATTGCGGGGGCGTAGCGGAGTCCCTACTTCCTTTCCCACAGATGAACGAGGGGACTCCCATGAAGCGCATTTCCCTGATGACCGCTTTCCTGGCTCCGGTGGCGGCGGTGTCGCTGGCCGGATGCGGGGTCAATTCGATTCCGACCGCTGAGGAGGCCGCCAAGGCCAAATGGGCCGACGTGCAGGCCGCCTACCAGCGCCGGGCCAGCCTGATCCCCAATCTCGTCTCGACCGTGAAGGGCGCGGCCGCGTCCGAGGAGCGGATCCTGACCGGAGTCACCGAGGCCCGAGCCAGCGCCAGCCAGATCCAGGTGACCGGCGAGCAGCTCACCGACCCGCAGGCCATGGCGCGCTTCGCGGAGGCGCAGAACCGGCTCACGCTGTCGCTCCAGAGGCTCCAGGAAGCCTATCCGCAGCTTCAGAGCCAGGGCAATTTCAAGACCCTGATGGACCAGCTCGAGGGCACCGAGAACCGGATCAACATCGCCATCCGCGACTATAACAGCGCGGTCCAGGCCTATAATACCGAGATCCGCACCTTCCCGTCGGTGATCGGAGCGAACGTCATCTACGGCGCCAAGCCGATGGCGACCTTCCAGGCCACGACTCCCGGCGCGGACCAGGCGCCGAACGTGAATTTCGACACCAACACCGCCGGCTGAGGCGGGGCCGGGTGATCAGGGCCCTGCTTCTGCCGCTGGCGCTGCTGCTCGTCGGAGCGCCGGCGGCCGCCCAGAATTTCCCGCAGCTCAGCGGGCGGGTGGTCGACGCCGCCGACATCCTTCCGCCGGCCGACGAGGCGGCGCTCACCCAGAAGCTGGCCGCGCTCGAGCAGGCGAGCAGCCGCCAGCTGGTCGTCGCGACCGTGCCGAGCCTCGAAGGCTATCCGATCGAGGATTACGGCTACCAGCTCGGCCGCAAATGGGGGATCGGCCAGAAGGGCGCGAACAACGGGATGATCCTGCTGGTCGCGCCCAACGACCGCAAGGTCCGGATCGAGGTCGGCTACGGGCTCGAGCCGATCATGACCGACGCCCTGTCGGGCGAAATCATCTCAAGCCAGATCCTGCCCGCCTTCAAGCGCGGCGACTATCCGGGCGGGATCAACGCCGGCGCCGACGCGATCATCGCCCAGCTCCAGGCGCCGCCCGAGCAGGCGGAGCAAAAGGCGCTCGAGGCCAAGGCCAAGGGCGCGTCGAGGGGCGCCGGCGATGACGGCGGCTCGCCGCTGCCGCTGGTCTTCTGGGGCTTCGTGATGGCGTTCATTTTGCTGAGGATGATCGGGCGCGGCAAGCGCGGGCGCCGCCATCGCCGTTCTGGCGTCTGGGTCTGGGGACCGGGCCTGGGCGGCGGCGGAGGCTGGGGCGGAGGCTCGAGCGGAAGGGGCTTCGGCGGCTTCGGCAGCGGCGGAGGCTTCGGCGGAGGCGGAGGCTCGTTCGGCGGCGGCGGAGCCTCGGGAGGATGGTGATGCTGAGCGAGGCGGACCATCTGCGGGTGACCGAGGCCGTGGCCGAGGCCGAGCGGTCGAGCGACGGCGAGATCGTCACCATCGTCGCTCCGCGCTCGGATTCCTATCACGACGTCGGCCTGCATTATTCGATCCTGGCGATGCTTCTCGTTCCGACCGCTGCGGCGATCGCGCCCCAGGCCTGGATCGACCGGGGCCTCGCCCTGGCCTTCGGCTGGGACGCCTCGTCCAGCTACCGGATGCTGATGCTCCTCATCCTGGGCGCGATGGTGCTGGTCTTCCTCGCCGTCCGATTCGCTCTCGCCTGGATGCCGCTCCGGATGGCGCTGACCCCGGCCGCGACCAAGACCCGCCGGGTCCGGCGCCGGGCGGTCGAGCTGTTCCGGGCCGGGACCGAGAAAAGGACCAAGGGCCGGACCGGAATTCTCCTCTATCTGTCGCTGATCGAGCATCGCGCCGAGATCGTCGCCGACGAGGCGATCCACGGCCAGGTCGAGCCCGACGTCTGGGGCGAGGCGATGGCGGTGCTGGTCGACGGAGTGAAGGCCGGGCGGACCGGCGAGGGGATGGCGCAGGCCGTCGAGAAGATGGGCGAGGTGCTCGCCCGCTGCCTTCCGCCGACGCTCGACAATCCCAACGAATTGCCGGACCAGCTGATCGAGCTGTGACCCTCCCGCCGGCCGAGGAGGAAGGCGCGGAGCCCGAAATCGCCTGGCGCGGCCGGTTCATCGAGGCCAAGCGGCTCGGCAAGTGGGAATATGTCTCGCGAACCCGCGGAGTGAGCGCGGCGGCGATCCTCGCGGTCGATGACGGCCACGCCATCCTGGTCGAGCAATATCGGGTTCCGATCGGGGCGCGCTGCCTCGAGCTTCCGGCCGGCCTGGTCGGCGACGAGGAGGAGGGCGAGGCGGCGGAGGCCGCGGCGGCCCGAGAGCTGGAGGAGGAGACCGGCTACCGCGCCGGGCGGATGATCGCCCTCGGCCGCTTCCACGCCTCGCCGGGCATGTCGTCGGAAGGCTTCACCCTGCTTCGGGCCGAGGGGCTGATCCGGGTGGGCGAGGGCGGCGGAGTGTCCGGCGAGGACATTGCGGTGCACCGGGTGAGGCTGGAGGAGGTTGCGGCCTTCGTCGCCGAGCGCCGGGCGCAGGGGGTGGCGGTGGATTCCAAATTGCTGCTTCTGCTGGCCTCGCAGCTGCTGGGCTGAGCCGACCGAGTCATGCCGGACTTGATCCGGCATCCACCTTCTCCCGGCGCCTGCAAAGGAAGGTGGACCCCGGATCAAGTCCGGGGTGACGACCTTGCCCGATCCTCGTTAGGGCCGGCCGCCGTCCTTCTTCAGCCAGGGGGCCGAGCGGGCCACCGAATCGACCGTGAAGGCGGGCGATTCCTCGGCGGCTTCGTCCTCGAGGCTGTGGCTCCAGTTGCGGGCGCTGAGCGCCGGGCCGAGGCAGCGCTGCTCGTCGATCCGGTGGCCGCGGCCCTCGGCTCGGACGGTGTGGATTCGGACGTCTCCGGTGGCGATCTCATAAGGGCCTTCGACCGCGTCGAAAGCCTGGCCCCGGGCCTCGCCCGCCCGCGCGGCGAGGAACGCCTTGCAGGCGGCCGAGTCGGCGAAGCTTTGGGAGGCGGGCTCGAACGGAGTCTCGAGATCGGCGGGGGCGGCGGCGGCTCCGGCGAGCAGCAGCAGGAGGATCACCGGAAATTGTCCGCATAGGCCTGGAGCTTGAGCTTGCGCTCCGCCGGCGGCACGAGGTGATAGGCGATGCCGTTCTTGTCGGCATAGGCCTGGGCCGCCTCCAGGGTCGGGAAGGCGATGGTGACCTGGGCCTGGGTGTCGCCTCCGCCCGACCATCCGGTCAGCGGATCGGGGACGTGGGGGCGATGCGATTCGAACTCGAGCAGCCACTCGCCGCTCCGGGCGTTGCCGGACTGCATCGCGTTTTTCGACCGCTGGAAGATGCGCGCCGCCGCCATGGTGTGAAGCTCCTACTGACGGCCTTTGGTGCCCCGGTTTCCGGGTTTAATCAACCGGGTGTCTCCGTCGTCCGGCGAAAGCCGGGGCCTTTGGGGAGGAAGTCGCGGCGGGCCTCGCCGAGGTCCCGGCTTTCGCCGGGATGACGATCAGGGGCGGCGCGACTGCGCTTTCTTGGTCCTCAGCGTGGGGTCGGCGGCGGCGGGATCGTCCGGCCAGGGGTGCCTCGGGTAGCGGCCGCGCATCTCCCTGGCGACGGCGGCCCAGCTTCCCTTCCAGAAGCCGGGCAGGTCGCGGGTGGTCTGGATCGGCCGGCCGGCCGGGGAGGTCAGGCTGAGGACCAGCGGCACCCGGCCGGCGGCGATCGCAGGATGCTCGGCGAGGCCGAAGAGTGCCTGCACCCGCACCGTCACCGTCGGCCCGGCCTCGGCTTCATAGTCGATGGCGTGGCGGCTTCCGGCCGGGGTCTCGAAATCGTGCGGGGCGAGTCGGTCGACCGCCTTTCGGCCCTCCCAGCCGAGGCGGGAGTCGAGCAGGCCCGACAAAGCGGACGGATCCACGTCGCCCAGCCGCCTGCGGCCGGCGACGATGATCGGAAGCCAGTCGTCGAGGTCGGCGAGCAGGGCTTCGTCGGACAGGTCGGCGATGGCCGGGTCGTGCTCCCGGGCGAAGGCGGCGCGGCGGCGAAGCGAGCGGGCGCCGTCGCTCCAGGGAAGAAGGCCGGGACCATGGGCCCTGACCCCCTCGACGAGGGCGGCGGCGATCTCATTGGGAGCGGCGGCTGCGTCCTGGCCTTCCGACAAGGTGATCGCCCCCAGGCTTCGGCCGCGGCGGGCCCGGACGGCGCCGGCGGCGGGATCGAAGCTGAGCCGGGCTCCGCTTTCGATCCGGTCGCCGAGCAGCGCCTCCACCTGGGCCTCGCCGATGGCGGCGGCGGCGAGGATTCGCGCTCCGGCGGCGGTGCCGCTCACTTCGCCGACCGCCAGCCAGATCTCGCGGGCGAGCGGCGAGTGCGGGTCGAGCCGGAAGCCGCGGCCGCCGACGCTGATCCAGCTCTCGCCCGAGGAATCGCGACGCTTCGAGACGCGGTCCGGGAAGGCGAGTGCGAGGCAGAGGGCCAGCTCCCTCTCCCCTTCAGGGGAGAGGGTCGGGGAGAGGGGGCGTGACGGGATTTTCTCCGGCTCCCCCTCTCCCAACCCTCTCCCCTGAAGGGGAGAGGACTTGACGAGCTGCTCCCACCTTTTCGCCAGGCCCCTTGCCGCCTCGGCTCTCTGCCCCCGCTCCGACCGCCAGCGCCTGAGCCTGGTCTCGAGGTCGACCTCGTTGCCGCCGAGGCCCCGTTCGGACAGCAGGACCGCGACCACGGCCGCCGTTCGGCCCCAGCCGCGGGTCTGAGCCTCGACCAGCATGTGGGCGAGGCGCGGCGGGAGCGGCAGTGCGGCGACGGCTCGGCCGTGGGCGGTCGGTCGGCCGGCCTCGTCGAGCGCCCCGAGCGAGACCAGGCGCCGCCGAGCCTCCTCCACCGCCGCCGCCGACGGCGGGTCGAGCCACTTGAGCTCGCGCGGGTCGGCCACGCCCCACAGGGCGCAGTCCAGCATCAGGGCGCTGAGATCGGCCTCGGCGATTTCGGGCGGGTCGAAGCGCGGAAGGCTCGCAGTCGCCGCTTCCTCCCAAAGGCGGTAAACCGTTCCCGGGCTCTGGCGGCCGGCCCGGCCCGAGCGCTGGGTGACGGCGGCCTGGCTTGCGCGCTCGGTGACGAGCCGGGTGATTCCGGCCGAGCGGTCGTAGCGGGGGCGGCGGGCGAGGCCGGAATCGACGACGGTCCGGACCCCGTCGAGGGTCAGGCTGGTCTCGGCGATCGAGGTCGCCAGGACCAGCTTGCGGCGGCCGGGCGGGGCGGCGGCGATGGCGGAGCGCTGGGCGGCGGGGTCGAGGCTGCCGTGGAGGCGGTGGAGGTCGACCTGGGCGGGGAGGGCGTCGAGGCGCTCGGCGGTGCGCTCGATCTCGGCGACCCCGGGGAGGAAGGCGAGCAGGCTCCCCTCCGTCTCGGCCAGAGCCCGGCGGATCGCGGCCGCCATCTCGTCCTCGATCCGGCGCTCCGCCGAGCGGCCGAGGTGGCGAAGCTCGACCGGGAAGCTTCGGCCCTCGCTCTCGATCAGCGGAGCTCCGCCCATCAGCGCCGCGAACCGGGCCCCGTCGAGGGTCGCCGACATCGCCACCAGCCTGAGGTCCGGGCGAAGCGCGCTTTGGGCGTCGAGCGCGAGGGCGAGCCCGAAGTCGCTGTCGAGGCTTCGCTCGTGGACCTCGTCGAACAGGACCGCCGAGACTCCGGCCAGCTCGGGATCGGCCTGGATCCGGTTGCGGAAGATGCCCTCGGTGAGGACGAGGATCCGGGTGCGCTCGGAGCGGCGCGAGTCGAGTCGGGTCGAATAGCCGATCGTCCCGCCGACCCGCTCGCCGGCCAGCTCCGCCATCCGCTCCGCCGCGGCGCGGGCGGCCAGCCGCCGGGGGGAGAGGAGCAGGATCTCGCCGGAGCACCAGGGCTGATCGAGGAGGGCGGGGGCGACGGCGGTGGTCTTGCCGGCGCCCGGCGGAGCGACGAGGACGGCGTTCGACCCGTCCCGGAGCGCGGCGAGGAGCTCCGGCAGCACGGCGTGGATTGGGAGGCTGTTCGTCATGCCGGACCTGATCCGGCATCCACCTTCTTCCCTCCAGCAGCGAAAGGCAAAGACGGACCCCGGATCGAGTCCGGGACGACGGCTCTGCCGTCGGTCAATAGGCCCTCGCGATGGCGAACTCGACGGCTTCGACCAGCGCCGCCTTCGCCTTGCCCGCGGGGAAGGCGCCGAGCGCGTCGATGGCGCGCTGGCCGTAGGTCCGGGCGCGGTCGATCGTGTCGGCGAGAGCGCCGCTGCCGCCGAGCAGGCCGACGGCGCGGCGCAGATCCTCGTCGGAGGTTCGGCTGCCCTCCATCGCCTCGCGCCAGAAGCGCCGCTCGGAGTCGCTGCCCCGGGCGTAGGCGAGGATGACCGGCAAGGTGACCTTGCCGTCGCGGAAATCGTCGCCGACCCCCTTGCCCATCGTCTCGGAATCCGACGCATAGTCGATGGCGTCGTCGACCAGCTGGAAGGCGATTCCGAGGTTTCGGCCGTAGCAGTCCAGAGCCTGCTCGACCTCCTCGCCGCGCTCGGCGACGACCGCCGCGATCCGGCAGGCGGCGGCGAAGAGGGCGGCGGTCTTGGCCTGGATGATGTCGAGATAATGATCCTCGCCGGTGTCGATCCGGCGCTGCGCGGTGAGCTGGTCGACCTCGCCCTCGGCGATCACCGCCGAGGCCCTCGACAGGATCTTGAGGACCCGAAGGCTTCCGTCCTCAACCATCAGCTCGAAGCTTCGCGAGAACAGGAAGTCGCCGACGAGCACGCTGGCCGGATTGCCCCAGATGATGTTGGCGGTGCGGCGCCCGCGCCTGAGGCCGGAGCCGTCGACGACGTCGTCGTGGAGGAGGGTCGCGGTGTGGATGAACTCGACCGCCGCGGCGAGCTTGTGGTGGCGGGCTCCGGAATAATCGAGCAGCCGCGCGCAGGCGAGGGTCAGCATCGGCCGCATCCGCTTGCCGCCGCCGGCGATGAGGTGGCCGGCCAGCTCGGGGATGAGCGCGACCGGGCTCTGCATCCGCTCGAGGATCACCGAGTTGACGTGGTTGAGGTCGGCCGAGACCAGCTGGACCATCGGATCGAGCGAGGGCGCCCGGGCCGGGCCGAGGCTGTGCAAGGTGGCGGTCATGGCCGCGATTTGCGCCGTGGCGGCGCCAAAGGCAAGGCGGCTGAGCGGTCCCGAGTCAGGCGGGGAAGGGCAGGCCCGTCGCCGTCTTGATCGCCCCGCCGATGATGTTGAGCGCGGCGTTGACCGCCTGCTCGACGGCGATCTTGGTCATGCCCTTGATCGCCATCAGAACGGAGATGCTGGCATTCTTCTGGATGCGCAGGTGGAGCTTCATCTCCTCGTCGGTGATCTGGCCCATCAGCCGCAGCTGGGCGATCTCCGCCGCCGACTGGGCGAGCTTCTTCGCTTCGATCTGGGCATAGGAAGCGACGTCCTTGCCGGCGCCGGTCAGGATCTCGATCATCTTCTTGGCGGCTTCGCCACCCACCGCATTGACGTCGATCGCGCTCATCACTTGCCCCTCTTCTTCGCAATCTCAAGCTTCATGATCGCCCCCAAGGTCTGGTCGAAGGCGCGGCGGATCGGCGACAGCTCCATGCTGCCCAGGCACCTCGGAGTGGAGGCGTTGCTCGCGAGCATGTGCAGCTGCTCGAAGTCGTTGATCGAGCCGGTCAGAGCCTCGACCTGGCGAATGGTCTCGCTGTTGAGCTCGTGGGAGGCGGCCCGGACCGCCAGCCCGCTCGCATCGACCCGGGCGTCGTCGTAGAAAGCCTTGTGGTTGGCGTAGAGACAGTCGGGCAGCCCGGCGCCGTCGATCGCCTCGATATGGGTGCTGACCGACTTCTGGAGGTCGGACGCCATCTGGTCGAACTTGTCGTCGTACGGCGCCATCAAGGTCACGCATGCCGACAGCAGCAGGCACAGGAAGAATAAAGGTAGCTTGGCCAGTCCCGACATTCGACGACTCCCCCCGGATTCGCGCCAGCCTAGCACGGCTTTTCGGGCGGGTAGAAGGGGATTGATCCGAAATGGGGCGCGGGCTCCGCCGGAAGCTTTCGATCAGGTGCAGAGCGGGAGCTTCAGCCGAGCCAGCAGGCCGCCCAGGTCCTCGCTCTCCTCGAGGCCGATCGAGCCGCCGTAGATTTGGGCGACGTCGCGGACGATGGCGAGGCCGAGGCCGGTTCCGGGCTTGCCGGTGTCGAGCCGGGCGCCGCGGTCGAAGATGCTCGCCCGCTCCTCCTCCGGGATTCCGCGGCCGTCGTCCTCGACCTCGATCTCGACGCATTCGGGGGTGGACTTGACCGTGACGAAGACCCGCCCGCCGCCATATTTGGCCGCATTCTCGATGAGGTTGCCGAGCATCTCGTCCAGGTCCTGCCGCTCGACCCGGACGGAGGCGGACTTGTCGCCGGCGAGGTCGACCGTGACGTTGTCGTGGAGCCGGGTGACGGCGCGCTCGACCGCCTCGAGCGAGGGCCAGACCTGCGAGCGAGCGTGGCCGGAGGAGCGGCGGCCGACGGCCCGGGCGCGGGCGAGATGGTGGTCGACCTGGCGGCGCATCGTCGTCGCCTCGCGGCAGACGGTGTCGGCGAGGTCCGGGGCCCGGGCGGTGGCGGCGTTGGTGATGACGGTGAGCGGGGTCTTCAGCGCATGGGCGAGGTTGCCGGCGTGGCGCCGCGCCTCCTCGGCCTGCTTCTCATTATGCTCCAGCAGGGCGTTGAGCTCCTCGGTGAGAGGCTCGATCTCGGTCGGGAAGCGCTCGGCAATCCTCGAGCGCTCGCCCGAGCGGATGGCGGCGATGGCCCGGCGCACCCGACGGAGCGGCCACAGGCCGTAGAGCGCCTGGAGGGCGGCGAGGACGAGCAGTCCGAGGCCGAGGATCCCGAACGAGCGAAGCAGGGTCTTCCTCAGGACGTTGATCTGCTCGTCGAGATCCTCGCGATTCTGGGCGACCTGGAAGCGCCAGCGCGCCGGCGAACCCGGAAGCTGGATGTCGCGCTCGACGATCCGGAGCGTTTCTCCCTCGAGCTCGCTGCTGTTGTAGGTGTGGAGGTCGACGTCGTTATGGGCGTTGGTGACCTTGAGCTTGCGGTCCCACAAGGATCGCGAGGGCAGGTCGATGTCGGCGGTCGCTCCGGCCGGCCGGCCGGCGACGGCGCTGATCTGGAAGTAGAGACCCGAATAGGGCTCGAGGAAGCGCTGGTCGGCCGGCGGCCGGTTGAGGAAGGCCTCTCCTTCGGGGCCGACCTCGGCGGAGGCGACCAGGGCGGTCAGAACATATTCGAGCTGGGCGTCGAACGAGCGCGAGATGGCGGAGGTGAGGACCCGGTCGAGGGCGTAGCCGCCGGCGCCGAGCAGGACGAGGATCCACAAGGCCGAGACCCCGATCATCCTCCGGGTCAGCGATCCGGTGCGGGCGGCGCGGGGGACGCGGCGGAACAGTCGGAGGCGGAGGGGAAGCTTCATCGGGTCGTCATCCCGGACTTGATCCGGGACCCATGAACGCAGGCGTAATAGGATCCGCTCCGGCCTCGATGTTCATAGGTTCCGGCTTTCGCCGGAATGACGGGCGGCATCAGGCGCCCGGATCTTCCAGCGAATAGCCGAGGCCGCGGATGGTGGTGATGACGTCGGGGCCCAGCTTCTTCCGGATTCGGGTGACGAACACTTCGATCGTGTTCGAATCGCGGTCGAAATCCTGGTCGTAGATATGCTCGATCAGCTCGGTGCGGCTGACCACCTTGCCCTTGTGGTGCATCAGATAGGAGAGCAATTTATATTCCTGGGCGGTGAGCTTGACCGGCTCGCCGTCGAGCGTGACCTTGCCCGAGCGGGTGTCGAGGCGGACGTCGCCGGCGGTCAGCTCCGACGAGCTGTTGCCCGAGGCCCGGCGGATCAGAGCCCTGAGGCGGGCGATCAGCTCCTCGGTCTGGAACGGCTTGGCGAGATAATCGTCGGCGCCGGCGTCGAGGCCGGCGACCTTGTCCGACCAGCTGTCGCGCGCGGTCAGGACCAGCACCGGAACGCTGATGCCGTCCTTGCGCCAGCGGTCGAGGACGGTCAGCCCGTCGATCTCGGGCAGGCCGAGATCGAGGATGATGGCGTCGTAGCTTTCGGTGGAGCCAAGGTAATGGCCGTCCTCGCCGTCCGTGGCGAGATCGACCGCATAGCCCGCGCCTTCCAGCGTGGCCCGCAGCTGGCGGCCCAGATTGGGCTCGTCCTCGACGATCAGAACCCGCATCTCACTCCCCTATGGCTGTGTCGGCGCCCCCTTAGCCGCCCAACCGCCGCAATGGCCAATTGTTTCACACCCGTCCTTGCGGCCCGCCCGTCATCCCGGCGAAAGCCGGGGCCTCGAGGAAGGAAAGCGCGGAGCCCTTCGCGGCGAGGTCCCGGCCTTCGCCGGGATGGCGGGCGCGCCGTCCCGCGCGCCCCTCAGAAGCCGGATTTGCCGATGACCTCGCCGGTGCGGGCGTCGATGTCGACCCAGACGACACGTTGGCCGCGCAGGAACTTGAGGCGGTAGCGGCCGATATCGGCATAATATTCGGGGCCGAGATAGTCGAAGCCGCGCATCGCCGGGACGATCCGGGCCTCGATCGCCCGAAGCGGGATGATCCGGCCGTCGCGCGCGCCCTTGAAGGCCTCGGCCTGCTCGCGCTCGCGCGGGCCGGCTGCGGCCGGGGCGGAGACGGCTGCGGCCGCTGCGAGCATGGCGGCGAGAAGGGCGGGGACCGGACGCATGAAGGTTACTGCTTTTGCTGTTGGGCCAGTGGCATAGCGGCGGCCCATTGAATAGCCCATGAATGCCCGCGTCAGCCGAGGGTCATGCGCCGGCGAGCGCGGCGGCGCGACCGGCGGCGGGCGGCGGGGCAGATTTTTCTTGGCTTTGCCGCCTGCGCCATGTTGAGGGCGACCGATGAGACTGTCAGCGATGGCGATTGCGGCGGCGCTGCTTGCCGGATGCGCGGCCAGGCCGAAGCCCGCCCCGAGCCCGGCGCCGGTCGCCCGCCCGGCGCCGGCGCCGCCGGTCGCCGAGGCTCCGGCCGGCGCCCCGGCGGACTGGCCGGACCGGCCGCTCAGCCCGGGCGACTGGACCTATGCCGGCCACCCGGGCGGAAGCGAGGCGCGCTACGGCGCCGCCCTCAGGCTTCGCTGCGATTCCGGGCGGCGAAGCCTGACGATCCTGCGCGCCGGCGCCGGCGGAGCCTTGCGGGTGCGAACGACCTATGGCGAGCGCTCGATCGCTGCGGGCGCGGCGCTCGCCGCCGGCGATCCCCTGCTCGACGAAATGGCCTTCAGCCGCGGCCGCTTCGCGGTCGAGGCGGACGGGCTCGAGCCGCTGATCGTCCCCGCCTGGGCGGAGCCGGCTCGAGTGGTGGAGGATTGCCGAGGGTGAGATGTTCACCCGGCCCCCTCGGGCCCGAGCGAAGCGGAAAGACTAACGCGGAAAAAGATCAAAACAAGTCTTGCGTGGCGAATCGCGATGATTCATCCTCCGATTCGCCACAACAAAGCGAAAGGAGGTGATCCGATGTCTCATGGTTCAGCAGAGAGGTCGGTTCTGCTCGTTCGGGAGATGGAGGCCTAGCCTTCCTGTCGGTCTTCCGGGCTGGAGCCATCCGGCCGCTGACCATGTTCGGAGGGTCGTCGCGCGAGGCGCGGCGGCCCTTCAACTTGTCCGGACCAGGCCATCGGCGGTGCTTGGACGGCTTCGGCTTCGCTCAGGCCGAAGCGAAAGGATGTTATCGAGGCAGGTTGAGCAGGTCCGCCCGCGCCTCGCGCCCGCGCATCAGCATCTTCTCCTGCTGCTGCCGCTGCAGCTGCTCGTCATAAAGCTGGGGGGCGCGGCCCTGGTCCGCCGGGAGGCTTCCGGTCATGTTGTCTGAACGCGCAAGCGACGCCGCCGTTCCTGGCCGGCGGCCCGTATCGAAGGACGCTCCACCGCCTTGGCGGGTCTCCTCCCCGCGGCTCGCGCCGCGGGGAGGATAGCGGCTCAGCTGGCGCTGAGGCTCTTGTTCATCTGCTCCCACTGCTCGTGGCCGGAGCGGACCGACTGGTAGCATTGGCGGAGAAGCTGCTGGGTCTCGGCCGACAGCTCGGTGTCGGCCAGGGCGGTTTCCCACTTGCCGTTCAGGAAGCTCTCGCCGCGGTCGACTTCGGCGATCACCGACTTGTCGTCGCTTCCGGTGACGGCGTCGCGGAGCGACAGGAACTGGCGATGCGCCTTAGCGAGCAGGCTGCCGTCGTCCTCCGACGTTCCGCCGAGCTCCGTAACCCGGCGGCGAAGCAGGCCGACGACCTCCTCGCGCTCCTGGGCGCGCTTGCGGAAGATCTCGGCGAACTGCTCGTTCGTCGCCTCGCCGGCGGAATGGCGATAGCCGTCGACGCTGTCGATGGTGGTTTCGATGAGGCTGTTGAGGACGGTCACGTCGTGGCTGTTGAACATGGGCTGCTCCTGGCTTGGGGGTTCGGCGACTCAACCCCCCGCAAGTCGTTAAAGGTCCGCGCCGGAACGCGGATATGCGCCAGGACGTTCAAAGGCCGGGAAGCGCGAAGGAGTGGCGGACATGGCCGAAGCGGAAAGCGAACGGGGCAAGCCCGGCACCTTCGACCCGAAGACGGGCGAGGTCGCCGGCTCGGGCTCGGGATCGGGCGGCGGCGGCAACCCGCTCGAGGATTACGACCAGGATCCGATGGCCGGCGCCGGAGCCGAGCCCGCCCAGGGCCCGAAGCCCCGCGACCGGGCGTCGGACCGGCCGATCGATTCCGACGAGGGGATTTGAGATGGCGGGCAAGGGCCATCCGCTCCCCGCCAGCGGCGAGGCAAGGCACAACGAGATCCCCGAGGATCTCGCCGACGCCAAGGGGCGGGGCGACGATTCCCGGCCGGTCGTCCAGCCCGGGCCGGAAGCCGCCAATCCCGACGGCGAGCCCTATCGCTACGACGATAACGGCCGAGCGGAGAAGATCTAGGACCGGGATCCTTCCGCGCGCGCCTTGGGCCCGAGACGGCGAATTGCGGCGCGGCGCACCCCGGCACCATTCCGGCGCGCGCCTAAGGACCCGACCGCCCCGCCTGACGTTGATCAGGTTCCCAGTATATCAGTCAGGAGGCATAACCATGGCCAATCAGGACAACCAGAACGCCGGCACCACCGGCGGCCAGTTCGGCGGCGATCGCGACCAGCAGCAGCAGGGCGGCCAGCAGGGCGGCGGCGCCTCCGGCAGCGAATTCGGCCAGCCGGGCGGCCAGCCCGACCAGCAGGGCGGCCAGGGTGGCCAGAGCGGCGAGGGCGGCGACCTTCGCCAGGGCGGCGGAAGCTCCGGCGGCCAGTCGCTCGGCGGCGGCTCCGAGGATTCGGAAAGCCGCGGCTTCGAGGATCAGCAGGAACAGCAAAGCGGCCAGTCGGGCAGCTTCCAGCAGGACCAGCAGGGCGGCCAGTCGGGCGGTTCCGAATGGCAGCAGGATCAGCAGGGCGGCCAGTCGGGCGGCTTCCAGCAGGACCAGCAGGGCGGACAGCGCCAGGGCGGCGCCGACGTCGAGTTCCAGCAGGACCAGCAGTCGAACCAGGATCGCGGCCAGGGCCAGGGCGGAATCGAGTTCGAGAGCGACCAGCGCTAGCGCGGGCCTCAAGCGAACGACAGGAAGGGCCGTCCCCCGCGGGGCGGCCCTTCTTCGCATCGGCTCGCTCCCGTCGGCGAGGGAACCAGTCGCCCCGCCGCACGTCTTGTTACGCGTCAGTTACAAATTGGAGACCGACATGGCCAAGAAGAATTCGGACCAGGGCGGCTCGAGCGGCGGCTCGAAGGGCAAGGCGGGCAGCTCAGGCGTCCTCCCCGACGCCCTTAAGGAAGCCGGCCAGCGCGCCGCCGAGCTCGCCCAGAACCCGGTCGCCCGCTCGATGCTCGCCGCGGGCCTGGTCACCGCGGCCGCCGCGCTCACCGCCAATGCGCGGGTGAGGAAGACGGTGCGCGACGCCAGCCGCGACGCGCTCGACACGGCCGAGGCGGCCGCGGACAGCGCCAGCAAGATCGGGGCGGCGATCGTCACCGCCGCGACCGATGCGGTGCGGCGCCTCCTGGCCGGCGAGAGCGGCGGCTCCGATGCGGGCGGCTCGACCTCGTCCGGATCCGGCCGCGGCGGCGCCAAGCCGGCCCGAGCCAAAGCGAGCTCGAGCGGCGGCGCTAAGTCGGCCGGCGGCTCGAAGGCCGGCGGCGGCCGCGCCAAGGGCGCTTCGGCGTCGGGCGGGGGCCGAGCCAAGACCGGCGCAGCCAAGACCGGCGCAGCCAAGACCGGTGCAGCCAAGACCGGTACAGCCAAGACCGGTACAGCCAAGACCGGCGGCGCCAGGAGCGGCGCCGGCCGAGCCAAGTCTTCCGCGGCGGCTGCCCCGAGCGGCGCCGGCAAGGCTGGGACTCGCGCCAAGGCGGCTTCGGGCGGAGGCGGCACCGCCGCCAAGTCGGGCTCGGGCGCAGGCTCGACCGGTTCGGGCCGGCGGACCTCGAGCGGAGGCGGCCGCGGCGGAGCCCGCAAGGGCGGCTCGGGAAGCTCGACCTCCGGCGGCGGCGGCGGCTCGGAAGGGTCGGGCGGCTAAGCGGATCGCGACCTCCAGGCGCCTCTCCCGCGACGCGCGGGGGAGGCCGGGGCGCCGGCGGCCTTCGGGCCCCGGTGTCCGGATTCGCACTACCCTCTTGACGCGGAGCCCCGGATCGGCTTTGTGGGCGGGCCCATTGGGGGGCAAATTTCCTGAGGAATGTCATGCACTTGCGCAATCTTTCGGCCGGGCTTTCGAGCGCCGCTCTTCTCCTTCTCGCCGCGTCTTCCCCCGCCGTGGCGTCCGAATCCACCCCGCCGGCGTCGAACGAGAGCTCGGTCGCCCGCCCCAATCACTCGGCGCACTCCACCAAGCCCGCCGCCGACGAGCCGAAGAAAATCTGCCGCAGCATCGGCCAGACCAACTCGCGCCTTCAGACCAAGAAGATCTGCCTGACCCGCGAGCAGTGGCGCAACGCCAAATATAATTGATCCGCCAGGCTCGGCAGGGGATCCGGCCGACCGGAGCGACCGGCCCTAGAAGGTCATCCGCCCGCCCAGCGCGAAGACGAGCACGTGCTGCTTGCGAGCGCGGCCGTCGGTGAGGACGTCGGTCTGGGCCGCGGTGCCGGCGTAGAAGCGCTCGTCGCGGGCGATGGCCACGTCCTCGACGTCGGTATAGGCCGCGGCGGCGTCGAGCGTCATCCGTTCGCCGAGCCTGAAGGTCGCTCCGACATTATAGTCGATCCGGTCGCCGTCCGGCACGCGCGGGTCGCGGCTGGAATCGCGAGTGGGCGTGGGGTCGAGCTGGACTCCGGCGCGAAGCGTCAGCCGCTCCCCGACCGCCTGGTCGAAGCCGACCGCGAGGCTCCACGTATCCTTGTAATTCTGGACGATCGCATTGCTGATCGGGGCCGCGATCTCGATCCGGTCGAACTTGCTCCAGCCGAATCGGACGGCCTGGGCGTTGAGGGTCAGCGAGTCGCTGATCCCGAGCCGCGCACCGGCGGTCAGCTGCCACGGCGTGGTGAAGCGGGCGGTGGTCTGGGCCTTGACGTTGCGGGCCGCCAGCGCCCCGGCCAGGCCGCTGATCTCGACCGGCCCCTTCAGCTTGTGCTCGACCGCCGACTTGTAGGCGAGGCCGAACGTGGCGCGCTTCGACGGGCGGAGCTGGACTCCGGCGCTCCAGCCGAGGTCCCAGCCGTTGCCGGTAAGCCGCAGCCGGCCGTCGGGCGAGCCAGGGGCCAGGTTCGGCAGGGCGTTGGACAGCCAGGCATCGGCATATTCGATGTTGACCGCCGCGCCGACGCTCAGCCAGTCGGTCGCCATGACCGCGATCGACGGCTGGACGTCGAGCGTGATCAGCCGGCTGCGAATCGCGGAATAACGCTGCCACCCTGAGGGATCGTAATCGCTGGTGAAGCTGAACGGCGCGGTGATCGCGAATCCGACCGCGATTCGCTCGCCGAGCGGGAGCGCGATGGCGTTGATCGGCGCGGCGCCGCGCTGAATCGGATCCGAAAGCGGAGTAATTCCTCCGACCGGCTCCGGCGCCACCGCTGGCCGGTCGATCAGAGTGCCGGCGTCGTCGACCCTGCCGCTCGGGACGATGGCGACGACGCCGAAGGCTGCTTCGGCCTTGGCGAGCCCGCCGATCGCCGCCGGGTTCCAC
Organism: Allosphingosinicella sp.; assembly: GCA_036386795.1. GTDB lineage: Bacteria > Pseudomonadota > Alphaproteobacteria > Sphingomonadales > Sphingomonadaceae > Allosphingosinicella. The sequence continues at coordinate 49,723 of DASVUZ010000036.1, forward strand.
CACAGGGACGCCGGGCCCTGATCGGCCACCTCTCCCGAATTGGCTCGGCCCCAGCCCCTAACCGATTGTTCCTGAAGATAGAATCCGGCGGCCTCGGCAGGGCCCGAAGCGGTTACGATCAGTGTCGCGGCCGTCCCGAAAAGCAACAGGCGCCTGTCGGCGCCGAGACGTCTGGTCGCGTTACGGATCATTTTTGTCCCCCACTTCGAGCGCCTGCGGCGCCCGCCACCTTGGACGAATTACTGATGAAATCTTTGTATCTCAACCGTTTTTGTTCGTATCCGAAACGGATATTTGTTTTGTTGCTCGCGCCCCGTTAACGAGTCCTCCAAGCCACACCTGAACGGTTAACGCGGCAAATCCGCTCAACCCTCATTGTGACCCCGCCGCCGATATGCTTACCTATGCGTGTCAAATCCTTGGGGCAAAATGATGAATCAACATTTCAGGCTTCCGCCTTCCGACGAAGCGATCTCGGTAGCCGTCGGCACGGAGGGCTTCGCGGGGACGTTGCCCCTCCAGCATCGCGAGCGGCCGGCCGGGTCCTTGCTGTTCGACCTCGGCCAGCTCGACGTCAAATGGGAAGCGGCGCTGGCGACGCTGTGGACCTACATGACACCGGTCGACCGGCCCAATTTCAACCGCCCGATGCTGCGCGACTTCCAGCGCTGGCAGGCCGAGATCGGGCGCGAGTTCGCCGATCCGGCGGAGGGGCTCAAATATCTGGTGCTGGGCTCGCGCTTCCCGGGCATCTTCAACCTCGGCGGCGATCTCGAGCTGTTCGCGGGCTTCATCGCCACCGGCGACCGCGACGGGCTGGTCCGCTACGGCCGCAACTGCGTCTCGATCCTTCACAACAATCTGCGGCGGCTCGAGCTTCCGATCGTCACCGTCGCCCTCGTCCAGGGCGACGCGCTCGGCGGCGGCTTCGAAGCGGTCCTGAGCTTCAACGTCATCGTCGCCGAGAAGGGCGTTCGCTTCGGCCTTCCCGAGATCGCCTTCGGCCTGTTCCCGGGCATGGGCGCGCACAGCCTGCTGTCGCGCAAGGTGGGCCTCGCCCGCGCCGAGGAGATGATGCTGTCCAACCGCCTGTACACGGCGGAGGAGATGCACGAGATGGGCATCGTCCACATCCTCGCCGAGCCGGGCTGCGGCGAGGAGGCGGTTCGGGCCTATATCGCCAAGAACGGGCGCCGGCAGGCCGGCCATTGCGGCATCTACCACGCGTCGAGCCTGTCCGATCCGGTCACTCTCGAGGAGCTCAACGCGATCGTCGAGATCTGGGCGGACAGCGCCCTGTGCCTGAGCGTGTCGGACCTGAAGCTGATGCGGCGGCTGGCCGACGCCCAGGTCAGGCTTGCAGCCGCCTGAAGCCGTCGGCCGAGGGATCCTCCTCGAGCCATTCCTCGCCCCTGCCCTGCGCCTCGAGCCGGCGGTTGATCACCGATTCGGGGACCGGCCGGCCCAGGAAGAAGCCCTGGGCGGCGGTGCAATTGGCGCCGGTGACGTAGCCGAGCTGAGTCTCGGTCTCGATTCCTTCGGCGACGATCTCCATGTCGAGCTCGGCCGCGAGGCCGACGAGCGCGTGGATGATCGCGCGCGCCTCGCGGCTCTTGGTGACGTCGGCGATGAAGGTAGTGTCGATCTTGATCTTGTCGAACCGATATTTCTTCAAATAGGTCAGCGACGAATAGCCGGTTCCGAAATCGTCGATCGACAGCTTTAGGCCGATCTTCTGGAACTCGCGGATGAGCGAGTTGGACTGGGCGTTTTCCTCCAGGAGCACGCTCTCGGTGATCTCCAGCTCCAGCCGGCGGGCCGCCAGGCCCGAGCGGTAGAGGGCGGACAGGATCATGTGGCTGAGGTGCAGGTCCTTGAGCAGGGCCGGCGACATGTTGACCGCGACGGTGACGTCCTCGGGCCATTTGGCGGCCGCGGCGCAGGCCTGGTAGAGGACCCAGTGGCTGATCGGCGAGATCAGGCCGGTGCTCTCGGCCAGCGGAATGAACACCGCCGGGCTGACCATTCCGAGCTCGGGATGGTGCCAGCGCAGAAGCGCCTCGCAGCAGCTGATCTTCTTGGTCTTGAGGTCGACGATCGGCTGGTAATAGACTTCCAGCTCGCCCTTCTCGATGGCCTCCTTCAGAGCCCCCTCGAGCCTGCGCTTCTGGTGGAACTCGTCCTGCATCTTGGTCTCGAACATGCAGAAGTCGTTCCGGCCGTTGGCCTTGGCGTGGTAGAGGGCCATGTCGGCATGCTGGAGGAGGATGTCGGCGTCGGTGCCGTGGCCCGGCGCCACCGCCGCTCCGATCGAGACGGTCACCTGGATGGACGTGTTCTCGATGCTCATCGGCACCGACAGGCCGCGCATCACCTCGCGCGCCAGCTCCTCGGCGAAGAAAGGCTTGGAGCCGCGGGCGATGAGGACGAACTCGTCGCCGCCGAACCGGGCGACGCTGCCCCGGCCGTCGACGATCGAGGAGAGCTGGCGGGCGACCGTGCAGAGCACTCCGTCGCCGGTCGGGTGGCCGAGCGAATCGTTGATCTCCTTGAAGCGGTCGAGATCGATCCACAACACCGCCAGCTCGCCGGTCCCGGTGGTTGCGAGATGGGCGAGCTCGGACTGCAGCCGCTCCTGGAAAGCGCCGCGATTCTCGAGGCCGGTCATCGCGTCGAAGCGGGCGAGCCGCTCGAAGCGCTCGGTCAGCCGCTTCTGCTCGCGGGTCGCCGACATCGCCTTGAGCACCGCCGAATAGGTCTGGAGGGTGACGTCGACCATGCCGACGATGAAGGCGCAATTGACCGCGCCGAGGACCCAGCGCAGCGGATCGGGGCTCAGGAACAGGCCGATCGACATCGGCGCCGAGGCGAGGGCGAGCTGGCCGATGGCGATCACCGGTCGGCCCGCGTTGCGGCCGCAGATGCCAGCGGCGTAGCCGGTCGTCAGCACCGCCGCGAGCATATGGTAGAGCGCCTCGTCGGTTCGGACGAGAGTGAGCAGGACCTCGGCGCCGAGGAGCGCGGCGTAGGTCCAGGCGCCGAGCTCGTAGACCGTCTCGGACCGGGCGCTGCTGGTTGCGTCCTGCTCGCCGACGCGGTGGAAGAAGACGGCGTGGGCGAGGCGAAGCGCGCCGGTGAGGGCGATCGCGATGGCGATCGCGGTCAGCCAGGCATCGCCGCTCGCCAGGGCGATCGCGGTGCTGCAGGCCGCGCCGGCGACCGCGCCCGCGCCGAGCGACGTGGCCGAGGCGAACAAAGTCTCGACCAGCGAACGGCGCACCTCGTCGGCGACCGTTCGGTCAATCTTCGCGATTTCACGCATCTTCGCGATGATACTGGCCACTGCTCTCCCCCGAGGAGCCGTTCTTTTGGCCGAAACTTCTTTATCTTGAATTAAGGCATATCCGTCGCATCTGCGGCCAGTCGAGGAACCGGCGCCTCACAGCGAAGGTTTTGTTGCGCATGTCATCGCCATTACGCGCAGAGCGCCCCTTGCCGCCCGGGCAGGCTTCGAAGATCCGGCTTCAGCTGCGGACGCCCGACGGGCGCGGCTGGGGGCTGACGCTGTCGAACGGAATGGAGCGGTTCATCGGCCATTATCCGCGCGTCGCCGGCCTCGGTTCCGGAGGGCCGCTGCTCCGCTACGAGTCCATCGAGGGCGCGCGCCGCCGCTAGGCCCGTCAGCCCGGGGCGAGGAAGCCGTCGAGGCGCGCTCCAGCGCTCTCGAACTGCGGGCGCAAGCGGTCGTTGAGCGGCCGGTAATTGTAGAAGGGGACCGACGGCCAGAGATGGTGGCCGAGGTGCAGGTTCTGGCCGAGCAGGACGCGGTGGGCGATCGGCAGGTAGACTCGCGCCTTGCCGTAGCGGTCGGTCTTGTCGAACGGAACGTGCGGCAGCCACTGGAAGAAGATGTTGAGGAGCACGAGCCCGATCATCATCGGCAGCCAGTAGAGCAGAACGGCGATCTGGGCGTAACCGAGCGCGACCGCGATCCAGAATGCGAGCTGCAGCGCGGTGACGGTGATCGCGTGGATCTTCATCTCGTTGGAAGTCAGCCGTGCCTGCTTGATCGTGTAGCTCGCAGCCGGGACCAGCCTGACGATCGGCAGCGGCAGCAGCAGCAATGTGCGCAGGAAGATCACGCGGCCCACGCTTTTCCATAAGGGGCCGTGGCACAGATTGTAGTCGGGATCGTCGTCGGTGTTGGTATGCTGATGGTGGAGCAGGTGGATCCGGCGAAGCGCCGGGTAGCTGGTCATCATGTTGAGCGAACCCCACCAGCCGAGCAGCTGGTGCACCCAGGCGTGGCGGGCGCTTCGAACGACGTTGCCGTGGATGCTCTCGTGGACCAGGGTGTAATAAGCGAAATGGATGTAGCCCAGCGGGAGGATCACCGCCCAGAAGGGGACCGCTCCAAGCAATGCGGCGGCGATCAGCGCCGCCTGAGCCGCGGGCAGTAGCAAGGCGAGGCGCAGCGTCGGCCACGCCACCGCCGGAGACAGTGCCTCCGCCACCAGGCGTTCCTCTTTCATCGACATTGCAAGCATTCGCCCCGCTCCCCACGGCCCCGCTGATGGTTTCCGCGGGTTTTACCACAGTTGAAGCCTGAAGGAAGCTCTTCGCGCCGGGCAGCCGGCGCGGGCGGGCGACCGTCGCACGATGATACAGGGACCGGCCGAACGGTTACGGCCGCGGCCCCGCAACCATTTGTGAACCTGTCGCTGCCATGGTCGCTCCATGCGAAACGCCCCCACCCGCTCGAGTCCCCGCCCCGAAACGCCCCGCCTCGAGCTGGTGCTCAGCCTCGCCGACGGCAGCCCGTGGCGGCTGACCGTGTCGCCGGGAATCGAGGCTTTCATCGGCAATTATCCGCGCCTCGAGGGGATCGACTGCGGCGAGCCCCTGCTGCGCTTCCGGGTCGCCGGCCGCGCCTGAGGGAAATTGCCGCGCCTCCCGGCGTTGGGAGGGCGATGACCGATTCACGATCCTTGCGCCGATGCCCCGGCGAAGCTCCGGGCGCCGCCCTGTTCGACGTCGACGGAACGCTCGTCGACACCAATGACCTCCACGCCTCGGCGTGGCGCCAGGCCTTCCTCAATTTCGGCCTCGACAAGCCGCTCGACGAGATTCGCTGGCAGGTGGGGAAGGGGGGCGATAATCTCATCCCTTCGCTCTTCCCGGACCTCGACGAGGCGCAGCGGGCGGAGCTGGAGGATTTCCGGTCCGACCTGTTCAAGCGCGACTACCTGCCCAGGGCGACTCCCTTTCCCGGAGTGCGCGACCTGTTCGAGCGGCTGGTCGCCGGCGGAATCCGGATCGTGCTCGCTTCCTCATCCCATTCCGAGGAGGTGGATTATCATCTCGGCCTGATCGCCTGCGCGGACCTGGTCAGCGCGACGACGTCGAGGGACGATGCCGAGAATTCGAAGCCCTGCCCGGACATCTTCGAGGCGGCGCTGGGCCGGGTCGCACCGCTCGGGGCGGCCCAGGTGGTGGTCGTCGGCGACACGCCGTGGGACGCCAAGGCCGCCGGCAAGCTCGGCCTTCGGGTCGTCGGCTTCCGCTCGGGCGGCTTCCCCGACGAAGCGCTGGCCAGGGCGGGCGCGTGCGAGCTTTACGACGGCCCGGGCGACCTCCTCGCCCGCTTCGACGATTCGGTGTTCGGCCGAGATGGCTGAATCGAAGGCGACCCGGGCCGTGCTGGCGGCCGACGCCGCGGCGGCCGAGGCGGCTTTGCCCTATCAGGGCTCGCCGGCGATGGAGGCGCTCGGCCATTTCGCGTCGCTCGGCGACCAGCCCCAGTTGCGCACCCTGTGCGCGGCGACGATCGCGGCCGGACTGGCCGGCGGTAACCGCCGGCTCGCCCGCGCCGGGCTGAGGATGCTGGCGGCCCACACGCTCGCCACCTTCGCCAAGGATTTCGTCAAGCTTCGAGTCGACCGCACCCGGCCCCGCTCCAAAGGCGGCGACGGCAAGGATCATGTCCCGAGGCCCGGCCGCCGAACCGCCAAGGAGGAGACCAGCTTCCCCTCCGGCCACAGCGCCGGCGCGGCCGCGGTCGCCCGGGCCTTCGCCCGCGACTATCCGGAATATGCGGTCCCGGCTTATGCCGCAGGCGCCGCCCTCGCCCTCGCCCAGATCCCGCGCTGCGCCCATTATCCCACCGACGTCGGCGGCGGGCTGGCGATCGGAGCGGCGGCGGAGGCGGCGGTGGACATCGGCTTCCGCCTGGTCGAGGAGCGGCTCGGACCCGACTGACAGGAGCATCGCCTTGCATCGCCTGCTTTTCGCCGCTTTCGCTTTTCTCGCCGCCTGCTCGCCCGCCGCGGAGCAGCAGCCGCAGCCCAAGGCGGAGGCGCCTTCGGCCGATCGGCGGATGATCGCTCCGATCCTCCCGGAAGCGACGGACGATCGAAGCTATGCCCGGCCGGCCGAAGCCCGGGTCACCCATGTCGCTCTCGACCTGGTCGCGGATTTCGAGGCGAAGCGTATCGGAGGAATCGCCACGCTCGATATCCAGGCCCGGCCCGGCGCCGGCGAGATCGTCCTGGACACCAAGGGGCTGGAGATCGCGGCCGTCAACGGCTCGGACGGCAAGCCGCTGCGCTGGGCGCTCGGCTCGGCCGACCCCGACCGCGGAGCGCCGCTCACCATCCAGCTCGAAGGGGCTCGCCGTATCCGCATCGCCTACAAGAGCGCGCCCGAGGCCGAGGCGCTGCAGTGGCTGACTCCCGAGCAGACCGCCGGCAAGAAGCATCCCTTCCTGTTCAGCCAGGGCCAGGCGATCCTCAACCGGAGCTGGATCCCGACCCAGGACAGCCCCGGCATCCGCCAGACCTGGGAGGCCGAGATCGTCGCTCCCGAGCCGCTGCGGGCGGTGATGAGCGGCGAGCGCCTGACCCCGGACGGCGAGCGGGCCGCCGGCGGCCAGCGCGCGTTCAAGTTCCGGATGGACAAGCCGGTGGCGCCCTACCTGATCGCTCTCGCCATCGGCGACATCGCCTTCCAGCCGCTCGGGCCGCGCACCGGAGTCTATGCCGAGCCGGCGACGATCAAAGCCGCCGCCGCCGAGCTGGCCGACACCGAGAAGATGGTCGACGCGGCCGAGAAGCTCTACGGCCCCTATCGCTGGGGCCGCTACGACATGATCGTGCTTCCGCCCGCCTTTCCCTATGGCGGGATGGAGAATCCGACCCTCACCTTCCTCACCCCGACCTTCATCGCCGGCGACCGGAGCCTGGTCGGGCTCGTCGCTCACGAGCTCGCCCACAGCTGGTCGGGCAACCTCGTCACCAACGCCGTCTGGCCGGACGGCTGGCTGAACGAGGGCTTCACCTCCTATTTCGAGAACCGGATCATGGAGGCCCTCTACGGGCCCAGGCGCGCCGGCCAGGAAGCCGCCTTGTCCTGGGCCGACATGGAGAGCGCGCTCAAGGAGCTCGGCGCGACCGCTCCGGGCACACGACTCCACAATCCGGACGAGGGCAGCGACGGCGGCTCGAGCGGAATCGTCTACGACAAGGGGGCGACCTTCCTGAGGACGATCGAGCGGACGGCCGGGCGCGAGCGCTTCGACGCCTATCTGCGCTCCTATTTCGACCGCCACGCCTTCCAGCCGATGACTTCGGCCCGCTTCCTCGCCGACCTGCGCTCCAACCTCGTCAAGGGCGACAAGGCGCTGGAGGAGAAGCTCAGGCTCGACGAATGGGTGTACAGGCCCAGCCTGCCCGGCAATGCCGCCCGACCGGATCCGGCGGCCTTCGCTCCGGTCGACGAGGCGCTCAAGGCCTTCCAGGCCGGAGGCGCGGTTCCGGCTTCGGGCTGGTCGGGCTGGACCACGGCGGAGCGGCTGCGATTCGTCAACGGGCTGCCGCGGGAATTGCCCAAGCCCCGCCTCGCCGAGCTTGACCGGGCGCTGGGCCTGTCGGCAAGCCGCAATTCCGAGGTGCTGTCCGCCTGGCTCCAGCTCGCCCTCGCCAATCGCTACCAGCCGGCCGTCCCGGCGGCCGAGCGATTCCTGCTGTCGATGGGCCGGGGCAAGTTCGTCACCCCGGTCTTCAAGGCCTTGTGGGGCGAGGCGGAATGGGGCCGCCCGATCGCGACCCGCCTCTATGCCCGGGCTCGGCCGCTCTACCATTCGGTGACCGCCGGCCAGGTCGACAAGGCGATGAAGGATTAGGCTCGGCGGTTCGTGAGGAGGACGGAATCGTCATCCCGGACTTGATCCGGGATCCACCTTCCTTTTGCCGAAGCCGCTGAAGGAAAGGTGGATGCCGGGTCGAGCCCGGCATGACGAATTAGATCACCCCGCTGCCCGTCACCCGGGAAACAGCGCGTAGCCGCGCGCGGTGACCGCCGCGACATGCTCGGAATATTCGTCGTGGCAGCGCTCGCCCGGGCGGATCAGGCCGAACTCGGATTCGGATCGGCGGCTCATCGGAAGAAGGCAGATCGGAGTCGCGGTCGGGGTGAGCTGGGCGCCCGCTCCGGCGGCGAGGGTGGTGAGCACTCCGTTGAGGGCGCCCTGAGGCGTCGGCCGGCCGAGGATCGCGATCCGATACTGCCCCTCGACGTTGGTCACCAGGTAGATGTGGCCCGAAAGGTGGGGGAAGGAGACGAAGCCGTGCTGCTCGAAGCCGCGGTCGAGCCTCGAGCTTTCGGCGAAGGTGAGGCAGCATTTCTCGTCGTCCCAGGCGAGCAGGGTCCGGTAGGCGTAGATCGCCCCGGCCTCGCTGAACGACCGGCGAAGGGTCAGATACTCGCCCTCCAGCCAGCGCACCGCGGCTCGGGCATAGGCGCCCATATCCTCGGCGGCGAGGTCGTGGGCATGGTCCGCGGCCCGCTCGAGCGCCTTGCCGGCGCGAAGCGCGAGTCCGAGCGCGCCTTCGAGCCGGACGACCGTCGCGAGCGTGAAGGGGCGCTGGCCCGACAGCGCCTTTTCGAGGGTCGACAGGCTCACCTTGGCTTCGTCGGCGAGCCACTGGCGCGACAGCCGGCGCCGGGCGAGCTCCTCGCGGATTCGAAGCGCGGTCGCGCCGCTTTCCTCGTCGGTCTGGCTGCCGAGCAAATTCGATCCTTCCTTGCGATTCACCTGCGCACATTTGCGTACTTTCCGTCAACTCCTTGCCGTTCCGGAGGCCATGCGTGCGGAACGCGGCGGACATTTGTCCATCTCTCCCGTGGAAGCCCGGCGCCAGCCGGCTAATTAGGACCGGGGGAGAAACAACAAGCGGTGCCCCGCCGCAGAGGATTGGAAAAATGGTTCGGGCCGCTCTGTCAGTAGACCAAAGCTGCGCCTCGCCCTTTCGCTTCGTGAAATATCCGAAGCTGGGCGACCGGATCGGAATCTCGCGCTTCGGCCGCCCCACCATCGCGACGATCGTCGGGCTCAGCCTCGAGCACGACCGCGACGGCCGCGGCACCCTCCTCGTCACCGCCAGCTCGGCGGCCTGACCTCCCGTCATCCCGGCGAAGCCGCGACCCCCTGGAGACCCCTTCCGAGACTTTCGTCCGGAGGCCCCGGCCCTCGCCGCGCCGCCGGCAAGCCCGTCGCCCGGCCTCGGCCTGAACGGCTCGGAAGTTCCGAAGTTGGCGGATAAATAAAAATCCTTCCGATCAGTGAAGGGGAATTGATCGCTTTTCCCGATCAGTCCGGCGCCCCGCTGGGCGAAGCCGACCACGCTATTTCTCCATGAACCCCGCGTCCGTGCCGCTGAAATGAGAACATAGCATAAACGCCATCCCCGTTCAACGCGGCCGACACTCGCTCGCCCGCCGCTTTTGGGTTCGCGCAAAGGCGCGAAGGCGCAAAGGGGTCCGGAGCGGCCGATGAGGCGGCGACCGTCTACGCGGGCCCGGCCGAGTCGAAAAAGGGCACGACCGCGTCCGCGGCCCCTTTGCGCCTTTGCGCGAACGGCTCTTGCAGGGATCGAACCTGGCGGTGCGCCTGTACCGCGCAGCAAAACCCACGCGGGCACCGGACGGTCGATGCCGGAGCGATGCCGAGCGCCTGCCGGGAGCATGCGGGGCGGTTGCCGGGGCCTTGCCGCGCGGGTACCGGGCGCGTGCCGTGCGAAAACCGCCGGACGGCCACCGGCATGGACCGGGGAATCGCCGCCCAGGCCGCCAACTCGTTTCGCCGCCATTCGATTTGCGACGAAATACGGTGGATAAGTCATTTACCCTCTTGGCGGCGGAATCGGCTTGAGGCACTATGGCTAGTGGCGCTGCCAAGGGGGCGACGCAAGAGCTTGTAGGCGGCGGCTGCGCATCCCATATCGGGCGCAGGCGCGATCCGCTTGTCCTGTGGATATCGGGGACAAGCCGAAATGAACCGCCCGCGCCCCCTAGAATGCGCTTAAGGTGGGAATAATCCGCTGGAACGAAGAACGAACAAGGGGTAGAGCGATGGACCTTTCAGGCAGCAGCGAGACAGGAGCGGGCGACGTGGCCACCACCGTCGGCGAAGCCCCCAAGGCGGCGAAGGCGTCCAAGGGCGCCGGTCCGGTCATCTATCCGGTCGAGGTCGATCACAGCCGCGATTCGCTGCTCACCGATTTCGGCAAAGAGACCCTGAACGACCGCTATCTCCTTCCCGGCGAGACCTACCAGGATCTGTTCGTCCGGGTCGCCTCGGCTTATGCCGACGATGCCGAGCACGCCCAGCGGGTCTACGACTACATCTCCAAATTGTGGTTCATGCCTGCGACCCCGGTCCTGTCGAACGGCGGAACGGGACGCGGACTTCCGATCAGCTGCTACCTCAATTCGGTGCCCGACAGCCTCGAGGGCATCGTCGACACCTGGAACGAGAATGTCTGGCTGGCCGCCCGCGGCGGCGGCATCGGCACCTATTGGGGCTCGGTTCGAGGGATCGGCGAGCCGGTCGGCCTCAACGGCAAGACCAGCGGAATCATCCCGTTCGTCCGGGTGATGGATTCGCTGACCCTCGCCATCAGCCAGGGCAGCCTGCGCCGGGGCTCGGCCGCCTGCTATCTCGACATCAACCATCCCGAGATCGAGGAATTCCTGGAGATCCGAAAGCCGTCCGGCGACTTCAACCGCAAGGCGCTCAACCTTCACCACGGAGTGCTCGTCACCGACGCCTTCATGGAGGCGGTTCGCGACGGCTCGGAATGGGTGCTTCGCTCGCCCAAGGACGGCTCCGAGCGCGCCACCGTCGACGCCCGCTCGCTCTTCCAGAAGCTGGTCGAGACCCGCCTCGCCACCGGCGAGCCCTACATCATCTTCATCGACCAGGTGAACCGGTCGATGCCCCGCCACCATCGCGAATTGGGGCTCAAGGTCTCGACCTCGAACCTGTGCTCGGAGATCACCCTTCCCACCGGCCGCGACCATCTCGGCAAGGACCGCACCGCCGTCTGCTGCCTCTCCTCGCTCAACCTCGAGACCTGGGACCAGTGGAACGGCGACAAGCTCTTCATCGAGGACGTGATGCGCTTCCTCGACAACGTGCTCAGCGACTATATCGAGCGCGCCCCCGACGAGATGGCCCGGGCCAAATATTCGGCCGAGCGCGAGCGCTCGGTGGGGCTCGGAGTGATGGGCTTCCACTCCTTCCTTCAGGCCCGCAACATCCCGTTCGAAGGCGCGATGGCGAAGAGCTGGAACCTCAAGATCTTCAAGCATATCGCCGCCCAGGTGAACGAGGCGTCGATGATGCTCGCCAAGGAGCGCGGGCCGTGCCCGGACGCCGCCGACATGGGGGTGATGGAGCGGTTCAGCTGCAAGATGGCGATCGCCCCGACCGCGTCCATCTCGATCATCACCGGCGGAACCTCGGCCTGCATCGAGCCGATCCCGGCCAATATCTACACCCACAAGACCCTGTCGGGCAGCTTCTCGATCAAGAATCCCTATCTCGAGAAACTGCTCGTCGAGAAGTCGAAGAACAGCGAGGCGGTCTGGTCGACCATCCTCGAGCGCGGCGGCTCGGTCCAGCATCTCGACTTCCTCACCCCCGAGGAGAAGGACGTCTTCAAGACCAGCTTCGAGATCGACCAGCGCTGGCTGATCGAGCTCGCCGCCGACCGAACGCCCTATATCGACCAGGCGACGTCGCTGAACCTGTTCATCCCGGCCGACGTCGACAAATGGGACCTGCTGATGCTCCACTACCGGGCCTGGGAGCTGGGCATCAAATCGCTCTATTACCTTCGCTCCAAGTCGGTTCAGCGCGCCGGCTTCGCGGGCGGGGTCGAGGCCGACAACACGATCGACCCCAAGCAGATCGAGCTCGCCGCCTCGACGGATTATGACGAATGCCTGGCGTGCCAGTGATGCCTCCCTCTCCCCTTCAGGGGAGAGGGCGGGGAGAGGGGCGGTCCGCGCGCTTCTCCATCCTGCCCCTCTCCCTGGCCCTCTCCCCTGAAGGGGAGAGGGAAGCCGCTCCCCGCCCGAGCGGGGGAAGCCGCGCCCGGCTCCCTTCGGCGCGGCGCCTGGCGGGGGAGGGTAAGGCTGCCCGGGAGTCGGCCGTTCCGCATCGGCGGGCTCCGCTTCGAGCGCCTTCCTCCCCCGCTTTTTGTGCCCAATCCGGCTTGGCCCCCGACGGGGCGAGGAGACATTGATGCCCGATCCGATCACCCTCGGCCATGTCCTGATGCTGCTCGGCCTGCTCGCCGCCCTCTACGCGCTCTGGCAGGCGTCGATCTGGCTGAAGCATCGCGGCTTCGTCTACGGCACCCCGCAATATGCCCGGGCCCGCGACGGCAAGCGCTTCGCGATCTGGAGCCTCGCCGCCGGAGCCCTGCTGTTCGCCCTGGGCTGCTTCACCCCGCTCTGCGAGGTGGCGATCGCGTGAACGGCCGCGACATCAGCCTCGGCGACCTCATGATCGCCATCGCGGCGTTCGAGCTGGTCGCGGTGGCGCTGATGGCGCGCTCGCTTCCGGGCTCCCGGCCCGATGCGATTCCGGAGGAGGTCACCGCCCGCAACTTCGTCGTCGGAGCGGGAATCGCCGCCGCAATCGGCCTCGCCCTTATCGGCCTTTTCTGGCCTCTCGCCCAGGAAATGCGAATCCTTTGAAAATTCCGCTGGAGTAACCGCAATGCCCCTTCTCGAAGCCCGCAAGCAGTACAAGCCCTTCGAATATCCGTGGGCGTTCGAATTCTGGAAGCGCCAGCAGCAGATCCACTGGATGCCCGAGGAGGTTCCGCTCGGCGAGGATTGCCGCGACTGGGCCCAGAAGCTGACCGAGCATGAGCGCAATTTGCTCACCCAGATCTTCCGCTTCTTCACCCAGGCCGACGTCGAGGTTCAGGATTGCTACCACGACAAATATGCGAGGGTGTTCAAGCCGACCGAGGTGAAGATGATGCTGACCGCCTTCTCCAACATGGAGACGGTCCACATCGCCGCTTATTCGCATTTGCTCGACACGATCGGGATGCCGGAGAGCGAATATTCGATGTTCCTCCAGTACAAGGAGATGAAGGACAAGCACGATTATCTCGCCACCTTCTCGGTCGACACGGACGAGGACATCGCCCGCACCCTCGCCATGTTCGGCGGCTTCACCGAGGGGCTCCAGCTGTTCGCCAGCTTCGCGATGCTGATGAACTTCCCGCGCTTCAACAAGATGAAGGGCATGGGCCAGATCGTGTCGTGGAGCGTGCGCGACGAAAGCCTCCACTGCGAGGGCATCACCCGCCTGTTCCACGCCTTCGTCAAGGAGCGCGACTGCATGACCAAGGCGGTCCGCGACGACATCATGGACGTCTGCCAGAAGACGGTCCGCCTCGAGGACGCCTTCATCGACCTCGCCTTCGAGATGGGCCCGGTCCCCGGAATGACCCCCAAGGAGATCAAGAAATACATACGCTACATCGCCGACTGGCGCCTGGGCCAGCTCGGCTTCCAGCCCATCTACATGATCGACGACCACCCGCTGCCGTGGCTCGCGCCTTTGCTCAACGGGGTGGAGCACGCCAATTTCTTCGAGACCAGGGCCACGGAATATTCGAAGGCCGCGACGAGGGGGAACTGGGGCGAGGTGTGGGACAATTTCGACCGCAGGAAGAGCGCGAAGGCGGCGAATGACGGGGGTGGTGCCGCGGTCGAGGGCGGCGATGATATGTTCACTCGGGCCGGGGTGGCAGCAGAGTAGAAGGAGGCAACTGTGGCAATCAAACCGGCAACCTCGACTAAGTCCGAAGAAGCACCGAAACCAGACGCGGCGCCGAAGGCCGGGGTAGATAAAAAGCAGCGCAAGGATGTTCCGGGCAATTTCTCCTACACGTTCACGCCCGGCAGGTTCAAAGACATGCTTCAGGCAATGATCGGCGCGGAGCGACCGCCGACTTTCAACAGAGACTTCATTGAAACAGTGCTCAACATTAAGGGCGGGACTGTTTCTGGATTCCCGGCTCTATTGAAGCGCCTCGGGTTTTTGGGGTCGGATAATAGCCCCACTGAGTTGTACGGCCAGTTTCAGGCGGACGGGTCTAGACCCGCGGCAGCCTTGGCTGGGCTACGCAACGGATTCGCAGAATTGTTTAAGCGGAATGCCCATGTCCATCGAGCCGACGACGCAAAGATCAAAGACTACTTGGTCCAAATAACTGGACGCAAGAAAGATGATCAAGTGGTAGCGGCGATCTTGGGGACATTTAACGCTGTGCGCTCCTTCGTCGGAGAGGCGGAGGTTTCAGAGGAACGAAAAACTGAAACGCAGGACAGGCAGATCATTGACCTGGCTAGTGATAGCTTAAGGCCCAACCTAGGCCTATCATATCATATCAATATTGTTCTTCCTGAGACTAAAGATGTCGCTGTTTTTAACGCTATATTTCAAAGCCTTAAGCAGAATCTGTTGAGCTAACATGATTGATAAAATCGCCGAGCTATTTGTGCTGAAGAGTGCGGCGATAACTGCAGATCTCGCTCGCGTATCGGACGAGCAGAACCTTTCCAAGCTAAAATCAGACGTAGAGCGGGCCACCGATGCCCTGATCGCGCCGCACCTCTCCCAAGTTGATTTTGCGATCCGCGCTGCAGCCGTCCGCATGGCGGAATTCTACCAGATATTCTACATGTTAGAAAACGACATGCGGCAGTTCGTCGCAGGAGTTATGGCGGAAACATATGAGAAAGACTGGTGGGCGAAGCATGTTCCGGAACCAGTGCGAAGCTACGCAAAGAACAACAAAGACCGAGAGAGCAAGGAGGGTCTGCCCCCTCGATCGAAGAATTTAATAGACTATCTAACGTTCGGGCACCTTGGAGAGATAATAAAGGCTAATTGGGACGTGTTCGCCGGGTTATTTCCGAACTGCGAGATCGAGCGCCTTGAGAAGGTTATTTCCAGGCTGAATATCGCTCGTGGCCCGATTGCGCACTGCGGCTATCTACCTGAAGACGAGGTCGTGAGGCTCAAGCTGGCAATTCGAGACTGGTACGCATTAGCCGAGTAGCGGAATTGGGTGACAGTGGAATTCGGTGACAGTGCACTAATTATCGAGGCGCCAAAACTGAGGTGCCTGGTACCGGAAAACAGTGACAGTATACATTTCGCGGCTCGCCGCTGGCCGACGTAGCCCAGATTATCTGAATTTTGCGAATGGCTTAGGCGCTCCTATCCTGGCGCCATGCCCACCGTGCTTCGCGTCCACGGCTATCGCTTCTACTTCTACAGCCATGAGCCGGGCGAGCCGCCGCACGTGCATGTCGACAAAGCGGAAGCGACGGGGAAGGTGTGGCTGGAGTCGGTGACCTTCGCCCGGCGGCGCGGGTTCCGGTCGAAGGAACGCAATGCTATCCTGAGCATCGTGCAAGAGCATCGGCAGGCGATGCTGGAGGCCTGGAATGAACATTTCGGCTAAGGTGGGCGACGAGCGGGTGGCGGACGTGCGCTGCGACTCCGAGCGCCTGATCGTCGACCTCGCCGACGGCCGGACGATCGCCGTCCCCCTTGCCTGGTACCCGCGCCTCCTCAATGCCACGCCGGCGCAGCGCGCGAACTGGAACAGGGCCGGCGGCGGCCTTGGAATCCACTGGCCCGACGTCGACGAGGATCTCAGCGTCGCCGGCCTGCTGAGCGGAACGCCCGCGCCCCAGCCAAGGCGCCGCGCCGAGTCTTGAGCGGGCATTTGGCCTGGAGCCCGCGCGCCGCACGGCGCCGCGCGCGCGGCCCCGTCGATCCCCTCCACCCTTGCGATGCGCTCCGACCGCATGGGGGGAAAACAGTGACAGTATACATTTTTTCACCCGGCTCCGCCGGTGGCGCGCGGGAAAATGCATACTGTCACTCTTTCATCCAGCGTTGGTTGAATCGTCACCCCGGACTTGATCCGGGGTCCACCTTCTTCAAGGCGTCGCGCTGAAAGGAAAAAGGTGGATGCCGGATCAAGTCCGGCATGACGAGGTAAGCGGCCGGAGGTCTCTGGTGCGAGGTACCGAGGATGAAGCCCGGGCCCCCGGCCTCGCGATGGGCCCGCCCGAGTCCTGTCCGTCGATCATTTTTCCGCCAATTCCCCGCCGCCTTGAAAAGCATAAGGGCTTGTACACAGCCAGGCAAGGCGGTCGGGCGAGTCCGGCGCCGGCGGGAGGGACGATCGGCCTTCGGGTCCCGCGGCGTCCGGACGTTCGGGCCGCCGCCGCCCCGGGGGCCGGCCCGGCGATTGTCAGAACTTCACCCTGACCCCGACCATCGCCCGCTTGCTGATCTGGCCGCCGGGCATCTCGACGCTCTCCACATAGGCGCGGGCGACGGCGCCCGGGCCGATCCCCTTCTCGGCGAGAAGCGGGCCCGCCTTGAACAGGCGCTCCCATTTCTCGAAGTCGAAGACGGCGCCGGGCCGGCGGCCGCACACGACGATGTCGGAGCCGGCGCCGCCGGTCCGGCACGGATCGGCGGGCTTCACCCTGGCGAGGTCGAAGTCGATCGGCAGAGGCTCGGAGCTCGCCGCCGGGGCGGCCTGGAGGGCGAGAAGCAGGGCCAGGCTCATGTCACGCTCCGCTGCGGGTGCCGACGCAGCCTCGCCGCGCATTCGGGCGAAGATAAGGCAAGGCCCGAGCGGGTCGCGGCGGCCCCGGCCCCGGCTTCGGCCTGCCTAGCCGCACCAGGGCAATTTGCGCCCCACCCAGGGATGGGCCAGCCCTTCCGCCACCAGGGCGAAGCCGAGCGACCGGCCGCCGCGGCTGACGATCCGAAGCTTGCGGCCGTAGGGGTCCTCGTCGCGGCCCGCGATCGGGCGAAGCTCGAACGGTCCTTCGTCGAGCAGCGCCCGCATCCGCTCGGTCGCCCGGGCGGCGAGCTCGCTTTCCTCAGCGCAGCCGCCGCGCACCTCGGGCGTGTCGATGTCCGCGATCCGGACCCGGACTCCGTCATGGTCGAACGTGTCGCCGTCGATCAGCCAGACCGCGGCGGGATCGATCGTCTCGGCCGGGCCCCAGGGCGCCGCTCCGTCGCCGAGCGATGCCGGGAATTTCCAGGGGACGGCCAGCCCCACGGCGATTCCGACCGCAACCATGGCGGCGAGGCCGTCGAGGCGGATGGAGCCGCGCCCCTGCCGCCCGCGTCCCGGCATCGGCCGGCGGCGCCGGTTCCACGGCTCCGCGCGGCCGGCCCGGCCGTGGCCGGCGACGATGCGAGGGTTCCAGGGCTTCGACACCACGCCATCCTCGCCGAGCGACTCCTAAGGCTTCGCAAAGAGCCCGCTTCCGCCGGGGCTCGGACCTGTCGTAGCTTCCCCTCGGGCTCGTACGGGCCGGAGGAGGCGCAGGCGCATGGAAATTCTCTTCTTCATGATCGTGGGCGGGCTCGCGGTCGGAGTGGTCTATTCGGCGATCAAGCTTTGGGGTGACGCCGCCGCCGGCCGCCACGGGCTCGGCTTCCTGGGGATGCTGTCGCTGCTCGGAGCGCTCGGCGCGCTCATCTTCATGGGCGCCCTTCTGGGTTTCGGCCTTCACTGAGGGGCGCGGGCCACGCCGGCCGCGGCAGGGCGGGTCCTCGCCGCGCTCGTTCCGCCGACCGTCCCGGCCTTGCGGGCGGCCCGGCCTTGTCATTCCCTCTCCAAGCGCGAAGGATGGCCGCATGAACCGAGCGATCGCCGCACTCGCCGCCCTTTTCCTCCTCGCCTCCTGCCAGGCGCCGAACATCCTCGTCCATGCCGCCTTCGTCGGCGGGGCGCTCGCCTTCGTCGCCGCCGATCCGGACGATTCCGACGTCCGCCTCTGCCTTCAGGACGCCGTCGTCGTCGACGACCGAGCCGAGCCGGCCTGGGAAGTCGAGGCCCCCGGCCTCGGCGAGTGCCGGCCGGTGCTCCCCATAATCTACGGCCGGACGCCCGAGGGCGCTTCGGCGAAGGTCGCCCCGCGCCGGATCGAGCCCGGGCGGCTCTACCTGTTCCTCGGCGGCGGCAGCGACGGCCAGCTCGAGGGCGCCTTCGCCTTCAGCCGGGCCGGGCGCCGGACGACGGTGCGCAACGTCGATCCGGAATCGCCCGAGGCGAGGGCGCTGCGCTCGCGCTGGTGGGCCCGGCGCCAGGATCCCGCCCGGCTCGGCCGATGAGCGGCCGCCCGACTCGAGCCGAAGCCCGGCCGCGAGATCGAGCGCGGCAGCATCCGCTGCGGCCTGGATGAGGCGGGAGAGGTCCACCCGTTCGATGATTCGCCGCCTTCCACTCATCCTCGGGATCCTCGCCGCGGGCTCGACCCTGGTCCTGGTCGGGCCGGTCGCGGTCGCCGTCGCTTTGCTTCGATCCTCCTCGGACTCGCAGGGGCCGACCCTCGCGGCGCAGCTGTTCATCGCCGCCTTCGTCCTCGCCTTGGTCGCGGCCGCCGGCTTCGGCGCCTGGGGCCTGGCTCGGCTGGTCCTCCGGCTGCTCGGCCGCGGCCGCTAGCGGGCTCGCCGGACGCCATTGCCCCGGCGGCGCTTCGGCCCCATCTTGCGGCGATGCGAATCCTCGACGTCGACCAGGCGGCTCCGGCCGAGGCCGCCGCGCTCACCGACCATCTCGTTCCCGGCGAGGCCGTCCATGCCGCCTTCGTCGCTCCGACCGGCTCGATCCTGTTCACCGACCGGAGGATCCTGATCGCCCAGCGCGAGCATTTGCTCGAGGCCCGGATCGAGACCAGCTCCTGGCCCTATCGCGAGGTTCGCCATTTCTCGATCCAGGAAGGCGTGGCGGCCGAGAGCCGGACCACGGTCCGGGTCTGGCTCGGCGAGGAGGCCCAGCCGCTCCACCTGCGCGCCAATCCCGGAACCGACCTTCGCCCGCTTCAGCGACTCCTCGCCGAGCGGCTCGGCTGAAGCGCCTCAGCGCATCAGGCCGGCCTTGCGCAGGGCGTCCTCGATCACCTGCTGCGGCCCGCCCCGCGCCGGTCGGGCGGCGGGCTCGGCCGGCGCCTGGAGCGGGCCCGGCGCGGCCCGGCGCTCGGCCTGCCGCCGGGGCGCCGGCTCCGGAGCGATCCCGAAAAAGGCGGCGATCCGGGCCGTCGAGCTCAGCCCGACGTCGAGCATGTGCGCTCCGGCCTCGCCGAGCCGGTCCTCGCCGCTGCCGTCCAGCGGGATTCCGTGGGCCATTCCGGTGATCACATATTGCTCGACCAGGGTCTCGCCTTCGTCGCTCAGCCAGGTCCGGCGCGGATAGCCTTCCACCTGGTCGGTCCGGTCCGGCCGCGACCCGAGGCCGTGGAGATCGGTCCACTGGAGGACGATGGAGTCGGCGTTGCTGGCGGCGACGGTGCGGTCGGCGCTGCCCTGCCAGACCTGGACCCGAGGCCAGGGCCCCTTGTGCGTCGAGGCGCCGCGGACCCGGGCGCCGAGCTCGCGGGCGTCGCTTCGGGCGCGCCCGCCCATGCAGTCGAAGGCCTCCGCCACTCCGTCCGCGCAGCCATAGGCGACTCCGGCGATGATCGCCCCGGCGGCGAAGGTCTCGGGATAGGCGGCGAGCATCGCCGAGGCCATCGCCCCGCCGGCGCTGAGGCCGGTGACGAAGATCCGCTTCGGATCGATCGGATGGGCGGCCTTCATCGCCTCGATCATCGCCCGGATCGAGGCCGCCTCGCCCATGCCGCGCCGGGTGTCGCCGCCGGAGAACCAGTTGAAGCAGAGCATCGGATTGTTGGCCCGCTTCTGCTCCGGGAAGAGCAGGATGAAGCCGTGGCGGTCGGCCAGGGTCGACCAGCCCGAGCCATGGTCGTAGAGCGCCGCGTCCTGGGTGCAGCCGTGAAGCACGACCACCAGCGCGGCTCCGTCCGCGACTCCGGCGGGGACGTAGCAACGGGCGCGCAGGTCGCCGGGATTGGCGCCCCGCCAGTCGAAGTCGGAAAGCCGGTCGCGGGTGGCCGACGGGGCGGCGAAGGCGCTTCGTCCCTTTCGGCTCGGGCGAAGTCGAAGTCGGGGTCGGATTGCGGGCATGAGCGGGGCTCCCGGGGGGCGGCTCCCATTGGGAGACAATGGACCGGGAACGCCGGGCCGAAGCTTTTGTTGCAGTGCAACATAGACGGGGCGGCTTCTGTCCGGCGCCGGCCTGCCGGAGCATAGGCGGCGGCTTGCCGGCGGAAGCGAGCCTGTGTATTATATATCTAATACGCCCAGGGAGTAGCCATGAACCTTCTCCTGATCCTCGCCGCCGCCGCCGCCCAGGCCTCGGCGCCGCCCGCGGCGGCGGTTCCGGGCCAGGCCGAGCTGGCCGAGCAGATCGCAGCGCGCGACTCCGAATTCTTCAAGCTGTTCTTCGAAGGCTGCGATCCGGCGCGGCTGCGCACGATGATTGCCGACGATATTGAGATGTACCACGACAAGCGCGGCTTCATCTGGCGCGGGGCCGATGGAGTGATCGCCGATTATTCGAAGAGCTGCGAGGAGAGGAAGAAGCCGGATTCCTGGCGCTCCCGCCGCGAGCTGGTCCGGGCGAGCCTTCGGGTCGACCCGGTTCCGGGCCATGGAGCGATCGAGGACGGAGTCCACCTCTTCTACGAGCGCAAGGGCGACGGGCCCGAGAAGCTCGCCGGCCGAGCGCGCTTCACCCAATATTGGGCCCTGGTCCCGGACGGCGGCTGGCGACTCGCCCGAATCTTCAGCTTCGCCCACGAGAAAGCGGAATAGCCGGCCCTTTCCCAATCGCCCGGGGCCGATTAGTCTCGGGCCTTCGGGAGGAGAGGATGGACGCGCCCAAGGGTCGCTACAGCGTGATCGAGAAAGGCGGCCGGCTGATCGTCATCGACAACGGCACCGGCGCTCCGCTTCCTTCGACCCTGGTTCAGCCGGGCCGCGGGCGAGGCTCGAGCCCGGCGCCCTCGGTGGTCCGGACCGAGGCGGGGCCGCTCGATCGGGCGGCGGAGCTTCTCCTCGCGATCGTCGCCCGCCGCCGGGATCCGCAGGGCCGGGCGGTGATCGCCTGGGAATGGCGCGAGAACGGCAAGGTCAGGCGCTGGGATGCCGCCCTCGACGAGACGCAGCAGAAGCGCCTCGGCCGCGCCCTGCTCGGCCTCGTCGCTCCGCCGCCGCTCGTGGTCCTCGTGACGATGGCGGAAGGGGTCCTTCTCCTTCCGGCGCTGGTGGCCGCCGCTCCGCCGATGCTGTGGAGCTGGCTTTCGCTTCGGCGGCTCCGCCGCGAGACCCACGATCCGAGCCTCCAGGCCTAGGTTCGGGCGCCCAAGTTGACGCTCCCACCCACCGGTCCTATCCCCGCGGCGCATCAACGGCGGAGCCCCTTCAGTGACCGACCAGCGCAGCTTCGACGACCGCGACGGCCAGATCTGGATGGACGGGGCGCTGGTGCCGTGGCGCGAGGCCGAGGTCCATGTGCTGACCCACGCGCTCCATTACGCTTCGTCGGTCTTCGAGGGGCAGAAAGCCTATTCCGGCGAGATCTTCAGGCTCAGCGACCACAGCCGGCGGCTCAGGCGCAGCGGCGAGCTGCTCGGCTTCGAGATCCCCTGGACCGTCGAGGAGATCGACCAGGCCTGCCGAGACACGCTCGCCGCCAGCGGGCTCGAGGACGCCTATATGCGGCCGCTCGCCTGGCGCGGCTCGGAGCAGATGGGGGTGTCCGCCCAGCGCTCGAAGATCCATCTCGCCATCGCCTGCTGGCCGTGGGGCGCCTATTTCGGCGAGGAGGCGATCCGCAAGGGGCTGAGGCTGGCGATTTCGCGCTGGCGCCGCCCCGCCCCCTACACGGCTCCGACCGAGTCCAAGGCCGCCGGCCTCTACATGATCTGCACCCTGGCGCGCCACCAGGCCCAGGCCGACGGCTTCGACGACGCCTTGATGTTCGACTGGCGGGGCCGGGTCGCGGAGGCGACCGGCGCCAACGCCTTCTTCGTGCGCGACGGCGCTCTCCACACTCCGACCGCCGACTGCTTCCTCAATGGAATCACCCGGCAGACGGTGATGGACCTGGCCCGGCGGCGCGGAATCGAGGTGATCGAGCGGCCGATCTGGCCCGAGGAGCTTGAGAGCTTCGAGCAATTCTTCCTGACCGGAAGCGCGGCCGAAGTGACTCCCGTCGCCTCGGCGGGGCCGTGGAGCTTCGAGGTCGGCGAGCTGACGATGCAGCTCAGGAAGGATTATCTCGACCTCGCCCACCGGCGGATCTCGAACATCTGATCTTGAAGGTTTGACTCGGCCGGCGGAACGTGGCTCTGCTGGGGTTCGGAACAGCGAGGAGCAAGGCGATGGCCGACGACGGCATCATCCATGGCGGTTTCGCGGCGGACGGAATCATCCACACCGGCTCGGCCGCGGACGGAGTGATCCATCCCGGCATCGCCGGCGACGGCTGGATCGGCACCGGCCGCTCGGACGGAATCATCCACACCGGCTCGGCCGCCGACGGAGTGATCCATCCCGGCTTCGCCGGCGACGGCTGGATCGGCACCGGCCGCTCCGACGGAACCATGTATCCGGGCGTCACCGGCCCCGACCCGCTCCTGCCCGCGCCCGACTTCGGCTGAGCCTCCAGACGGGGCTTTCGCGCCCCGGCAGTGCGGCTATAAGCCGCTCCGGCTGCTGGGGCGTCGCCAAGTGGTAAGGCACCGGTTTTTGGTACCGGCATTCGCAGGTTCGAATCCTGCCGCCCCAGCCAAGCATAAGCTAAGGTATTGATTTCGTTGGCTCCACCATAAGGGGCTGCGAACATTGTGCCCATCGATTGTGCAGGTCGATGTGCAGTGGCGCCGCCCGGGGAGACCATCCTTGGCTTCGATCCAGCACGTCTACCGCCGCGGCCACATTTTCTGGTGGCGGCGAGTTCTCTGTATCCACGGAGAATCCGGCTGTGATATTCGTCTTTCCCTGGGGACCGCCGATCGGCGCCGAGCCCGCGAGCTCGGCGCCATGCTTACGGCGGCGAGTGGGAGCGTAACCATGTTTGTCGAAGAGCAAGTGAGAAGGCGGCCCGACGAGCGGCCAAGCGAGGCCGAGCTCCAGGCAATCGCCAAGGCCGAGTTCCAGAACCAGCTCGCCCGCTATTGCGACATGCAGCGCGAGCACCCGCGGCACCGGGCGATGCACAGCGCCGCCAATTTCGCTTATGCCGATTACTATCAGCGAATGATCGACACCGGTGGCCGACCCGTATTTGCGACCGGTGAGGAGGCGGAGCTCCTGGCGGCCGGCTATCCGCTCGAGCGACTGGAGCGGCTCAAGGTCGTCATCGAGCAGCATCACAGCGGCGGGCAGCCGGCGATCAAGCCCGGCACCTGCGCCTTCCACCTCCGGCGCCTCGGGTTCGAACCCAGCCGCTTGCTGGACGCCATTGTCGAGCGCGCGCTCTACCCTGCCTATCGCGACGCCTGCCTTGAGGCGGAGGCGGCGCTTGTGCCTCCACCCGCGCGTGAACCGCCGCCGGCGCGGGAGGAACCCGTCGTAGCCACGGCCGTCGAGACTCCCCCAACGGTGGCCGCCGTGGGACCATCGCTGGGAGAACTCGCCGCATTGGCCGCGAAGGACCTGCGCGCCGACGGCCGTTGGGACGACAAGCTATGCCGCCAGGTGAAGAGCACGGTCGCTGTGTTCGAGCTGCTTATGGGCGTGAAGCCGTTCGCCTCCCGCACCCAGGAGGACCTCGCAAGCTTCAAACGCAAGCTGCGGCTCCTGCCGAAACGCTACGACATGACCTCGGAGAAGAGCCGCCAGATCGTCATGGCCGCCGCCGAGGGA
This sequence comes from Allosphingosinicella sp., assembly GCA_036386795.1. Classification (GTDB taxonomy): domain Bacteria; phylum Pseudomonadota; class Alphaproteobacteria; order Sphingomonadales; family Sphingomonadaceae; genus Allosphingosinicella. The sequence goes on from DASVUZ010000036.1 coordinate 73,850, forward strand.
CGGCCGACCGGCTTGCCAGAGGCCGAGCTCGGGCTCGCGCCGTCGACGATCAATCGCCACATCACGGCGCTCCGGGTCATCCACAGGTGGGCTCGGACGGCAGGCGTCGCCGCCCCGGCATGGTCATTCGAGAACCTTCATATCGGGGTTTCCAAGAAGAAGCGCGACCGCAACCAGCGCCCGGCGACGAGCTTGGACGACCTTCGGAAGCTCTTCGCGCTCCCAATCTTCACCGGATGCCAGCCGCACCGTGGCGGCACGGGCCAAGTGGTGCTGCGCGCCCGCTTCACCCCCGGCCCAGCGATCGTGCACGATGCATTCTACTGGGTGCCGCTCATTACCTACTATGACGGCGCTCGCCGGGAGGAGAATTGCAAGCTTCGGCCAGACGACTTCCGTGAGATCGACGGCATCCACTACATCCAAATCGACTACACGGAGACGGGCCGGATCAAGAACGAGGGCTCCATTCGCGCCGTGCCGCTCCACCGCGAGCTCATTCGGCTCGGCATTCTGGAGTTCGTCGAGACGTGCCGCCGAGAAGGTCGGAAAGTGCTGTTTCCTGAGCTGCAGCCGACGAACAAGACGCAGGGGTTCGGCGATGTCTTCTACAAGCGGTGCTGGGTGAACATCCGGTCGAAGGGAGGCCTCTCGCCGAAGGCCGACATCCACGGCGCCCGACATCGTTTCTCGACCGCGCTGAAGGATCAGCGTGTGGAGAGTGAGTTCAGGGCGGATTTGATGGGACATGTCGGGAAGACGATCACGGAGGAACGCTACAGCGATCCGGCCGAGCTGAAGCTGCTTCAGGAGATGGTGAACCAGCTGCCGTCGATGACAAATCACTTAGTGAAAAGCGCCGTTTACCTATCTGCTCCGCCCGCCGCCGCTAGCCGAAACCGTTGAGACTCATGTACTCCATCGGCTGAAAATAAAACTTAAAATACCCCAGGCCGGTTGGCGGTGGCCTGCCGTCCTCGCCAGCTTGGTCGTGATGGAGGCCCTCAGCTGAAGCAGCCGGAGCGGTCGGCGGAGCGGCGGAGGACCAGCACTCAAGCTGGTCCGTCCCAGCTGGACCCTTCTACTTGCCTGCAGTTGCTCCTATCTAACATCGGTGCGGAACAGTTCCCCTGCAGCTTCAGAGAGCCACCGTGAAGCCGCGGGTTCGTCATTGCAGGTCGGAAAGATCCAGGCCGCCGTTTCGCACCTCAGACGTTTTCCCCGACTAAGGTTGGACCTCCAAACCGGGAGGTTAATCGAGGCTGGCATGGGAGATGAAGATGCCGATGCAGCCGCCGGGCCAGCTCGGGCGGTCGAAGCCGCATCCGATGGGCTGCAGGCCCTCAGGCGTTGGACAAGCGCAGCGCGATCGCAGCGTCGCGAAGTGGAAAAGATGCTGCTCAGAGCGACCGCGAAACACGCGTCCCTTCTCGACCGCCAGAGGCGGCGCGCCAGAAACCCCCTTTGGAGGCTTCTATCAGGTGACCGGTCTGGAGATCTCGATCGTGTTACGGAAGCACAGGCGGAAATTCGGATGCTGGAGAGGTGGCTGGATGCATCGTCGATCGAACTCATGTTCGAGCCGGAGGAGATAGTTCGCCAATCTTACGCTGAATTGACCGGCGCATTTGCGGGGCTCCAGCGTTCGGCGGCTGCCTGGTACCTGTTTTCAGCTTCGGATGTTGGCGCACCCACCGGCACCCTCTCTTCGACCGAGCGCCGAGCAGTAAGGCTAGAGCTGGGTGAGGGGAACGTCGTCCAATTCGGGGCGAAGACTCTGAAAATTCAGGCTACTGGCGGCCCTGCGATCACCTTCTATCCGGGCATGATCATGACAGTGGCCGCAGACGGCTCGCGCGATCTGCTGGGCCTTCGCGATATCCACGTTGACGCTCGTCTGGTGCACGTGGCGGAGAGCGACATCGTCCCTACCGACGTGAAGATCATCAAGAATGCCCCAAACCCCGGCTCCACCAAATTGGGTGACCCAAGTCGTCACCACGACCATCGTCTCCCAATTTGTGCATATGCACAAATAACGGTCCGCGGCCCTGCGGGCGTAATGGCAGAGTATCAATTTTCACATGCCGAAGCCGGCCAGCATTTTGCAGAAACATTCAGGCGTTATCAGACTCGGGTATGCGGCCTGTAGTGAGGCTGTTCATGAGCCGCTGGAGTGCCGCGTCATTGCGAACGCTAGGAGCGCTTCTCGTCCGATCCCGTCCAAAGGCGCCGACTGCTCCGTTCGGTCGTGGAGGGCGCGCCAATTGTCGGTCACCAGGAGCGCGCCGCGTTGGGTGGTGCGCATGTCCCCCACAGCGTCCGCGGCGGTTCGAACAAGTTGAAGAGCGGACACGATCGCCGGCGGCACCTCGCCGTAGACCGCGAGGCAGCCTCGAGTGATGGAAGGCTCGTAAAAGCGCATACCCAAGGCTCCAGCCCGGCTTCGATCCTCGAAGACGTTGAACCAGCGCACCTCGCTGCCGTCCGCATAGCTGAACGGAAGTGGCGCCTTGCGAAGGAAATTGAACGCCGCTTGCCCCTCCGCGCTTGTGAGCAGCTGATCGATGACTCGCCGCACAGAGGCCAGTCGCCACGAACCAGCGTGCTCGCCAGCCGGGTCGGCTCGGGTGACGTAGACGAAGCTGAGCTCGGGGCGATCGGCATGCGAGGCGAAATCACCGTGCCATCCGATCGGCTCGGGCCGGTCGAACGGTGCCGCTCCGGCCTCAGGTGTAGGCCGGGTCGCGATCACCGGCGTCTCTTCGTCGCAGCCTTCCGGCACATAAAGCTCGCCGAGCGCGCGAGCGAGCGCCAGCAGGAAGCCTTCGGGCTCGGCTGCAGCGGGACCTTGGCCCGCCCAATAGCCTCTGGAATCCAGAGCGCGCTCGATTTCCGGCCGAAGGGCCTGGGCAAGATCCTCAGATGACATCGGGATCCGGCAGCGTGAAGCGGGTCCGCATCGACGTCGCCGCCGCCTCCTCGAGCAGGGCGCGGGCATGGGCGGGATCGAACGGCTTCTTCTCGCGAAGCACCATGCCAGCCCAGGCATAGGCATATTCGTCTGCGAGGCTGGTCGCGAAGGTGATCGGATCGTCGGTGCTGATCGTCCAAGGCAGAGTCTCCTTCCCCGGCCCCCGCTTCTTATGGGGTGTCTGGGCGAGAAAGTCCTGGGAGGCCATCGCATCGAGGCTGGCAACGACGAGGTTCGAACTAGGGTTGGACTCGATCGGGATCTGCCAACGGGCGAGCTCGCGAACGAGGCGCAGGCGTGCCTTGGTGAGAAGGTCGCGCTCGTGGTGGGTGGTGGAGTCGACGGGGAGGGGGTGGGGGGCGCAGGCTCGCTCCTGTACTTTTCGGTTCCAGAAATAGCGGTAGAGCCATTTGAGGTGGAGGGGCGCGTTGTCGGGCGGCGGGGTCGTGCTGTCGATCAGGCGCCGGGCGGTCGGGCCGCCGATCGCCCGCCAGAATTTCTTCGCTTCCTTAACGACGTCAGGCTCGGCGTGCTCCGCCTTTCGGAGAAGCCCAAGCGACTTCACCGTCCGGGTGATCTCCGCTTCCAGCCATTGCTCCTGCTCCCCGGTGCGAGCAGTGTTGAAGCGCTTTTCCTGCTCGTTGCGGGCCGAAACAGACAGCTCCTCTGTATAGGCGGCGAGAAACGCGAGGTCGTGCAACCGGTCGATGAGAGTGCTTTGGATGACTTCGCCAGCATGCTGCTTCCACCAGCGCTTCGGCTTCAGCGTCACGGCAATGCCGTGGCCAATGCGATCCCCCCGCTCGGCCAGATCCCAGTAGAGTGGCTCGGCGACTGCGCGCATTCCGGAGGTAAGCCAGCGGAAGTCTTCGCCGGCGTGAAGCGTGAGGCGCAGGGGCTCGAGCTGGAGGCCGGGCCGGCGGGCGGCGATATTAGCCGAGCGGCGCCGAAGCTTGCGCAGGATTTCGGCGCAGACCCATAGAGGCTGCTGTTCCTCGACGCCGCAAATGTCGATCCCGCGAAGCTTTCGCAGCCGGCGCGGGTCCTGCTCCAGCGCATTGCCGATCAGCAGCGCCTCACCCTCCATCTCGCGCATCGAGCGCCCGTGGAGGGGCAGCCACTTTTCGTCGTAACCTTTGCGCTTGAAGTGGATAAGCCAGGCGGCTTCGCCGGCCGTCTCGCCGTCGGGTATCTCTTCAATCGTCCTCCGCTTCCCACGCCGGTCGAACTCACCCCTGCCGAGCTCCCGCAGCCAAGCGTCCGGCGCGACGCGATATTCGGTCGCGGCGACGTTGAGACCCGGCTCGTCCGGCTTGTGCGGCCGCAGCCGGTCTGAGCGCGGCTCGTAGACCTTGATCTGCGAGAAATGGGTGAGGAAGTTTTCGAGTCCATGCTCGCCTGTCGGGTGGATAAGCAGCCGGTGCAGCGCCGTCTTCACCCGCAGGTACTGGAGCAAGAGGATCTCGTAACTAGGATCGTGAGCCTCGTCGTCGTGCGGACGGGCGTATGTGAAGGCGCGGGCCAGGATCGAGCACTCCTCCGCCGTCTGCTCCTGCACAAAGCCGGTGCGCTTCTTCTGTGAGTCCTTGAATACGCCGTCGGCATGTGCGTCCCAGTAGCGTCGGCCGAGCCGGAAGCGATCGCTGGGCCAAGGATAAGGTGTGCCCGTATAGCTGTAGGGCCGGCCGCGGCCTTTCATGAAGGCGCGAAGGGTGGAGTAGCCGTCCTTGCAGGCCGGATGATCGCACTTTTCGAGCTTTGCACCGTGGACGGAGTGGCGATCGAGTAGGCCCCTCGCGATGAAGGCGTTAAAGAGCAGGTCGCCCCACTCCTCCATGTGGCGGGCACTCTCGATCGGGCGCTCCTTGGACTGTCTTTTACCGTCGGCCTGCGAACGCAGGCATGCCCCGCGGTGGAGACCGGGGCACCAAGCAAACTTGTTGCGGAGCCTACGGCGGAAGTCGCTGGGCTCAAACAGAGCGCGCATACGCAGCGACGCCCAAATCTCTTCGAAGGAAACGGAGGCGGCGTGGTGGAGATGCTGATGCGCGACCTTTCCATCGGGGGCTATCGACGAGTGGAGAAGCCGCAACCGGTTGATTGGCCGCCGACAGCGGGCGGCCGCCGCAGCGAGAAGGATGCTGGAAGGCATCGCCAGCGATACGAACCGCCAGCGCAGGATTTCGCGGCCGGGCTCAGCTCGGTCGACCTTAAGGATAGCAGTTCGTGCGTCCGGCTGAAAAAGCGCGTCGGCGGAGTTGGAAAGCAGGGTGACGACACGGTGGCACTTGTCTTCATCAGGAAGATCATTCAGATCGTGCATCTTCAGCGCGTCCGCCACCCACCGCTCCCGTGCTTGGCGCCACCCCTGCTCGGCATCCGCCGAGGTCGCAGAAAGGTCGGTCACGTATCCGGCCGCACGAGCCCGAGCACATCTCTCCGTCACCCTGAGGCTGGTACTCCTTGCGCTCGTAAGGAAGGCCTCGGATGACGTCAGCGGACTCGCAATTGCATCTCCGTAGAGGCGGGTCGCAAACGCAGAGACGGGCTCACTAATCCGGGACATCTTCGTCAGCTGCCGGTTGGCCCTGTCGAGGGCTCGATATTTTCAGACCACCTGTTCTTCCCTTCATTCGCTGAGGCGTATGCGCGATCAATTTGGTTGATCGCGCGCTCAACTCCCTCCGCATCGGGTTGCGACAGAATGTCCTCACCGCGCTGAGCCGCCGCTTCAACCAGCGCATCGGTGAGGTGTCGGCGCCTCTGGTCTCGTAGATCGGCAACAGCGGTTTGATCATCGGATTCTTTCAATCCGGCAAGGAGGTGATCCTGCACCTCCGGCGAAAAGCCAATTTCCGGTCGCGCAAGTAACGGCAGTGTCACGTTTAGCCACTTGCGACGCTCTGCAACGCCCATTTTTTCGCTGAACGTCAGCAAAAGTTTCCAATTCAGCTTACGAGAGGCAAACCCTCTCGTCATAGGATTAAGTTGGGGATGTGCCGGTACTCCATTCCACTTGCGTTCGAAATAGATCCACGCGAAAGCGTATCTGTCCGGCTTGAATGCTTCGACGCGCGGCTGCGACACGAAATCATTCCACTCGATCGTCTGACTAAATAGCTGGTCGGGTTGGGGATGCTTGTGACGCGTCCAGCGAAACGAGGCCCGTGGCTCGCGCCATTCCGTCCACGCTAGGCTAAGGTGGTTCTCCCAGCGCAGCCCCGCCGCGCTAACGGGATAGCCCCCATCTTCAAGCAACTTGGCGGAGAGAAGAGCCGTGAAATTGACGCGCCGGTGCTCATCTGAGGACATCCTCAGCGGCCGTCCCGTCGCCGGGTCAACTAGGGCAAAGTCGGGTCGCGTCCCCATCACAATCTCGTAGCCGGCGAATTCCACAAGGCTTGGCTGGAATAGGGACATCAATTCGCCGGTAAGCAGAACTTCGACCGCATGACGCGCATCCCGCCGGGCACGGGCGAGGTCTTTGTAACCCGAAGAGATGAGCCCCGCCAGAATGTCAGCGGGAGCGAACATCGGATATTCCGCAGCAAATTGAAGGAGTTGCTGGGCCCTCCGAAACGTCATGACTCCCGGCAAGCCAAAGCGCTCAGTGACTTGGGCAAACTCCAAAAGAGCGTTGCCAGCTCCTGCTTTCGCATCGGGATTCCCGCTGCGTTTGATCTTGTTCAACTGCAGGTAGAAGCTATCCGGGCGCCACTCAAACCCCATCTTTCTGTCCAAAGCGCCGGGGTCGGGGGCGCGACCCGGAAAAGCCAGGAACTCGAGTAGCGACAGCCGTCCAAGACGCCACCTATTCTCTCTTGTGAACACCTTCTCGAAAGTTGAATATGCGAGGCTATCCGCCCATCTCTTCGCGTCCTTGTAATATTCTGTGGCCTCCGCTGGAGCAGCGCGATAGCCGGCTAGACGGTTCTGCTGGCCTAGGAAGTCCAGACGGAGCATCTCTAGCATATGGGGCTTATCGGCCGCAACAATGAAGAAGACCCGGGGATGATAGAGGAGGCGGAGTGCAGGAAGAAGTTCCTTGATCCGCGAAACCTGAAGGTCGCAGTCGTCGATTATGATGACGAATACGGTGTCTTTACGGAGCCTGTCGGGCTCCTTTAGCTTTTTACCCTCTGTGAGCACCTTGTTGATGAACAAGGCCCACTGGCGCGAAAAATTCAGCCAATCTTGGACCTGCTCTTCGCGATCGAGCACCTGCGCTACAAAACCGCGTTCCTGTGGGACCGCCGTCCAACCCGCCGCCGCCATTTGAAACAATGCGTGCCACTCGTCGAGGAGCGACGCTTCATCCGACTCCGCTTCGGTGGACGAAAGATGGTCGAACCTTTGGACCAGCGGCCGCCACGCCTGGACCAGCCCGGCCAGTACCGGCATCCCCGGGGGCAAAGGATCAAAGTCGATATTGGCCACTGGTGTGACGAACGATGGACGATTCTTCAGCTCGCGCCGGTCGCCTGGAGCCGCATCGGCTTTCGCCGCATCGGCCAGGAGCGCCGACGCTTCTCGACCTGTCTTCCACCTCTCAATCAAGGTGACGAGGAGAGACGTCTTTCCAGTCCCGCGGCCACCATCGAGCAACAGAACGCGTGGTTGCCGCTGCTGCACTCGAGGCAGGTAAAGCTCGCGCCCGGCCGGATCAGGATCGATACTGCTGTCTTTAGCTTTGAAGAGGCGATGCTCAATGGCTGTGATCGCCTCATATTCGCCTTGCGAAAGCTGCCAGTCCTCCAGCGGCCCAGTATCGCGGCTCGTTTCTGCCATGGTTACCCCGGGTTATGCGGCTCGCCTGAGCCTGCTTAGCACCTGCCCGCAACAAAGGGCGAAAGCGACTTCGGGTCAACTACTTCTACTTGGAACAGTCCCGCCCTCCGCATTGTCTCGGCCACCACCTCCGGATCGCAAAACCTCAAATGGTGGCGCTCCGTGAGCAGCTCGCCAAGCGCTTGGCTCGCATAGACATAGTCCGCCTCCACCCCCTGCTCCACGTCGCCCAGCGGCCGGAAGCGGTGAATGAAGAGAGTGTCGTCGGGCTCGCCCTTCGGACCGGGCTCGCGGTCAACGCGGACGGCGCCGGTCATGAGCGCGGCGTTGGCGGCTTGGAGGAGGAGGAGGCCGCCGGGCCTCAGCGCCGTGGCGCAGCGCCCGACGATGTCGCGCAGCTCCGCCGCGTCGGCCGCGTAATGGATCGTCCAGGAGAGGGCGCAGACCACGTCGTAGACGTGCTGCTCCGCCAGCTCCTGCATCCGCTCGATCCTGACCCGGCCGGGGCCGAGGCGGGCGGCGGCGACTTCGACCATTCCGGGCGCGGAGTCGGCGCCCGAGGCGTCGAATCCCGCCGCCAGCGCTTTCTCCAGGAAGGCGCCGGTGCCGCAGCCGACGTCGAACAGCCGTCCTCCCCGCGCCACCGCCGACGCCCGCTCGAGAACGAAGGCGTGGTCATGCTTGTAATGGTCCGGCGGCGTGTGGAGATCGTAGCGGTGGGCGAATTTCTCGAACAGATCGTACATGGCCGCCCCCTCAGAGCCAGACGTGGCGGGCGGTGGTGAACTCGCGCACGCAGGCTTCGAGCACCTTGCGCGGATCGGCTCCGCTGGCCAGCGGCGCGAGGCAGGCGAGCAGGCGGCGCCGGGTCTCCTTCTGCCGCGGAGTCGTCGCACGGACCGAGCGCAGCAGGTCCAGCTGGCGGCGGGGATCGGCCAGCCGCGCCCAAGCCGGGAACGGCTTTTCGCCCACCTCCAGCAAAGCCACATAAGGCTTCAGCCCGGTGCCGGCGCAGACGGTGCAGCGGACTGGTGGAGACCCCCTGACTGCCGCCGCCCATTCCGGCTTGCCCGCCCGGTCCGCTTCGCGAATCACCTCACGGTAAAGACCGTCCCAGCGAAGCCAGGAGGAGACTTCCGCCGGGTCCGACGCCGGGGTCTTGAGGAAGACGCCGGGGCCGGGCCGAGCCCAGAAGCCGAACATCGCAACGTCCTTCTGCTCCGGAGTCAGCTCGGCATAGGGGACGGTGAGGTCCCAAAGGCCCTCTTTCTCCAGTCGGCGGAAGAAAGGGAGCATCGCGTTGCGCCGAATTCCGCGGGTGACGGCCGCCGCTTCGGGGGTCAGGAAGCTTTCCTCATGCACGGGAGAGCGCGGACGGGCGATGACCAGCTCCGGATCGACGGCGGCGACCCGGCGCGTGCCCGCGCAGGCGGGGCAGCGCCCTCGCGGATGGTGACGCGAGAAATCGGCCGCGATCGGCCGGATCGGCCCGACCAGCCCGGCGGGCAGGTCGAGCAGGCGGGGGCCAGCGGCGGCTGCGATCCGCCCGTCGGGCCGCCGCAGCTCGACGTAGCCACCTCCGACAGCCAGCGCATCACGGAGCGCCCCGCGCGGATCGGCGGCTCCCTCGCCCGGTTGAAAACGGGGGCCGGTAGCGCGCGCCGCGGACGCTTTGGCGGAAAGCGGGGAGGAGTCGGCGACGAAGCGCAGCCCCTCCTCCTTCACCCGCCTCCTTGCCGCGGCAAGATGCAAGCTCGGGATATTTTCTCCCCACACCGCCAGCTCGGCGAGCAAGGGGTTGATGGCGAGCCACCCGCCGGGCATCGCCGCCCATTCATCGAGCAGAGTCTCTTCTCGCCCGTCTCGCGCCGCCTGATCGAGGTCGAGCAAGAGCTTCGGCACTTCTAGGTCGAGACCGCCCACCTCCCAGGCATCGCGCTGCTCAAGCTGCCGCTCACCCAGCGTGGCGATCGGCTCGGCCAGCCCTTCGTCGGGAAGCTCTTCGGCTGGAGCGTCGCCGGTGACCAAGGTACGAAGCAGCCGCTGCGTTCGTTCTGCCCCTTCGGCGAGGGAGATCCCGGATTGCCCTGTCTGCTGCCCTCGCCGCCGACGCGGCTGCGCTTCCCCATCCCTCAGGGCCCGCCCGGTCGGCGTGTCCGCCCGATCCAGCTCGGCGGGGCTGCCTTCGAAGATTACCTTCCCTCCGGCCGGCCCAGCGCCCGGGCCGAACTCGATCACCCAGTCGCTCTGACGGATCAGGTCCAGATCGTGGTCTACGACGACCAGGCTGTTGCGGCCACCATCGACGACATGATCGAGGGCGCGGATCAGCACCTCGACGTCGGCTGAGTGAAGGCCAGCCGCGGGCTCGTCGAGCAGGAAGAAGGACCGCTCGTCGCCCGCGGCGAGGCGGATCGCCAGGCGCAGCCGCTGAAGCTCGCCCCCGCTCAGCGTATCCACTCGCCGACCGAGCGCGACATAACCCAGCCCGAGCTCGACGATCGAAGAGATCAGCGCCGCGGGGATGCCAAAGTCCGGCCCCGCGCCTCGGAGGCCGGCAATAGGGGAATCGAGCAGCTCGCAGACATTGTAGCCGCGGGCACGTACGGCGAGCACCGCCGGGCCGTAGCGTGCCCCCCCACAGGCGGGGCAGGGGCTGGCCACGTCGGCGTCGCTGAGCTCGCCGAGCCCGAGGCAGGTTCCGCACCGGCCCTGCCCGCTATTCAAGCCGAAGTCGGACGCCGAAAGACCTTCCTTCTTGGCGCCCTCGGAGCCCGCGAAAGCGCGCCGAATCGAGTCGAACACCCCCGTCATGGTGGCTACGAGACTTCGTCGGTTTGGCGACGGCACCGTCTGGTCGAGCGCGATGAGGCGGCCCGCGCCCTTCAGTCCGGCAACCGACTTCCAGCGGCCCATGGCTCGGGTCGCGAAGTCGCTCGTGTCCGCTCCGTCGGCGAGAACCGGCGCCAACACGCCCCGGGCGAAGCTGCTCTTGCCCGATCCCGAGACGCCGCAGATGCAGGTCAGAAAGCCGAGCGGGATCGCAACGTCGACGTTGTTGAGATTGTGGAGGGTTGCGCCCGTGACGGCGAGCCGGGAAGCACCGGCAGCCACCGAAGCCGGGGTCCGCTGCGACGGCAAGGGCTCGGCCGCGCGGCGCGGCGGAGGTCCGGAACCGACAATGTCACCGCCTTCCGCACCGGCGCCTGGCCCCAGCTCGATGAAGCGGTCGGCGATCGGCCAGAGACGCTGCCGATGCTCGTTGAGGATGATGGTGTGCCGCCCGCGGAGCCGCTCGAACGCTTCGGCGAGGGCGGGCAAATCCATTTCATGAAGGCCGCGCGCGGGCTCATCGAACAGCAGGCAAAAGCCAGCCTCGCTGGCCTGAAGAACCCTCGAGAGGCGCACCCGGCGGCTTTCGCCGCCGCTCACCTCAGTCATGCCGCGATCGCCGGAAAGGTAGCCCAGCCCCGCCAGGCTAAGGCCGGCCGCATGGGCATGGACGGCCTCGGCGAAGCCGCGCCATTGGGAAGCAATAAGTCGCGGCCATTCGCCGTCGCGTCCGGCAAGGGTCTCCAAGTCGGAAAAGGGCAGAGCGAGGAGGTCGTCGACACCCAGGCCGCCGACCCGAAGCGCCCGGGCTTGGGGCGACCAGCGCGTGCCTTCGCAGGCCTCGCACGGTCCTTCTTCGACCAGGGGCGCCAGCTGGGCGGCGATCCGGGACGTTCCAACGGCCTTATCGAGAATCGCCGATCGGAAACCTCTAAAAGGCCGTGGCTTGCCATGTTTGCGGCCAGCGGAGTCGCGATCCTGGATGAGCCGTTCGCCGGCGCCCAGGAGGACGAGGTCGCGGGCCGCTTCGGGCAGCTGCTGCCACGGCGTGCCGGCGGAGAATCCCTCCAAGCCTTCAAGACCGTTGATCGTCTCATGCTGGACATGGACATATTTGTAATTCTTCGGCGTCCAGATCGAAAACGCGCCGCCGGCCATGGATTTCTCAGGGTTGGCGACGAGCGCCTCAAGCCGCAATCGGCGCGCGACTCCGGTTCCGGCGCAGGAAGGGCAGGCACCGCTCTCCTCATGGCTCGGCGCGTTGAACGACAGCAGGTGAGCCGAAGGCGGATTGAAGATTTCCGTCGATCGCGGGTCCACCCAGTGCCGCGTGCTGTCGAGGCGGGGTCCATAAGGGCCAGCCAATGCTTCATTTTCGCTCTTCGGCAGCATAACGACGACCTCGCCGTCGCCGGCGGCGAAGGCCCGTTCCAAGGCCTCCAACAGTGGCGGCTTGCTTGCAGGGCCCATGATCGTCAGGCTCGCAATCTCCGCCTCAATCGTATGCCAGACCGATCGGTTGAGTGGACGGAAATCGCGCAGCGCCAAGCTCCGGCCAGCGCCAGCGAGCTTGGGCGGATCCGTTTCGCCATAGACCTGGATCCGCTCGACGCCGTGGCGGGCGAGCCGCGCGACAGCCGCGGCCCCGTCGGTCCGCCGCTGGCGGACAGGAACGGCCCAGATGTCCGCCTGCCCGCGATAATGCGCGACGAGCCAGTTGGCATATGTTGCGGGTGTCGGCGAGCGAACCTCCTCTCCCGTCAGTCGGGAGAACGGCGCGCTTGCCGCCATGAACAGCTTGCGAAGGACGGCGAGCAGCCCAGTCGCGGTCGCGACGGTGGTTCGGATGCTCGGCCGAAAGCCGCGCTGGCCGACCAGAACCGTGGGCGGAAGCCGATCGACGAAGGCGGCGAGGTCGTCGCGCTCGAATTCGCGCTGTGCCAGACCGAAATAGGTGCGGGTGCGGCGAGCGCCCTCCGCCGCGAGGGTGCCGGCGAGCAGCGAGCTCTTGCCCGATCCGGAGACGCCGGCGACGATCGAGATGCCCCGCAACGGGAAGCCGACATCCACGTCGCGCAGATTGTTGGCGTCCGCGCCGACGACGCGGATTTCGAGACGAAGCTCCGCGCCCTCAGTCATCCGGGCCGGACCGGTGGAGGACGAGAAGCGACCGGCTTTCGAACTGGGTTGGGAACCGGGTGAAGCGAACCGAGCATTCACCCCGATAGTGCAGCGCATTCCGGTTCGAAACCAGGAGAACGTCGCCGGGGCGCGTCCTGAAAGGAATCGATGCGGCGAGGGCGGCTTTGTGGACGGTCGCGATCACCCGCTCCAGCCGATCCGGCGAAGCTCCCGCGCGAGCGTGCGCAACGCGGAGGCTTTCGGGATGATAACGTATCTGGCCCCCCTCGATGGCGCGCCCGGACCATTGGGCTGGCGACCGCTCATGGGCCATCGCCACCTGCTCGTCCCGCAGGAAGGCGAGCGCCTCGAGGCCGTCCTCGCCGCCAAGCGCCAGCTGCTGCAGCAGGGCGGCAAGCGAGGCGACCCTCAGTTCTGCATAGCCGTCCCCGCCAGGATCGTCCCGCTCACACTGCATCGCCGTCCCGGCCGGTGGAGTCGGGGAGACATTCCCGTCGGTGTGAAAATTTCCCGCAGCGAGGGTGTGAGACAGCGACCGGGTCCAGGGCGACATCCGGAACCGTTTGACGATCCGGCCAGGCACATAGGTTTCAAAGCCGTCCCCGATGATGGTCGAGACGACGAGCAGCGAGCGGCCGTCGTCGGCGTCGAGGCCCCGAGCAATGGCGTAGCCCCGGTCGCGGATCAGAGCCGCGGCGCCGCGCGCGAACGCCTCCCAGGCGGACTCTCGAAGGAACGACGGCAGGACGCCCCCCAGCAGGCTTTGCTCGGCGGCCTCGATCGAGGACCAGGCTTGCGCCGACTCGGCGATGCCGCGACGCACGGATGGATCGATCTTCAACTCAGGAAGGGGAAGCAGGGTCATCGTCTTCGAGTCGCAATCTGAAGAGCAGCTTGTGACGGTAGTGATGCTCCAACATTGAGGCGGCGTCAGGGAAAGAAAAGGCTGCGGTGGTCGGGTCGTACCGAATCCAGCCCGAGCGGCGCAGCGGCTGGACGTCCGCAACGAGCCCGGCCTTCGCCGCCGCAGCAAGGACATCGAACGGGTGATGATCATAGGTCTGGACGCCATCGGCCGCGAGCTGCGCCTTCCAGCTGGGCCAGACCGGGTTTTCGGAATGGCAGCCGAGGACCATCCAGCAGCTACCGCCCGGAGCCAGCACTCGAGCCACATCGTCCATGACCGAAGCGAGATCAGGCATCAGGTAAAGGACTTCGTGGCAGACCAGCAGATCGACCGAACCTCTCGACACACTGGCCCAGCCGCCTTCGCCAAGGAACGATGCCCGCCCTGCGTCGCGCGACAGGCGAGACTCCGCCAAAGTACGCAAGGCCGCGATCGGCTCGATGCCGATCAGCCGCGTCTCCGGATATCGTTCGCCGAGCAGTGCCAGCAGGCCTCCGCTATGGCAGCCGATGTCGAGAATTGCGGTCGGCGCGCCGCGAATTTCCCGCTCTATATGGCCAAGCAGCGCGGCCCAGAAAACCGAATTGGCTTCCGGCAGCGAGCTGTCGAGTTCTGGATCTCCGAAAAACGATACGGGTTGATCGTCGACGCTCAAGGACAACGCTGCGACGAGCAGCCGCGAGCTTCGGTATCACCCGCGGTTGGGTCGATGCCGAAGTGGATGATGAACAGCTCTACCGATTCCTGGAACGTCTGCTCGAGATTGGCGCGATCGTCCGGCCCCCGCATTCCGAAATAGGGGAAGTGATGGAGGAAGCGGCCGAACAGCGCGTCGCAGTCTGCGGCATAGGCGCGAGTGTCGAGGATGTGGGCATGCCAGAAATCGTCGATTGGGCCTGTCGGGCAGACCTTGCGGTCCGGGTAGCGGGCGTTGAGGGCCAGGAACTTGCGGTAGAGATCCTCGACCTCGCCCGCGAACTCCATCGTCCAGCCGCGCTCTTCCACCAGCTTTTCTTTCAGCATGGAGAAATCGAGGCGCGCCGTGCGGCGCAGCGCCTCGTCGAGTCTCTCGTCCCGCACTATCATGGATTGCGCGAACTCGAACGAAACCGGATCGGCGAAAGCCAAAGACGCCATTTTCAAATCACCTTTCCACTCACTTGCCGCGAGGCGATAACATAGGAGCCGGAGCCCATCTAGATACCTTGTGACTCGTAGCAATGCCCAGCGTAACGCCTAAAGGAGGGGGTGCAAAAGGGGAACGGGAATCCATGCGCGCCACCTGAAGGGCTTGCCTCCGGTCGGCTGCCTGCGCGCCTGTTACGGGTTGTCAGCCAAAGTGCTCTCGCTCATACGCGGCAGCTTGGCTTGGCGACAGCTCCTGCGAGGAGTTGCCCGACCGGACGAACAGCCGCTCCATAACGTAGCCGCTCCGGTCGGCGAGCTTCACCCAAACCGGCGTCCGTGAGCGCTGGATGTCAACTCGGCAGATCGTCATCTCTCCCACTGACGGGAAGGAAACGGAGATCTTCGCCGCCTTGAAGGCCTGACCGAACTGATTGGCCAGCAAATTGGTGAGGTGCAGTTCGAACTTGTCGGCGCTTCCGCCGAACGTCGCCAGGTCGGGCGCAATGCCTGGGATTGAGCCATCATCGGCCACACCAATCAGCAGCGTGCCGCCCTGTCGGTTTGCGAACGCGGCAAGGGTCTTGACGCAGATGTCCTCGAGCTTCGTGTTGAGCGCGCCCTGGCGCACGTCCCAGCGCAGCGATTGCTTGAACTCAATGCACTCGTCCTCACCGCGCGCGATCAGCGTCTCCACCGGCGACGGCTCCGGACACCGCTTCGATCGGGCGGGCGCATTGGGGCCGATGCCGATCAGGAAGTCCTGCCGTGCCAGGACCCCATCGGATAGGGCGGCCTTCAGCTCATCCAGGATGATCTCGCGCAGCTGCCCGCTGGTCGACTTGAACCCGAACGCTCGCGACGCTGCCATGACGGCCTGCTCTTCGGTGGCGCCGAAATTCTGGCTCACAAGATCCACCAGCGCCATCCTGATTTCGGTCGGCGGAATCATCTCGGGTTTGCGCAGTGAGGGAGACTTGGCGCAGCTTCGATCCCTCACCACGGGCTCCGAGCCGGGGCGCCAGTAGAAATCGTCCTCCTCCACCAGGCGCTTCTGGCGAACGGCGACCTTCACAGCTTGTTCAACCGCGTCCTGAATGCGCGCACCTGCTCGCTTCAGACCCCAGGCACAACGAATGCGGTTGATGATCTCGTCAATGTGGATGGGTCCTTCCACACCGACGACTTCTTCCGCCATCGCCGTGAGCAATCCGGTGGGGGTCTCGTGCAGCTCGCAAAAGATATGGCCCGGCCGCTGAGGCTCAGCCTCCACATAAGGGACAGAAGTTTCGGGCACAGTCGCGGTGGTTGCAATCCCGATCTCGGTGACGTCGCCGCGATCGACCGTCACGATCTCCAGCGACATGCGCGGCGCCTGCCGGTTACGCTCCTGACGGGCGGCCAGCTCGGTCTTGCTTGCCTCGATGGCGCCGACCACCCGCTCGAGTTGCTCTTGAGGCCGGCGGAACCAATCGGTGCTCCAGATCCTATGGATGATCCAGCCATGGTCCTCCAAGACCGCCTGGCGCAGCCGGTCCCGATCCCGCGCCGACCGCGCCTCGTGATAGGCGGCTCCGTCGCACTCGATCCCAAGCAGGTACCGATCCGCGTGTTCCGGGTCTGCCACCGCGAGGTCGATCAAGAAGCCGGCGATGCCGACTTGGCGATGAACCTGATAGCCTCTCGCCTGAAGCGCCTCCGCTACCTGCTCCTCGAAGACGCTGTCGTGGTCGCGCGCCGTCGCCTCGGCCATGGCCATTCGGCCGGTGCGGGCGAAGTGCATGAAGAGCTTGAAGGCGAAGACGCCCTTGCGGGTGCTGGCGAAGTCGGGATCGATGTCCTCATCGGTCATCGAGGAGAAGACTTCGCACCGTCTCTTGGCGCGGCTGATGAGCACATTCAGGCGACGCTCGCCGCCTTCCTGCCCGAGTGGACCGAAACGCATCGGCGGCTTCAGGCCGGGAGCCGTGGGGCCATAGCCGACGGAGATGAAAATGACGTCGCGTTCGTCGCCCTGAACGTTCTCGAGATTCTTGATGAAGAAGGGTTCAGCCGGGTGGCGCTGAAAGAATGCCTCATGTTCGGGCGGCAGGCTCCGCCGCAGGATCTCGAGCTGATCCACGATGGCTCGTCGCTGGGCCGCGGAGAAGGCGGCGACGCCGAGGGAGAGTTCCGGGTTCGCGACCGCATGGGCGACGATTGCCCGAGCTACGGTCTTCGCCTCGACCGGGTTCGTCCGGGTGGTGCCGCTCTCGAATATCCCGTCCGGTATGTGATGAAAGCGCAGGCCGACGCCGGCTTCCTGCAGGTAGGGACTTGGCACGATGAATAGCTTGTTTTCGTAAAACTGCCGGTTCGACACCGCAATCAGCGACTGATGACGGCTGCGATAGTGCCAGCGAAGCATCCGCATCGGCAGGCCGCGCGCCGTGAACAGGCCCAAAATGCTTTCAATGTCTCCAACCCGCGCTCCTCCCTCCTCTTCCTCGGACTCATCGGAGGCTCCGACCATCTTGGAGAAGAAGGCGGTCGGCGGCAGCTGTTGTGGGTCCCCAACAACAACCACCTGCCGGCAGCGCGCTATCGCCCCAAGGGCGTCGACCGGCTGGATCTGGCTCGCCTCGTCCATAACGAGGAGGTCGAAAGTCATCCCTCCCGGCTGGAGAAACTGCGCCACCGACAAGGGGCTCATCATCAGTACCGGCTTCAGGCACTGGATCGCCGGCCCGGCCTTCTGCATCAGCTGGCGGATCGGCATATGCCCGCGCTTACGCGCGATTTCGCTCTTCAGGACGCCCAAGGGTCCAAGCGCGCCCCCGCCCGAGGGAGGGATGCGGCGATGGTGGGCTTTGGCCACCTCCAGTGCCGAATGCTTGATTCGCTGAAGGTCGAGATCCGCGAACGATCGAACCGTCCTGTCGTGCAGATCGCCATCGAACTGGGCCAGCGCCGGTACGGCCCGGACCTGGTCGCGGAAAACGCTCTCGAAGAAACTTATCTCGAAGAATGGCCGTGCAACGTCCGGGCTGACCCGGCCGTCGTGGAGGCGGGCGACCAGGTCGGCCATGCCCGCACGACGCGCTGCGTCGGCCCGTAATGAGTAGGCGACCCACTTCGAGAGCTGCTCGGACCCTGAGATCCATTCATTCAGACCACGCTCCAAGTCGCTGATTGGGGAAGTTGCCCCAGATCCTCTGGCCACGACGGCGCCCGCCCCAGTGTCGAGGTCCGCCAACAATGTATCCAGAGCTCTGACGAATTCGCTCCGCAGCTCGACGATACGCCCCAGCCGAAGCTCAAGGCCGTGGCGATCCGGAACCCTTGAGGCGAGCTCGTGAATATCGAGATTGGCGACGATCCAATCGGCCGCTTCGGCCAAGGTCCCCCAGTTGCTGGAGGTCCCGCCCCAAAGCGCTCCAAAGGCTTGTCGGCCTAGACCTTCGCTGCTGGCGATCCGCGCGGCCGCTGCCTGCCCCTTCGCCAGTTGGCCCAGTCGCTGCCGGCGACGGTCAAGCTCCGGCTCGATCACGAGGGCAATGGCCGCATATCGATCATGAGCGTCCCTCACCGGAGTCAGCCGATCGGCGACTTCAGCGAGAGCGGCGCCTTCCGCTCTATCGGCCGTTCCGAAAACGAGGGCCTTCGAGCTGCCGAGCTCGCGCCCAGTCGACTCAAGATGGGGTGCAGCGCCGTAGGCCGATTCTCGCAGGCGCTCGGCAAGGGCGCCGATCCGCCGGCGATCCGGACGGCGGCTTGCGATGATCCTCGGCTCCGCGCCAAGCCCCCGCAGGCTGCGCATCCATTCGACTAGAGCCAGCAGCGGAGGGGATGCCGAACGTTCACCGCGCCAGTCGGCGCCGAAGGCGCTGGCCCCGAACCCATCCTCCTGGCGGATCGCGGCAATAGCGACCTGGCCGCGGCCCAGTGCATCGAGGAGAGCGAGCTGCTCGTCCAAAGGCGTCTTCGGTGACGCCAGGTAGGAGCGGACGAGCCGGTTCGCGGATCTCCACTCGCCGCTGAAGAAGCGGAAGAAGCCGGTCCCATGCGCTGCCAGTGTCTGGCGTGCCGTGGATAAGTCTGCGGACCAGGCTGCTTCCGTCAAACCTGATCCGACCTCCTCCCGCGCGCGCTCCAGCGCCGCGACCGATTCGGCGAGGTCACCGGCGCGTTCGACGCCCGAATTCCAGATTTCGGCGGCAAGAGCCTCCGGGTCCGCTTCCGGCGCCGCCGAGACACGCTCTCCGACCCGGGCAAGCTCCATGATACCTTCAAGCGTCGTAGGACTCTCTGCCCGCCCCAGCGCGGCGGAGAGTTCCGCAGAGCGTTCCAGCAGCGGTGGAATGCTCTTTATCGCCGTGTCGATTGTCGCGAACCATTCTAGGGACAGGTTGGCTGGCAGCGGCTCGAGAGCTACGATGACCGATGCGATGTCGACCTGCCAAGCGGCGGTGGAGAATATCTCAGAGAGCTCTTCAAACAGCTCGGCGTAGCGCCGGCCATCGCCAAGGAGGGCGACAATGTGTTCGCCGGCTTCATCCCAAACCTCCGCGCCCAGCGCCTCGGATTCGAGATCCGGAGCGCCTGCAATGCGATGAGACAGCGCCTCGAGGGTGTCGATCCCGGCTAGCGTCCCGGGCCGCTCGCTCTCCAGAATAGCAGCCACTTCTGTCGCTTCCGCATCCAAGTGCCTCAGCTGGTCGAGCAGGCTCTCCATGCGCATGACAAGACGGTCGACGTCGGCTGGAAGGGCAGCCCGAAGCCCCACACCGCGCCAAAGGTGCTGAGCGGGAAGGCCGATGTCGACAACACGCTCAGCCAGCTCGTCGATGAGGTGCGACCGCTCATGAAGTTGATCCGCCGACCAGCTTTCCGGCTCCTCAAGGACAAGGTCGTTGGGCATGTGCCCGGCCTGCCTCAGCCGCGTGAGTTGTCCTATGACCTGGTATGGCGTGAAACCGGCCGAGCCGAGTATTTGGTGCAGCCGGTCTGCGTGGCTGTTGAGGGTTTCCCGAGCCTCGGCCAGCCGCGCGTTGAGCGATGCCATTCCATCGCCCCTTGGGGCACCCAGCTCCCAGGTCCGCCGCAACTCCTCCAGAACGGCCCGCTTGTTGGCCTTGTTGCTGTGGAGCTCCAGGCAAGCATCGCCGACCCCCGCATTGTCCAGTCGCCGCTTGACGACCTCCAGCGCTGCCATTTTCTCGGCCACGAACAGCACCGTTTTGCCGTCCGCAACCGCAGAGGCGATGATATTCGCAATCGTCTGGCTCTTACCCGTGCCCGGCGGGCCTTGGATGACGAGGTTCCGGCCCTTGCGAACCTCATGGACCGCCAGCGACTGCGAGCTGTCGCTGTCCACGATATGGAGCAGCTCCGCGGGAGGGATGTGAGCGTCGAGATGGGCCTCTTCCGGCAGCAAAGGCTCGCCGGCCTCGAAGCCGTCGGAGACCAGCGGCTTTATTATACCGTGCTCGCTCAGCCGGGCGGCAGCCGGCCAATTCGCCGGGTCGAGATCGCGGTACATGAGGAACTTGGCGAAAGAGAAGAAGCCCAGGACGATGTCGTCCTCGACGACGCCCCAACCCGGCTTCGAGGCCACGGCTTCGCCAACGGCCGAGACGTATTTGCCAATGTCGAAGTCGTCGCCGCCGTCGAAGGAAGGCAAGCGAATTCCGTGGACCCTTTCCAGGAAGGCCTCCAGCGAGAGGTTCGCGGCAAGGTCCTCCAGCCGCCAGCGGAGCTTGAACTTCTCGGCGACATTGCCGCGCTCGAGCGCTACCGGGACGAGAACCAGCGGCGCATATCTCATATTCTTCTCGTTGTTCGGGTCAACCCAGCGGAGGCTGCCAAGGGTGAGGAAGAGGATATTTACCCCCTGCTCCTCCTCCAGCGTCCTGGCGTCGTAGTAGAGATCGAGCAGCCTTTTCTGAAGGCCGGCAGGGGTGAGCCGCGTCTGAAGGCGGGTGTCGGCGTGGCGATTCGCCACCCCCCTATCGTCCATTCCATCCTCTTCAGGCTGCGCGAGTTCCGCGATTTCTTCGGCTTCATCGACGGAGGCCTCCCCCTCCGTGGCGGTACCAGGCGCCGCTCGACCGGGCATGAAGGTGAGGGCGCGCTGTTCCCGGACCAAAAGCCGGAAGACCTCCGCGCTGCGCTCATCGACGACTTCCAGGATTTTCGCGCTCTTGCCGGACCGGGGCATGTTGAGCAGCCGGTTCCGGGCCGAAAGGTCGAGGAGTTCCGTCCGCGCACGTTCCAGCTTTGCCTCAATCGGCAACGCGCTTTGAAAGATCGAGGTCGGCTCTTCGCCCACCACCGTACTGTCAACCATTGAAGTTTGTCCCCTCCGCGCAAGTCTGCCGGAAAAAAGCCGTTTAAGTCTAGGAGTTTCTCCGGCCCGAGGCTTGACCGGCAATCACGCTGCGCGAATGCCGACAAGTTGGACCGGCGCCGAATGCAGCAGCCGAAATTGCCTGTGCAACGGAGGCTGCCTTTCCTTGGGCAGGCGCGCTAACAAGGGTTTGATGCGGACCGACGTCGACCTTCCTCCAGCGAAACAGCGCGAGCTTGCCCTTGTGGTGCGCATTCTTTTCGAGGAGTTCGAAACCGTCCTCGCTCGGGCGACGCAGGGGTGGAAGAGGGCGGGCCGCATTCTCAAGATAGTGCTGTATGGCTCATACGCGAGCGGCGGCTGGGTTGACGATCCAATTGGGGGCTACAAATCCGATTACGACATTCTCGTGGTCGTCAGCGACGAGCGGCTGACCGATGTCGTTGACTTTTGGGCCGTGGCGGACGATCGGCTGCTCCGCGAAACGTCGATCGCGAAGACCCTCAGCGCGCCGGTCAACTTCATCGTCCACTCGCTCAGCGACGTGAACAGTCAACTCGAGCGCGGGCGTCCCTTCTTTGTCGACATCATCGAACACGGCGTGGCCCTTTACGAAGCGGAAGGATTTCCATTCGCCACGCCTCGGAAGCTGCCCGAAGAGCAGGCGCAGGCGGAGGCCCATGCATATTTCAACGAGTGGTTCCCAAGCGCTGAGCGGCGCTTTGATCTTGCCCGCACCGCTGCGGGTAAGGGATACTTGAAAGAGGCGGCCTTCGATCTGCACCAGACGGTAGAGAGACTGTATCATACCGTCCTGCTTACTATGAATCTATATTCACCTAAGTCTCATAGGCTGGCGTTTTTAAGAGCTCAATCAGAACAAATCGTGCCTTCTCTGATTGAAGCTTGGCCGCGCGAGGAGAGATTTGCACGACGTTCTTTTGAATTACTTCGCCAAGCTTATGTTAACGCGCGCTATTCTCCGCAGTACAAGATATGCGAGGAGGAGATTAGCTGGTTAACTGCGCGAGTAGCCATCCTACAGCAACTGGTCGAAGAGGCCTGTCGAGCACGGCTCGGGGAGAAAGACCGAAACTGATGCGTTGTGCTACCTGTCGGAAACCGCCAGGTAGGCTATTGCATTTCGCTGCTATCCATGATTATTTCGTTTCGCCTACCGCCCTGGTAGGCCGAGGCTTGACAACCTCGCGACTATGAGCCGGTTCTCGACATCGGGGTCGACCGGATACGAACGCGCATTCCAAGGTCATGCGGCCTGAAGGCGCTCGTGCTGTACTAGTCGCAGCTTGTCCACGTCCGGTTCTCGCCGGTCGCGCCGCCTCGGACAACACGGAGACAAGCCCGGGGGCGGGCGTCTCCAGCCGTGGAGTAAGACCGGATGCGAGCGGATTCCCGAATCTCGGCCAGCGCAGTCAGCGGCCCTCAGTTGAAGATGGACTTGTTGGGGTCGGCGGCGACGCCCCGTACCAGTCTCGCCTCTCGTTGACCGGCTTCACCTCCTTTCCCCGAAGCCGCCATGCCACCGACGCCACCTTCCTACGAGCCCGCGTCCGTCGAGCGCCTCCGCAATGCCGCGATGCGGCTCGCGGCCGAGCTGGACGAGGTTCGCCTGTTCCAAGCCGCGGCCCATGTTTCCATGGGCGCCGATGCCATCAGCCGTGGTCCGGCGCCGGAACTGAGCGCCGAGCAGCTGCGAACGGACGTCGAGCTCGAGTTCGAATTCGATGAGCACGGGCGAGTCTGGATGATCCGCGAGGGTGATTGCCACATCATCGGGCGGACTGAGGCCGTGTGCCTGGAAATGCGAAAATTTCTCGCGAACGTCGCTTTGGGACGCGATCGCTAGAGCCCACAGGCGGCTTCTCGAAAGCGCAAACGTACGACCAACCTCATCGTTGGCGGGGGAGGCGGCTGCGCGCCGGCGAGAGGAAGGGAAGGGGATGAGGCGGCTCTGCGTCGCAGGCCGATGAATGAAATTGGTCTGGGACGGTTCCTCGAACTGAAAGCCTCCAATGAGCCGTCGTTCCAAATCCGAAGTGATATCCCTCGCAGATACCCGCCTCGCTAAGCGCGCCGCCCTCTTTCTCGCCGCGACGATGTCAGGTGCTAACGGTCACAGCCTAAGGGGGGAAGACTGCCCCATTCCGGGCCTAAAGTATTTCGCAGGCCCGAGAGTAGATATCGCTGTCGCCGCCGATGGCTTGCCGTCGGAACGGGAGATCCTGGCCTGGGTCCGCCGTCGTCAGACGACGTGTATGATTGGCCGGCTATGCCGGCGTGGCGAGAAGCAGGCGCTGTTGATCGACGTCTATCTCGCCGATGGCGGCATTGTGGCCCTCACGGGATACAGGCTCGCCTTCTCGGAGGAGGGCCGACGATGGCTCGTCGGCGGCGCCGAGGACCCGGTGGCCCTGCGCCTGCGCCCGGAGGGGCCTGTCCCGACGCTCGAGCCTCCCTTCGCCGACGAGATCGAGCTTGTCGCCGCCAAGGCGAGAGCCGACGAGCAACTCGCGGTATTTCTCGACGCCTGACTCGACCGGTCAAAAGGTCGGCTTGTTCTTTTTAGGGTAGAGCCGGTCGACCTCCGCGCGGATATCGAACTCGCGGGCCTCGCGCGCCTTGCGCCCTTCCCACAAGTCGATCGACCGGTACATTCCGTCGGTAAGGAAAACTGTGAGGTTCGGAAGCTGGGGATTGTAGAAGGGGAAGGGCGTGTCGCAATGGGTTTCGCCCGCCAAGCAGTAATGAAGCTCCACCTCCCATTTCCGGGTCGGCGGACCATAGCGCGTCATGATCGCCGAGCGGAACGTGTAGGCATCCATTCCGGTGACGCTGATCTGATATTTGGCTTTCGCCACCCGGGGTCCGGCGTGGCTCGGAGCATATTCGATCAAGATGCGCTCTTGGCCCTTCTTGAAGTTCTCGTATTTGACGGCCTCCGGACTCTCGGGAACGATGACGCCGCGCAGGACGCGCGCCTGAACTGCCACCTCACCCTGCCACGAGCGGCCGGTCGAGCGACCTGCCCGGGCATAACCCGCGGCCTGCATCGCGAGCTCGACCTCGCGCGGGCTCATCCCCAAGGCCACGCCGGCCACCTTCCAGGGCGCGGCAACGCTTCTCTCAGCGGCGGCAGCCGGCGATGGCTGCGCCGTCGCGGCGGCGCTAATGGCGAGCAGCAACATGAGAATCTTATAGGTGGCCATGATCTGTCCCCGTCGCTGGACCGACGGCGCATGGCCGGCGGCGTCACCTCGAACGAGGCGGCGCCGGCTCCTGGAACCGGACGTTGACAAGCTGCGACCATGTCCAGCCGCGAGCGCCTTTAGGCCGTGGGGCCCTGGACATGCGCGCTCGCCATCCGGTCGACCAGGAGGTCGAAAGCCGGTTCATAGTCGCGAGGTTGTCAAGCCTCGACCCCTGCTGATGCCGGGGTGCCGAAAGCCTATGCATTTCGAGCAATGAAGGCAAGTCGCTAACCGATTACGACAAGCGACCCATCGGCTTCGCTTGAGACGGATAGGGGAACGGAGGCCCGGCTCTGCACCGCTCGCCGATAGATGAAAATTGGCCCGGAGCGGTCCCTCGAACCGGAAGCTCCTGATGAACCCTTCTTCTCAAGCCGTGCTCTCGCTGGACGAGGCACGTCGAGCCAAGCATGCACTGCTCCTCCTCGCCGCTACGATGTCAGGCGGGCAGGGTCAAAGCCTCAGCCGCTTCGGCTCGCCCGTCGCGCCGCTCAGATATTTCCAACGTCCCGATATCGACATCGGTATCGTCCGCGGCGCCGGTCCTCCCTCCCGCGAAGTCGTGGCGTGGGTAAAGCGGCGCCAGGTCGCGTGCATGATCGGCAGACTATGGGAGCGCGAGCCCTTCGCCGAGCTCACCGTCGACACCTATTTCGCGGACGGCGCCGGCGCCGGCAACTTGGACAATCTTCATCTCTGGACGTCTGACGGCGTCGACCGCTTTTGGTTGGCCGGGCGGCTCGACGATCCGTTACTGCTGAAGCTCACCAGGGATGGGCCCGTTCCGACCCTCACCCGCCCGTTTCGGAACGAGGACGAGCTGGCACGCGGCAAGACCAATGCCGACGAGCTGCTTTCGGCCCTGCTCTGGCCGTCACCAGCGCGGTAGCGGCGGCCGCTATGGTCACGAACAGATCCGCCGGCGGAGCCTGAAGGGGGAAGGAGGGGCAGCGTCCCCGCCCTAGAGGAAAAATGACTATGCTCGCCCAACTCGCCCACCCCATGTCCGTACCCTTCTCGACACGGCGATCAGCGCAGGCAGCACTGGTGTTGCTGTCGCTCATTGGCGCCGAAGTACCCGGCTCCGCCGCCGTCGAAGCCGCGCCCTCCTGTCTTAGGGTGCACCTGGCCGGGTACACCCTGTGGGCCACGCGATGCGACAAGCCGCTGCTCTTGGAGGATGCCGCCGTCCTAGCGCGGGCCGGCCGGCGCGACGTGCTGATCATGCGCCTTGCAACATCGTTGCATCCTGCATCGCCGGTCACGTTCGATTGGATCCCGGCCGGGGCTGCCTCGAGCGGCCCGCGATACGGACTCCTGCCTGTGCTTCCCTTCGGTGGCGGGCTGGCGCTGGTCGACCAGCAGAAGGAAGATCTGCGGCTGGGCGTCACCGCCGAAGCCATCGTCATCGGGCGCGACATGCCGTCCACCTGGCCCGCCCAGCGGCAGCTGGCGATGGCGATGGCGCGAGCGACCGCGGTCCTCAACAGCCAGCTGTGGGGAGGAATGTGACCATGGCGAAGTCACAGAAGCGCGCTTCCAGCCGCGGTTTTAAACCGCAGCCCCGCGAGTGGGGCAGGGCATGGTCGCCGGTCATGTACATAAATCCCGCGGGCGACACGCCGGGCTTCTCCTATGGCGTCTTGCGGCGGGTCTACCGAGGGCAGGCCTGCAGCCTGAGTGCGTCCGAATTCGTGCGGCGCAAGCTCTACCCGGTCGAGGCGCCGCGGGCGGGCGATTGGACGAAGCCGTTCACCTGCTCGCGCTGGGACGTGCTCCTGCCGCCCTCCGGAAGCGATGAATACCTGGCGCCGGAGCGACTCATGGAAGCCTACGAGCGCCACCTTCTCCCCTGGCGGCAGGGTCTGCTCTGCACGATCAAGGTCGTCCAGCCACTCTCCGAGCCGCTCCACAGTTCGTATGAAAGGATCAGACTGGCGGTCCGGCAGGCCTTCTCCATAAAGAGGAATCTCCCGGTTATCCTGATCGCGCACGCTCCGTTCCTGGCCGGAGTGAATCCACGTGTGCGCCAGCCCCATGCCCATATCTGCGTGCTGGCCACCGAACTCTCCATGCTGCCTTGGGGAGCGCCGAACGACGAGGTGACGTCCGACGCCGGCCATCTCGCGCTCTACGAAGAGTTCAAGGCCGCCGGCGCGATCGCCTGACGACCAGCACCGGCCCGTAAGCATCCGCCCCCGCGGAGCGCCGCCGCCGCGGCTTAGCCGTCTCGAAAAGTAGCCCGCCCACCCGCCCTTCGACTTGCCCGCCGCCATCGCGAGCGGGCGGCATCCACACTGCGTCTACGCCGCGGCCCAGCCGCGGCCACATCGCCGGACGAACGATATCGTCGCCGGCGATCACGGCCTTGCCGTCGGCAGCCTCGCCACAAGTCCCTTCGGCAGCCCCGCCGGGCAGAAGCCCGGCCGCTCACATCCGCTCGCGATCGCCATCCAGGCTGGGCAGCGAGGGCCGACGCCTTCGGCCAACCTTCCGCGCCCTACAGGGGCCTTCGAGCCGGTCCTCGCGGACCGCTCTTGTCCCCTTCCGGAGCGTCCCGGCAAACGACCTTTGCCGGCACTCCTGACCGGCAGCGCCTTCGCGCCGCCAAGGGGTCAGCAGTGGTTTGCGCAATATCGTCATTTTGCGCGAGCTCGAAAATGACGGAGGGTTAGGGGCTCCTCGCGAGGGGCCAGCGCCGCGCCGGGGCTCCGCGGCCGGGACCAACTGGCCTGGGGCGGGCGATGGAGCGCTCGACCTTGGGGCGGAGTCCGCCGGGCCCTTTCGCCCGGATATCGCCCTCGCGCTTCTCGCTCGGCCTCAATCCCGGACGGGGCCACGCATGGCGGCAACGGCTGAAGATTTTCCGGGAGAGGGGGATTGGCGGGGAGTCTGGACCTGTGAGACAATATTGACGGGGCAACCGCGGGGGTGGGGGTCACGATGTGTTCGAGATCGATCCGAGCATCCAGTTCGCCTTCGACGGGCTGAAGCCCTTTCTGCTGCCTTATGACGAAGCGCGTGTGTTGGTCGGAAAAACCGCTCCCTTCAAGCGACTGAAGCGCGGCAGCCCGGCCGTCGAGGGCGCGGGTGAATGTGCGAGCATAGATCTGCGGATCCCAGCCATGCCGCAGGGCCGAGCAAGAAACGATGCCGGCGGCAGGACCTTCCACATGGCCTGTCGCCCGATCAGCATCGAGGGGCAACCGACCCTCGACGGCGAGCCATACTATCCGGCCGGGAACAAGCCGCGCCAAGCATCCTCCTCCTTCGAATCCTATCTCGGCAGAGGCGGCGCCGCGGAGCTGCTCAGCACCACGTCCCATGTCGAGTATATCGAGCGGGAAGCCGCTCTGGAGGCGGAAAAGATCCTCGCGAAGATCGCGGCCGAATGCGACGGCCGGGTGTTGAGCCCGATCCTAAGCAACATTGCGGATCAACAGCGGGGCCGGGACGGCTTCTGGGGGACGGTCAGGAGGTTCGGCCAGATACCCAAGACTCACAGCCTCATCGCGCACCCCTATCGGCTGGCCGGCTTTTGGGAGAAGCTGCCGTCCCTCCAAGGACTGCCGAAGGTTTTCCACGAATATTTGTTCCGGGTGCGCCAGGCCTTTCGGGACTGGAAGGAGGGCGGATACAAAGGCCGCTTCAAACCCGAACGCCTCAAGGTCACCTCCGACGAGGCGGGAAAATATCTCAAGGCGCTCGATTTCCGCGGACCGCTCAAGCCGGTCACCTTCAAATCGGGCCCCGGGGGACGGTGGCAGTACCGGATGGAGCTCGAGCTGCCCCACTATATCACCCCCTTCCAGCGCTGGTGGATCATGAAGGAATTCTGCCAGGTGCTCGGCTCGTACGGCCTCATGTACACGGCCGCTCTCCACCGCCCCGGCGACCATGGCGACAAGCGGAACAACCATTTCCATGTCATCTTCAGCGACCGTCCGGCAAAGCTCATAGAGGTGGCCGCCGACATCGCGCTCCGCCGCAGGAACGATCCGACGCCGCCACCGGGCGTGGACACCGTCTGGGAGTGGGACTTCGCCGTTCCCGTCTACAGCGGCGAACCGAAGAACCCGAAGCGCATCATCTACCCCTTCCGGCAGAAGAAGGCCGAGATCGTCTCTCAATGCACAAAACGGACCGGCCAGAAGGACTCGGGCCGCAACTTCAACAAGCGCCTCCGCAGGGACTATTCGCGGATCGTCAATCTGGTGCTGGCGGCGCAGGGGGCCGATTACCACTACGATCCCCGCCGCTTCAAAGACATGGGTATCGAGAGGAGGCCTACGGTCCACCTCGGCAGCGCCACGGCCGCGCTCGAAGCCGACGGCATTCCAACCGCCCGTGGGACGCGAAACGCGATCATCCGCTATTGGGATCTCCACGAGGAGCTGCAGCTCGCCTTCACCCGGACGTACCTGCAGAAGGAGGATGCGCAAAAAGATATCAAGGCGCGCCTGCGGCCGAAGAACGGCGAGACCAGGCCGAACGCTCAAGCGATCCGCCAGCTTGCCGGCGAATGGAGCAGGGTGAGCAACGATCTCGCCTTCGACCGGCTTTGGCTCGACCGGATTCAGCTCCACTTCGAGCAGGCGCGGTCCCGCGCGGTTGTCGTTGCAGCTGCCCCTGACCGACATGTCCACCGGACGGAGGCGCAGGCGAAGGACTTGAAGGACCGGGCTGGCGCGGGCCGGGAGCACCTCAGCCGGATCGGCGAGGCATGGGCTACGGCGCAGGAGGGGCTCGATGCACTTCGCGCGGCCCTTCCCGTCCGCCAGGCCCAGGTCGACGGGTTGCTGAACGAGCTCAAACTCTGTCTCGACCAGCCGACGAGAAGCCCGGCCACCCATTCTCTCCCGGGGAATGGGAAGACCGCGCAGGCGAAGACAGTGGCTCGGGCCTCGGTCACGCCAGAGCAGTCCAGGTTTTCCGCCGACGAGGGCCGCGTAGCTATGGCTGCAGCGCCGCAGCGGGTGGCGACCAGTTCGGTTCCGCCGCCGCCAGCACGGGATCCCTCGATCGACGAAGAGCGCCCACTGGCAGCTGAAGCAGAGCGTCAGGTGCAGCGACTTGCCGCAGAGGACAAGGAGCGGAGGATTAAGGTGGAGGCAGCGCTCGACTGGGCAAGGAAAGAGGCGGTGCGTGTCGACAGGAACGGGGACAGCTATTTCTGCTGGGCGTTCCAGCAAGACAATCCGCCCGGCATTGCGGCCCTGCTAAAGCGACCTGAACTAGGGGCGATCGCGGACCGGGAGCTCAAGGCGATGCATAAGGTGCAGCTCGAGCTTGCCGACGCGCTCAAGAAATCGCCCCGGATCGTGTTCGATCAAGACGGAAGGGTGGCGACGGAGAGCGTGCCCGAGGCGCTCCAAGGGGAACTTGCTGCCCGTGCCAGTTGGCCGTCACTGGTCGCGATTGCTGCCGAGCGGGCGTCGGCTCTCGATCAGGCGGCAGTCGCTCAGCTCATTGGCGAGGTTGAGCGGAATCATGTCCGGGTGAAGGTGACCCAAGACGGCACCCCCCTGCTCGACGCCGCACAGCTGTCGGCGGAGAGCCGCGCCTTCGTGAACGCTCCTCGGAACCGACTCATGATCGGCGTGGCGCTGAAGCCTCTTGTCGACAGCCAGTCGGCTAAGATCGAGCGGATCTGCGACTTCATCTCCAAGCATGAGTGCAGCGTCGACATAGACGGCAAGCTCAAGGCCAATCTCCTCCCGCTGGACCTGCAAGCCGCGGCATCCGATTGGGGAAAAGAGGCCGAAGTGGCCGCCGCCGCGCAAAGGTGGGTGAGGGAGCTGGAGAAGATCGTCGCTAAGCTGCGTGCACAGGATGCCCGACGCTCCGCCTCTACACGGAGGGGACCGGCCGGAGAGCCAGCTCAAGTCGGCGGCCAAGACAGACAGGCTGCGCCGGCTGAGGATAATGCCGACCGGCCGGCGGCAGGACAAATCCCCGCTGCAGCCGGAGCCGATCGTCCACCCTTGGTTGACGACGGCCCCTCAGCCGAAGACTGGGACCGCCTCGCGGCCGAGGTTCTGCGACGCGAGCTGTCGCCGAGCGAAGATGGCAAGTCCGTTCGGGTTGAGGGCCTCGAGCGCCGCGAGAAGGCGATCCTCACCCACAAAAAGTTCGCAGGGGAATTTTTGCGAAGGCTCTCCGCCGCCGTCGAGGAAATCGACCGCGCCTTCAAGCTAGTCTTGGGCGACCTGGAAGGGGGCCGGATCCGCTTCACGACCGATGGCGTAGACTTGAGCAGACTCATGCCGGAGGAAGCTGCCCTGGTTGAGCGACACAAGCACAGGGTGCGCATAGAGAACGCTCTCGACGCTGTTCGGAAACGGCGCGAGGAGGACGAGGAGAGGGAATATCAGGAACTCCTCACCAGCGACGCGCTATATCGTGCAGGCAAGGGCCCCGGCAGATGATGAAGGGCCGGCGGGGATAAGCGGTTCATCCTTGGGAATGCGGAAGCCTGCAACCATATTGCATGTAGTAGGAGACCTGCATGGCCCCTGTCGATATCAGGGCTCGCCTCGACGAGCGCGCCGCCGCCGATCGGCAATGGTTTGCCGGCGTGGTGCGGTCCGCCGCCGAGGGCTGCGAGCCCGACGACTTCAGCATCCTAATCGCGCAAGCCATCGACAGGCACGGCGTCCCGGTGGCGGATTTCCGCGAAGCGTTCGGAGACGACAAAGGCACGGTATCCCGGTGGAAGAACGGTCGCAATGCGCCGGCGCCCCGGAAGCGGCAGGAGGTTCTCGATTGGCTGGCCGACCAGCTCGCCGGCCCACCGATTTCCGAGCCGGCAGACCCCCAGCCCGAGCGGCGTTATCCCAGCCTCGACGCGCTCCTCGGCCGCGGCGTGGCAGTTCATTACCGTCGAGGAGTCCGGCTGGCCGAGCCCCTCTTTGTCGATTTCATTCCTGATGAGACCAACGTCGCCGTGTACCTACCGGAGGAGTCGAACCGCTTGAGGCTCGGCGGAACGGCCTTTCCTCTGGATCCGTCCGGTGGGCTCCGGTGCTTTCGAGTTCGCGGCCTCTCGCCGGAGTTCCTCGACGACTTCCTCGAGAAGAACCGGTCGGACCCGCTTTGCTTCTCATTGGACTGGGATAGAGACACCGTCTGGTGAAAGCGCGGGGCAACCATGTTGCACGTGATTGCAACAAAGTTGCGCTGACCGCTCACTCGGCGGTCGCTCCCATTTGCGGCGAACCCAGCCTCATCCAACCAAGGCTCTCTCGAACACCTTATCCGAGTTCAGCGAGCTTGGAAGCAGTCGCGAAATAGAGGCTCTGCAGGTCGCCGCTTCCGTAGCTGAGCCTCTCGAAGCGCGCTTCGATGTGCGTGATCGCACCCGACGAAATCATCGAGGGGAGCGCCCAAAAGGCGTCGGCGGGCAGATAGGCCGCGAGCGAGCAGCCCCTCTTGCGAAGCTGCACGGACATCAGGAAGGGCTTGCCCGCCGAAGAGGATGGCTCCTCACCGAACGAGCGAGCGAGCGGGGGGTAAAAGGGGGGTCCGGAGCACGCCATTACAAACGGGCCAGGCCAACAACTTGCAAGCCGGCGCCGGCTCGCTGGTCAAACCCGTGCTAAGCGTGAATACTATGACCTCCGTGCAAAGGGACGGTTCGGTCTGGGGTGAGGGAATGGGGAAAGGTGTTTACGGCGACCCCGAGCTTCGGTTTCGCGATGTCTTCAAGCGCTTTGGGGCAACGCGCGCCCTAGATGGCGTGAGTTTCGACGTTGCGCCAGGGATCATCCATGCGGTTCTTGGCCAAAACGGCGCCGGCAAGACGACACTGATGAAGATTCTGATGGGGATCTATCGCCAAGACTCTGGTGAGGTTTTGCGAAACGGCGAGTCGGTCGCGTATCGCGGACCGAAGGAAGCATTGGCTGCCGGTGTCGGCATGCTGTTTCAAAACTCGACGCTCATCCGCAGCCTTACGATCGCAGAGAACTTGGCGCTGGGGGGCGCGAGCGCGAAACCGCAAAGCGTGATGCCAGGGTTCAATCCGCAGCGAATCGTCGGAGAGTTGTCACGCGCTGAGCGGCAGCTGGTCGAATTGCAGCGCCTGCTTGACAGGTCGGCGAGCATCCTTGTGCTGGATGAGCCGACTGCCGCGCTTACGCCGTTGGAGGCAGGCGCCCTGTTTGACCGCCTGCTTGCATTCAAGGCCTGCGGAAAGACCATACTCCTCATCACGCACAAGCTGCGGGAAGTGGAAGCGTACGCCGATGCCGTCACAGTGCTTCGCGATGGCAAGGTCGTCGCTAGTGATCGCGCGACGAACTATAGCATTTCCCAACTCGCCGCGCTCATGGTCGGTGAATCCACCAGCGCGGAGTCTCCCCGGGCACCCGTGGCAGCGCAGCATACCGCTGACGTTATGCTTTCCGTGAGCGGCCTGGCGCTGCGTACCGCGCCCGCAGGATCGGAAAGTCAAATAAACTTTAAGCTTCGTCGAGGAGAATGTATTGGCGTTGCGGGCGTTGCCGGAAACGGTCAGCGAGAGCTGGTGGAAGCGCTGACCAGCGGAAGTGCCGCCGGCGTGCTCTTTTCGGGAAAGCCGTTCAAGGCCGACGCGCGCCGCCACATCGCTTACGTGCCGGACAATGCCCCGGACTTGGCGGTGGCGAACGCCTTGTCGGTTCGTGACAATGTCATGCTCAACGCCATTGCGTGGCCGCTTCGAGAGAAGCAATTTTGGGTGAACGAAGCCGCTTACAGCGACGAAGCCGAGGCGCGGCTCCAACGCTTTGGCGTGAAGTACGCCGATCTGCGCGCGCCTGCATCGTCGCTGTCGGGTGGCAACCTCCACAAGCTCATTCTGGCGCGCGAGTTCGCAAACACGCCCTCGCTGGCGATCGTCGTGAATCCGACCGCAGGCCTCGACATCAAATCGACAAAGGAAATTCGCGATCATCTGCGGCACGCTAAGGAAGGTGGGTGCGCTTTGCTGTTCGTTTCGAACGAACTAGAGGAAATACTGGAGCTCGCCGACCGGATCCTCGTGCTATCCGATGGACGCGCGGTCGGTGATATGCCGCGTCATGAGGCGGGCCTTGCCCGTATTGGCGAGCTCATGGGGGGACATGTGGTATCGGAGATCCAATCGTGACGGGTGCTGCGCAGGTGGCCAGCGCGGTTCGGCTAGTAGCGGCGCCTGCCTTCGCCTTTGCCGGCGCTCTTACTCTCACCGCATTGGTGCTGTTGATATTCGGGGCAAACCCGGTCGAGGTCTTCAGTGCGGTTTTCTCAGATGCCTTCGCCAGCTGGTATGGCTTCTCCGAAACGCTCGTGAAGGCAACGCCGATCATGCTGTGCGCATTGGCGGTGGCTGTGCCAGCATGGGCCGGCCTGACGAATGTAGGCGCTGAGGGGCAATTATATATCGGCGCCACCTGTGCCGCGGGGATTGCGCTTTACGGTCCTGCGCTACCCGCGTTTGCGCTTTTGCCGCTGATGATTGTCGCCGCCTTTGCCGGAGGCGCGGTGTGGGCTGCCGCCGCCGCGTTCCTGCGCGCGAAGTTCAGCACAAGCGAGGTCATGGTGACCTTGGTCGGCAATTTTCTGGGCGTGTTGTTTGTTCAATACCTGGTATACGGCCCGTGGCGCGACCCCAGCAGCCGCGGCTGGCCGCAAACAGCAGAATTTTCGGACGCCGCCACGCTGCCGCACCTAGGGTTTGAGCGCGTGCACCTTGGCTTGGTGATTGCCGTTGTGGCGGCGATCATTTTGTTCGCATTGCGTCGCCGCACCATATGGGGGCAGCAGCTTCGCGTAATTGAAGCCAACAAGGACGTCGCCTCCTACTCTGGTATTCGGGTGGGGCGTTATCTGTTTTGGTCATTGGTGATAGGCGGCGGCCTCGCAGCGCTTGCCGGCATGGCTGAGGCTTCGGCGATCCAGGGCCGTTTGCGGGCGGAGCTGTCGCCAGGCTACGGTTACACCGGCATCCTTGTCTCGTGGCTCGCGCGGCACAACCCGATCGCGATTGTGTTCGTCGCGCTGCTGATTGGCGGCCTGTGGGCCGGCGGTGACGGAATTCAGATCACTATGGGATTGCCGGCCGCCACCATCGGCATTGCGATCGGGCTCATGCTATTCTTGCTTCTCGTTGGTGACGTCTTGCTCGATCGAGTGGGAGATCGGCGATGACCGAAGGGTACGAGCTGCTCATAGCAGCGGTCGCCGCAGGGGGGATTCGTGCGGCGGTACCATTGTTCTTGGCGGCTCTCGGCGAGGTGTTCGCCGAACGATCAGGTGTAATCAATTTGGGCATCGAAGGCGTAATGCTGGTTGGTGCCGTTACAGGCGTTGCAGCGACCCTATATGCGGGCAGCCCTTGGGCTGGAGTCGTCGCCGCCGCCCTAGTGGGGGCCGGATTGGCTGCTTGCCATGGGGCGGCTGTTGTTTGGTTCGGCGTCAATCAAATAGCATCCGGCATCGCCATCATTGTCTTGGGAACGGGCCTTTCTGGGCTCGTCGGTATTGACTACGTCGGACGTACCTTCGAAGGTTTTCCGATCCTGCCGGTACCCGTGCTTTCGGATATCCCCTTTTTGGGAACGGTCCTCTTTCGGCACGATGCGCTCACCTACCTGACTTTCGCGGCAATTCCCGCGGGCTGGTGGCTTTTGTACCGGACGCGGTGGGGGCTTGAAATGCGCGCAGTGGGCGATGATGCGGAAGCAGCGGCCGCGATCGGGCTCGATGTGCGCACTTTGCGGACCTCGGCGGTGGTGTTCGGCGGCGCCTTAGCCGGCGTCGCTGGCGCCTATCTTTCGCTCGCCTATTCACAGCTATGGCAAGAGAACATGGTCGCGGGCCGGGGTCTAATCGCACTGGCGCTTGTCGTATTCGGCGGTTGGATGCCGGGCCGTGTCTACCTTGGGGCGCTGATTTTTGGCACAATTTCAGCAGTGCAGCTGCGCCTTCAGACCATCGGCGGAAGCGCGATTTCGCCGTTTCTGCTGGCCACGCTTCCCTATGTTCTCACCATCGCAGTCTTGGTCTGGACGTCGCGTTTGTCGTCACTCGGTCTGGGCGGCGCGCCACGCGAACTGGGGCGGGCATTTACAAAAGGGCGCTGAGGGCTGATAAGTGCACTATCGGAAAGGGGGGGTACGTGAAATCTTCCATCACACGGGCAGAATTTCTGCGTCTGTTTGGTGCCACCCTATTTGCGGCGGGCACCTCCAGCCTCTCGGGATGTGGTTCGCGCACAAACGACACTAACCGGCTTAAGATCGCGTTCTTGACTAACGGGCCGATCAACGACTTCGGCTATAATTCGGCCCATGAGCGCGCGCGTCTGGACGTGCAAAATGCCCTCGACGATCGAGTCGAGACGCAAATGGTCGAAAACGTACCCGAGACCGCTGACGCGTCGCGTGTGATGGAGCGTCTGGTCCAAGCCGGCAATCGCCTGATCATCCCAACATCCTTTGGCTACCAGGACGCCGCCTTCGATCTCGCAGGGAGAAGCCCGAACGTGCAATTCTTGCAGGCGTGGGGCTTCAAGCAACATCCGAACATGGGATCCTACTCGGCCAAGATGTACGAGGCTTGGTATGTGTGCGGCGTCGTCGCGGGATTGGTCAGTCAGTCAGGCAAGCTTGGGATCGTCGCGGCCCACCCGATCCCGCCAATGCGATGGCAAATCAACGCATTCGTTCTCGGCGCGCGCAGTGTCAATCCTGCGATTACCGCGCAAGTGATCTTCATCAATCATTGGTTTGACGCGACCTTGGCGTCCGAAGCGACCACCACATTGATTCAGCAGGGCGCTGATGTTGTGACGGGCGTGCTCGATAGCTCGCGCGCGGTTGCACAAACCGCCGAGGCGCGTGGGGCCTATTTGATCGGCCACAACGCGGACCTTTCGCAATTCGCCCCGAACAGAATTCTTACTGGTACCGAGTGGCTGTGGGGCAAGCTCTATACCGAAGTGGTGCGTGCCGTGCTGAACGGCACGAATTTGAATGGCAAGCACTACAGCGGTGGCTTGCGCGAAGGCTATGTCGGCTATCGCGAGTTTTCGTCTCGCGTTCCGCAGGCAGCGCGCGCAGCCGCAACGGAGGCGGCCAATCGGATCCGTAGCGGCGCGCTCGCGGTTTATGCGGGTCCGATCAGCGACAATGCAGGAAGGGTGCGTGTACCTGCCGGAACGACGCTGACGCATGACCAGATCATGGGCATCGACTGGGCCGTTCAGGGCGTGTCGGGCCAGTAGGATCACGCGGTCAAGAAGGAGGGGGCTAGCGTGACAGTAGGACCCTCGCTTTCAGACCGGTTTCTGGAATGCGTACAATTAGGTGACGTCGATAATGCCTTGGCGCGAGCTCTCTGTTACTGGCCCGAATACTGCTCCCTTCTGAAAATAATTTTCGCACGCCCGCAGGTAAAGCAGAAGGTTCTGGGCTGGCTCTCTGATTTCGACCTCGATGATTGCGTAAGTACCGCTGAAAGTGCTTTGGTGCCAGTTGGTTCGGACAACGAACACGGCTATGTGCGTTGGCGCAATGTGTTGCTGTTGTTGTTGGCGCCGGCATGCGAACCCGCGAATGAAGCTGACGCCGGTGTCGAGGTTTTCCGCAAAGCGCAAAATCGGCTGTCTGACCTTTATGAAGAGCGCTCGAAACACGACCCCGCGCGGTTCGGATTCTATTATCGGTTTGCCGCCGCGTTTCAAGCTTGGGTCGCCCAACGGTATATCAGCGAGTTTCCGCATTGGGGCGCGACGGCGGCCGTTTGCCAGGATTGCCGTGGCCCGGGCAAGGTTGAGGATAAGGTCCGAGCGATCGTTGAACTGCTCTACGATGACGTGCAGAAAACACGCTCGACATTCCGTGCGGTGTTCGGGATCTGCGCCAAGGACATCGGGCTGGTTGTTGAGTGCGATGGCAAAGAGAAGGCCATCGAACGTGCCGCTCAGGTGACGCTGAACTCACCGAGACTGCAGGTTCAAGCCTCTTGGCAGCCGTTTGCCGAGACAGCGCTCAAAGCCGATAGGCGACTCTGGGGCGAATTGATCTGGATCATGTGGGAGGTGGATGATCTCGCCTTCGTGCGGAGAAACATCGCCGAACACGAGCGTACCGTGCACGAGTACGTGACGCCGAAGCTGAACGATGTCGAAGAGGCAAAAACCGAGAACGCTCGAGAGCATGAAGCGATACAAGCCGAGAAGCGCGAAGCCGCATGGAATCGACTGTTTGACAAGTTCATTTACCCGTATCTGCGTCCATTTCAGTTTACGCTTTTCGTACGTTCGGCGACATCGGATGGTGCCAACGCCAACGCCGACGTAAAGTTTGAAACGCATCGGAATCTCGTAAGCCAGCATATTGAGCTGCCTCAGCGCGCTCCGAGCGACGAGTACTGGCGAACGGAGAGCGAGGCGATCTCAGCCATTGAACGGCTTAACGACATTGTGGGTGCGCTCTACGAGAAAGGCTTTCCGCGCGCCTTTTTCCGTCGTCTGCAAGAGGTGAGATTGTCGTCGGCAACGCCGGAGCGGACATTTCCCTTCATCCTCTTTCCGGACGGTGAGATTTCGTTCTATTACGCCCTCGATATAGCTCGGCGGAAAGCCCAGCGTATGGCCAACCTAGCGATGTGCAACGTGAGCGCGGTCAGCGGGACGACCGATACGATCAATGCCATTCTATCGCGCGAGACCGCCGGTCCGGCCCGAGAGGCGATCTGGCAAAAGGGCGAGTTTCCGTATGGCTTGCTCCCCGAAGAGCGCGCGTTTCCACGACACCACCGTTGCGCGGCTTTGGTCTCGGCGGCGAACATGGTGATCGAAGACACTCATGATGCCTGGGTGGAAGAGAAAAAGACAGCGCGCGTCTTGGTCGAAACTTTCTGCAAGCAATCGGGCCCTTCGGATTATTTGAAGACAGTTCTCGACGATCCGGAATTCTGCTTCGGCGGCCAAACCGCTCCGGAGGTTCGGGTCGAGTGGGAGCCGGAGGTGATGGTGCGACGGGATGATCCGCAATGCCACACCCTGTTTTTCCTGCCGATCGGTCGCGACGTCGATAACGTGCCGACGGCCATGATTGCTGGAACCCTTCACGGTGTTGAAATGCGCTGGATGCCGTTCTCTTCGAAGAGGATGGTCTCCTACCTGATGCCGCTCGCCTATATTTTGCGTCCGCTGCTGGATCGGATGGTGCACGGCGTTTTCGTCGAACAGGCGCTGCATGCGGCGCGCGCGGAGAAAGACCGCCAGCTGCGCGGCAAGCTTGAAGAGGCGATTGAAGGCCTGTTCTCGCAGATCGATCAGGTTGCGCGGTCGGCATCGCGAATTCAGGCGGAGGTCACACCTGCGCCAATTAGATTCTTTTCGGCGCAAGCGCGTGTGCTGGACAAGCTATTCCTGCAAGATGAAGTCACGGAGGTTCACCAAAGCGTTCTCGACCGGCTTGATCTGGACCCCAAGGACGCCCCCCGTTTGGTGCCGCGAGCGCCGGATAGGCAAGGCGAGATCGTCTACGAATACAAAGCGACGCACAATATGATCGGCAAGATAGCGAGGGAACTTGACAGCGGCGAAGAGGTCGGCGTCGCCAAGGGGCTTGTCGCGGCGACCGCCAGCGCGATGGAGAGCGACTGGTTGCAGGAGAGTTTTTTCAAGCCCCTGATTTCAGAAGTGCGTACTGCTGAGGACGCCAACGTCACGTTCGGCATGCTAAAGCGATTTCTGCATCGCTACCATTCGTTAGAAGAGCGCGACTTGCCTATTGGCGATATTCTGGTCGTAATGCGCCTTTGCGCGCTTGATGTGCACCGTCGACATGAGGCCGTGATCAACCTCACGTTCAACGGCACGCCGCTCCTTCCAAATGATGAGTGGCTTAAGACGTGGCATTTGCCTGCCGGCCAACAGGTATCATTCGAGCG
Source organism: Allosphingosinicella sp. (assembly GCA_036386795.1). GTDB lineage: Bacteria > Pseudomonadota > Alphaproteobacteria > Sphingomonadales > Sphingomonadaceae > Allosphingosinicella. The sequence goes on from DASVUZ010000036.1 coordinate 113,140, forward strand.
CAAGCGCGAGCGAAATGCGCAAAAAGAGGAAGGCATGACGCCCCCCACTAGTGCGAAATTCTTGTCTGCGCTCTCCAGATTGTTGACGGAAGAAATGCGTCCCGTGGCGCGCCATGGCAACGAAGACGCCTCCATCACGGAGGTGAATCTAGGTACCAGGTCCGATCAGTCGGCGCTGCTGATCACGATGAAGGGTGACCGCCATCTTCGCGATCCAAGCAGGCTTACCCTGGATTCCAGCGAAACCAAGGAGCGGGGGTTGCGTAGCGTATTCACGACTTTCGCCGCCGCCGTGGGCCGATCACCCGCCTTCTTCGAAACCCGGAATGTGGGGCTGCTCGAGCAGGTGACGGATGCGTTCGCCATTTGTCATGAGACAGAGCAACGGGCAGGGGTTGCTAAGGAGTTCCAGAATATAAGGATCCGGCTGCAACTGCCGCTGACGACGCAGGCCGGAGGGACAGGTGCTTAGGGTCGTTGTGATCGATGAAATGAAATTCTACCAAAGACGGATCGACGGCTGGTACGAATTCCTGCAGGCTATTTGCCCCGGCGCTTTCACAATTGATGAAAAACCCATTGAGCAGCTATGCGGGCCAACTGTAATTTTCGCACATCGAGCAAACTGGGATCCGTCTGACTTGGACGACTTCCTGCAAAACAACAGCCTTGTCGAAGGCTGGAGCTATTCGGGCGGCGAGCGCTTCCTAAGTAGGCCTCTAAACCTGACACGGAAACTCAAGCAGCTTCCAAACTGTCAGCCGTTATTCGGTGAATCAGAAGTTAGCGCACGCCGCGGGCTCACGAACAGGCTCAAATGGTTGTGGTCAGATCCCGAGTCGAACATCGGTAAACCAAGTAGCTTCGACCATTTGTTCGAACTACTGTTGTGAACGGGCAGTTGGAAGCGCTACTTATTCTCGCTCAAGGACGACTTGTCGTCGCAAACATCACGTCCGAGCAAGAGGTAGCCTATTGGTCCGAATTAAACTTTGCCGATGCTGCAAAAGAACTGGAGGAAAAACTCAAGGCCCGAACGACTTACTCGGAGCCAATCGATGTTCATGAACAAAAAATGTTGGCTGATCTGCATAAGCTCGAGGTGTCCATAGCCAAAGCGCCAACGGAGCAGTGGGCTGACGCGCTTGATCGGGTCGCCAAGAGCTCGGTCGCCACGGAGGTGGCGGGATTTTCGACTGCGCTCGCCGCGGCTTTGCGGTGGCGGTGAGTTGGAGCTGACGGCAGGCATGTGCGGTATTTTTGGAGCTCTGGGTGAAACCCGAGGCGTCGACGCGCGACGAGAAATAGCCGCGGCGATGGCGAAGGTCCTGCGCCACCGGGGTCCGGATAGTCACGGCGTGTTCGAACTCGAGCAAGGCTTTATCGGCGCCAATCGATTGAGCATCGTGGATATCGAAGGCGGCGACCAACCGATGCGTCGTTCGCTGGGCGGCCGCGGCGCCGTCATCGTGTACAATGGAGAAATCTACAATCTCGCAGAGCTACGGGAGATGCTGGTGCGGAAGGGCCTCCACCCGTCGACGCACTGCGATACCGAGCTGGTCTTGTTGGCGTACCTTGCGTTCGGCGAAGCGTGTGTCGAACGGTTCGACGGTCAATTCGCATTTGCGATCTGGGATGAAGCGGACCGCAAGTTGTTCCTGGCGCGCGATCCGGCCGGCATCAAGCCGTTGTTCTATGCCGAGGTCGGCAAACGCTTTGTGTTCGCCTCTGAACCCAAAGCACTGTTTAGGCATCCAGATGTTGCATGCGTCCCGCATGTGCCGGCAATCGCGGAGTATCTGCTGCATGGATACGCTTTTGCTTCAGGCTACGTCACGGGGAAGCGCTCATTTTATGAGGGCGTGACGGCGCTCGCGCCTGGCGAGATTCTGACGATACGCGACGGCACAAGAACCAAGCGCACATATTGGTCGCTTCCGGAGCAATCAAACAAAGAGTGTTCACCAGCAGAGTGGGGCCGTGCCGTTCGCGAGGCCATGCAGCGGCGCATTGCGGACTATGTCTCTGACGAGGTGCCGGTTGGCGTGGCGCTCAGCGGCGGAGTGGATTCTAGCATCATCGCTGCGCTCGCGGCGGAAGAGCTTACCAACCGCGGTCGCGAGGTGATCGTCAGCACGATCTCCTACGCTGGCGGGCAGCCGAACGACGACTGTAGCCACGCCGAGGAAGTGGCGAAGCTACTGCAATCGAGAAATCTTCGCTTGCGCTTTGATCGATCGGTGCTCTCCGCCGAAGACTATCTCGGCGAGCTCGATAAGATGTTGTGGCACTTCGACGAGCCGCACTGGGAGATCAAGCAGCTCGCGATGTTCAGAAACTACGCCAAGCTGAAGCAGCTCGGTGCCAAGGTGGTCCTCACCGGCGAGGGTGCAGACGAGCTGTTCTTCGGCTACTATTTGAAGTTTCCGGGGTTCACAAACCCGCGCTTGAGCTCTGCGGACGACTTGCGTGCGCACTGGCGAGCCCGGCAGGGGCACGTAATGTCGCTGTTCGCGCCGGCGATGCAGGCCGAATTAGGCCGAACCCTCGACACATTGATGGAAGAGGCCATTGATCGCTACTACAGCGCGGCCCCGTCTGCCTCGCCGGAAAAGCGCATGCAAGCCTGGTACTTTCGAACCTTCTTGCATTGGCTGCTTACCGTAAACGATCGCTGCAGCATGGCGTTCTCTTTGGAGGGGCGGTTTCCATTTTTGGATCGCGACGTGGTCGACTTGGCGTTCGCCATGCCAGCTGAGCTGAATACCACCGGTGTCGGTAAAACCATCCTGCGCGAGGCGTTCGCGGACGTGCTGCCTGAGGCCGTCGTTCAACGTCCAAAGGCTCCGCTTCCATCTCCCATCGACCCGGCCTTTCATCGCGTTGTGGGACAGGCGTTTGACCGCGAGGTCGAGCGAGAGGACGACACCGCTCTCTGGAACGTCTTGTCCAGGTCGGCTGCGCGGGAGCTTGGGGGTCAATATAGCCACGCGCTCAACGGGTTGGCCGGCCGCGACGCCGAGCCGCTTGTCAGTTACCTTTATCTGAGCCAACCTCTTGGGTTAAGGACGCCCCAGGTGTTCGCACATCTGACGCTACAGCGGTGGTGGCGGATAAATTTTGAGACCGGGATGGGCGCGTGACAGCCAAGACTATCTACAACCTTGATACTGATGCTTTGCCCTCGGCCTGGCTCAACATAGCGGCGCAGATTCCGTACGAACTCCCGCTGCCGATCGACGCCGTCACCGGGGAGCCGCCGAGCGTCGAAAGCTTGGCGAAGCTCTATCCCAGCGAGTGTGCACGCATCGAGCTGCTCGTGGGCGAGTACAAGACCGCTCCCAGGATCGCCATTCCGACGGCCGTGCTCGCGGAATATGCGAAGTACAGGCCCACGCCGCTTTATCGCGCGCGCGGTCTGGAGAACGCTCTGGGATATGCGGGCGCCATTTACTTCAAACGCGAAGACTTCAATCCGAGCGGCAGCCATAAGCCGAACACTTCGCTCGCTCAGGCGTATTACGGAAAGGCCGATGGACTATCGCGCTTGGTGACCGACACCGGCGCGGGTCAATGGGGAACGGCGCTCGCCTATAGCTGCAGGCGGTTTGATCTCGATTGCAGCATCTTCATGACACGGAAGAGCTATACCGACAAGCCGTACAGGTCGACGATGATGAGGCTTTGTGGTGCAGAAGTATTCCCGTCGCCGAGTGACCGAACCAAGACCGGGCGGGACCTTCTCGCGGAGGATCCGCACCATGCTGGAAGCCTCGGCATCGGGATGGCCGAGGCGGTCGAGTATGTTAACAGTGTTAGCAACACGCGATTGGCGCTGGGATGCATGTCTTACTACGCTGCGCTCCATCAGACGGTGATCGGGCTAGAAGTCGAAGACCAGGTCAAGCTTACGGGCGATGTACCCGATATCATGATCGGCTGTGTCGGCGGCGGCACCAACTTTATTGGATTTGTAGCACCTTTCATTATTGATCGAATCAACGGTCATAACAACATTGACTTTGTTGCAGTCGAATCGGCTAGTATCCCCGTGCTCACGGATGGCGAGTATCGCTACGACTTCGCAGACTACGCAGGCTTCACGCCAAAAGTGAAGATGTACACGCTAGGCCATGATTTTGTGCCGCCGCCGATTCATTCCGGTGGACTCCGGTATCACGGCAAGTCTCCTATTCTGTCCTTGCTATATCACCATGGGCAGCTGCGTGCGACATCCGTGCAGCAGGAAGAGGCCTTCGCTGCGGGTAGGCTGTTTCTGGAGCATGAAGGTATTCTGCCGGCACCGGAAACGAACCATGCGATTGCCCAAGTCATTCGCGAAGTGAAGCGCTCGATGGCCGAAGGCGTCGTGCGCAACATCTATTTCTGCTTTTCTGGTACAGGTTATCTTGATCTCAAAAGTTACGCGGACGCTGCAGCTTCATGACCCTGGATCTTGGCATATCTCATAGGCCGATCAAATCTATCGGGGCGAAATGATGCTACCGCCGTTTGGTCCCCCATCGGTGCATGTGTTTTCCTCGAACGAGGTACGGCTTCGGGCTTGGCGGCGCTTTTTCGATCGCTTTGTCGAACGTGCAGTGCCGCATACGTTGCGGTGGCGGTCATTGCAGGCGTGGCCGACGACCAACAGTCCCGAGGACATTTACGCGCTCCTCGAGGCGGACAATCCTCGGGTGCTGACCAACTTGGTCGCGATCGTCGACCTTAGCGATATCAACTCCGCGCAGCTGGAGGCGCTTTCGCTCGACCGGAATGGCGACAGTGCACTCGAGCGATACATAGACGGCATGAGAGCGCCCGAACTCGCGCTCCGCTTTCCGGAAGTGTATTGGATATTTGTCGTTCCATCTCTGCCACGGGGATATCCCAAGACAACCGCGGACTATCATTTTGTCCCGACCGGCGAGCTTTCTCGGATTGCGGAACTGCTCAAGCGACACGGCAGGGGTTTTCGGACGTGGTTCGACTGCACCGGTCTTCGAGAACTTTTGCGCCACAAGTCTCACTCGCGGAACCGCCCACCGAACGCCACGCAACCGGCCGCCGAGATCGAGCCCGAGTTTGACATTGCCCGGCCCGGCGTGTCGCTGGACGAAGAAACAGGACACTGTATTTTCAATGGCTATGTACTTTACAGAAATGGCCGACGGGCATTTTTGGTTAATTCGCTCGCGGAAATGAAGCAGGTATTGATGGATCCAGGGCTGACGACCCCCATCGTTATTGAAGATATCGAACTGCAATTCGATGACGCCGATGACGGCGCCGACGACAACCTGCCGCTCGATACCGGTCGGAGCGGAGACTATGCGTTTCTCGCCACCAAGGAAGGAGGCGATGTCGAAACGCTGCTCAAGCTGCGCTTGGCGACATTCCCAATACTCAAGGACGCACAGGAGAGCAAAGACCGCATTCTGGTTTCGGGGATTGAAAATCCGGGCGCGTTCGGCGCCGTTTCGAAGCCCCTGAGTGGCATGTTTGATCAGAGGCTGGGCTTCCTCTGGCGCGGGGCCGGCGCGCGAACCCTGCTGGGCCGATGGTGGCTCGACGTGAAGGAGTGGGGCGGCGAAGTGGCCCGAGCCTTTCAGAGCCTTCGCCGTGCATTCACCAGGAAGACAGAGCCTCCTCGACCCATTTCCTTCAAACGACATAGTGCGGCCTATCGACGCCAGCATGTCGCCGAACGATTGCTCGCGCGCGCGCGCCTGCTCAAGGACGAAGCCGTATCGGTGGAAACCGCGGTCCACGTCGCCACCCTCGCACGCGAGGCACGTCTGTTGCTTGAGGATGAGAACTTCACATTGTCCCTGGAGGCGATCGGCATCCAGTATCGCATGGAAGTGCTAGCGGAGTGCATCTCACCGGGGGGGGCCGCGTCATTGAGCGCGCCCACGCGTTTCCGGTTCTTGCGGAGCGATATCGACAGAGTGACCGAAAGCCAGCGCAAGCGTCACAACGCCATGGTGTCGATTACGAATGATCTGCATGAAATCTATCGCTCACGCGGCCAGCATATGGCGGCAGACGACGCCCTCGATCGCCTCCGCGTGCACCGCTGGCATCTCGCGCATGGGTCTGGGCGTTTAAGAATAGCTTGGTTGCCGCTTTACGCTGCTGTGCGTTTGCTAGCGGTGCCCGCGCTTTTCCTCGGCGCCGTCGCAAATTGGTTCGCCTCGGGCATAGTGGAAGCATATTTCAACTTCTTGATGCGGTCGTTCACCAACATTCTGTTGGCGAGCGCGATGTGGATAGCGTTGTTCGCCGCCGGATATGGCGAATTCGTGCGCTGCGCGCCCGACACTGCGTGCAGCAAGTTTAGCTACGGTGATTGGGTGATGCATTCCAGCGCCACGTTCTTGGCGCTGCAACCGGGCCTGTCCGGGCAGCCGGATGTCATGCTTCCGCCTCCGCCGCAGAGTCACTTCGCGGGTTCCATGGGTCCTCAACCGGAGCCACCTCCGAAGCCGCAGAATGATGTTCAGGCGCCGGCAATGGTCATTGCTTCGACCGAATACTTCACATTCTTCTGGATGATTACGATCCTCGAGATGTTGTTTGGGTTCGTGCATCTTGGCGTGCTGGTGTCTTACCTGTTTCAACGCCTCACGCGCTAGCGATCCGATCGCCCGTTGCCTACTGTGTGGCGCAACGAGGTGAGATGATTGAATTGCGTAGCGTGTAGACCGATTCGAACCTTCGAGACGATATTCGGGATTGTCTCAGCTTTCCGGTCTGATCGCGGTTCGCCGTTCGTTTTTTCGATCCGTCGATTGTGCGCTCCGCTGACGCTTCATGGGCAGACCTTCCCGAGCCACGGTCCGGCAAGGAAGCCGAAATGGACGATCGGCAGCTCGGCTCATCCTGACAGGAGTGGGGGCGACCCTGAACTCATTGCAAGTTTGTGGAGTTGGCTTGGGCATACGGGATACTCAAGGATATCTGGAAACGTCGGGAACTACGACGCACATCGACGATCTCGACTCCTGGTCGAAGGGCTCTCGTGCGGGTAGCCGACGCTTGTGGGAGCACCGCGATCCCTGCTCATCCGTTGGGCCGAGATCCTGCGCCGATGCCACTTGGCCCGGCGGACAAGGCCCGGCGGATTGAGAAGCGTTGTGCCTGACGACCAGCTGATTCAGCTCCAGCTTCGAACAATCGGGGGTCCACCTTCTTCTCAAATTTAGGTTTGAAAAATTGTGCTAACTCACTGTACATCTGCGGCGCAAATCGCGTTTTTGTGTCAACAAAACCAACAACTTAGCCCCGAAAAAAAACGGCTGCGAATCCTGCCGCCCCCCAGCCGACGATTCCCTAGTCTCGTTCCGTTCGGAGCAAGCGTCCAAATAGGCCTCGCCGTTCACAACTAACTCATTCAAGAAGTGGTCATATCATATTTCCCAATTGCGGTGATTTTTCGCACTTTCTTCCGAGAGCTGTTGTGACATTCTGCTGCCGATACCAGCCAGTTTCCATCGAGTGTGGCTTGTCTTTCAAACGTCTCATCGGGAGAGGCCAATGACTCGTGAAGTCACCAGCAAACACATAGGCGGCATTGCGGACCTGGTGGTCTTCGCCCCCATCAAGGAAGGCTTCATCGACGCCTACGAGAACGTCACCTATCAGACCCGGCTGCGCCTGGTGGCCGAAGCCCTGCACGGCGTCCGGGTCGCCGCTCGCGAGTATGAGAAGCTCACGCCCTTCTCCGACACGGTCGAGCGCATCCTCACCCTGCTCAATTTCCGGATCGGCATTCTCGACAAGGATTTGTACGAGATGACCGAGAAGAAGGACGCGCTAACGCCGCGGCGATATCTTTATCTGTCGGTGGCGTTCGACGGGGCGCTCGAGCCCTATATGCGGCTGATCTGGCGTCCGCTCGGCATCTTCCTCGACCTGCTCTTCTGCAATTGCGAGGGCTACAAGCCGGCCGGCGATAATGGCTTCCCGGATTATTTCGAGTGGGTGCGCAAGTCGCAGGTGGACAGCGCCATGTTCTATTCGACCACCGGCCTCACGGTCAGGGACCAGATCTACCTGCGCGATCTCGAGCGAATTCAGCGGGCCGAAACGGATCCAGTCAAGGCGGATCTCGACCTGTGCCGGATGACGATGGCGGACCCCGAGGACGCGGCCGCCTTGGACCGCAGCGGAGACAATGAGATGAAGGCGCACGGGCTCGCGCTCGAGGCGCTCAACGTCCTTTATCGCCTCGCCGATTATTATCCTCCCGATCGCCTCGATCCGACCGACAAGACGGGGCTGCAATTCAATTATTCCCCCGAGCGCGTCGCGCGGGCCCTCCAGACGGGAGAGATTTTGGACCCTCCCTACGGCAAACCGTCCAATTATACCTACGCGGAAGGGCGCTACCTGCTCCGGGCGGCGCGAAGCCTGCTCCTCGGCTGGGACTCGCGGCGAGTGCCGATTCCGCTTCGCGACGCCTATAAGGAGCAGCTCGACTGGTACGAATGGCCCGGAGACCTCGGATCCCAGGAGCCCCCGGTCCGAAACCCGGTGCTCGTCGAGAGCGAGGTGCAGGGCGGGATCCTCACCGGTCCTGGAACCACGGACCGGCCGGTGCGCCACGGCGCGCTGCTGCTGATGACCGTGACCAGTCCGACTCTCGCGCGCTTGTTCATCAAAAGCCTCCGGGAAAAAATCCATTACGAAGGCGCTCCGCCGCCGCAATCGGGACTTTATCTGACGATCGCCTTCACCGCCGACGGGCTCAAGCGCTTCGGCCTGTTCGAAGACAAGCGCGCCCGTTTTCCGAAGGAATTCCGCGAGGGCATGGAGAAACGCTCCGGGCTGCTCGGCGACTTCAGGGAGAATCACCCGCGCAACTGGATATTGCCGGAGCGCAACTGGCCGGCGGCGCCGCAACACTGTCACCTTCGCCGCCCCCCAGTGGAGATGAGCGAAGTCGATTTCGTCATCCAGGTCCGCTACGCGCCGCCCGCCGGGGAAAATAGCGACGACGGGTTGCAGCGCGAGATCGAACGGCTGGCCGAGGAGGCGGAAAAATCAGGGGTGGTGCTGGCGGCGTTCGAGCCGATGGTGAGCCTGTATGAGGCGTCGGGCCAACCTTCCGGCCATTTCAAGCTGCGCGACGGCATCAGCCAGCCTCATCCTCGAAACGACGTCCGCGAGCTCGACCTGCGCGGCCGCGACGACGTCCGGCTCGGCGAGATCCTCTACGGCTACCGCAACGACCGCGGCGATCAGGCGCCCAAGAGGGCCCGGAGGGACAAGCTCAAGTTCAACGGCAGCTTCCTCGTCATCCGCAAGATCGAGCAGAAAGTGCAGGATTATTTCGACTATCTGGAGGTGGAAAGCGCCAGGATCGCCAAACACTATGGGATCTGCTTCACCGCCGACGATCTTGCCGCGCGCTTGCTGGGCCGAACGCCGGACGGAACCCCGCTGGTGCCGCCCGGCGGCGGCCTCAACGACTTCGACTATTCGTGCGATTCGACCGGAGATCAATGTCCCCACGCGGCGCACATCAGGCGCTCCAATCCCCGGGACAGCTTTCAGGACCGGCCGTCGCCGCGCATCCTTCGGCGCGGCATGTCGTTCGGCGCTCCGGGCGCTCCGCAGAGGCAGCCGCGCGGGGTGATGTTCATGGCCTATAATGCCAGCATCGCCGACCAGTTCGAGGTCATCCAGCGCTGGATCAACGGCGGCAACAGCACCGGCATCGCCGCCGCGAACAGCGATCCCCTGATCGGGGTCCGCCCCGCCAAGGAAAATCCGGTGCACCGCTTCGTCGTCGACGGCAAGGTGATCCGGACGGAAATACCCAAGCCCTTCGTCAAGCTCCACTGGGGTCTTTATCTGTTCGCCCCGTCGCGAACCGGTATCGACGAGATTGCCCGGTTCGTCGGCAATGTCGGGGACATGAAGGAGCCGCGCGAATTGAACGGACGCGACCTCATCGCGGAGATCGAAAACCTGGAGGACAAGGAGCTTCGCCACAATGAATGGAAACGGGTTCTCGAGGATTTCGACACCAAGGACCCCGCGGAACGCAGCCGGACGCCCGATATCTGGTCGGCCATACGCTGGTATAAGGGTGGATCCTATCGAGTTAAGGATGGCAGCCGTCTGGCTGACATGATCGCGGGCCCCATCGCGGGTCCGGCGCCGGCCGGCGGCGTTGGCGCTCCCGCGGCGGCGGCCGCTCCGAAACCCCGTTCGATCGTTCTCGTCGCATCGCGCGATCATGTCACGCAAGTGCTGAGCAATCCTTGTGTCTTCTCGGTGGTCATCCAGGAAAAACGCATCAAGGATACCAGCGGACCGATCTACGTCGCGATGCAGCCCGGGGCGACTTACACCGCCGAGTCGACAGCCACGAATAAGATCATGTTCAAGCTGGACCAGCCGGTCGGTTTCGAGACGGGATATGCTTGCGCGAAGGGGGTGCTCAACAAAACGATCCAGGGCGCCGACGCCCTGAGGCGCCCGGCCTTCAAACTCGAGTTGCGCCGCGATTTCATCACACCCACCCTAGCCTTGATGTGCGCGCAGTGGTTCGGCCTTCCCGACGGCAAGATCATGGCGCCCGGCGGCTGGAGTTGGGTCGACGGCCCACGACTGCCGCGCTGCCCGGGGGACTTCCTTTCGCCCTCGCGCCACGCCTTCTACCCCGAACCGGAGAAAGCGGTCGAACGTTACGCCCGCGACCACGGCCCGCGCATCCGGCAGGCCGGAAAGGATCTCGTCGCGGAATATCGGGCAACCGGAAAGATGCGTGGGTCGCTCTCGAAGCTGATGGCGGAAGCCATTCCGAATGACGACGATCTGCTCGCCCGGAACATCATCGGCATGATGATCGGCGCGCTTCCGCCGGTCGACGGAAATTTGCGCGGCATCCTCTACGAATGGCTGACTGAAAGGACGCTCTGGCGGCACCAGGCGGCACTCCGGCGAGAGTCGGCAGACCGTCCCGCCGACTATGCCGCCGCCGACCGGGCGCTCGGCAAGCCGATCTCGAGAGCGATGTGCAAGCGGCCGGCGCCCGACCTGCTGGTGCGCGAGGCGTTGGGCAAATTTACCCTCAAGGCCAAGGGCGATCCGGGTGCGGAGGATGCCGAAGTAGAGCCGAAAGACCTGGTCATCGTGAGCCAGGTCTCGGCCGCTCTGGAATCCCTCAGGAAAGGTCCGAAGGACGGCGATCCGACCATCGTGTTCGGCGGCAACCGCACCGCGGTCCCGCAGACGACCGGCCCGTTCCACGCCTGCCCCGCCTACAAGCTGATGATGGGGAGCATGACGGGGATCCTCGCCGCCCTGCTCGAGGTCGGTCAGATCAAGGCGATGCCCTCGTCGCTCATCGTCGAGATCAGCAACTGGAAGTGAGCGCCGACCGCAGGGCTTCGGCCTGCGCGGCGTGAGCGGTCATGCCGAGCCGCTCGAAGCCTGCCTGGGCTTCGGCGGCGAGCTCGGCGCCTTTGCCATATTCCCTCCGCGCCTCGGCGATCTCGGCGGCGCAGAGCAGGGTCTCGGCCCGCTCGCGCGGCGACTGGCGGGCCTCGGCCGAGCGATAGGCGAGGGCGAGATAATGGCCGGAGTCGCGGCGGCCCGGCCGAAGCGCCGCGATCCTCGCCATCGCCCGGCAGGCCGTCCCCTCGCCGAGCCGGTCCGCCGCCCGCGCCCGCCGAAAAGCGCAAGCGGCGTAGAAGCGGGCCCCCTTCGCATCCCCCCTCGCGACCAGCATTTCCGCCAGCCAGCCGTAGTTGAGCGAGGTCCGCTGCTGGCTGGCGCCGGACATGAACCAGGCCGCCGTCCGGACGAGCTCGTCGACCGCCGCGGGATCGCCGTCGCGCCGCCAGCGGGCATAAGCCGCCAGCGAGCGCGACATGACCGCTATGTAGCGCGTGCGAGTGCGCTCCGAGAGCCTCACGCCCCGCTCGCCATAGTCGATCGCCCGATCCCATTCTCCCTTCCACAGGCTGATCGCCGCCATCTGGGTCATATAGGATCCCAGCATCGGCGGCTCGGCATCGCCCAGGATCGACTCGACCTCGCGATAATAAGCGGCGGCCTCGTCGAAATAGCCTTGGTCGGCGATCAGGAATCCCCGGCAGCAGAGCGAATAAGCGAGCCCGGTCGACAGTCGCCCGGTCCGGCATAGGCGGAGCGCCGCGATCGCCTCGTCGAGCAGGATCCTCGCGGCCGGATAATCGGCCGCCGCCGAATGCGACTGGCCGAGGCTGGCCTTGATCTGGGCGGTGAGCTTTGGGTTGCCGAGGGTCGCGGCGGCCTCGAGCGCGCCCTGCAGATGCTCGATCGACCGGCCGGCATTGCCGAGCCCGTAATGGATCGCGCCGAGCCAATATTGGGCGAGCGCGAGCCCCTGCTCGTTGCCCATGGATCGGGCCAATGCCGCCATCGCCTCGAGCACCTCGATCTGGTCGGGCGAGGGGTCGACGACGCAGGCCTGGCCGTAGCGGCGCACCAGGTCGCTGGCACGGCCGGCCCGGTCGGGCAGGTCCTCGAGCGTCGCGATGGCGTCGAAGGCGGCCCGATAGAGGCTCTGGGCGCGGTCCAGCGCCGACGCCTCCATCGCCTTGTTGGCGGCCGACATGGCGTAGTGAAGCGCGCGCTCGGCGTCGCCGCAGGCGCCGCAATGATAAGCGAGCATCTCTGGCTGGACGTCCTCGCCGGCCGCTCCGCGCGCCAGAAGCGCCTCGACGACCCGGCCGTGAAGCGCCCGGCGCTGGTGAAGGCCGACCATGTTGTAGATCGCGTCGCGGGTGATTCCGTGCTTGAAGCGCAGCGTCCCCTCGACGTCGCCGGCATAGACGAAATCCTCTACGGCGAGCCGCCCGAGGGCCGGGTCCTCCGGGCCCAGGCCGGTGATCGCCTCGAACAGCCATTCGGGGACGACGTGGCCGATCACCGCCGCGATCTGGACCAGCCGGGCGGGTTCGGGCGCAAGCCGCGAGAAGCGCGCCTGGATCATCATGTCGAGCCAGCCGCTCCGGTCGGCGTCCGCGGTCGGCTGGGCGCTTCCGGGGCGCGCTTGGCACAGCTCCTCGATGAACAGGGGGCTGCCGCCGGCGTCGCGGGCGATCCGCTCGACCCGGAACGGGTCGCCGCCGGTCAGCAGGGCTTCGGCGGCCTTGCGCGAATCCTCGAGGCTGAGGGGCGGCACTTGGACGACGGTCAGGCCCGGAAGCTCGGCGAGCCGGCCGTCCAGGTCCCGGGTAAGGAGAAGCACCAGCATCGGGGCCCGGCTCCCGGCCGCCACCAGCTCGAGCAGCTTCCGGCTGGCGTCGTCGGTCCATTGCCAGTCGTCGATGCACAAGATCAGCGGGGCGCCGCCGCCGGCCCGGGCGAGCAGCGCCAGAAGCGCCGGAGCGACCGCCTCGGGGCGGGGCGGCGGCGCCTCGCCGCCGCCGCCGTCTGCGACGAGAAGGCGCAGCAGCGGCTGGACGTCGCGGGCCGTCATCCCGCCGAGATAGCCGGCCAGCACCCGGGCATTCTCGAGCGCTCGGGGTGGGGCCCCCGCTAGAAGCGAGCTGATGAGCTGGGCGAAAGGCTGGAGGGGCCGGGCGCCGAGATAGGCTTCGCAATAGCCGCGGTGCGAGGCTATCCCGCGCGCCGCCGCGCGCCCGAGAAACTCGCCAGCGAGCCGGGTCTTGCCGATACCGGCCGGGCCGACGACGGCGGCGATGACCTTGTGGCCCTCGGCACACCGCCCAAGGCCGGCTTCGAGCGCCGCGAGCTCCAGCTGGCGGCCGGCGAACGGAGCGCTGCCGCGGCGGATGCGCGCGGCAAAGCGGCTCTCGACGGCCTCCCGGCCGAGCACCGAATAGACCGCCAGAGGTGCGGGACAGCCGCTTGGGATGACCAGGCGCCGCGGCCCGGTCCGGAAGAACAGGCGATCCGCCCCGAGCGTCGATTCGCTGACCAGTATCTCGTCGGGTTCGGCGAGTGCCCGAAGATGGGCCGTCACGTTGGTTGGAATGCCCGGTATCTCAAAGCGCCCGCGCACGATGTCGCCCGGCAGCAGCAGCACGAGCCCGGAATGGATGACGGTGCGGAGCCGGAGCCGCACGTCCGGCAGGCCCCCCGTTGCGCCGAACGTTGCCGCCGCCTGCTGGATGTCGAGCGCCGCCTCGGTCGCGCGCCGGCCGGCATCGTCGTGGCTGGTCACGTGCCCAAACAATATGACGAATCCGTCGCCGTCCTTGCGCACGATTTGGCCGCCATGGTGGCGGACGATGTCCTCGACCGCCTCGCCCAGCGTGTCGACCAGTTCGCGGAAGATTTCGGGCTCCTTGAGGCGGACCAGCATCTGCGTCGACCCGACTACGTCGCAATACATTACCACCAGGATTCGCCGGGAGCCGTCGAACGCGGCGGGGCTAGAGCTCATTTGCGTCCGCTCCCCACCGGCACATCATCCCGCGACGCGAATGATCATCTTCTGGAGCCGGTCCACCGACAGGATGTGCATTTGCCGGCCGACCTTCTCCAGAATCCCGTCCTCCTTGAGCTGGCCGAGCTCGCGGGTGACGGCCTCCCGGTGCGTACCGAGGCGGGCAGCCAGAACGGGATGGGTGGGAAAGGGATCGATGATCGCGGTGTCGCTGCTCGGGTCCAGCGCTCGGCCGAGCCGGATGAGCTCGCAATGGAGCCGGGTGTTGACCGGCATGGTGGTGAGCTCGAAGATCCTCACGGTGAGGTCGCGCACCCGCATCGAAAGCTGTCGAGTCATCCACTCTGCGGCGTCTGGCGTGTCGCGCAAGAAATTGATGAACTCGCGGCCGGGCATACGCCAGAGGCACGCATCATCCAGGGCGGTGACGTTCGCCGAACGCGGCTGTTCGTCGATCGCCGAAAGCTCGCCGAATATCTGGCCCGGACCCATTTCGCGCAGGAGGGTTTCGCGGCCCTGGCTCGAAAACAGCGAGACCTTCATCCGGCCGGTTTCAATCAGATACACGTCCGCCGCTTCGAGGCCCTCCGCGAGTACGACGTTGTTGCCCCCGAAGCGCACCCTCCGCGATCGCGCTCGGAATCCACTCCGAAGTCTGTCGGGAAGTTGACTGCTAGCCTCGCGGAGCAATTCCGCGCCAATTGAAGTCCACGACATCAATTAACCCCCGCGACGCAGCAATAATGCTTGGCGTGAGAAATATCACAAGCGGGCCGTGCGGTCGAACACAGGCTGCGCACCCCGGCGAATCTATCAAGTTCCCAGCAATGAGGGCCGGACGCGTCGTTCGGTGCCGCCGAGGAGGGCGTAGGCATGACGGATATCACTCAAGCCATCGAGATCGACCAAGACGACAAATATCGCGTCTCGGTCTCCGCCCATATCCAGTCCTTCAACTATGAGATCCGGCTCTATCCGCCGGACGGCGAGGGCGGATTCAAGGATGGGCACGTCATCGGTTACGGCGACGGCGCCCACAGCCAGTGGATCGGCACCGGGGCCGAGATTGAGGGCGCGCTTGTACAGGTCTGCGTGACCCACGGCGGCAACACCGCGAACAGCGTGTCCGACATCATCGTGCAGCTCGATCTCGAACGCAGCCCCGGCGTCGTCGAGCACCTCCACACCTGGACGATCCACAAGGGGCTCGCCTCGGGAGAATTCAAATGCATGACACTCCAGTTCAAATGAGCTCGCGCCGCCGCCCGCGCCTGGCCTGCGCCGGTCTCGCCATCCTCGCCGCCTCCTTGGCCGTCCCCGCCGGGGCCCAGAACGCGCCGGCACCACCGCCCCCGGCGACGGCCGAGCCCACCGCCGACACGAAAGCGGCCAACAAGGTGGCGCAGGACCAGGCCCGGGAGATCGTCACCGAGGTGCTCAACACGGCTGCGCCGGCCTTCGCCGCGCTCGGGGTCTCGGGCCAGACGATCACCGAGCCAGAGGGCCTCAAGCGGGCTGCTATCGGCTTCCTCAACGGTACCGACGAGGACGGTAAGGCGGTGACGGGCATCGCCGTACAGTTTGCGCCGGCGCAACTGATCAAGGCTCAGCAGGTGAGCTATGAGCGCTACCGGACCGATTACTGGGCGCGCGCCTGGGCCCGCTTCCAAATCACCGCCGCTTATGCCCGGGCGACCGACGGCGACGCCAGCCAGCCGGAACGCGCCGCGCTCGGAGGAATCTGGGTTCCGTTCGACACGACCGACCCCTTCGCGAACAAGAAGCTGCACGCCTGCCTGATGCAGGCCTTCGCGGCCCGGCGGGTGCGTAACGAGACGGCTACGTTTTCACCACCACGGGGGATCGGCACCGAAACCACTGAAACGGATACCATTCTCGCGACGGACCTGGAAAGCTGCCGCAAAAGGCATGTGCGAACGCCGACAAACGGCCATTCGGCGCAGCTCGGCTTCGCGAAGGTGTTCCGCAGCAGAGACAATGGCGGACTGGCGGGCCGTGGATTCGCCGCCAGCGCCGTCGTTTCGATCGGGCTAGACTGCCTCTTCACCAAGCCTTGCTCGAACTCGATCGATCCCATCGACCCTGAGCGCTCCCGGATCGGCGGCAAGCTGGTGCTAGGCGGTGTGATTCGGGAGCGCGAGCTAGTCGCCAATCCGCTCGATGCGACGCAGCTTATCGAGCGTAACCGGCGAAGCTTCGGCGCTCGCCTGCTAGTCGGTGATCCATCAAGATGGTGGCTCGGCTTCGAGCTGCTCCGCCAGCGCGCGAGCTATTCCGGCCTGGGGAAGGACGATTACACGACCTACAATGCCAGCTTCGATTTCAAGCTCGCCAAGGGAATGTGGCTGACGGCGAATTACGCCAATTCGTCCGGAGACAATTTCGGCAAGTCGGCGCAGTTCACGGGCGGCCTGAAGTTCGCGCTTCAGCCCGCGTCCTTCGCGGGCAACTAGCTAGGCCGATCGGCGGCAGGAGGACCGGATGTTCGGATCCAACGTGCTCGATGTCAGTATCGGTCTGGTGCTCAGCTACTTGCTGATCACGCTGATGCTGACCTCGGTCGTTGAGGCAATCGAGGCCTGGCGCAAGCGGCGCGCCCTAGGACTCGAGGTCGCAATCGCCGAGTTGGTCGACGACCGCTCGCCCCAGCAGGACGACCGCAGCCAGGCACTCGACGCACAGGTCACGGCGGGCCTGAGGACCCGGCTCTACCGCCACCCGCTTGTCTATTCGCTCTATTGTGGCGACTATCACTCGCAAACGTTCGAGAGTTCGGCACCGCAGGCCTGGTGGGCGCGCCGGAACCTGCCCGCCTATATCCCCCGCGACACCTTCGCGACGGCCCTGGTCGACCTGATGGATCCAACCAGCCCAAACGGAGCGCCGGACAGCGCCACCACTACCTTCAAGAAAGCATGGGCCGTGCTCGACCGCCTCGCCGGGAGCGATGCGGACAAGATGCGCGCGGCGGTCGCCAATTGGTACGACGCCGCGATGGAGCGGGCCGCCAGCCGCTATAAGCGCCGGACCCAGAAGCAGCTATTTTGGCTCGGTCTGGCTGCCGCGCTCGCCTTCAACGTCAATTCGGTGATCATTGCCACCGTACTGGATGCCAGGACCCCCGCCGCCCGAAGCGCGATGATCGACGCGGCAAAGGTGCTGGTGGCGGTAGATCCCGCGCCGGCGACGGCGAACGGAATGCCCGAGACAGCCCCGTCGCCGGCCGCGCCCACGCAGGGATCTGCGGCATCCAAACCGACCGCGAAGGCGAAACCCGCGCTCGGCGTGGTGACGACCGAAACCGTGCAAAGACAGCCGTCCGGCGCCGCCCCTTCAGTAGGCGCGCAAACCGTCCCCTCGGTGCCCAAGCCCCAATATCGCGATGCGCTCGCAACGGCGCTCGAGGCATCTAATCTGCCGATCGGCTGGGAAGGGCAGGCGCTCGCGGAGACGCGCAGGCTGTTAGGGCGCGCGCCGGCCGTCGCCGCCGCGGACAAGGCGAAGCCCGCTCCGTCCCCGGGGCGCGCCGGCCCGCCGTGGCTTGCGGGCTGGCTGTTGCTGGCCGCGGGATATCTGATGACTGCGTTCGCGGCGACGCTAGGAAGCCCCTTCTGGTTCGACCTGCTGGGCCGATTCGTCAACATCCGATCCGCGATGAAGCCATCCGAATCCCGAAACCCATAAGATTGTTTGCCGAGCACCGAAGGCATGCAAAGCCTGCTATCGAGCATCCGAAGGACCTGATCGCGCAGCTGAACGAGTTGTCCGGCACCTGAAGCGAGATGATCTGGCGGGGAGGATCGTAACCTGACCGAAGGCTAAGCCACCGAAATCGGTGCCTAGAGATATCTCGCGCGGAATAAGGCGGTCCAGTCTACTGGTCGTTCGAATGGCCGAACCACTCCTTGGAGATACTGGGGATGCTGGCGGCGATCCGCATCATCAAGGGGCCGTTTGGGGCTTGAAAAATTGTGCCAATTCACTGTACATCTGCGGCGTAAATCGCGTTTTTTGCGCCAACAAAATCAACGACTTAGCACCCAAAAAAACCGGCTGCGAATCCTGCCGCCCCAGCCAGTTTCAAGCGGTGGGTATGCTCGCTCGGACGACGGTGGCGGACTGTCTGATGACTCGGCGCAGGTCGGTTACGGCGCAGGTTCCGTCGCCGGCGAAAGTGACCGCGGCGAGCGGCGCCTGGAGAAGCTCGACGCCGTCCGGCGGCAGCGCCCGCGGCGTGCGGTCGGGATCGTCCTCGTTCGGCCAGACGATGTCGGCGAGGCCGGTTCGGGCCGGGATCAGCCAATAGTCGCCGCTTCGGTAGACGTGGCCGGGCGTCCCGGGCTCGAACCGGATCGCGATTCCGTCCTCGATCGCGAGCCATTGATCCTCGACCAGCTGAAGGCCGCGGTCGTCGGCCAGCGGCGCATGGCCGCTGTTCGGGTCGCCCTTTTTGTGGTCCCAGCGGCGAAGGAGCAGGCCGCGGCCGGCGGCCTCGATCGCCGGGCCGGGCGGGGAGTCGAGAGTGAGGGTGGATTCGTCCGGGTCGTAGCCGGTCACCTTGCGGATCGGCCCGGCGCCCGGGTTCATCCGAATCGACTCGTCCGAAATTTCGACATGGTCGCCGACCGCGATCTCGGACCGCGCGTCGAGCCATGAGGCGGCGAGCCGGACCACCGTGCCGCCGACGCTTTCGACCGGCAGGACGATGGAGCCGTTGTCGCCCGACCAGATGAAGGTCGGCCCGGTCTGGCCGGCCGCCCCGCCGACGGTGCCGCCCCGGTAGATCTCGATCCGGTAGAGCCGGTTCTCGATTCCCGAATAGGAGGCGCGCGGCGAGACGACGCAGGGGTCGGAGGCGGGGGCGGGCCTTCGAGCGCGCGCGGCCATCGCCCCGCGCCCGGCCGGGCTCCAGCCTCGGAGCACGGCCAGAGCGGCGGACTCGCTGATCTGCGGCGCCGCGTTGTTGGGGCCGCGCGGCCATTCGCGGAGCCTCACCTTCCACACCCGCTGCCGCAAGGCGACCGTGGCCGGACCGCCGAGCGCGACCTCGCGAAGCCCGTCCATCTCGGCCGGATCGACATGGCGCTCCCACAGCTCGAGAAAGGCGAGGTAGGTGCCGTGCTTGGGCTGCGGCTGCGCCTCCAGCCAGGGCTGGCGCCGATGGCCCTGCTCGCCGCGCCAGGTGACCTGCTCGCCATTGCGGCAGTGATGGCCCTGCACGTAATAATTGCCGGGCGAAATGGCGACGTCCCAGAGCAGTCCGGTGACCGGCTTTATCCTGAAGGAGTCCTGGACTCCGCCGAACGGCCCGATCAGGTGCTCGGCCAGGAGCCGGTGCTGGTGCAGCTGGATCGCCTGCTGGAGGTTGAAGTCCGAATCCAGCGTGAGCTGGCCCTGCTGATAGTGGAGGCCGGTCGCCCCGACGGCCGAGTCGAAAGCGAAGCGGGAAAAATTGCCCCTCATTCTGGCATCCTCCTAATCGGCAAAGACGATTCCGGCGTCGCACCGCGCCGGCACATATTCCTCGAGACGCGCCCGCAGGCGGTCGCCCCGGATCTCCAGCCCCAGGTGGTGATAGGCCCCGATTTCGCCTTCGTCGTCGGCGCCGCGGCGGATCTCCTCGGCGCAGGCGCGCGCCAGCCGGCAATAATCGGGACGGCCGTAGCGCAGGCTGTCGAAGCGCGGCCGGACCCGGGCCCGCGCCTCCTCGGCGCCCTCTGGGCCCGAAGCCGCCTCCGCCAGGTCGGGCTGGCACTGGAAGCGCCGCGGAGTCCTCGATTCCGGAGTCACGTAGCAGAAGCGAAGGCAGCCGACCTGGCGCCGGGCCACCGTCATCCGGCCGAGGAACAGGCTGTTCTCGCCGAGCTCGACCGAATGGGTCATCACCCGCCCGATCACCGTCGATCGCACGAAGCGCGCGGCGGCGAAGGCGATCCGGGATCCGGCGGCGCCGAGCGCCTCGCATTGCGGGCTGTCGCAATCCGCTCCGGTGGCGTCGACGATGCTGTCGGCTATGCGGATCCGGATCGGGTCGGTTCGGACCTCGTCATTATTGACCTGGATCGAGCCGACGATGCTTCGATCGACGGTGACGCAGGCGCCGCTGTCGATCAGCTCGATGCTCGGCTCGGCGGGCCGCCTGGGATCGCAGTCCGGGCCGAGCCACCAGCCGGGCACAAGGGTCGAATTCCGGACGGTCAGCGACCGAAGCGGCCCGTCGACCCGGACTCCGCGACCGTAGACGAGGAGCCCGTCGAGCGTGAAGCGGCTGCCCTCGGAGCCCATCACCCGGAGCGCGTCGGTGCCGCCGGCGTCGAGATCGACGAGCCCGAGCACCGGCCGGACCTGCTGGGCCGCGCGAAGCTGAAGTCTCTCGCCCGCCTCGAGCTGGATCCGGATCGGAAGCACATAGACTCCGCTGTCGGTGATCTCGATCACCGCGTGCCTCGGCCGCTCGGGCGCGGGCGGCGCCTCCTCGTCCTCGTCCGGCAAAGGCGGCGGCGCCCACCGCTCGAGCGCGGCGCGAAGCTGCTTGGCTCCCGCCACCCGGATCACGGTCGCGCCTTTCTCCTGGGCGATGGGCCGGCGATACTCGCCGCCACCGATCTCGGCCGGGAAGCCGTAATGATAGGAGACCTTGACCTGCCGCCGCGGCGGCTGGCGCGGCGGGAAGGCGATCCGGCCCCGCTCGGGATCGACCGCGACATGGTCGAGCGGCGGAAGATAGGTCCAGTCCTCCAGGTCGGCGACGACGATCCGGTCCGCCGGGACCGGCCCGGAGCCGCCGTCGCCCCGCTTCGGCCAGTCCGGCGCCCAGATCGCGAAGCTTCGGACCGCCTCTTCCCCGTCCACCTCGTCGAGCCCGTAATAAGCGGGCGACGGATGCGCCATGCGCTGGCCTCGGGGGCGGGGGCCGGCCAGCGCCAGCCGGCCGATCCGCTCGGGAAACCGGGGGCGGTCCGGCCGGGCCGGCTGCGGGCGGGCGAAGAGCGGGATGTCGTTGCCGAGCAGGCTGAAGGTGAAGCAATGCGGCCCCACTTCCTCGCAGGCCCGCGCCGGAGCTCGAGTGACCGGGAAGGCGCGCTGCCTCCAGACGAACAGCCCGACATTGGCGGGTCCGTGCCGACCCGGGCTGCGGCCGGATCCGAGCCGCCGCAGGTCGGCGGTCCGCGCGCGGGAGTCGAACGGGCCGCCGGCGCCGTCGAACGGAGTGCGGGCGTCGGCGAGCCGGCCGCGCCCGGGCCGGGGCAGGCGGAGCGAGTGGCTCTGGGCGAGCCCCTCCCTGAACTCGACCGCCAGAGCCGGCCATCCGGCGATGTCCGCCGCCAGGCGCTCGAGCATGGCCAGGGTCCCCTTCCTGGCCCGGTTGCGGACGGCGTTGGCGACCTCGCGCCGGGCCGTGACCCCGCCCGTCCTCCTCGCCGCTTCTCCGGCCGGGCCCGCGGGCTCATAGCCGACGAGGGCGCCGATATAGGGAATGACCCACTCCTCGCAGGTCTCGATGAACCAATTGTCGTAGGCCCGCTCGATATCCTCCTCGATCAGGGCGACCTGCTCGGCGATCACCTCGAGCAGGGCTCGAAGCGGCTCGCCCGCCTCGAAGTCGCGGTTGCGGTGGACGGTGGGGAGCAGGCGGTAGATCCGGTCGAGCGTTTCCGTCATCCTTCGCCTCCGGCCTGGTTGAGAATAAGCGTCGCGCCGACGGCCGGCGAGAGCAGCAGGAGCTCCGCGGGAAGCAGGGCGCCGCCCTCGAGACGGGCCCTGCGGGCGTCGACCTTGGAGGCGACGCCGGCGGCGACCGCGGCCTCGATCGATTCCTGGATCTCCTCCGGGGTGAGCGGCCTGGACTCTCCGTCCGTCCCCGTCGCCCGGGTGGGGATGGCTCCGAACACGTCGAGATCGACCATCGCCACGCCTTCGACCGACTGGATCGCGCTCAGCACCTCGCTGCTCGCCACGCCCTGGCCGAGCGAGCGTCGCTCGAACCCGAACGCTTCCAGCAGCGTCTGTCGAACGGCGCCTGCTACCACCTGCCAGCGCCGGTCCGGATCGATTCGCAGACGGGCTTCGACGACAAGGAGCCACAGCTCGCGGGGAGCGACTCGCACCGGCTGGAACGGATCGCCGAGCTGGCGATAGGCTTTGCGAAGGGCGGCCAGCAGGTCGGACGCCGGCTCGAGGGGAACGTCGTCGAGCCCGGCCAGGGTGACGTGGATCACGCTTCGGCGGCCGTTGCTGATCTCGACGGCGTCGGCCATGGCGATGCCGGCGAAGGTTCGGGCGAAATCGGCATAGTCGACCGGCGACACGACCCGGCCGAGCGCCGCCGTCGCCAGTGGTGCGTTGCGGCGCGCCTGGTCGCGGGTCTCGCGATCCGCGCCGCCCGCGGCTGCCAGCGGATTGACCACCTCCTTGACCCCAAGCGGCCTGGTGACGAGCTGCTGGATCTGCCCGGCCCGGACGTTGCCGGCCCGGCCGAGGCCGCTTCGGTAGGTCGCGGCGACGTTGAGTGTTCCGGTCGGGAGCCGGGCCCCCTCTGCTCCGTCCCCGAACACCAGTGAGGACCTGCCCTCATGGTCGGTCCGGACGATATAGGCCCGAGCGGTGGCGGGCAGGTCGACGAAGCTCGCGGCGCGGCTCCAGCGCAGGTCGTTGACGAGCAGCTGAAGCGTGTCCGCGGCGCCGGACGGGGTCGGGACGGCGAGGTGGGTGAGCGGCGAATGCTTCAGCTCGAAGGCCTGGTTGGCCCTGGCGCCATCGCCACTGCCGAGACTCTCGGCATGAGTCTCGCCGTGGGTCGCCTTCACGACATTGGCGTGGATCGCGATCGCCCCGCGGCGGTAGCAATAAGAGAGCGGCTTCGCGAGCCAGATGAAGGTGTGAACCGAATCGCCGGGGTGCTTCGGCGGCGGGCCCTGGTTCCGGAAATAGGGCTTGTGGGTCCAGGGCACGACTCCGCCGCCCACGGCCCGGACGTCGTGGGCGACGGCGGCGATCATGGCCGGCTCCGCGCCGGACACGCCCTCGATGTCGCCGATGTCCGCGCGCTCGCCGCTGACGACGACATGGCGTCCGGGCGCCAGCCCGAGGTAGAGCCCGTCCAGCTCGATCGGCTCGTCGGCTCCGCCGCACACCGGTTCAGCGATCGGCTGCGGCGCCAGCGCCAGCTCCTCGCTCGCCGCATAGACGATCGTGGCTCGGACGGTCCGGTAGTCGAGGTCGACGATGGGCTGGCCCAAAAGGTTGTGCAGTTCGATGACGCCCGCGAAGCGAATCCAGCCGTCGCCCGGATCGATCGCGATCCGGCTCGATGCCCCGGAGCCGCCATATTCGGTCCGGGTCAGCCCGGCCTGAACCGCATTGGCGCGAGTGACCAGCCAGGGCTGCGCGGGCTCGACGGCCAGATTGGGCACTCGGGCGCGTTCTGCGTCACTGCGCAGCGCCGCCGAGGAATCTATGAAAAGCCAGCTGCCCGGCGCGATCTCGTCATAGCCGGAGTCGAGCCACAGCAGGTTCGGCCGCTCCCGGTACAGGAAGTCGTTTTCGTTCCAGGTCACGATCGGCCACTCGCCGATTTCGACCGTTTCGGTGGACGCCTGGCGGCCCGCCGCATCGATAGTCGGAACGATCCTGCGGCGCTTGGGGAAATTGTGGCCGAACAGGTTCGCCCGCACCCGCAGCGCCCACAATCTGACGGGCACGACCGGGGTGGGCGCCCGGCAGCCCGACATCGCCTCGGCCAGATGGTCGCGCAGGTCCGGGGAGGCGGACGCGAGCATGTCCAAAGCGGCGTCGCCCGCCTTCAGAAACCGGTCCTGGATCGGCCCGCCGAGATGGAGAGCGCTGGCGGGCGGGGCCGAGGGGGGCTTGGTCAGGCCGGCGATCGCGGTCTCGAACGAGCAATCGTCCGGCGGGAGTGGCCCGAGCCTGGCCTCGATCATCCGATTGAGCGCCCGATCGACGTCGAGCAGCCAGGCCTTGAGGATTGTGGCACCCGAGGAGGCGCCGTCGTGCATGGCCCGGACCGACGTTCGGACGGCGTCGATGCGTTGCCACCGCTCCTCTCCGCCCAGAAACGACTGGTCGAGACGATCGAGGTCGTTGACGACAAGGGTGGAAATCATCCCGACGGGCGCCTTGGCGCGAAGGGTTTTCAGCTCGGCGGTCAGCGTGGATTCGACCGCCGGAGCGCCCCAGGGGAGCAGCACGATGCGGGTGCGGTCGAGATCCGGCTCGGCTTCGATCTCGACGAGGCGATAAGGCCGCGGCCGAGCGTCGCCGAGGGCGACGAGGATCGGTTCTCCGGCCCTCAGCCGGCTCGACGTGCCGGCCAGGTACAGAGTGCGGCGCTGCGGCTCGTCTCCCGCCTTCCAGCTCGGCGGTTCGACCTGGCGGACCCCGAGCCGGTTCCATTCGGAGCGTGCGACCAGATCCTCGGAGGTTTCGAAGATCTGGGGCAGCTCGCCGGGGCCGGGCACGGTCCGAACCTGGGATCCGGCGGCGATCGTCACCTCCTCGGTCACGTTGGAGTCGAGGGTGAAAGCGAGCCTGGCCGAGGCGGCGACTCCGGGCCGGGTTTGATAGCCGACGAGCCGGGCCAGCTCATGGACCGACCGCATCTCGGTCGCCGTCCCGAGATAGCCTTCGTTGACGATCCGCTCCTGGTAGAAAGTGAGCACGTCGGCCATCGTCGCGAAGGCGTCGAGCAGGGCGATCGAGGCGTCGGAGTCGCGGACCCCGAGAGCGGCGAGCGGGCGAGCGGCGGCCGGGCCGTCGCCGAGCGCGTGGGTCGAAAGCCGCGCCTTCATCGTCGCGAGGAAGCTGCCGTGGGTCCCGATGCGGACGGACAGCTCGCCGAGGCCGGGCCGGTTTGCGGTGGGCAGCGGGGTCAGCGCCCGAACGCCTTCGCAGCAGCCGCAGGCGGCCTGGCCGCAGGCGCAGGGCGAGCCGCCGCTCACCGGCCGCCCCTCAGGTTCAGCCGCAAGGCTCCATTCTCGGGCTGGCCGGGGTCGTTGTCGAGCCTCGCCACCTCGAAGGGCCCGAGCGCGAGCTCTCCGGACTCGACCTCGCCGTTGCGTCCCTCCCTCAGCCGCTCCAGCCGGGTGACGATTATGCTGGCCACGCCATCGACCTTGTGGGCGGCGGCGGCGATCCGGCTTAAGGTGATCCGGTCGCCGAAGCTCATCTCGTCCGGGTGGAAGAAGCCTCGCCCGCGGGCCCAGCTTCCCGCCCCGAGCACGCGCTGGAGCTCCGCCTTGACGTGGCCGCGCAGGTAGGCCGGGCGGACGCAGACGGTCAGCTCGATCAGCAACGGCACGATTTCCGCAGGGACCGCCCGGACATCGTGATGGATCCGGCGATAGGCCTGGAGATGAGTCTCGATCAACCGAAGCAGGACCGGGTCCGGCCGGCCGCCATAGGAGTCGATGGCGACGTGGACCTCCACCGCGGCGCCGGTCGAGCGGATATGAGCGGCGGCGCGCTGCACCTGGGCCGGAAAGTCGCGCATCACGATGGCCGCATAATCTTCCGGAGCGATGGCTCGCTCGAGGCGATGGTGGAACCGGTGGGGCGCTCGAAGCTTCGCCCGGGCCACCTCCTCGGGACGCGTTCCGCCCTGGGCCGGCAGAGGGTTGCGGACCGCGATCGCCGCCCCGTCCGGATAATTGTTTCGGAAGACGATCTGGCGGATGGCCCCGGCGGCGACATTGCCCCCGGGGCCCGTGCCCGAGCGGTAGGCCGCTCGAAACGATTCGCCGGCCTCGGGCGCTCGTCCGTTGACTCCGTCGCCGAAGCGCAGCCAGGCGACCCGCTCGTCGTCCATCTCGACGACGAAATGGCCGTCCTCGCCGCCGCTGCCCAGAAGGTCGCGCACCGGCCGCCAGATGCGCTCGGGCCCGCTCCCGTCCGCAAGCCGGCTGGTCAGAGTCACCGCCGGGAGGCAGCGGTCCGGTTCCTGCAGCAACGCGGCCGTGGCGGAAGCGCCGCGGCAGCCGCCCTCGGCCGGAATCGCCGGCGCGTAGGGAGCGGCGAAAGTGGGATCGAGGCGCCGCACTCGCGGCCGGTAGCGGCCCGCCACCGAACGCTCTTCGGCGGCCTCGCAATCCTCCTCGCAGCGCCGGTCGACTCGCTTCGTCGGGACCTCGCCCAGGTCGTCGTCGAAGCTGGAGCCGGAATCGGCCAGGACGACGTTGCCCCGGACGACGCTGACGTCGCGCAGCGGGTCGCAATTGGGCGGATCGCGCCTCGACGACAGGCACAGCGCGAAGGGCAGCGAGTCCTCGACGCACCATTCGACCTCCCACAGCAGCGTCCCGCTGAGCGGGTCGAGCGAGGGATCGGCGCGGGTCAGCCGGACGGCGTGGCGGCGCGAGGGATCGGCGTCGGCCGCGACTCCGGTGCGCGGCCCCACCCGCTCCTCGAAGACGAGGACGTCGCCGGCCGACAGGCCGAGCCGATGCCAGCGGCCCTCGCCGATCTCGTCGCGAAGGTCGGGCGGAGGCTCCCGGCCGGGGCAATAGCACTCCTTCTCGTCCTTCCCCTCCTCGGGCGGAGGAATCGTGCCAGGATCGCGGAGGGTCGCTCGGGTCGCTCCGGCCGGAAGGCAGCATTCCTCCTCGTCCCAGTCGTGGAAATGGATTTCGTTGCGGGCGGAGCGGAGGGTCAGGCGCGACTGCCCCTTCGGCAGAAGCGGCTCGAACGCCACGCTCGGCCCCGGCAGGTCCCGGCCGAGCTCGTGCGCCTTGAGCATCGGCTGCGGCCGGCCGGGCCAGGCGGTGATGAAGACGATGTCGGCGGGGTCGATCGAGAGCTCGGGCTCGGACACGTCGAGGACGATCCAGGCGCGGGCATTGCACCCTTCGTGCAGGTGATAGCCGACCAGGCGAGCGTGCCGCTTCACCGAGATCCGCCGCCGGGCGGTCTCGAGGAAGGCCTCGGCGCCGACCGCGTCCTGGTGATAGCTGAGCTGATCGCCGACATAGGCGAGAAGCTCGACCAGGGTGAGCATCATGTCCGGCGAATGGCGCTCGCACCAGTCGGGAAGGGTGAGCGAGAGGCGGTCGAGCATCAGCCGCCGGAAGCTCGAATAATCCTTGGCGAGATAGTCGATGTCGGGCTCGGCGAAGGCCTGGGGCGGGCAGTCCGGAGGCTCGGCGCAGTCGACGTCGCTCGGGCAGCTCGCCTTGAAGGAGAAGGCGGCGCAGGCATAGCGCGGGTCGAAATCGGCCGGAGCCTCCTCGGCCGGCCGGCCCTGGGCGTCGCGGCCGAGGATGCAGAGGCGATAGGTGGAGAAGTCGCCGGGGCGGTCGACCCGGACGATCATGACGTCGTCGAGGCCCTCGTCCTCGCCGCGCTCGATCCGAAGGCCCCTGACCTTGATGTCGCGCTCGCGAACTCCACCCTCGATGCGCACGTAGCGGGGCTCGATCCACTCCGGCGCCCGGCCGAGGAAATTGACCCTGAGCTCGGTCTGGCTGCAATCGACCTCGACATGGTCGATCCCGTTCAGGGCCGCGCTTCGGGCCCGCTCGCGGCGGGCCGAGTCGCTCGCGCAGCAGAGCGGCGGCTCGCGGGTCATCGCGCCGGCCCGGCGTCGAAGCGGTCGCAGCGATTCTCGCCGGTCGCCCGAAGGACATAGTCGATCTCGACCACCAGCGACGCCTCGTCGGCGGCGACCGCGAGCCGGCGCACGTCGATCACGTCGCCCAGGAAGCGCTGAAGCGCCGCTCGCGTGCTGAATTCCAGGGCGGCGGCAAGCTCGGGGCTGTTGGCGGCGAAGACGGCGTGCATCAGCCCGCAGCCGAAATCGGGCCGGTTGACGCGTTCGCCGGGCATGGTGAGGAGCAGTTGCTCGATCATGTCGCGGACATGGCGCGGATAGTCGCTGAGGGCGGTCCGGCCGCTGCTGTCGAAACGGAGCGGGAAGGCCGGGTTCATGACATGGTGACCCGAGTGTCGGGCGCGACCGCGTTCATCGGAGTGCCGGTCGGCGTGCAGACCGAGGAGCCGGACTGGACGACGAGCGGCTGGCCGTTCGAAAGCACCCGGATCGTCCCGGTCAGCCACTGGCCGGTGACGCAGGGCCCGTTGCCCGCCGACGGCGGCGGCATCGCACAGCCGGCGATGCTGTACTGGGTGGCGATGAGGACGGTCGGCTTGCCGCCCAGGGTGACCTTGCTGTTGGGCGAGGTGGCGGTGGCGCTGCCGCCATGGGCGCAGAGCACCTGCGAGCCGAACAGGACCGGCATTGCGGGCATCAGCCGGTCCTCCTCATGTCACCGCCAGCGCGCCGTTGTTGATCTTGACGGTCGGTCCGACCAGCTCGATCGAGGCGCCCTTGCCGTTGCTGATGTAGATGCCGCTGTCGTTGACCAGGATGGTCGCCTTGGTCGAGCTCTGGAGCATGATCCCGCCGGCCGTCGGAGTCGGCGGCACGTCGCTGATCACGAAGGCGTGCTGGCCGAGCGACTGGATGACGATGCTCGGCGAGGTCGGAAGGCCGGCCTTGGCCGCGGACGGAATGTCGGCCTGGCCGCCCCACCGGCAGCCGGTCCAGATCGGGAAGTTGAGATCGCCCTGCTCGAACTCCGCCCAGACTCCGGCGCCGACCGGAGGGACCAGATGGACCCCCATCGCGGGCCCGGTCGGCCCGGCCAGCGGAACGCAGGCTTCGGCCCATGTCGAGGGGATTTCGCCGAGGACGTCGGGGATCATCAGCTGGAGCCGGCCGCGCTGCTCCGGGTCGACGTTGACGGCGACCGTCGCCCGGTACTTGCCGACGAAGCGGCCGGGGGCGACGGTGGTGGTCATGCCGGCACCGCCGGGCTGAGGGTGCCGAGCCCGTCGCGGGCGAGGGTGAAGCTCTGCTTGTACTCGCCCGGCTTGATGTTGTGGGTGACCGTCTCGACGTAATAGGCGCCGTCAAAGGCGAGCCCGGCGCCGCGGACCCCGACCATCCTCCCCGCCCGAAGCACCGAGCCGTAGCTGGCGACGTTGAGCGAGCCGCTGACCGTGATCGAATCCTTGCTCTGCCGCATGATCCCGTAGGCGCGCTTGGCCGCCTCGCTGGAACCGAGGCGGGCCGTGTCCTCGGTGAAGACGGTCCGCGCCGGCGGCGTCGGACGGGCGCCGAGCGGCGGATGGAGCGGATTGACCGGCGGCACCGGCACGGTGACGGTGACCTTCCCGGTCGCCTCGTCGAGAATTCGGATCATCGTCAGCTGCTTGGCGGTGCCGTCGAGCGTGAAGCTGAGCGATTCGACGTTGGAGTCCGCATCCATGTTGACGTTGAGCGCGGGCTGGAGGGCCGGAAGCCGGTGGTCGGGCCCGAAATAGCCGACGCTCTGTCCCGGCAGCGGCCCCGGGTCGATGTAGAAGACATAGCCGCTCTGGGCGGCGAGCGCGGTCAGGTAGGCGCGGTCGGTGCTTTCCTGGGTGTAATGGTGGGCGGTGGGGCTTTCGACGATGATCACCGGAGGCGGAACGATCCTCGGGACCACTCCCAAAGTGGCATATTTGGCGAGGATGGTCGCGACCCGAGCCGCATCCGGCATCGCCGGCCAGGGTATCCGGACCTCGACCAGGTCCATCAGCAGGCTGAGGTCCTCGCCGGTGAGGGTGAGGGTGGACGAGCCCGCCTCGTTGCCCGGCTTCAGCGCCTGCTGGGTGACGATTCCGTCGATCAGGACCAGCGGAATTCCCCGATGGGCGATGCTGATCACCACCCGCGTCGAGATCGGGTCGAAGAAGCCGGCCGGGAGCAGGGCCAGCATCAGCGGGGAGCTCTTGCCGATGGCGAGGGTGATCCGAAAGCCGTTGCGGCCTCGGCCGTGGGTGACCTCGATGTCCTGGAGCGCCTCCATCACCGCAAGCGGCGCGGGCATCGGCGCCGGCGCCGGGCCGATCCTCAGCTGGAGGATGGTGGAGTCAAACAATCGAGCCTCCGCTCATTCCCTCGGGCAGGGGAATGCGAAGCCGGCGTCCCGGAGTTTCGGTGAGCTCGTCGGGCCGAAGCGCCCGGTTGGCGTCGCACAGGCGCCAATATTGCTCCGGATCGCCGAGCCGCCCCGCGGCGATATTGTCGAGCCGCTCGCCGCCCTGCACCTCATGCTCCTCGAAGCTCGCGAGCGTTGCGGGATCGGGCGGGAAGCGCTGAGCCAGCCACACTCGCTCGACTCCGTCGCCGAGCCTGCGCCGCACGCAGGGGGTCGAGTGATAGCGGCTGTTGGGCGGGAAATTGAGGTTCGGCCTGTCGGCGCTCACAGCTTCAGCCCTCCCCCGAGCGCGGCGGCGCTGTTGAAGACGTTGCTCGTCGCCATCACCTCCTTGGCGACCTGGTGGACCAGGAACAGGGCATGGGCGGGGGAGCCGAACTTGAGCTCGTTGTAGCTGAGCACGGCGAGGCCGAGGTCGACCTTGGCCCGGGTCGGGTTGAGCAGCGGGTCGAAGGCCTCTTCGGCGATGCTGAAATTGGTGAGCTTGACCGGAAGCACGCGCGTCGGGCCCCAGATGAACAGGATCATCGGGCCGGGCGCCGGGTCGATCTCGACCATTCCGAGGGCGGACTGGGTCATGTTTTTGATGACGTCGCGGCTCTTGGGGTAGAGCATCATCTCGAGCGCCGCGAGGGTCGGGTTGATGCCGCTGGCGATGGCGATCGGATCGCCTTCCTCCAGCGCGTCGGTGGCGTCGATCTCGATCGCGAGGGTGATCGTCTCCTTGGGCGGCCCGGTCAGCCGGAAGGCCTCTCCCCGCTCGCCGCCCGCCGCCTGGCGAGCCTCGAGCTTGCGGGTCATCGAGTGCGGATTGTACTGGAACGCGACGATGCTCGCGACCGGGTTCTTCGGATCGATGCCGACGAGAGCGCCCTTGATCAGGCGGGGGGTGGAGGAGAGGCCGGTCATTTCCTTGCGGCCCCCCCGGCGCCCGCTCCCATTCCCACCCGGTCGCGGGATGTCTTACCGTCGAACCGACGCACAGGCTCGCGGCGCTCGGCTTGATAGTCCCACTCGCTCCTGTCGGAGCGCAGGCCGCTGCAAAGCCTGCCTTGAGCCCGAGTCGCGGGAAGAGCTGGAAGGGAGTCCTTCACGGCTCCACCGTCGGGCGGCTCTCGCCCCATGGATTGCCGCCGTTCCAGCCGAAGCGCTCCCAAATACCCTGTTCGGTCCAGAGCGCGTCTCGAGTGCTGAGCTGCTTCATTTCGCAATAGAAGCTTACGCTCGGAAAAAGGCTGGCGACGAGCAATTGGCAGTGACGTTCGCCATTGGCTTTCAGCGTCAGTCTGATACGGGTCCAGATCGGGGGGAAATTCGTGACTCGATTTGCCGTCGCGGTACCGATCGACCGGCCGACATCCTTGCCCGTGCGTTCGAAGTAGCCGCCTTCCTCCGACTCGGAGGAATCCCCGAGCAGATTATTGGCAAGCGCGCCGAGCAGGGGAACGTCGGACAAGGCGCGCTTGGCTTTCGAAGCCACCGCGGAGGCCGCATAGTCCAGCACCGATCCGGCGCCTCCACCTATCTTCTCTCCGAAGGCGCCGCCGATCACTCCGCCCGACACCGTTCTGGCGCCGGCCGTCTGGTCGAACTGGATGGCCTCCACGCCCCCTTCGGTGACCTTGGTCTTGGATTGGGCGATGGGGTAGCCCAGCGAGGGAATCCCCAAGTAACTGGGCCCCTTGTAGAGCCCGCTGTCGGGATAGAAGCCCGAGTCTTGGATGTGGACTCCGTCCGACGCCTTCGCCCAGGCATGAACGTAGTTCGAGAACCGGAAGCCGGTCGTTCCGGTGACGAAAGCGGCAGACACCTTATCCGGGGGCTCCGAGTCACTTACGAAAAGCCCGGCGGGCGAGAAGAGATCGATCCAGCTCAGCGAGGCGCTGGATCCTTCGATATGGGTAGCGATGCCGACGCCTGGGGTGGCGACGGAGAGCGGACCGGTTGGGGGGTCGCCGCTCGCTTCGCGCGACAAGCCCGTTGAAGCCTGGCCGACAGCCTCCACTCGCCTCCCGGCCAGGACGTCGCCGGCGATCCGATCGGCCTCGCGCTCCGCGGCGTCGCCCGGGCCCGAGACCGGAAGCCTTTCGCCGGCCGTGGGAAGGCGGTCCGGCTGCTGGGCGACATGCGCGAGCTCATGGGCGAGCAGCCCGTCGACGGCCCCGCTCCACTTTCCGGCCGCAAATACGATATGCGCTCCGACCGTATAGGCATCGGCCCCCACGGCGCGCGCCGATTCGGCGGCCTTGCCGTCGGAGTGCACCCGGACCCCGCTGAAATCCCGCCCGAACCGGGGCTCCAAAGACCTGCGTGTCCAATCGTTCAGCTGGGAACCCGGGGAATTGAGGACCTCGTGAACGATCGGCGGCGCTTCGCCAGGCCCTTCCGGGTCCGGCGACCGCGTGCGGCGCTGGAGCGTCAGCGGGACGGGCCTGGCGCCGAGGTCCTGTGGGCGCTTCGCTGGGGCGAATGCGTGGCGCCTCACGGCTTGAGCCCCCCGTACAGACCGGCCGCGACGTGACGGCCGAGTGCCGCCGGGTCCTGGCTCGGCTCCGCATCGACATAGAGCGGCTCCAGCGCCGGCACGCTGAAGCTGGTCCATTCCGCCTCGGCGCCTGCGGCAAAACGAGCCGTCAGCTCGCTTGCGATCGACGCCTCCACCCGCATCGCCTCCGCCGACGTCAGCTCCAGGCCATCCAGGACCAGCCGCTCGATGTGCAGCCGAACGGTCATGCCGCGCCTCCCGCCGCGGCGACCGCCTGGAGGGTTCGGAACGCCGCCTCGTTGACCGGCCGGCCGAGCTTCCGGAACTCCATCCTCACCGCCTCGAGCAGGAGCGGCATCGTCACTTCCGGGGGCTCGGCCCGGGCCGCGAGGAAGGCGGCGTTGACGGCGATGCTGTGGATGTTGCCGCCGCTCAGGTCGAAGCCGGCGAGGCGGCCGAAATCGATGCCTCGCAGAGGCACTCGCGGGGCGAAGGCGCGCTCCCAGATGCGCTGCCGGTCGGCGGCGGCCGGATAGGGGAAGTCGACGATGAAGCGGAGCCGGCGGACGAAGGCCTTGTCGAGGTCGTTCTTGCGGTTGGTGGCGAGGATTGCGAGCCCTCCGAACGCCTCCATGCGCTGGAGCAGATAGTTGATCTCGATATTGGCGTAGCGGTCGTGGCTGTCCTTGACCTCGCCGCGCTTGCCGAACAGGGCGTCGGCCTCGTCGAAGAAGAGGATGGCTCCGCCGGCCTCGGCGGAGTCGAAGACCCGGCGCAGGTTCTTCTCGGTCTCGCCGATATATTTGCTGACCACGGCGGACAGGTCGATCCGGTAGAGGTCGAGCTCGAGCGCGTTGGCGAGCACCTCGGCGGCCATGGTCTTGCCGGTGCCGCTGTCGCCGGCGAACAGGGCGCTGATCCCGAGATTGCGGTTCATGACGTCGCGGAATCCCCACTCGTCATAGACGCGGGCGCGGCACCGGACCTGGTCGACGATCCGGCG
Organism: Allosphingosinicella sp.; assembly: GCA_036386795.1. Lineage (GTDB taxonomy): Bacteria > Pseudomonadota > Alphaproteobacteria > Sphingomonadales > Sphingomonadaceae > Allosphingosinicella. The sequence goes on from DASVUZ010000036.1 coordinate 147,063, forward strand.
GAGGAGCAGGGTCTCCGTCTCCGGGAGGACGAGGTCGTCCCAGCGCGCCTTGGGGTCGATCCGCTCGGCGAGCCGCGCCAGCACGGGGCGGGTGCGCGCCAGGCAGGCCTTCCACAAGGCGGACTCGAGCGTCTCGCCGCCCGGACCGGCTTCGGCCTCGGCCGAGATCGCCTCGATGTCGGGCAGGCCGAGGTCGAACTGGCCCGCCAGGTCGGCCGCGAGGCCGGGGCCCGCCGCCGGTCCCAGGCCCCGGGCCCAGGCCGAGCGCTGCTCGGCGGCGGTGGGCCGGGCGACGTCGACCGAGAGATCGGCTTCGAGGCCGGGGAGGCCGTCGCGGCTGTCGACAAAGACCAGTCCGCCGGCGGCCTCGGCAAAGGCTCGGACTCGCGACGCCGAATTGTCCGTTCCTGAACCGTCCACCTCATGGGCGTCGATCAGGAGGGCGAGCCCGATCAGCCGGCGATCGCGCGCGAGCAGGCGGGCCGCGACGTCGAGCTCCGCGCCGGCCGGGATAGACTCGGCGGGGAGCCGGAACGCGACCAGGCCGAGCGCTCCGGCGACGGCGGCCGCGATCCGGCGCTTGGACTCGCGCTCGCCGCCGAGGAGGGCGAAGCGGCCGCCGGCCTGGCCGGCCTTCCGGACCAGCTTCGCGGCGACCTCGAGATGGGAGGGCGGAAGCGATTCCGGAGCGGCGTCGCCGATCGGAGCGAGGAGCGCCGCCAGCCGGTCGTCGAGATGGTTCAGGCCCTTCACGTAATTCACGATCCGCTCGTCGGCGCGGAGCGCGGCCCTCGTGAGCGGGGTTCCGGCGGGCTGGTGGATCTGGATCAGTTGCCAGTAACGCAGCGGCCCTTCCGGCGAGAGCGCTTCCCAGGCGGGGTCCTCGAACAGGGCCATCGCCAGGGCGAAGGTCGGAAACGGGAGCTGCCGGTCGCCCTGCGCCTCGGCGAAGGCGGCGCTCATTCCGGTGTCGAGCTCGGCGGCGACGCACAGCAGCAGGATCGCCCGCTCGAACCGGGACAGCCCGAGGGCCAGGCCGAGCGCGATCAGCGCCGGCGGCGGATCGGCAGGGTGGGCGGCCTCGCCGATCCCATCCGGAGCGACGAGCGGCGGCTCGGTCCCGGCGCGGGCCGCGATCATCGCCTCGAGCCGCCGGCGCAGCTGGGCGAGCTCGGCTCCGAGCCAGGCGTTGTTGCGGTCCAGCCAGGCTTCGTCGGCGGGGATCATTCGACGCTCAGCCGCTGGCCGTCGTCGAACGCGAACGCTCCGGCGGCCGCATCGAACAGGACGGGCTGGCTGTCGACTCCGTCGACGCGCAGGATCAGGAGCTTGCCGTTCATCGCCGGGTCCGGGACGAAGTGGAAGTCGACGGTCGGGCTCATCCCGGAGCGAGCGGCGGCGGCGATCTCGCGGTCGCCGACGAGGAGCGAGACCGCCTGGTCCGAGCGCACCGCCGGAAGGCAGGTGAGGGTGAGCGTGGCCGGCTGGCCGGCAGGAAGCGGGGACGGCTCGATGGCGATGAGTCGAGGCGCGAGCGCAATCGCCAGCACCGGCGAGCGATATTCGCGTCCGTCGCGGGTGACGACCGCGGTGACGGCATGGACTCCCGCCGCCCAGGCCGACTGAGCGTCGCCGTCGTCCGACAGGGTCAGCGCGACCGGCCCTCCGGCGGGAACCTCCAGCGGCACCACCGGCGCCCGCGGATGGGCGAATTCGAGGCGAAGCGAATCTCCGGCGAGGCCGGTCCCCTCGAGCAGCAGCCGGGCGCCGAGCTGGGCCGAGCGCAGGCTCTGCGGCCGCGGAGTCGCGCCCTCCGCCTGGGGGAAGCCGAACCAGCTCGAATCGATCCTCGGGAAGGGATCGGTATGCGCGTCGGGGCCTCGATCCTCCTCGCCGCGGCGAAGCGCGGGCAGCGGCGCCGGAGCGGTCTCGCGAGCGTCGAGCAGGACCACGGCGGCCTCATAGGCGACCGAAAGCGCGTAGGGGGTTTGAACCATGATCGACCACAGGCGCGACATGTCCTCGAGCGAGAGGGCCTGCGGGGTCAGGATGACCCGCTCGCCGGACGCGCCCAGGTCCGAATCGGCGAGGATCCCGCCCGGCGCGCCGCGAGCGTCGGCGATCAGCTGGGGCCTCAGGATCGCATGGGCGTGGAGATCGCGGACCACCGCCGCCATCATCCGCGCCGGCTGGAGATCGTCCTCGCGACCGTAGAAGCTGATCAGGAAATGGAGGACCAGGGCGGCCTGCGGGCGCCGGACCAGCGCCTCGCCGCGGCGGAACGGGAGATCGGCGTTGCGCATCCCGGCATGGGGCGAGACATGGTAGAGGAAGATGTTGATTCGGGCGCCGCTGTCCGGCGCGACCGGGCGGCCGAAGACGATGTCCCCGGCGCCGGCGAGGGCGTCGGATTCGATGACGAGCTGGCGAAGAGCGGCTGCGACATGGGCTATTGCGAGGTGGTTGCTCATCGCCGGCCGCCGTCGCGGCGGGCGAGATAGTCGGCCAGGCTCTCGACCGGCGCGCGAGCCGGCGGCTCCGGGCGTCGCGGCGGGGCGGCGGCCTGCTGGGCCCGGATTTCGACCCGGCCAATGGTGATGTGGACGTCGGGCGGCGCCGGCGCCCGCTCGGGGCGCGGCGGCGGGGAATTCGGCTGGGCCCGCCGGGGGAGCAGCCCGCGCTCGGGCGCCGCCGCCGCCTCGGCTCGCCGCCGCTCCGGACGTCGCTCGTCGCCCGTCCGAGGCAGCGGTCCGGAGCGGCTCTCAAGCCGTGCCGGCTCAGCGGCGACGGGCGGCGGCGCCGAAGCCGGCGGCGCCGCGGGCGGTTCTGCATCCGGCGCGAGGGCAGGATTGGCCTCGGCGCGGACTTCCGGCCGCGATGGCTCCGGCGGCGGCGGCGAGCGGGGGGCGGGCGAAGCCCGCTTCGCCGGCGGGCCGAGCAGACCTGCATCCGGAGCGAGGGCGGGACTCGGCGCGGCGCGGCCTTCCGGCCGCGACGGCTCCGGCGGCGGCGGCGAGCGCAAGGCGGGCGAATCCCGCTTCCCAGGCGGAGCGAGCGGCGGCGCCACGGCAGGTTCGGCGGCGATCGGAGGCCGAAGCGCCCGCGGGAGGTGAGAAAGGGCCTCGACCGCTTTTCCGGGAGCGGCGGGGACGGCCTCGGGGCCGGATGGAGGAACCGGGACGGCGCGGGGCGTGTCGGGCAAGCTGGACTTCGCCGCCGCCGCCACCGCCGGAGACTCGGCGGCTGGCCGCTCGGCGACGGGCCGCTCGGCGACGGGCCGCCCGGCGACGGGCGCGTGGGCCTCCTGCTCGGCTTCCCCGGTCGGACTTGCGTGGGTTCGGTCCTGGGCGGCCGGGCGAAGATTAGACGTGGGGGCTTGAAGGTCGCGCAAATTGTCGGCGGGAACCGGCGCGTCCTCCGGCTCGGGCGAGCGGTGCGGTGCCCTTTCGGCGGACCTGGCGGCCGAGATCGGCTCGAGCGCCTGCTCGGCCGGGGCTTCGGCGGGCCTCGGAGCGGGCCCGGAAAAATGGTCCGGCTCCGGGCCGGGCTCGGGACCGGGGCTCGCCGTCGCGCCCCCGAAGCGAAGCCGGCGGGACGGCCGGACCGCGGTTTCCGGCGCGAGCACGCGTCGGACGAGGTGGCGGAGCAGGGCGCTCATCGCGTTCCCGCCTCGGCCAGGTCGAGATAGGCGTGGCGGCGGGCATGGCTCATCGCGAGGATGTCGCGCTCGCTCCACCCGTAGCGGGCGGCGAGCCGATCCACCTCCTCGAGCAGGCCGCCCACCCAACCCTCGATCTCGGACCAGAGCTGCAGGACGATGTCGAACGGCGCGTCGGTCCCCTCTCCGCATTCCGGACAGGCGATTGCGAGAATGAGCTCGGCCTGCGGATCCGCCTCCGCGAGCGCTCTCGACACGCGGTCGAGGGCGGCTTCCGCGCAGGGCGCATCGCCGTCGTCGCCGCCGAGCAGGCAGCGGCGCAGCAAGGCGCGCTCGGCCGTTCCCGGATCGGCCTCGTCCTCGATGGCGAGCAGATCCTCGCTGTCCGGCAGGCGGAAGCGGACCGATCGGCCGCCGGCGGCGAGCTCGACGACGGTCCCCGGGGCCGCGTGCGGCGCCCGGACCTGGTCGAGGTCGAAATCGAGAGCGATCGGAGCGCCGCAGGAGGGGCAGTCGGAAAGCGCGGCGACTCCGCTTCCGAACAGCCGCTCGCGAAGGTCGATCAGGCAGGAATCGCGGTGCCCGACGCTCAAGCGAGGCCTGATTTCCGGCGCCGTCCCGGGAAGCGCGATCTCCATCAGCAGAAGGCCGCGTGCCGTGGCCGAACTCGAGGTCCCCCGCTCCCAGATCTCGACCATCGTCCCCGCCGACGGCGGAGCGATCCTCTCTTTCTCCGCGAGGCCGGCCGTCGCCACGCTCAGGCCGGCTCGGTGAAGCTGCCCTCAGTGGGCTCGGCGACGTCATAATCGCGTTCCCAGCCCTCATTCTCGAGCTTGAGGCTCTGGATCAGGACGGCATTGGCGTTGGCGTCGAGGTCCGCCATCGCCTGGAATTCGGACACCCAGCAGCGGAACACCCTGTAGGCGATCACGACCTGGCCGGCCTCGTTATAGACTTCGATGATGAGATCCTTGCGGAAGTCCTTGAGCGACACCTCGGCTCCGAGCCCCGATCCGTAATTCCAGATCCTGTTCGCCCACTGCTCGAACTCCTTGTCGTGGGTGACCCCGCGCTCGAGCGTGATCGCCTCATATTTGGTTCGGCCGGGCGACTTGCGGCCGGTGCTGGGGTCGCCGCCCTCGCGATGCTCGACGACCTCGGTGGTGCGCTTGAGCGCTCCGACCTTGCTGATTCCGGCGACATATTTGTTGTCCCACTTCACCCGGAACTTGAAGTTCTTGTAGGGATCGAAGCGCGACGTGTTGACGGTGAATTGCGCCAAGGGGACCTCCTCAGGTCAGGTTGCCCATGATCTGCTGGATCTTGAGGATCACGAATTCCGCCGGCTTGAGCGGAGCGAAGCCGACCAGGATGTTGACGATTCCGAGGTTGATGTCGGCCTGGGTCGTCGTCTCGCCGTCGCACTTCACGAAATAGGCGTCGCGCGACGACTGGCCCTGAAAGGCCCCCTGGCGGAAAAGCTGCTGCATGAAGGCGCCGACGTTGAGCCGGATCGAAGCCCATAACGGCTCGTCATTGGGCTCGAAGACGATCCACTGGGTGCCCCGGTAGAGGCTCTCCTCGATGTACAAGGCGAGTCGCCGGACCGGGGTATATTTCCACTCGGAAGCCAGGGCGTCGGCCCCCTCCAGGGTCCGCGCCCCCCAGATCACGTTGCCGCTGGCCGGCATGAAGCGAAGGCAGTTCACCCCGAGCTGGTTGAGCTCGCCATTCTCGGGATCCGACAATGGAACCTCGAGGCGGCTGACTCCGCGCAGGGTCGCGTCGAGGCCGGCCGGAGCCTTCCAGACGCCGCGCGTGGCGTCGGTCCGGGCGAACACCCCCGCCACGGCGCCGCAGGGCACGAAGCTCTCCTCGGCGCCGTCGCGAAGCTCGTTCGCCTGGATCAGGCGCGGGAAGAACAAGGCGGCGTTCTTCTCCGGCGGGCCCAGCACCTTGGCCCGCGCGCCCGTCACCGCCGCCGTCTTGCTGGTCCAGTCGTCGGGCGGATCGACGATCATCATCGCCCGGCGCCGGCCGCAATAGGCGATCGCCTTGGCGATCAGCCCGGCCTCGATGCTGCCCTGCGGCTCATGCGGAGGGATGCAGAGCAGGTTGAAGAGATCCGCGCCGTCGAGGGCGTAGAGGCCGTGCTTGGCGCCTTCGAGGCCGGGGCCGGTGAAATCCACCTCGCGGGTGGGGTCGCCGTTGCCGCCGCTGCTGTCCGCCGCGGTATGAAGCGCCGAATCCACCCAGATGTCCTCGCCCGCGGCCGGATCCGGATGGGCCTTGGCGGAAGCTGCGGGCAGAGCGCCGGTGACCCGAACCAAAGCCGATTTCTCGAGCACCTTGTCCACCCGCCGCTTGTGGGCCGGGTCCACGGAAACGTTGCGGAACAGCTCGACCGTGCCGGTCTCGCCGTCCAGGATCGAAAGGTTGAAGAGATCGCTCGACGCGGCGTCGTCGTCGACTCGGGCTCGCAAGGAATCGCCCCAGGCGCCGGGATCGGCCGCCTCGAGGTCGAGCGTGATTCCGAGTGTCGTGGTTTCGAGGGCGATTCTCGCCTTGACCGGCGCGGCGGTGGCGATCGCGGCCTTGACGGCCTTGCGGGCGGCCTCGGCGGCGCCATCGGCCGTCGTGGCCCCGCTCATTTGCCCCAAAACGAAATTGGCCGCCACTTTCTGCGGCGTTCCCGCCCCTCCCGAGATAGCGTCGCGCGCCGCCGTGGCGGCAGCGACCACGTCGCTCGCGCTCGCATTCGGATCCGCGGCCTTGGTTTCCGCCGCCGTCGCCACGTCGTCCGCGGCGTCGCTCGCTGCGGTGCTTGGGTTGAACACGCGCACGACGACCGCCTGGCTGCCGCCGTTCAGGTAGAAGTCGCGAACCGCGTAGCTGAGCGGCGAGCCGACCCATAGCCCGCCGAACACGCGCTCGAACTCGCCATAGCTGTTGATCACCAGCGCCATGTTCACCGGACCCCGCAAAGTGCGGCCGACGAAAGCCGTGATCGACGTCGCAACCCCGGTGATGGTCCGCACGCCGCTCGGGATTTCCTCTACGTAGACGCCGGGATAGCTGAGGGCGGATGGCATGCTGTCCTCCAGTCGGCGGACAAGCGCCAGGGTTCACCCGCCGACAACAGTCGGCGCGATGCCTTGCGATGCAAGTCCGTGTGTATAAGAGCTCGAATCAACGCAAATGATTACGCGCAAGCAACTATGACCGGCGCCGTTCCTGACAACGACAGGCCCGCAGTCTATTGGCCGTGCGAAAGGAGCATGGACACGCTGGCAGGCGCAAATGCCTGTCGCCCCGATCCCCCACTAAGGTGATGGTTAACATATTCTTGTCGCGATGATCGGACAAGGGGCGGCAGCAGCCGCCGACAGGTCATGGCAAATGCATAATAATCTTCGGAATTTTTTCCGGCCTGCTTGCAATGGCGCGGAACTGCACCATTACGGAGCAAATTCCCCGACGGGTTTCCATGGACGCCGAGTCGCGACCCTTGCCGCCCGCGTTGGCAAGCGCAGCGGCGGCGGCCGGTCCGGCCGGGCAGGAGGCGAGCATGACCGACGACACCCAATATGCGCCGCCCGCGGTTTGGCGCTGGGACAAGGCCAGCGGCGGCCAATTTGCGAACATCAACCGGCCGGTCGCGGGGCCGACTCGCGAGGCGGCTCTGCCCGTCGGTCGCCACCCCTTGCAGCTCTATTCGCTCGGCACCCCGAACGGCCAGAAGGTGACGATCCTGCTCGAGGAGCTGCTCGCGCTGGGCCATCAGGGCGCCGAATATGACGCCTGGCTGATCAACATCCGCGAGGGCGGCCAGTTCACCAGCGGCTTCGTCGAGGCGAATCCCAATTCCAAGATCCCGGCGCTGGTCGACCGCAGCGGGACGGAACCGGTGCGCGTCTTCGAATCCGGCGCGATCCTGCTCTACCTGGCGGAGAAGTTCGGCGCTTTCCTGCCGGAGCGGGGGGCGGCTCGGGCCGAGTGCCTGTCGTGGCTGTTCTGGCAGATGGGCAGCGGCCCGTTCATCGGCGGCGGCTTCGGCCATTTCTACGCCTACGCTCCGGTGAAGATCGAATATGCGATCGACCGCTATGCGATGGAGGCCAAGCGGCAGCTGGACGTGCTGGACCGCCGACTGGCGGAGAGCCCCTATGTGGCGGGTTCCGACTATACGATCGCCGACATGGCGATCTGGCCCTGGTACGGGGGCCTGGCCAGGGGCGAGCTGTACGGGGCCGCCGAGTTCCTCCAGGTGCACGAATATCGCAACCTGCTGCGCTGGACCGAAGCCGTCGCCGCCCGGCCGGCCGTCCGGCGCGGGCGGATGGTCAACCGGACCACCGGCGACCCGTCCGAGCAGCTTCGCGAGCGGCACGATTCCGGCGACTTCGAGACTCGCACCCAGGACAAGCTGGCGGCGGAGGACGAAGCCTGACGGGCCCGATGCGGGCCTCGGCCGCCGGCGCGCTGCGGGGCCGCGCCGCGGCGCCCGGCGACAAGTCGATCTCGCACCGGGCGCTGATCCTGGGAGCGCTGGCCGAAGGCGAAACCGAAATCCGGGGCCTGCTCGAATCGAGCGACGTGCTGGCCACGGCGAGGGCGGTTCGAGCCTTCGGGGCCCGGGCCGAGCGGGTCGGCGACGGCGTATGGCGGGTTGGCGGCGCGGCCTGGAAGTCGCCGGCCGAGGCCATAGACTGCGGCAATTCGGGCACCGCCGCCCGGCTTCTGATGGGCGCCGCGTCGGGCTTTCCGATCGAGGCGGAGTTCACCGGCGACTCGTCGCTTCGCGAACGGCCGATGGGCCGGGTGATCGAGCCGCTGGCCCGGATGGGCGCCCGGTTCGACGGGTCGGACCGCCTTCCGGTGAGGCTCTCGGGCGGCTCGCTGAGCGGCATCCGCCACGTCGCGCGAACCGCCTCGGCCCAGGTGAAATCGGCGATCCTGCTGGCCGGCCTGCGCTCGGACGGGCCCGTCGAGATCGTCGAGCCGGCGCCGAGCCGCGACCATATGGAGACGATGCTTCGGGCGTTCGGCTGCGAGGTCGAAGTGGCGCTGGCGGGGTTCGGACGGATCATCCGACTCGGCGAGCGGCGCGCTTTGGCCGCTACGGCCGTGGAGGTGCCGGGCGACCCGTCCTCGGCCGCCTTTCCGCTGGTGGCGGCGCTGATCACCCCAGGCTCGGAGGTGACGGTGGAGGGGGTGATGGTCAATGCGCTGCGCGCCGGATTGTTCGGAACCCTGATCGAGATGGGCGCCGACCTCGCCTTCACCAATTGCCGGACGGTCGGAGGCGAGTCGGTCGCCGACGTCACCGCCCGGGCGTCCAGGCTCCGCGGCGTCGAGGTGCCGGCGGCGAGGGCGCCCTCGATGATCGACGAATATCCGATTCTGGCGGTCGCTGCGGCGTTCGCCGACGGCGAGACGGCGATGCTCGGAATCGGCGAGCTGAGGGTGAAGGAAAGCGACCGGGTGAAGGCGATCCTGGACGGCCTGGAAGCTTGCGGCGTCGGAGCGTCGGCGCAGGGCGACACGCTTCGAGTCGCAGGCGGCGGCGGGTCGGTGCGGGGCGGAGCCGAGGTCGCGAGCCGCGGCGACCATCGGATCGCGATGAGCTTTCTCACGCTCGGGCTGGCGGCCCGGGAGCCGGTGTCGGTCGACCGGACCGAGGCGATCGCGACCAGCTTCCCGGCCTTCGTACCGCTGATGCGCTCGCTCGGCGCCTCGATCCACCCCTGCCCGGACGATGCTCGGGCGTGACATTGCCTGCGTCATGGACAATGGCGATCGCTTGGCGATGTCGGGCGCTCGCCGTGGAGGGACAGTGAGCCACAACAGCTTCGGACGGGTGTTCCGGTTCACGACCTGGGGCGAGAGCCACGGCCCGTCGATCGGAGCGGTCGTCGACGGCTGCCCGCCCGGCCTCGAGCTCGCCGAGGCTGACATCCAGCCCTGGCTCGACCGGCGCCGGCCGGGCGCCTCCAGCTTCACGAGCCGGCGCGACGAGCCCGACCGGGTGCGGATCTTGTCCGGGGTGTTCGAGGGCCGGACGACGGGCACCCCGATCAGCCTGGCGATCGACAATGTCGACCAGCGGCCCCAGGATTATGCCGGCGGTCGCAGCGCCTACCGGCCCGGCCATGCCGATTATGCCTATGATTCGAAATATGGCTTCAGGGACTGGCGAGGGGGCGGCCGAAGCTCGGCGCGCGAGACGGCGGCGCGGGTCGCAGCGGGGGCGGTCGCCCGGCTGGTCGTTCCGGAAGCCTCGATCCGGGCTTATGCGGTGGAGGTCGGAGGGGATCCGATCGACCGGTCGGCATTCGACGGCGACTCGATCGACGCCAACCCCTTCTACTGCCCGGACCGGGCCGCGGCGCTTCGCTGGGAGGGCCTGGTCGAGGAGGCGCTCGAGGCGGGAACGTCGCTGGGCGCGGTGGTCGAATGCACCGCGTCCGGAGTTCCGGCGGGCTGGGGGGCGCCTATCTACGCCAAGCTCGATTCGGAGCTGGCGGCGGCGATGATGTCGATCAACGCGGTCAAGGGGGTGGAGATAGGCGACGGCTTCGCGGCGGCGCGGCTGCGCGGCTCCGAACATGCCGACGAGATGCGTGCGGGCTTCGCCTTCGAGTCCAATCATGGGGGCGGGATCGCGGGGGGAATTTCGACCGGGCAGGAGCTGGTCGTGCGGGTCGCGTTCAAGCCGACGTCTTCGATCCGCACGCCATTGCGCACAGTCGATCGGGAGGGAAAGGAGTGCGAGATCGCCACGCATGGCCGTCACGATCCGTGCGTCGGGCTGCGCGGGGTGGCGGTGGTCGAGGCGATGATGGCGCTGGTCCTCGCCGACCATAAGCTGCTGCACCGCGCCCAGTGCGGGTGAAGCGGTGAGGACGGTCCGGGTCGCGCTCGGAGCGCGGAGCTACGACATCGTCATCGGCCACGGGCTTCTGGACGAGGCCGGCGAGCGGCTCGGCCCATATGCGCGCGGCGGCCGGCTGGTCGTCGTCACCGACGAGACGGTCTGGGCGGCGCAGGGCGCCCGGCTGGCGGCCGGGCTGGGCCCGACGGAGGCCGTGCCGGTGGCGGTCGCCCCGGGCGAGGGGAGCAAGAGCTGGGCGAGCCTCGAGGCGCTGGTCGACCGGCTGCTGGCGCTGGGCGTGGAGCGCGGCGACCATGTCGTGGCGTTCGGCGGAGGCGTGATCGGGGACCTGGCCGGCTTCGCGGCGGCGATCGTCAAGCGCGGCTGCAACCTCGTCCAGGTCCCGACGACCCTTCTCGCCCAGGTCGACAGCTCGGTCGGCGGCAAGACCGGGATCAACGCCGCCGCCGGCAAGAATCTGGTCGGCGCCTTCCACCAGCCGGCGCTGGTTCTGATCGACCCCTCCTGCCTCGCCACCCTGGAGCCTCGCCACATGCGCTCCGGCTATGCCGAGATCGCCAAATATGCGCTGGCCGAGGACCGGCCGTTCTTCGAGCGGCTCGAGACCGGCGGCGAAGCGGTTCTCTCGGGCGATCCGGAACCGCTGGCCCAAGCCATCGCCGCCGCGGTCGCCGGCAAGGCCCGGATCGTCGCCGAGGACGAGCGCGAGACGAACGGCCGGCGCGCGCTTCTCAACCTCGGCCATACGTTCGGCCACGCCCTCGAGGCCGAGACCGGCTTTTCCGGCCGGCTCCTCCATGGCGAGGCGGTCGCGATCGGGATCGTCCTGGCCTTCGACCTGTCGGCCGAGCTTGGGCTGTGCCCGGCCGGCGAGGCTCTCCGGGTCCGGGCGCATCTCGCGAAGGCGGGGCTTCCGACGACTCTGGAGGCCGCGGGGCTGCGCGGCCGAGCAGCGCCCCTGATCGGGCATATCCGTTCCGACAAGAAAGCCGAAGCGGGGCGAATCGTCCTGATCCTCGCTCGCGGGATCGGCGAGGCCTTCGTCGAGAGGGGCGTCGACGAGGGCCGGATCGAGGCGTTTCTCGATCGTCACGATTGATCGGCGCGACAGCTATATTATTGACAATAACCGGAAAAATCCTCAGTGCCAAAAGCGGCGCCAATTGCGCCGGACTTTCACGGCGAATCGATGTAGTTTCGAGTGCGGACTTGGGGGTCCGCGGCGGGGCGGGGAGCGCAACCTTTGACGACCTTTGAGCGCCGGGGCGGCGACATCCTTGCGAACACGGCGACCTCGGGCCACCAGGACGGGGGCCAGGTCGTCTTCCTCGCCGACGGCCGCTTCGTCATCGTCTGGCGCGATTCCAGCGCGACCGGCGGCGACACCAGCGGAACCGCGATCCGCGGGCAGATCTTCAACGCCGACGGCTCGCGCAGCGGCGGCGAGTTCCTCGTCAATACGACGACGGCCGGCTACCAGAACAACCCGACCCTGATCGCTTTGCCGGGCGGAGGCTTCGTCGTCGCCTGGACCGATGCCCGGCTCGACGGCACCGACGCCGAGATCCGGGCTCAGATCTTCGACTCCGCCGGAGCCAGGTCCGGGGCCGAGATCCTGGTCAACACGACCCTCGCCGGAGTGCAGAACATGCCTTCGGGCGCCGCGATGGCGGACGGAAGCTTCGTCCTCTCCTGGACCGACTCCACCGCCGAACCGGCGGTCGCCGGCACCGGCGGCTCGCCGATCGGGGTCCGGGCCCAGCTGTTCGACTCCGCCGGGACCAAGCTGGGCGCTGAGACCGCGGTCAACACCAGCACGCGCTACGAGCAGAGCAATCCGAGCGTCGCCGCGCTCGCCGGCGGCGGCTACGTCATCGCCTGGCAGGACGTGAATTCCGGCGGGATCATGGGCCAGCGCTTCGCGGGCGACGGAAGCCGGGTCGGCGACGAATTCCTGATCAGCACCGTGCTCTCGGGCACCCAGCTCGACGCTTCGGTCGCGGCTCTGGCCGGAGGCGGCTTCGTCGTCACCTGGACCGACTTCAGCGGGATCGGCGGCGACATCCACTATACGGGCGTCAAGGCCCAGATCTACGATTCGGCCGGAGCGAAGGTCGGTGGAGAGTTCCTCGCCAACACCGACACCCGCGGCTACCAGCAATATTCGTTCGTCACCGGCACAGCGTCGGGCGGCTTCCTGGTGATGTGGTCGAACACGACCAGCACGGTCAGCGACGGCAGCGGCTCGGGCGTCAAGGCGCAATATTTCGACTCCGCCGGCGCCCGCGAAGGCGGCGAATTCTGGGTCAACTCGACGAAGCTTAACGACCAGTTCGGCACCGCAATCGCGGCCAATGCCGACGGAGTCGTCGCGGTGTTCGCCGACCTCAGCGGCACCGGCGGCGACTCCAGCGGAAGCTCGATCAAGTTCGACCGCTTCATCGCCGCTCCCGGGACGGAGGGCGCGGACATCCTCACCGGCACCGACGCCGAGGACAGTATCCACGGCTTCGGCGGCGACGACCAGATTTCCGGCGCGGGCGCGGCCGACCTGCTCGACGGCGGCGACGGCGACGACCAGCTGACCGGCGGCGAGGGGGACGACGACCTTTTCGGCGGCGCCGGAATGGACAGCCTGCTCGGCGAAGGCGGGGCGGACGTCCTGAACGGCGACGGCGGCGACGATTCGCTCGACGGCGGCGACGGCGCCGACGGGATCGCAGGCGGCGCCGGCGACGACGTCCTCGTCGGAGGAGCCGGCAACGACACGCTGATCGGCGACGTCGGCCACGACGAGCTGGACGGCGGCGAAGGCGACGACGACCTCTATTACCAGTTTCTCGGAGCGAGCCCGGACCACGATTCGGCGGCCGGAGGCGCCGGAGTCGACGCCCTGTTCGCCGATTTCGCGGGAATCGCCGGCTCGACCGGAGTGACCATGACGCTGGGCCCGGATGCGGGCGGGGGCGATTCCGGACTGATCTCGGCCGGGGCCGATTATTCGGTCGCGTTCAGCAGCATCGAGCTGTTCTTCATCGCGGCGACCGATTTCGCCGATCAGCTCGTCACCGGCGGCGGCGACGACCTCCTCCTCGGAATGGGCGGCGACGACGTCATCGAGGCGGGCGGCGGCAACGACTATATCATCGGCGGCGCCGGCGCCGATTCGATGAGCGGCGGCCTCGGCAACGACCGCTACGAGGTCGACGATGCCGGCGACCTCACCACCGAAAATGCCGGCGAGGGCATCGACGAGATCCAGGTCCGGCTCGGCGCCTACACGCTCGGCGCCGATTTCGAGAATTTGACCGGATTGCTTGCCACCGGCCAGTCGCTGACCGGCAACGGGCTCGCGAACCTAATCAAGGGCGGCTCCGGCAACGACGTCATCGACGGCGGCGCGGGCGCCGACTCCATGCTCGGCGGCGCCGGTAACGACGTCTATCATGTCGACAATGCCGGCGACACGGTCACCGAGGGCGCCGGCACGGACGAGATCCGGGTCAGCCTCGCAAGCTACAGCATCGCCGACAATATCTACATCGAGAACCTGACCGGGACGAGCGGGTCCGGGCAGGTCCTGACCGGCAACGACCTCGCCAACGCGATCAGGGGCGCGGGCGGCGACGACGTGCTCAGCGGCGGAATCGGCGCCGACCAGATTTTCGGAGGCGGCGGCGACGATCGGATCGACGGGGGCGCCGGGGTCGATTCGATGACCGGCGGCGACGGCGACGACAGCTTCGCGGTCGACGATTATTACGATTCGATCGTAGAAGCCGAGGGCGGCGGAGTCGACGAAGCGCTGGTCGGCAGCGCGGTCTATTATATCCTGCCCGCCAACGTCGAGAACGGGACGGCGGTCGGCGGGGGCTGGCACCAGATCTACGGCAACGCCCTCGGCAACGTCCTTCGCGGCGGCGCCGACAGCGACTGGCTGAACGGCCAGGGCGGCGACGACACGATGATCGGCGGCAAGGGCTACGACACTTATTATGTCGACAGCCTCGGCGACGTCATCGTCGAGGAAGATGACGATTTCCAGTCGCCGCCGGGGGCCTATGGCGACACGGTGATCACCACCCTGGCCGAATACAGCCTGCGCGCGGACCTCGAGAAGCTGAACGGCAATTCCAGCCAGCAACGGCTCGTCGGCAACGACAAGGACAATGAGCTGTGGTCCGGGGGCGGGTCCGACACGCTCGTCGGCGGCAAGGGCAATGATTATTATCTCGTCCAGCCCGGCGACGTGGTCGTCGAGCTCGAAGGCGAGGGGACCGACACGGTCAGCGTCGGCAGCGGCAATTACACGCTCGGCGACACGCTCGAGAATCTCAGCGGCGGATCGTCTTCGGGCCAGGCCCTGACCGGCAACCGGTTCGCCAACCGGATCACCGGTTCGAGCGGCGCCGACATCATCGACGGCGCCGGCGGCGCCGACCAGCTCGAGGGCGGCGGCGGCAACGACGTCTATGTCGTCGACGAGGCGGGCGACACGGTCACCGAATCCAGCAGCGGCGGCACCGACGAGGTGCGAACCGCGCTTTCGACCTACGTTCTGGGCTCGAACGTCGAGAATTTCCGCGGACTGTCGGCGACCGGCCAGACGGCCCACGGCAACACCTTGTCGAACGCGATGACCGGCGGCGAGGGCGACGACGTCCTCCGGATGGAGGCGGGCGGGACCGACGTCCTCCGCCGCGGCGGAACCGACATCGCCGCCGGCAATGGCGGCAACGACACGCTCGTCTTCGGGGCCGGACTGACCGGGACGGACCAGGCCAATGGCGGCGCCGGAGTCGACAGGCTGATCCTCCAGGGCAATTACAACCTCGTCTTCGGCGCTTCCACCGTGCAGGGCATCGAGACCCTGACGCTGCTCACCCACACCGACGGGAGCTACGGCGAGGCATCGGCCACGCCCTTCGCCTACCGGCTGACGAGCGTGGACGGGACCGTCGTCGCCGGCGAGACGATGACGGTCGACGCTCGAGCGCTGGCCCAGACGGAGAGCCTGAACTTCAACGGCGCCGCCGAGACCAACGGCCGCCTCGTTCTGCTCGGCGGCCGGGGCGCCGACACCCTGACCGGAGGCTCCGGCGGCGACTTGCTGGACGGCGGCGTCGGAGCGGACGTCATGACCGGCGGCAAGGGGGACGACGCCTATGTCGTCTCCGAGAATGCCGACCAGGTCTCCGAGCTTTCCGGCGAGGGCCTGGACGAAGTCCGGACCGCGATCGCCAGCTACACGCTCGGAGCCAATGTCGAAAATCTGGCCGGACTGTCGAGCGGCGGGCAGACCCTGATCGGCAACGGCCTCGCCAACTCCATCACCGGCGGCGACGGGCAGGACTTCCTCGACGGCCGGGGCGGCGACGACATCCTGCGCGGCGGGCTTGGCAACGATTATTATTTCATCGATTCGGCCGGCGACCAGATCATCGAGAATTCGAATGAGGGCATTGACGAGGTCCGGGCCGGGATCGCCACTTATACGCTCCTCGCCAATTTCGAGAATCTCACCGCCGCCGCGAGCGGCCCCCAGATCCTGACCGGCAACGGCAAGGCCAATATCATCGCCGGAGGCTCGTTCGGCGACCGGCTGGACGGCGCGGCCGGAGCCGACGTTCTCCAAGGCTGGCAGGGCGACGACGTCTATGTCGTCGACAATGCCGGGGACGAGGTGCGCGAGCAGGCCGACATGGGAACGGACCGGGTCGAGACTGCGCTCGCCGCCTATGCGATCGGCGACAATGTCGAGAACCTCACCGGCACCTCGGCTTCCGGCCAGACGCTGACCGGCAACGCCCTCGCCAACGCCATCCAGGGCGGCTCGGGCAACGACCTGCTCGCCGGCGGGGGCGGCGACGACAGCCTCAACGGCGGCGGCGGCTTCGATACCCTGAGCTATGCGGCGGCCGGCGCCACCGGAATCTCGGTCAGCGTCAATTCGGCCTTCTCCGGCACGGTCGTCGGCGCCCCGGACGTGGGCACCGACTCCTTCGCGGCGATCGAGAAGATCGTCGGCGGAGTCCATGCCGACACCTTCACCAACAATGTCTCAACCGGGATGACCTTCGCGGGCGGAGGCGGCGACGACCAATATTACCTGCTCGGGGCGGCCGACATCCTGGTCGAGGAGGCCGGCGGGGGCACGGACCGGGTGCTGACCTCGGCCGCCGCCTACACGCTCGGAGCCTATTTCGAGAACCTCACCGGGCTGGCGGCGACGTCGCAGACCCTGCGCGGCAACTGGCTCGACAACAGCGTCCAGGGCGGCGGCGGCCATGACCTGTT
The DNA here is from genome assembly GCA_036386795.1 of Allosphingosinicella sp. GTDB lineage: Bacteria > Pseudomonadota > Alphaproteobacteria > Sphingomonadales > Sphingomonadaceae > Allosphingosinicella. The sequence goes on from DASVUZ010000036.1 coordinate 163,913, forward strand.
GCGCCTCGAGGATGGCGGCCGCGACCGCGGCGCCGGCGGCGAAGGAGACGACCAGCTCTATTTCGGAGCCGGCTTCGACTCGCTCGATCTCGCCGACGGCGGCGCCGGCAGCGATACCTTGATCCTCCAGGGCAGCTATTCGAGCCTCGTCTTGAGCGGCTCCAACCTTTCCGGAGTGGAGACGCTCAGGCTGCTCAGCCACCATCAGGGCCAATTTGGCGGCGCGGACGCGTCGGCCGATTTCTATCGGATCACCGTCCAGGGCATCGAGGCCGGAATCGGCTTCAGGGTCGAGGCGTCGGCGCTCGATTCGGACGAGTCCGTCGAGTTCGACGCGTCCGGCCAGGCCGGGCGGTCCTTCCTGCTCTATGGCGGCGCCGGCGCGGATATGCTGAAGGGCGGCGCCCTGGCCGACATCCTCGACGGCGGCGCCGGGGCGGACTCGCTTTACGGCGGCAAGGGCGACGACGAATATAAGGTCGACCATCTGGGCGATCTGGTCGTCGAAGCCGCCGACGAAGGCCTGGACGAAGTGTTCACCGGGCTTGCGGCCTACACGCTGGCGGCCAATGCCGAATGGCTGACCGGGACGTCGAGCTCGGGCCAGGCCCTGACCGGCAATTCCGGCGACAACGCCATCACGGGCTGGATCGGAGCGGACGTGCTTGCCGGCGGCGGAGGCGCGTATGACAGCCTGTTCGGCGGCCTGGGCAACGATCGCCTCCTGGTCGATGCCGCGCCGGGCCGGGTCTATGCCTCGGGCGACGGCGGCTCGGACATATTGGTGGTGAATTATGGCGCGACCGCGGGCTCGGTGACGATGGAGTCTCCGATCTCGACGGGGCCGGCCGGCCATGGCGGAGGCTATCGCGACGGCCTCGGGGCGATCGTCGTCTTCTCGCAGATCGAGAAGATCGACATCACCACCGGCGGCCGGGACGACGATGTCGCGACCGGCGACGGCGACGACCGGGTGGTCCTCAACGGCGGCGACGATTTCGCGAGCGTGGGCCGGGGAACCGATTATGCGGACGGAGGCTCGGGAGTCGACGGGATCAGCGCCGACCTGGAGGCCGCCCAGTCGGCTATCCTGTGGAACCTGCAGGCCAATTCTTTTTCGGGACCGGGGATTTTCCGCAACTTCGAATATTTCGGCCAAATCCGCACCGGCCTCGGCAACGACGTGATCGTCACCGCCTCGGGCGGGCGCGACGAGTCGATCCAGCTCGGCGGCGGCGACGATTCGGCGACGATCCTCGACGGCCTCGACCAGGTCGACGGCGGGGCGGGGAGCGACACCCTGATCGTCGACTATTCGGCGGCGGCGACGGCGATCGAGGCGACGGGGATGGTCCGGCTCGCCGACGGCTGGTCCGGAGCGATGGGCGAGGCCGCGGGGCGAGCGGTCGCCTTTTCCGGGATCGACCGGTTCCTCGTCACCGGCGGATCGGCCGGGGACTCGCTGGCCGGCGGCGACGGCGGCGACCGACTGGACGGCGGGGGCGGCGACGACCGGCTCTCCGGCGGCGCCGGCGACGACCTCTACATCCTCGATTCGGCCGGCGACGAGGTCGTCGAGGAGGCGGGCCAGGGGACGGACGAGGTGCGAACCAGCGCCTCGACCTACGCGCTTGCGGCCAATGTCGAGAATCTGATCGGCGCCTCGGCGGCCGGCCAGGACCTCGGCGGCAACTCGCTCGACAATGCTATCCGGAGCGGCGACGGCGACGACACGATCCGGCTCGAGGACGGCGGCGACGACCGGGTGCTGGGCGGATGGGGCGACGACGTCTTCTGGTTCGGAGCGGAGTTCGACCCAGACGACCATGTCGAGGGCGACGGGGGCGTCGACGAGGTCGTTCTCCAGGGCTCGGGCTATGGCGCGCTGGCGATCGGCGCCGGGATGCTTCCGGGAATCCAGCAGCTGACCCTGCTGTCGGCGTCCGACGACCGCTTCGGGGCGGCCTCGCCTTCGTCGGGCCCTTATTCTTATTCGATCACCCTCGCGGCGGGCGCTCTCGATTCGGCCGGCTACATGATCGACGACATCTTCCTGGTCGAGCCCTACGTCCTCTTCATCGACGGCCGGGGCCTGGCGGCCGGCGAGGTCCTGACCGTCGACGCCTCGGCGCTGGGAAGCCGCGACGTGGCGGCGACCGGGGGAGCGGCGGACGACCGGCTGAAAGGCGGCGCCGGCGACGACGCGGTCACCGACGGAGTCGGCGGCGACGACATTCTCGAGGGCGGCTCGGGCAACGACATCGTCCAGGATTTCGGGAGCGGATCGGACCTTCTGAGGGGCGGCGAGGGCGACGACCATCTGACCTTGTTCAGGCTCGAGGGGACGGCCTGGGGGGAGTCGAGTCTCGAGGGCGGCGAGGGCTCCGACGATTTCCGGATCAGCACCTGGAGCGCTGCGTCGGTGACGGTCGACGCCGGCGGCGGCGACGACAGGGTCATGCTCGAGATGGTCACCGGGTCCGTCGCGCTGACGCTCGGCGGCGGGCGCGACACGATCCTGACCTCGGCCCACCTGCTTCTTCGAGCGAACGCCGCCACCATCGCCGTGACCGATTTCGAGACCGGGGCGAGCGGCGACCGGCTCGACTGGGCGTCGGACCTCCACTGGAAGCTGATCGGCTGGACGGAAGGATCGAACCCCTTCGCCTCCGGCCACGCCCGCCTCATCCAGAGCGGCTCCGACACCCTGCTCCAGCTCAGCGAGCGGGCGGACGGGAATTTCTACACCCTGATCCGGTTCGAGAATCGCCGGCCGGACGACTTTACCGGCGAGAATTTCGACGGCTGGTCGCCGCTCGCCCTGACCGGAGGCCCGGGCTCCGACCAGCTCGCCGGAACGCCTTCGTCGGACTTCGTCTTCGCCGGCGAGGGCAACGACTTCATCCGCCTCCAGCAGGGCGGCGACGACCAGGCGTCGGGCGGCCCCGGCAACGACGTCTTCCTGTTCGGCGGAGCGCTGAACGGCGCCGACCGGATCGACGGCGGCGACGGCACCGACCAGCTCGCCATCCAGGGCGATTATGCGGGCGCGGAGGCCCTGACTCTCGGCTCGAACGTGGCGGGGATCGAGAATGTCGCGATCCTGCCGGGCGACGACACCCGCTTCGGCGACCCCGGCACCAATGTCTACGATTACGAGATCTCGGCTTCGGATTCCGCGGTCGGCGCGGGCGTGCAGATGGTGATCGACGCCAACCGCCTTCGGCCCGGCGAGGACTTCAGCTTCGACGGATCGGCCGAGCTCGACGGAAGCTTCTTCATCTACGGCGGCGGCGGAACCGACCTTCTGACCGGAGGGGCGAAGAACGACGTCTTCCTGTTCGGCGCCTGGGGCCAGTGGAACCCGGCGGACGTCATCACCGGCGGCGCCGGAATCGACCAGCTCGCGCTTCGCGGCAATTACAGCCTGACCTTCGGCGCGGGCCAGCTGGTCGGGATCGAGAATATCGGGCTCCTGTCGGCCCACGACACCCGCTTCGGCGCGCTGGGCTCGAGCTACAGCTACGATCTCAAGACGGTCGACGAGAATGTCGCCCCCGGAGTCCAGATGGTGGTCGACGGCGCGAAGCTGCGCTTCGCCGAGTTCTTCCGATTCGACGGCTCGGCGGAGACGGACGGAAGCTTCCGGATCTTCGGAGGCCTGGTCGACGACGTCATCGTCGGGAGCCGGAACGGCGATATCCTCCAGGGCTATGGCGGGTCGGACCAACTCACCGGCGGCGAGGGCGGCGACGCGTTCCGCTACGTCGCGGCGTCGGACTCGGCTCCGGGCTCCGCCGACCGCATCCTCGACTTCATTCCGGGCACCGACTGGATCGACCTCAGCCGGATCGACGCGGACAGCCACGCCGCCGGCAACCAGGCCTTCCGCTGGATCGGATCGAACGGGTTCACCGGAGCCAACGCGGCCTCGGCGGGCGAGCTGAGGGCCTATCAGAGCGGGAGCAACTGGTTCGTCGAGGGCGACACCGACGGCAACGGCTCGGCCGACCTCGTCATCGAGGTGACCGCCCCGACCCCGCTCACCGCCGACAATTTCCTGCTCTAGCCATGGCCCCGCGGTCGAAGGAATCCCGGCCCCTCGCTCGCGGCCGGAGCGGAATGGCCCCGCTCCGCGGCCCGGCCCGGCGCCGAACCTGGAGATAGACGATGGCCGTTCCCACTTATGAAGTCTTCGATCTGCGCGCCTCGGGCGTCGCCTCGGTGGCCTTCAGCCCCGACCAGAAGCGGATCTACGCCGCGCTCCGCGACGGCAACGTCCAGGTCTACGACGTGGCGACTCACAGCCTGGTGGCGACCTGGGACGTCGGCCAAATGCTCGGCGGGATCAGCGTTTCCGAGGACGGCGCCTTCCTGCTTGTGGCCGACACCCAGTTCGACCAGGGCAGCTCGACCGTCTACCGGGTCGATACCGCCACCGGGGCGGTCCAGGCCTATTCCTTCACCAGCCAATATCCGTTCCGCGACGTCGAGATCGTGGATTCGGACACCGCTCTCATCACGTCTTATTATTACGGCGGAACCTCGAGGCTCAATCTCCAGACGGGCGCGCTTTCGCCGCTTCCGAACAGCCCGACCAGCTATTCGGTGATGGTCGAGGACGGCCGCTACACCCTGCTGGCGCTGACCGGAACGTCCGACGGGCCGCTATACCTCTACGACGACCAGGCCGACTCGATCGTCGCCCAGGGCGACAATTACCAGACCATCCCGACGACCAACACCACCGGGTATAATTGGGGCGGCCAGGCGGTCAGCGAGGAGGCCGGGCTCGTCCTCCAGTTCGTCTATTACGGCTCGGTGAACGTCTTCGACCTTTCGCTGAAGTTCAAATACAATATCAACCTCGGCGGGCGCGTGGACGGGATCGCCTTCGACGACAGCGGGACCTACGCCTATTTCTTCCTGATCGATTCCGGGGTCGTCGCCAAATATGCGGTCGCCACCTGGACGCTCGTCCAGCAGATGACGGTCGGCACCTCGAGCTGGCACAACAGTCACGGCTTCGGCAGCCAGCTCCTCGTCAGCAAGGACGGCCGCTACGCCACGGTCAACGATGCCGACTCCAACCGCGGCAAGCTCCAGCTCGTCGACTTCGCCGGCGGCGACGAGACTCTCGCCGGCACTCCGGGCGCGGACGTGATCGACGGACTCGGCGGCAACGACGTCATCGATACCGGCGCCGGCAACGACAGGCTCGACGGCGGCACGGGCTCGGATATCCTGCGCGGCGGGGCCGACGACGACGTCTATGTCGTCGACAATGCCGGAGACGCGGTCGAGGAAGGCCCGGGCGGCGGAATCGACGAGGTCCGGACCTCGCTGGCCGCCTACAGCCTGCTGGGCGGCGAGGTCGAGAACCTGACCGCGACCAGCGACTCGAGCCACGACTTCCGGGGCAGCTCGGCGGCCAACGTCATCACGGGCGGCGGCGGCAACGACTTCCTCCGCCTCCAGGACGGAGGCGCCGACACCGCCAATGGCGGCGCCGGCAACGACGTCTTCCTGTTCGGAGCCGCCTTCGGCCCGGCCGACGTCGTCGACGGCGGCCCGGGCACCGATCAGATCGCCATCCAGGGCGATTATTCGGGCGCCAGGGCCCTGGCGCTCGGCTCGCTCATCGTCTCGGTCGAGAATTTCGCCATCCTTCCGGGCGACGACACGCGCTTCGGGGACCCGGGGACGAACTTCTACAGCTACGAGATCAGCTCGCTGGATTCGGCCGTCGCCGCCGGGGTGCAGCTGGTCGTCGACGCCAACCGGCTTCGTCCCGGCGAGAATCTGACCTTCAACGGCTCGACCGAGGCGGACGGGAGCTTCTTCATCTACGGCGGCAGCGGCGTGGATAGGCTGACCGGCGGGGCGAGGAACGACGTCTTCATCTTCGGCCACCAGGGCCAGTGGGGGACGGGCGACATCGTCACCGGCGGCGCCGGCACCGACCAGCTCGCGCTTCGAGGCAATTACACGATCACGTTCGGGGCGAACCAGCTCGTCGGCATC